>JADZAI010000104.1 GCA_020852655.1 Alphaproteobacteria bacterium
AATGCGGCTTCTCCGTTTCCGCGATGCCGGTTTCGAACAAAGTCCGCAGATAGGGCGAGACGAACTTGTTCTCGGGGTCGACGCGCTGGCGAACGGACTGGAAGCGGCGCCATTCGGGATAGAGCCAGAGGAAGTCGCGGCCGGTCAGCGTGTGCTGCTTGCCCCAATGCGGCCGGCCTTCGAATTTCAGGAATTCCTCCTGACAGGCCTTGAACAAGGGCCACTGGTCCATGGCGTGATACTGGTGGACGGATAGCGTCGCGCTGTCGCGGCCGCTGAACGGGCTGAGCCAGATGTCGTCGCCCTTCACGAAGCGGAACTCGATCGGGAAGGCGGTGGGGATGCGCTCGGCGCGGATGCGGGCGACGACGGCGCGGATGGCGTCGGCGGCCTTCGCATGCGGGACGGAAAATTCCATCTCGTTGAACCGCGTGGTGCGGGGAGAGGGAAAGGTCTCCCAGCTCCAGCGCACACGGCCGGGCTTCGCCTCGCCCTTGGCCATCTGGCTGGTCAGCAGGCGGTGGAAGAATGCGCTGGTCCAGGGCAGCCACTTCACGACCCGGCAGATGCGGTCGAAGGTGACGGAGTCGGACGAAACGCGTTCGCCGCGCGCCTTCATCGCGGAAATGTCGAGCGCCCGCTCGGGCTTCTCAGGTGCGATATCGAGCGTCTTTACGACGACCTTGTCCGAATACGGAAACCAGAAAAACTCGAAATGGCGGTGTGCTGCGGCAAGTTCTTCAAGCTTCTCCAGAACCTTGCCCGCCTCCTCGACATAGCTCGCTTCGCTGAGCGCGTAAGACGACACGAGCTTCAGCCGGAAACGCGTGATGACCCCTAGCGAGCCGTAGGAAACTCTCGCTGCATCAAAGAGGTCCGGGTCGTTGTTGCGATCTGCGGTCAAGATTTCACCGGACCCGGTCACCAGCGTGACGCCGGTGACCATGGTCGAGAGCGAGCCGAACCCGATCCCGGTGCCGTGGGTGCCGGTGCCGATCGCGCCCCCGAGGGTCTGGCGGTCGATGTCGCCCTGGTTGGCGAGTGCGAGGCCGTGCGGGTGGAGCAGCGGGCCGACGGCATAGACCGGCGTGCCGGCCCACAACTCGGCCTCCTGCCGGTCGGGCCAGACCTCGATCAGCCCGGTCATGTTCTCCAGGCTGACGATCGCGCCATTGCTGGCGCAGAGCGGCGTGAAGGAGTGGCCGGAGCCCGCCGGGCGTATGGGGCCGGCGACGCCGCGGATCAGGCCCGCAAGTTCCTGTTCGTTCTGCGGGCGCCAGACGGCCTGCGGCGACGCCGTGACGTCGCCCGACCAGTTCGACCAACCCGCGCCCCCCGGCGCCGCCATAAGCGTCCCCTTCCCGTCTGCCTCAATCCTGGATCGGCCTGAAGGCCTTCGCCCGGCGTTCGGCTTCGCGAACGGCATCGGGCGGTAGTTTGCTGCGGAGATTCATCAGGGCCGAGGCGGGGTCTTCGGTCGCCCTGCCCTCCGAGCCCGCCGGGGCGCTCATGAAGCCCTGGCGGGCGGCCAGCGTGTAGAATTTCAACGCCTCGATCTTGTCCTCGGCGATGCCGTCGCCCGCTTCGAGCATGGTCGCGACATTGTATTGGCCGTGGACGTGGCCGCGCTCGGCCGATTTCAGATACCAGGAGGCGGCTTGCGTGAGGCTCGCCGCCATCCCCGTGCCGCTCTCGTAAAGCTGGCCGAGTTCGAACTGGGCATGCGGCTCGTTATGTTCTGCGGCGAAGCGGATCCAGCGCGTGCCTTCCGCAAGGTCGCGCTTCACGACCTCCGGCTTGCCGTCGATGAATTCATAGCCAAGCCGGTAGGCCGACCAGCGGTCGCCCGCTTCGGCCTGGGCGCGCCAATATGCCAGAGCCTCGGGATACTCGCCCTCCCGGAAGAGGTCGTCCCCCTGGTTTCCCGGCGCTTTGTCCTCGGCCGGCGAGGCCGGCGGCGCTATCGCGGCCCAGTCCGACAGGACCGGCGCCGCGGCCGATTCGGTCGAAGATGCCGCCATCGCGCCCGACTTCAACGCGTCCTCGGAAAGCTTGGCCTTGGCGGTCTGGGGGCGGGGGGCAAAGGCATTGCGGGCCGCGACAATGCGGTCGATGTCGGCGCGCTCGATCTTGGGCGAGTCGGCCGCGAGAATCTGCTCGCGGGCGGCTGCGCCGGGCTCCGGTACGTTGGCGAAGAACAGGAATCCGCCCACCGCCGCCAACACGGCGGCGGCGGCCACACCGCTGAAGAGCAGCGTGCGCATGGGATCCTTGAACTCTTCGGGCATGCTCATTGCGTGTGCGTCAAGTCACACTGAACGTGCCCGACCACTATGGCAAGACGGCGGCGCGAACGGGGCACCCGTGCCACGATAGCCGGTCCGCACTCCAACCGCTGCGCGCCTCAAGCGGCAGCTTTGGCGAAGCGGGTGCGCGAACGAGCCCTGGCCTTTTCGGCCTCGATGCCGCGGTCGCGCGACGGCGCCTGGGTCTCAAGGTCGTGCAGCAGATGATGGGCGATGTGCGAAATGTCGTGAACGGCACGTTCGAATGCCGCGGCATTCGCCTTCGACGGCTTGTTGAAACCCGAAAGCTTGCGCACGAACTGAAGCGCTGCCGCCTCGATCTCCTCATGCGTCGCCGGCGGGTCGAAGTTGAAAAGCGTCTTGATGTTCCGGCACATGACATTGCCTTCCCGTGTGTGGCCTGGCGACCCAGCGTAGACCAAACCGATACCTACGTCTTCGCTGGGACGCCCGTCTAAAACAGCCGAGCGCTTCCTGCTCCCACCCCTCTGCCGACCACCCCCTGCCGAGGCTGCCACGCGTTTAGACGGGCGCAGCCGCGCCCGCCAGATGGATGTTGCGCGTCGACCAGACCGGGACGCCAACGCCGAAGAAGTCCCGGTCGTTGCTCCATATCTCGGCGCCGTAGGCCAGCGCTGCGGCCAGCACGGGCCAGTCACTCTGCCCGCGCTTACGCAGGCGCATGCGCGCTGCGGACTCTGCGGCGCCATAGTCCGCGGGCTCCAAGACGCGAATGTCCGTCTGGAGGCGATTGAGAGCCGCCATCGTATCGTCCGGCGCGGCCCCCAGCTTGGCTGTCAGCACGACATAGGCTTCCGCAAGCTGCGGCGCGGGGATGACCGTCTCGACCCCGGCCGCCACCAAGCGACCCAACTGCGCCTGGGCGTAGATGCCCGCGATCGTGGAGATCGCGATATTGGCGTCGAGGACGATCACGCCCTGCGCCGTCGTACAGGCGTCGGCTTCGCCGGCTGGCCCTCGGCCCACGGATCGTCGAAGGGCTTGTCGTCCTCGATGCCGAGCTCTTTCAGCCGGGCGGCGACGTCGATTCCGCGCGCTTCCGTATTGGCGCGAAGCCTGCGCGCAGCCTCGACGAAGCGCTTGAACGAGTCAGGTCCTGGCGGCTCCTTGTCGGCGGGCGTGTAATACCCAACCACCCGGTCGTGATTGGTGACGACGATCGGCGCCTTCGCCTCGCGGGCGATGATGGTAAAGTTGGCCCTGAACTCCTTGACGCCCATGCGGTTGGCCATCGGCGCCTCCCTCGTAAAGATTGTGCACACATAAGTGATCACAATCAGAGGCGCAAGGCGCAACATCGGTTGGGCGAAGCCAACGGATTGCAACGAAGCGTGGCGGAGACGGTCGGCCAGAAACGGAAGCGGCCGGATACCGTGGCGTAGAAATGGCGACCCCGGCGTGACTCGAACACGCAACATCCTGCTTAGAAGGCAGGTGCTCTATCCGGTTGAGCTACGGGGTCGTTGAGTGCGTTTTCGCCAGCGTTGGGCAGCGACGCAAGCCCAGATCGCCTCGACGAGGCCAAAGGGCCATGCGCCCTGGAGGAAGCCATAAGCCGACCCGGCGAGACAGGCTGCCGCGAACGCCAGCGTGAAATAGGGCGAGCGTTCCTCCAGCGCGTAGGTCAGCAGCATGGCCGAGACGGCGGCAAGGCCGAACCAGGTCAGGCCGCCCAAGCTAGTGGGTCCAGAGGCCCTTGCGGTCGTATCTGAAATTGTCGGCGTAGGCGCGGATGTTCGGCTTGCGCTCGCGCGGCTCGAAGACCTGGTAGGGAATCTCGTGCGCCTCGGCGTAGGCCACGGCCTCCTCGCGGGTCTCGAAATGCAGGCGGACCTGACGGCGGGTGTCGCCGGAGGACGTCCAGCCCATCAGCGGCTCGATCACCTGTTTTTCGGACGGCTCGAACTCGAGCAGCCAGTCGCGGGACCTTGCGGTGCCGGACTGCATGGCGGTTTTGGCAGGCTTGTAGATGCGGGCGAGCATGAGCGGCGTTTAGCAAGATTGCCGCAAAACGCCAATCCGGGATTTCCGGGCTGCGGCCTGAGGTGGTCGGGGCGGCGTGATTCGAACACGCGACCCTCTGCTCCCAAAGCAGATGCGCTACCAGACTGCGCTACGCCCCGCCAAAGCGGCCGACCAAGGGGCGTGGCCGTATCACGGGCGCGGGGTTTGGCTCAAGGCGCGTTCGGCGCCGCGCTTTTCGGCGTTCCGGCGGGCGTGGCCCTCCATGAGCTTAAATACGCCCGAGGCGGTGAAGACGAGCTTGTCGCCGACCCGCATCTCGCCCTCGGCAAAGCCCATGGTGCGGGTGAAGCGCGTGCAGCGGGCGGTGCCCTCGATCCAGTCGCCGGTGCGGGCCGAAGCGAGGAAGTCGGAGGTCATTCGCACCGTCAGGAAGGGCGCGGCGGCGGCGCGGCCGACCGCTTCGCCAAGCAGTCCGTCGGCGAAGGCCATGAACCAGCCGCCATGGACGAGGCCGAAGCCGTTGCAGTGGCGGTGGAGCGCGCGGAACCCCCGCTTCCATATCTCGCCGTCGTCGAATTTGTAGAGCGGGCCGTTATGGGTCGTGAACGGCCCGCGATTGGTGGCTTCCACCCAGCCGGGGGGCGGCGGGACGATCTCGTCGGTCATGGCTTCACATTGCGGAAAAAGGGCGAACGAACGGTATCGCCGGGGGCGAGGCCGATGCGTGCCGCCGTGCCGGCGTTGAATTCGATCGCGGCAAGCGCGGGGCCGTCCGACGGGATGAGGTCGAGGCTGTAGGGCTTGGCGTTCGGCGCCACGTTGATCACCCGGCCATTGGCGCCGACATAAACGATGTCCAGCGGCAGGACCGTGTTCTTCATCCAGATGTTGATCTGCTGGGGCGCATCGTATTCGAAGATCATGCCCGCATCCGGGGCCATTGCGGTGCGGTACATGAGGCCGCGGGAGCGCTCGGCCTCGTCGTCTGCGATCTCGATGTCGAAGGCGTAGACGCCGGTTTTCGTCTCGATCATGAGTTCACCCCTCTCCCAGTTCAGGGGTTCAGGCGGCACGGAGGCGGCACCGCTACAGCCTGTGAGCAGAATGGCGCCGAGAACGGATGAACTCTTCATACGCGTGAATCGAGCGCGGATTCGGCGCGGCGTCGAGCGAAATCCGCGACGGAATTTGCTCGGGCGCCCGGCCCGGCTATAATGGGCATATCCGGGGGGAGCCTACAGATGGGCTGAGAGGTTCCGACAGGAACGACCCCTTGAACCTGAACCGGTTAGGACCGGCGGAGGGACGGGGCGTTGTCTGTTTCGGGGCCTGCGCGGGGGCGGATCGATCTTCTGGGCGTGACGCTGACCTTCGGCAGCGCGCCGCTGTTTGCAGGCCTGAACCTTGCGATCGAACCGGGCGCGTTCGTGTGCCTGCTGGGGCCGAGCGGGGTCGGCAAATCCACATTGCTGCGGGCTATCGCCGGGCTGGTGCCACTGGCGGCCGGCGCCATCTACCTCGACGGGCGGGCGGCGCTCATGGCGCAGGACGACGCGCTGATGCCCTGGGCGCGACCGCTGGCGAACGTGACGCTGGGCGACCGGCTGCGCGGGCTGGGGGCGGACGAAGCTCGGGCGCGGGAGCTGCTGCGGTCGGTGGGGCTGGACGGGCGCGATGAGCGACCAGCCGCGATGTCGGGCGGCATGCGCAAGCGGGTGGCGCTGGCGCGGCTGCTCTATGAGGACTGCTCTGTCGCGCTGCTGGACGAGCCGTTCGCCGCGCTCGATGCGATCACGCGGCGAAGCGTGCAGGCGCTGACGCGGAGGCTGCTGGTCGACCGGACGGTGGTGATGGTGACGCACGACCCGGCGGAGGCGCTGACGGTCGCCGACCGGCTCGTCGTGCTGGCGGGCGCGCCGGCGCGGGTCGTGCTGGACGAGGCACCGCCCAAGGCGCCGCCCGGCACGGTGCGTGACCCCTATGATCCGAGCCTGCGCGACCTGCATCAGCAGATGCTCTCGGCGCTCGATACGGCGGTGGCGGCATGAGGCTGGTGCTGTCGTCGTTCGCGGTCGTCGCATTGCTGGTCGTCGTCTGGCAGGCGGTGCACTGGGCGACCGCCCTGCCCGACTACATCCTGCCGGTTCCGGCGCGCGTCGGCGAGGTTTGGTGGGCGCAGCGGGTGTTCATCCTGGAGAATGCGGCGGTCACGGCCATCGAGATGGTGCTGGGTTTTGTCGCGGGCGCCGTGCTGGGCGTCCTGTGTGCGCTGGCGATGAGTGTGGCGGCGCCGGTGCGCTTCGTGCTCCAGCCGGTGCTGGTGACGAGCCAGGCGATCCCGGTCTTCGCGCTGGCGCCGATCTTCGTGATCTGGATGGGCTACGGGCTGGCGCCGAAGATCGCGATCGCGGCGCTGGTGATCTTCTTCCCGGTCGCGATCGCCTTCGCCGACGGCATGCGACGGACGCCGACGGCGCTGCGCGAGGCGGCGCGCGTGATGGCCGGCGACGGGATCGGCGCGCGGCTGCGGGCGCTGCGCCACATTACCATCCCCTCCGCCCTGCCCGATCTCGGCACAGGCCTGCGCGTCGGGGCAGGCGTCGCGGCGATCGCGGCGGTGATCGGCGAATGGGTCGGGGCGAGTTCGGGGCTCGGCTATCTGATGACCTGGGCCAATTCGCGCGCCCAGGCGCCGCTGATGTTTGCCGCGCTGGCGACGCTGTTCGCGCTCGCCATCGCCTTCACCGGATTGATCGACACAGTGACGAGGAGGATGACACCATGGATGCGCGAGGACTGACGCGCCGCGGCGTGATGGCGGCAGCGGGCGCGATGGCTCTGGCGGGCGCTTTGCCGGTGCGCGCGGAAGGCGGCATGACGCCGCTGAAGCTGCTGCTCGACTGGTACATCAACCCGAACCACGCGCCTATCCTGGTGGCGGAGAAATCCGGTGCCTTCGCGCGGCGCGGCCTGGCGGTCGAGATCGTCGAGCCCGCGGACCCCAACGACCCGCCGAAGCTCGTCGCGGCGGGCCAGGCAGACATCGCGATCACCTATCAGCCGCAGCTCACGATGCAGGTCGACCAGGGCCTGCCGCTCGCCCGCATCGGAGTGCTGATCGACACGCCGCTCAACATGCTGCTGGCGCTTGGCGACGGGCCGGTGAAGACGATAGCGGACCTCAAGGGCCGCAAGGTCGGCTTCTCGGTGGGCGGGTTCGAAGACGGGCTGCTGGGCACGATGCTGGGCACGGCCGGGCTGACGCTCAAGGATGTCGAGCTCGTGAACGTGAACTTCACGCTGGCGCAGTCGCTGATGTCTGGCGCGGCGGATGCGGTGATCGGCGCATACCGGAATTACGAACTGAACATCCTCGCGATCGAGGGTAAGCCGGCGCAGTCTTTCTTCGTCGAGGATTTCGGCGTGCCGTCCTATGATGAGCTGGTCTTCGTAGCGCAGCGCGGGAAGGCCATGGGGGCGCAGATGGCGGCCTTCCTGGATGCGATCCAGGAAGGCGTCGCGCTGACCATCAACAAGCCGGACACCGCCTGGGGCATGTTCATCGACGGGCGCCCGCAGCTCGACGACGAGCTGAACAAGCGCGCCTTCCGCGACACGCTGATCCGGTTCGCCCATGTCACGCGTGCGGCCGACGCGTCACGGTATTCGGCTTTCGCGCAATATCTCGAAAGCATGGGGCTCATCGGGAAGGCCCGGCCGGGCAGCGAATACCTGATGCAGCCGGGCTGACCGCACACAAGACAAAGGGCCGCATAATCGGATGCGGCCCTCGGCTCCTCGGTTACTGGCAGCGCCTATTCGTCGAGCTTGATCTCGGCCACCATGACGCCCTTCGGGCCGTTGCCGAGGCGGACCGTGACCTTCTGGCCCGGCTCCAGCTCGCGCAGATTGGCGCGGCGCAGCGTTTCCATATGGACGAAGATGTCGGGTGAGTTGCCGTCGCCGCGCTGGACGAAGCCATAGCCCTTCGCGCGGTTGAACCACTTTACCGTTGCGGGCTCGGGATCGCCGGTCGGGACGACCTCGGGCATCGAGGAGCCGCCGCGGTCGCCGAAGTCACGGCGCGGCTTGCGGTCGCCATAGCCGCCGCCCCCACCGCCGAAGCGGTCGCCGCCGCCGAAACGATCGCCGCCTCCGCCGCCATAGCGGTCGCCGCCACCGCCGAAGCGGTCACCACCGCCACCACCGAAGCGATCGCCGCCGCGGTCGCCGAAGTCACGGCGCGGCCGGCGCTCGCCGAACCCACCGCGGTCACCCCCGCCGAATCGATCGCCACCGCCGCCAAACCGGTCACCGCCACCGCCGTACCGGTCGCCGCTACCGCCGAAACGATCGCCGCCTCCGCCGCCAAACCGGTCACCGCCGCCGCCAAAACGATCGCCCCGCGGCTCGCGCGGCTGGTATTTCGGCGCTTCGGTAATGGTCACCGGATTGCCGTCGGCGTCGGCGAGATTGATCAGACGAACCGCCTGAAGGCCTTTCGGGCGCTTGGCGATTTCGAGCAGCATGCGCGCGTTCTGCGGCGGATTCTCGACGCCGGAATTGCGCAGGCATGTCTGATGGATCAGGGCATCGCCCTGATTGTCCGCCAGTGTTACAAAGCCAAACCCTTTGCCGGGATCAAACCACTTCAACGTCCCTTCGGATTCGAAGAGCTCTTCCGGCGCGCCGCCGCCACCACGGCCGCCAAAACCACGATCAGACACCCAACTCCCCCAAGACCAAGCAGCCACACCCTTGCGGACGTTAACAGATTGGCGAGGAATGGGAAGGCGCAGGGCCGTGACCTTAAAGGAACAGATTTAGATGGATTTGAATGGCGCCTATCTCGTTCCCGCACCGCCCGAAGCGGTCTGGGCGGCCCTCAACGACCCGGAGAAGCTGAAGGCGGCCCTGCCCGGCTGCGAGAGCCTGACCAAGACCGGCGACAATGAATTCGAGGCGGTCGCGACGCAGTCGATCGGTCCAGTAAAGGCCAAGTTCAAAGGCAAGGTTCAACTTCTCGATCTAACCCCCCCTAAATCCTACACAATCAAGGGTGAAGGCTCCGGCGGCGCGGCCGGTTTCGCCAAGGGCGAAGCCAAGGTGGAACTGGTCCCCGAGGCCGCCGGCACGCGCCTGATCTACACCGTGAAGGCGACGGTGGGCGGGAAGATCGCCCAGATCGGCCAGCGGCTGATCGACGGCGTTGCGCGCAAGCTCGCGGACGAATTCTTCGAGAAGTTCTCGCAGGGCTTCGGCGAGGTGAAAATGGTGGACGCCGCGACCGGCGCCGAGGTCGAGCGCCCCCGCGGCGGATTGCCGCCCCTCGTCTGGGCGGGCGGCCTGATCGCCGTCGTGGCCGCCCTGATCGTCCTCGCCCTCTGGCTCACATAAAGTCGTCGACCGTGAGCGTTCCGGTGCTGTTTTCGAGCTGGAACACCCAGTCCTGATTGGCCTGGTAACCGGCGACGCCGTTGGCGTCGACGACGAGGTAGATCGTGTTGGCGAGGTCCTGGTTGCCGCTGGTGGGGTCGAAGAGGATGGCCTGGCCGGCGGCGAGTTGGGCGGGGCCGATGGCGGCGGCAAGGTTGGCGTTGAAGGTGGCGGTGTTCAGGACGCCGCCCGTCACCTGCGCGGCGATTCCCGTGACGGTGCCCGGTAGGTCGATCTTGTCCTCGGCGTTGAAGTCGATGCGGTCGATGACGTCGCGGGTGACGCCGGTCGAATCGTTCAGAATGGTGAACACCAGGATATCGTGGTCACCGTCGACTCCGGGGATGAGCTTGTCGCGCTGGGTGCCGCCGATGAGGCGGTCGGTGCCGGCGCCGCCCTGAAGCGTGTCGCCGCCGGCTGCAGCGGTGATGGTATCGTTGCCGGCGCCTCCGGCGAGGAGGTTGTTGCCGGTGTTGCCGTTGATCTGGTTGGCGAGCGCATTCCCGGTGCCGTTGATCGCCGCGGTGCCCGTCAGGACGAGGCGCTCCAGATGGGTGCCGAGGGTGTAGGTAACGTTGCTGCGGACCGTGTCGGTGCCTTCGCCTGGGTTCTCGACGACGGTATCGCCGGCGGAGACCACATAGGTGTCATTGCCGCGGCCGCCGACCAGGCGGTTGGGGAGCGTGTTGCCGATGAGGGTATCGTTGCCGATGCCGCCATAGGCGTCCTCGATGAAGGTGCCGGCCGCGATGGTGAGCGCTTTGCCGGCGATCGTGCTGATCGCACCGGGGTTCAGGTCGATGATGGAGTTGCCGCCGACCGCGGCGGCGACGATCCCGTCACGGCCGCCATTCGTAGCGGTAACGGTGCCATGGCCGTCGATACCGGCGAAGCGCGCATACTCGTCGGTGAAGACATAGCGGTCGCCGGCGTCGTCGCGGCCCCAGACGTTGAGGACGATGTCGCTGACGGAGAGTGCCGTCGCGAAGCTGCGCGCGTAGCGGTCGACGACTTTCACCGACCATTGGCCCGCGGCACGCTCACCGCGGAAGGCCTGACTTTCGAACGTCCAGGTGCCGGCGAACAGGCCGTCGCTGGCTGCGCCGTCAACGAGCATGCTGGTGGCGCCGTCGGGCGAGGTGACGATGACGACGAGGTCTTCGGTGCGCGCAGCCGAAAAGGTGAGCGTCACGGTGACGCGCTCGACCTCGACATCGGCGGCGATGCCGGCGGTGAAGACCGTGCCCGAGGCATTGCCGTCAGGGATCGTCACCGTCGCGTCCAGCATGTCGGCCGAGGCATGATGTTCGTTGGCCGAGGTCTGCGCGGGCAGCACGTCGAGCCAGGTTTCGGCGAGGCGGACGGCGGCCGTCGCATCGACGAGGCCGTAGCCGTAGTCGTTGCTGAAATGGAGCGCGCCGCCGTTCCACGTGCCCGCGCCATTCCATTCCCACGGGTAGCGCAGGTGGACGCGGTATTCCGCCGGCCCATCGCCGACGCGCCGGGCGGTCATGGCAAGGATGGACTGCACGTCGCGCCAGCCGAGGCCGGGCTCGGCCTCGTACATCAGCGCGACGACGCCGGCCACCATCGGTGCCGCCGCCGAGGTGCCGCCGAAATTGTAGTAATAGTCGCCCGCGACATAGCCGGCGAAGGTACCGGGATCGAACGGGTTCTCGCCGACGCGGTCGGTCGTGAGGATATTCGTCACGCCGAAGGCCGATACGAGCAGCGCCGAGCCATAGGTGGAGAAGTCGGTGACGAAGCCGTCCTGTTCGAGGGCCGCGACATTCACCTGGCGCGTATCCTGGCCCCAATTGTCGGAATTGAGATCGCCGCGCCAGTTGCCGGCGGCTTTGACGATGGTCATGCCGAGCCCGCCGCGTCCGCTGGTGGTGGCGAAGGCGATCGCGGCGTCGATGTCGGCGAAGAGCGACGCGGAATAGCCGTCGTTATAGCTGCCAATGCCGGTATAGCTGCCAATGCCGGTGCCGACGATGGTGCGGCTCATATTGGCGATGTCGGCATCGGCGAGCGCGGCCGCGTCGTGTATCGTCCGCGCGGTTTCGACGAGATAGCGGTTCGTAAGGTAGGGATAGCTCGAATAGCCGACGAGGCTGGTGCCGAACGCGACGCCGACGGTTCCAACGCCGTTGGCCGCAGCGCCGATGAGGCCCGCGACCGCGGTGCCGTGATTGACGTTCGACGCCGCAAAGGCGTCGGGCACGCCGTCCCAATAGCCGTAGTCGAGATCGCGGTCGTAGTTCGGGTCGAGATCGGGGTGGGTGTAGTCGAAGCCGTCGTCGATCACCACGGTGCGCGTGCCGGCGCCCGAATAGCCGAGTTGCCAGGCGCCTGCGACGTTCAGGTCGTACAGGCCGTCGCCGGTCTGGCGCAGATGCCACTGGCCGCCGAGCAACGGATCGTTCGGTATGGGCACGCTTCCTCCGCACGGCCCCGTGTCTTGCGCACGGGCTGCGGGAGCGCCCAAGGGCCGCGTGTAATTGTCGCGGCCCGTTCCGGGCGGTCAACCGGTTTCGCTGAGGCCGATGGGCGCAGGCAGCGCCCGCTCGTTCAGATGAAGTCGTCCACCGTAAGCGTTCCGGTGTGGTTTTCGAGCTGGAACACCCAGTCCTGGTTGGCCTGGTAGCCGGCGACGCCGTTCGCGTCGACGACGAGGTAGACCATGCCGGTCTGGTCGAGGTCGCCACCGTTCGGGTCGAAGAGGACGGCCTGGCCGGCCGGTAGTGCGGCGGCGTTTACCGCAGCGGCGAGGTCGGCGTTGAAGGTCGCTGTCGACAGGGTGCCTGTTGCGATCATGGACGCGATCGCCGTCGGGATGCCCGTCGACAGGTCGATCTTGTCCTCGCCGTTCAGGTCGATCCGGTCGATCACGTCGCGGGTGACGCCGGTGGAGTCGTTCACGATGTTGAAGATCAGAACGTCCTGATCGCCGTCAACGCCGGGGATGAGCTTGTCGCGCTGGGTGCCGCCGGTGAGGCGGTCGGCCCCTGCGGCGCCCTGGAGCGTATCGCCGCCGGCGCCGCCGAGCAGGCTGTCGTTGCCGTCGAGACCAATGATCTGGTTGTTGGCGGTGTTGCCGTTGATCTGGTTGGCGAGTTCGTTGCCGGCGCCGTTGATCGCGCTGGTGCCGGTGAGGAAGAGGCGTTCGACATTGGCCGCAAGGGCGGCGACGGTTGTGTCGCTTTGCACGGTGTCGGTACCGCCGCCGGCTGCCTCGACGATCGTGTCGCCGCTGGTGATGACGTAGGTGTCGTTCCCGGCGCCGCCGGTCAGGGTGTCGGTGCCGTCGCCGCCGGTCAGCGTGTCATTGCCGTTGCCGCCCCTGAGGGTGTCGTTCCCGGCGCCGCCGTCGATCCGGTCGTTGCCGGTCCAGCCGACGATGTCGTCGTTGCCCGCGCCGGTCGTCACCTGGAGGCGTTCGAAGCCGCTGAAGGTGATGCTGCTGTCGAAGGAATTGGAGATGACGGTGGCGTTCGAGACGAAGCTTCCGCCCGCGGCGGAATAGTCGACGATCAGGAGATCGTCGCCGCTACCGCCCACCGCGGTATCGTTGCCGCCGCCGACACCGATCGTGTCGTTCCCGGCGCCGCCGTCGATCGAGTCGCTTTTCCCGTTGGCGTAGGTGAGAAAGCTGTCGTTGCCGGCGCCGCTGGTGACGTAGAGGGCCTCGATGCTGGTGATGCTGTTGCCGCTGCCGATGTTCTGGACGCCGGCGAGGGCGGCGTCGAAGGCGAAGGCCTGGCTGAAGGCCGAGAGGTCGGCGCGCCAGGTGTCGATGCCCGCGCCGCCGTTGATGGTCGCGGCGCCCGCGGCGGAGTTGAGGTCGTCGTTGCCGTCGCCGCCGGTGATCGTGTCGCCATTGTCGCCGGTGCGGATGACGTCGTCGAACTTGGTGCCGGTGACGTCGAAGCGGTCGACGCCGGTGAAGACGACAGCGCCTTCGATGCGGCCGCCGGTGAAGAACTGCCCCGAGAAGCCGCTCGCGTCGGGGGCGAAGGCGCCGTCCGAGCTGAGACCGTAGATCGTGGCACCGCTGAAGTCGGCGATCAGGAGGTCGTCGCCGGTGCCGCCCTCGAAGCGGTCCTCGCCCTGAGCGAGGCTGATGGTGTCATTGCCGGCGCCGCCGATAAGGGTGTCGTTCAGCGCCCCTATGGACGTGATGATGAAGTCGTTGCCGGCGCCGAGCTTCAGCTCGACGGCCTCGATATTGGTTACGTGGCCGACGCCAATATAGATATTGGACCGCATGTCGAACGTCATGCCAAGGGCCCCGTTGTCTCCCGACTGGTCGGCGATCCAGCGGTCCGCGCTGCCGGCCCCGCCGTCGATCGTGTCGTCCCCCTTGCCGCTGTTCAGCGTATCGTTGCCGGCTCCGCCCGCGAGCGTGTCGTTGCCATTGCCGCTGCGGATATCGTCGGCGAACTGTGTGCCGGTGATCCGGAAGCGGTCGACGCCGCTGAAGATAACGCCGCCCTCTAGCCCCCCGCCCGTGTAAAACTGTCCGGAATAGCCGTCAGACCCGCTCGTCAGCGTAGCCGAGCTGACGCCATAGGCGGTCGCGTAGCTGAAGTCGGCAACGAGCATGTCTACGCCCGATCCGGCGTTGAACGTATAGTTGCCCTTGGCATAGGTCAGGATGTCGTTGCCGCCGAGGCTGTTGACGGTGTGATCCCCCATTCCGAGGAGGATCGAGTCACTGCGGTCGCTCGTGGTGAGGTTCGTGCCGCCGCCCCCGGCGACCCATTGGATCAGGTTTGACGGGGTGAAGTTTGCGAAGGTGAAGGCCGATCCGTTGAAGCTGTTGCTGTTCACAGAGAAGCGAAGCACGTTCGAGAACTGGTTGTTCGTGAACAGGGCGTCGAGCGGCTGCGGCCCCTGGGAACTGAACTGTGATGTTTGGACCAGGGCAGTCGTCAGGGCCGACGTCGCGAAGGTCATCCCGTCGCCGGTGATGTCCACCCCGCGGAGATCCACCACCCCGCCCGCGCCCGTGATGTTGTAAGCGGCCATATCTGCTCCAGAGTTCCCGGTCGCCCCTGCGGCGGCCCTCAATCACCCCAGCGCAAAGACGGAAGAAAACGGATCACGCGCGGCGGTCGCATGGCCTGCGTCCCCGACTCCGTAGACGGCAAGGCGCCGCGGCCGGCCGGTTCCCCGGTTGACGTAGCGCCGGGGGCGGCGAAGATGTGGAACAATTTACGACGGTGCCGGGCGAGGCGCCGCGTCGGGCTTGAGCAGTTTCTGGAGGTTCCGCATGACCGTCGTGTCCATGACGGTGAACGGCAAGGCCGTTTCCGCCGAGGTCGAGCCGCGTACGCTGCTCGTCGAGTATCTGCGCGAGAAATTGCGCCTGACGGGCACCCATGTCGGCTGCGACACCAGCCAGTGCGGCGCCTGCGTGGTCCATGTCGACGGGCTGGCGATCAAGTCCTGCACCATGCTGGCGGTGCAGGCGGAGGGGGCCGCGGTCACGACCATCGAGGGCCTGGCCAAGGACGGCAAGCTGCACCCGGTGCAGGAGGCCTTCCGCGAGCATCACGGGCTCCAGTGCGGCTTCTGCACGCCGGGGATGATCATGACGGCCGTCGACATGATCCGCCGCCATCCGGAGGGCATGGACGAGCAGACCATCCGGCAGGAGCTGGAGGGGAATATCTGCCGCTGCACGGGCTACCACAACATCGTCAGGGCGATCGAAGCCGCCAGCGACGTCATGAAAGAGAAGGCGAAGGCCGCATGACCGCCACGGGAATCGGCGCCGCGGTCAAGCGGAAGGAAGATTTCCGCTTCATCACCGGCAAGGGCAATTATACGGACGACATCAACCGTCCGGGCCAGGCCTACGCCTATTTCGTGCGCAGCCCGCACGCGCATGCGAAGATCAACGGGATCGACGCGAGCGCGGCGCTGGCCTCGCCCGGCGTGATCGCCGTGCTCACCGGCGAGGACCTCGCGGCGGACAAGATCGGCGGGCTGATCTGCGGCTGGATGGTCCATTCGAAGGACGGCACGCCGATGAAGGCCGGGCCCCACCCTGCCCTCGCCCAGGGCAAGGTACGCTATGCCGGCGACCATGTCGCGGTGGTGATCGCCGAGACGGCGGCGCAGGCGAAGGACGGCGCCGAGGCTGTCATGGTCGACTATGACGCGCTGCCGGCGGTGGTCGACGGCAAGATCGCGCTCACCGCCGACGCGCCGCTGGTGCATGACGACATCGCGCACAACACGGTGTTCGACTGGGAACTGGGCAACCTCAAAGAAACGACCGACGCCTTCACGAAGGCGGCGAAGATCGTGTCGCTGGACCTGACGAACAACCGGCTGATCCCGAACGCGATGGAGCCGCGCGCGGCGATCGGCGACTACGATTCCGGGACGGGGATCCATACGCTCTATACGACGAGCCAGAACCCCCATGTCGCGCGGCTGGTGCTGTCGGCCTTCATCGGCATCGCGCCGGAGAACAAGCTGCGGGTGATCGCGCCGGATGTCGGCGGCGGCTTCGGCTCGAAGATCTTCATCTATGCCGAGGAGACGGTGTGCGTGTGGGCCGCCCGCAAGGTCGGCCGGCCGGTGAAGTGGACGGGCGAGCGGTCCGAGGCCTTCCTCGCCGACGCCCATGGCCGCGACCACCACACCCATGCGGCGCTGGCGCTGGATGCGGACGGCAAGATCACCGGCCTCAGGGTGCGGACGGTCGCCAATCTCGGGGCGTATCTGTCGACCTTCGCTTCGTCGGTGCCGACCTATCTCTATGCGACGCTGCTGTCGGGCCAGTACGACATTCCCGCGATCTATGCCGAGGTGCTGGGCGTCTACACCCACACGGCGCCGGTCGATGCCTATCGCGGCGCCGGGCGGCCGGAAGCGACCTATGTGGTGGAGCGGCTGGTCGAACAGGCGGCGCGCGAAACGGGCATGGACCCCGCCGACTTCCGGCGGAAGAATTTCATCCGCAGCTTCCCGCATCAGACGCCGGTCATCATGGTCTATGACATCGGCGACTACGAGGCCTCGCTGAACAAGGCGATGGAGCTGGCCGACTATACCGGCTTCGCGGCGCGACGTTCGGCCTCCGAAGCCAAGGGCAAGAGGCGCGGTATCGGCTTCTCGACCTATATCGAGGCCTGCGGCATCGCGCCCTCGGCGGCGGTGGGATCGCTGGGCGCGGGCGTGGGCCTCTGGGAGAGCGCTGAGGTGCGGGTGAACCCGACGGGCTCGGTGGAGGTGCTGACCGGCTCGCACAGCCACGGCCAGGGCCACGAGACGACCTTCGCGCAGCTCGTGAGCGAGCGGCTGGGCGTGCCGCTGGAGAGTATCGAGATCGTGCACGGCGACACCGACAAGGTGCAATTCGGCATGGGCACCTATGGCTCGCGCTCCGGCGCGGTCGGCATGAGCGCGATCGCCAAGGCGCTCGACAAGGTCGAGGCCAAGGCGAAGAAGATCGCGGCGCATCTGATGGAAGCCGCGGCCGGCGACATCGAGTTCAAGGACGGCAAGTTCACCGTCGCGGGGACCGACAAGTCGCTGTCGTTCCCGGAGGTGTCGCTGGCGGCCTATGTCGGGCACAAATTTCCGACGAGCGAGATCGAGCCGGGCCTGAAGGAAAGCGCGTTCTACGACCCGCTGAACTTCACCTTCCCGGCCGGATGCCATATCTGCGAGGCGGAGGTCGACCCGGATACCGGTGTCGTTACCATCGATCGGTTTGTGGCGGTGGACGATTTCGGCGTCGTCATCAATCCGATGATCGTCGAGGGCCAGGTGCATGGCGGGATCGCCCAAGGGATCGGCCAGGCGATGCTGGAGGTCGGGGTCTATTCGGACGACGGCCAGCTCCTGACCGGCAGCTACATGGATTACACCATGCCGCGCGCCGACAACCTGCCGAGCTTCGCGCTGGGGCTGACGAGCACGCCCTGCCCGTCGAACCCGCTCGGCATAAAGGGCTGCGGCGAGGCCGGCGCCATCGCCGCGCCGCCGGCCGTCATCAACGCCATCACCGACGCCCTGAAGATCCGCGACTTTGCCATGCCCGCCACGCCCGAACGCGTCTGGCGCGCGGCGCAGGCGGCGAAGCTGGCGGCGGAATGAGACGCGCGACCATCCTCGCCGTGGCCTTGCTGGCGTTCGCCGGCGGGGCGAACGCGATCACCTTCGATTTCGACGCGACGCACCCCGATCCATTCGCCGATGGGTCGAAGTGCCAGACGCCGGAACTCGCATCGTCTGGCGGATACGTTTATCAGTGGCCTTCGAAGTATGATCTCGTCTTCTCGCCCTGGGACTACCCGCAGTTCATTTGGCGCTGCGACAAGAGCGGCTTCCTCAGCTTCCCATCCGACTTCGAACTGAAGCCTACCGAGAAAGAGGCTGTCGCGGCCTTTCTGAAGACGAAAGGCTCCGACCCGCTGAAGGGACTTGAACTGATCGGGCTCGCGCGCCGCATGGAGGAAATCTATGCCGTCCGCGAGACCGACGACGAGTTCAAGGCATTCATGCTGCGCTATATGGCGTGGCAGCTGCGGGCCGATCCTGAGGCCGACGCATACCGGCGAAAGGCCCTGGGGCTTCACAAGAAAATGCTGGATGGCGGAACGCTCTCCGGGTTCGCGCTTCAGGAGACGCTCTTCATCCTTGGCCACTACTCCTACCGCTTCGGCGACAAGGCGGCAGCACAAGCCTATTTCGATCGGATCAAGACGGTCGAGGTTAAGGACGAGGATACGGGACAGACGGTGAAGGGTTCGGAGTATCTCGAGGGCCTCGCCGCGGAGGTTCTCGCGGGGCAAGCTGACGACACCGTCCGCTTCAAGTCAGACACACCCTGAACGCAAGAATAGGGAACGCCGATGTACAAGTTCGACTATCACCGGCCGTCGTCGCTGAACGATGCGGCCAAGCTGTTCTCGGGCGCGGGCGACCCGAAATTCATGAGCGGCGGGCAGACGCTGATCCCCACGATGAAGCAGCGGCTCGCGGCGCCGTCCGACGTGATCGACCTCGGCGGCCTCGCCGAACTGAAGGGCATCACGGTGTCAGGCGGTGTCGTGACGATCGGCGCGGGCACGCGTCACGAGGCGGTGCAGAACTCGGCCGAGGTGGCGAAGGCCATCCCTGCCCTCGCCGATCTCGCCGGGATGATCGGCGACCCCGCCGTGCGCCACCGCGGCACGATCGGCGGCTCGATCGCCAATGCCGACCCGTCGGCGGATTATCCCGCGGCGGTCGTCGCGCTGAACGCGACGGTGCACACGACCAAGCGGACGATCACGGCGGACGCGTTCTTCACCGGCATGTTCGAGACGGCGCTGGAGCCGGGCGAGATCGTGACGAAGATCGCGTTCCCGGTGCCGGAGAAGGCGGGCTACGAGAAATTCCGCAACCCCGCCTCGCGCTACGCGATGGTCGGGGTGTTCGTGGCGAAGACGGCCGGCGGCGTACGCGTCGCGGTGACGGGCGCGGCGCCGAGCGTGTTCCGGCAGAGCGACATGGAAGCGGCGCTGGCGAAGCGTTTTTCGGCGGACGCGGTGGCCGGGGTGAAGCAATCGGCCGATGGGATGAACGCGGACCTGCACGGCAGCGCGGAATACCGGGCGCATCTGGTGACGGTCATGGCGAAGCGCGCGGTGGCGAAGGCGGTGGGGTAGTTGCTCGGCCGATCAGTGCGGTTCAGCCGGCGTGCGTGGCTCGAGGCTCGGTGGCGGACGCCACCGAGCACCTCACCATGGCAAGTATTTTGTTGGGCTTCATAAAACTTCTGCCATGGTGAGGCGCTCGAACGCGGAGCGGTCGAGCCTCGAACCACGCACGCTTCTAGGCGCTTTTCGCCCGCTGCATTTGGGCTTCGCGCAGGGTGATGTAGGCGCCGGCGCTGAAGATGATGGCGCCGCCGAGAAGGACGAAGGCGTCCGGCAGGCGGGCGAAGATGAGATAGCCGTAGGTCGACGACCACAGGAGCTTGGTGAAGTCGAGCGGCAGGACAGCGGACATCTCGGCGTAGCGGAAAGCCTGGGCGAAGATATACTGGCCGAGCGTCGCGGTGGCGCCGACGGTGCAGAGCAAGGCGAGCTGGGCCGGGTTGGGCGTGACCCAGACGGGGACCGCCAGGACTGCTGCAAGCGGCGTGAGGACGAGGCCGATATAGAGCGACTGCGTGAGGGCGCTCTCGGTCTGCGACAGGTTGCGGATCATGAGCAGCACCGCCGCCCAAAGGACGTTGGCGAGCAGCATCAGCAGGTGGCCGTCGGTGACTTCGGCGAAGCCCGGCCGGAGCGCGACGAGGGCGCCGAGGAAGCCGACCGCCATCGCGATCAGGCGGCGGGTGCGGACGACCTCGCCGAAGAAGAGCATCGCGAGAAGGGTCGCGAAGATCGGCGAGGTGAATTCGAGCGCGTTAGCTTCCGTAAGGGTCACCGCCGGCGAGGCGATCCCGGTGAAGAAGCAGATCATCGAGCCCGCCTGGACCAGGCTGCGCAGGACATGAAGACCCGCCTTGGACGTGCGCAGCGCCGTCGCGGCGGAGAAGGCGAACGGGGCGAGGAGGACGAGCGAGAGGCTGCTGCGGAACAGCACCGTCTCGATGGGCGGGATGCCGCTCTCGGCCAGGAGCTTGATGATGGCGTTGCCGGTCATGAACAGGAAGGCCGAGGCGGCCATGCAGGCCATGCCGACAAGCGTGTTCCGCCTGACCGGCGCGCCAGCTTTCGCCGCTGCGCCGGCTGATTTAACCTCGGCTTCCATGACCCCGTCCCTGCCGCAATCCATCGACCAGACTTCGGCGCTGCTGTCCACCCAGGGCTATGTCGCCGACCGGGCCCTGAGCGTGTCGGTCTTCCTGGCGCTGAAGATGGGGAAGCCGCTGTTCCTGGAGGGTGAACCGGGCACCGGGAAGACCGAGATCGCGAAGGTGCTGGCGAGCGCGCTGGGGCGGCGGTTGCTGCGGCTGCAATGCTATGAGGGACTGGACGCGGCGTCGGCGGTGTATGAGTGGAACTACGCCGCGCAGATGATCGAGATACGGCTGGCGGAAGCGGCGCATGCGAGCCGCGAGACGGTGCAGACCGAAATCTTCTCCGAGCGCTTCCTCATCAAGCGGCCGCTGCTGGAGGCGCTGGAGCCGCAGGCGGGCGGGCCGCCGGTGCTGCTGATCGACGAGCTCGACCGGGCGGACGAGCCGTTCGAGGCGTTCCTGCTGGAGATACTCTCCGACTTCCAGGTGACGGTGCCGGAGACGGGGACGATCAGGGCGGCCGAGCCGCCGATCGTCATCATCACGTCGAACCGGACACGCGAAATACACGACGCGGTGAAGCGGCGCTGCCTCTATCACTGGGTCGACTATCCCTCGCTGGCGCGCGAGCTGGAGATATTGAAGGCCAAGGCGCCGGAGTTACCCGCCGAGCTGTCGCGGCAGGTGGCGGCCTTCGTGCAGACGCTGCGCGGCGAGGATCTGTTCAAGAAGCCGGGGGTCGCCGAGACGATCGACTGGGCGGCGGCGCTGGCGGCGCTGGATGCGGTGGAGCTGACGCCGGAGGTGATCCGCGATTCGATCGGCGTGCTGCTGAAATATCAGGACGACATCGCCACGCTGACCAGCGGCGAGACGGCGCGGCTGATCGACGAAGCCAGGATGCGGGCGGCGGCGTGAGCCGGCTTGGCGCCAATGTCGTGCATTTCGCGCGGCTGCTGCGTTCGGCCGGCGTACCCGTCGGGCCGGGCCAGGCGCTGGCGGCGGCGCGGGCGGTGGGGCTTGCCGGTGTCGACGACAAGCTCGCGCTGCGCCAGGCGCTGTTCGCGACGCTGGTGACGCGGCGCGCGCAGATGCCGCTGTTCGACCAGGCCTTCGAGCTGTTCTGGCGCGATCCGCAGATGGCCGGACGCGCGATGGCGATGCTGATGCCGATGCAGAAGCCGGAGATGGAGCCGGCGAAGGTGGCGGGCGCGCGGCGTCTGGCGGAGGCGCTGAACGAAGGGCGCGGGCCGCAGAAGGAAGCGGGCGAGCAGCTCGAAATCGACATGACGCTGACCGCGTCGGCCGATGAGGTGCTGCGCCAGAAGGATTTTGAGCAGATGAATTCGGCGGAGCTTGCCGATGCGCGGCGTATGGTGGAGCGGCTGCCGCTGGAGATCGAAGCGGTGGAGACGCGCCGCTGGGCGGCCGCGGTGCATGGGCAACGCATCGATCTCAGGCGCACGCTGCGCCAGTCGCTGCGGGCGGGCGGCGGGATCATCCGCCTTGCCGAGGCGCGCCGCCGGGTGCAGCCGCCGCCGATCGTGGCGCTCTGCGACATCTCGGGCTCGATGGCGAAATACGCCCGCGTGTTCCTGCACTTCCTGCATGCGCTGACCGAAGCGCGCCGGCGGCGCGGGCAGCGCGTCTCGACCTTCGTCTTCGGGACGCGGCTGACCAATGCGACGCGGGCGCTGAAGCATCGCGACATCGACGAGGCACTGGACGCGGTCGGGCGCGACGCGGGCGATTGGGGCGGCGGCACGCGCATCGGCACGGCGCTGAAGGACTTCAATTTCCGCTGGTCGCGCCGCGTGCTGGGCCAGGGCGCGGTGGTGCTGCTGATCACCGACGGGCTCGACCGCGACGAGGCGGGCGTGCTGGGCATCGAGGCGGAGCGGCTGGCGCGCTCGTGCCGGACGCTGATCTGGCTCAATCCCCTGCTCCGCTACGCCCAGTTCCAGCCGCGGGCGTCGGGCATTCGCGCGTTGCTGCCGCATGTGGACCGGTTCCTGCCGCTCTATAGTGTGGAGACGCTGGCCGACCTGTCGCGCGAACTTGCCAGTTCCGGCCGGCGGGGCCATCTCGGATTGCGGCAAGCGGCGTGACCATATGGCTTACACTCTTGCCATGGTGGGGGTGCGACCCCGGACTTGATCCGGGGGAGCCTCGAACAACGCATTGGCGGCGGGTGTGCGTGGTTCGAGGCTCGACCGCTGCGCGGCCGCGCACCTCACCATGGCAGGAGCTTTGAATTGGAGACAGCGATGGACGACGACAAGGTTCTGGAGCAGGCGGAGGCCTGGCTGTCGGAGGGGCGCAAGGTGGCGCTGGCGACAGTGGTGAAGACCTGGGGCTCGGCGCCGCGGCCGGCAGGGAGCCAGTTCGCGATCAACGACGCGGGGGCCTTCGTCGGCTCGGTCTCGGGCGGCTGCATCGAAGGCGCCGTCGCCGCCGAGGCGAAGGAGTCGATGAAGGACGGCAAGGTGCGCAAGCTCTCGTTCGGCGTGACGAACGAGCAGGCGTGGGAAGTCGGCCTCGCCTGCGGCGGGCAGATCGAGGTCTTCGTTGAGCCGGTAGCCTGGGAGCCTGTGCAGTGAAGCTTGCGACGCTGAAGGCGCTGACGGCGGCGCGCGCGCAAGGGCGCGAGATCGCGGTCGCGACGCGGCTCGCGGACGGCGAGGAGCGGCTGATCGACCTGACCGAGCCGCCTTGCGACGATCTGGAAGGGCTCGCGGTGCGCATGGCGGCGCGCGACGACAGTGCGCCTGTGGAGTTGATGGGCGAGACCTGGTTCATCAACGTGTTCAACCCGCCGGTCGCGCTGGTCGTGGTGGGCGCGGTGCATATCGCACAGCCACTGAGCCGGATGGCGGCGGCGCTGGGCTGGGCCGTGACGGTGATCGATCCGCGCACGGCCTTTGCCAGCGAAGCACGCTTCCCGGGAGTGACGCTGACGCATGACTGGCCGGACGAGGCGATCGCGAAGGTCGCACCGACGACACGCACGGCGGTCGTGACGCTGACGCATGATCCCAAGCTCGACGATCCCGCGCTCCAGGCCGCGCTGAAGAGCCGGGCCTTCTTCATCGGCTCGCTGGGCTCGAAGAAGACGCACGCGGCGCGGCTGGCGCGGCTGGAGGCGGCCGGGTTCAACGAGGAGACGCTGTCGCGCATCCGCGGGCCGGTGGGGCTCAACATCAATGCGCGGTCGCCGGCGGAAATCGCGGTGTCGATCGTCGGCCAGATCGTCGAAACGCTGCGCGCAGGGTCGAAGTGAGGTTTGAAACAATCAGGGTCGAGGACGCTGTCGGCGCCATCCTGGCCCACGGCATCCAGCACGGCGAGGCGCGCTTCAAGAAGGGCCGCGTGCTGACGGCGGCCGACACCGCGGCGCTGGCCGCGGCGGGGGTGAGCGAAGTGACGGTCGCGCAGCTCGACGCGGACGACGTGCCGGAAGACGAAGCGGCAGCGCTGCTGGCCGAGGCGCTGGCGGGCGACGGCGTGCGCGTGGCGTCGGCGTTCACGGGCCGGGCCAATCTCTATGCGACGGTGCCGGGCGTCTTCACGGTGAAGGCCGAGGCGATCGATGCGATCAACGCGGTGGACGAGGCAATCACCGTCGCCACCCTGCCCGCCTTCGACGAAGTCATGGCGCGGGCGATGCTGGCGACGATCAAGATCATCCCCTACGCGGTAAAGCGCGCGTCGCTGAATGCGACACTGGCGCTGGCGCGTGCGCTGGGGCCGGTGATGGAGGTCTCGCCCTATCGGCCCTTGCGCGTCGGACTGGTCTCGACCTCCCTGCCGCAGACGAAGGCTTCGATCCATGCCAAGAACCGTGCGACGCTGGAAGCGCGGCTGGCGGCCGCCAGGGCGCCCGTCGTGGCCGACGAAATCGTGCCGCACGAGGCCGGCGCGGTGGGCGATGCCGTGCGGCGCGCGCTCGCGGCGAAGGCGGAGCTGGTGCTGATCTATTCGGCCTCGGCGATTGCCGACCGGCGCGACGTGGTGCCTGACGGTATCGTTCGCGCCGGCGGCGAGGTACTGCGCTTCGGCATGCCGGTCGATCCGGGCAATCTGCTGCTGCTGGCGCGCAAGGGCGAGGTGCCGGTTGTGGGCTTGCCCGGCTGTGCGCGCTCTCCGAAGATGAACGGGTTCGATTGGGTGCTTCAGCGCCTGCTTGCGGGGCTGCCAGTGAGCGAGGGCGATGTCGGCCGCATGGGCGTCGGCGGACTGTTGAAGGAGATTCCTTCGCGGCCGCAGCCGCGCGACAAGGCGGCGCCGGCGGTCAAGAGCGCCGCACGGATCGCGGCGGTGGTGCTGGCTGCGGGGCAGTCGCGCCGCATGGGCGCGCCGAAGCAGCTCGCTGTCATCGGCGGCATGCCGATGTTGCGGCGGACCGTCGAGCAGGTGCGCGCGAGCGGGGTCGACGAGATAGTGGTGGTCACGGGACATGAGGCCGAGGCGGTGGGCACGGCGCTGAAGGGGCTGCCGGTGACGCTGGTGCGCAATCCGGATTATGCGCTGGGGCTGAGCACATCGCTGAAGGCGGGGCTGGCGGCGCTGGACGAGGACGTCGATGGGGCGCTGATCGTGCTGGGCGACATGCCGGGCGTCGGGGCCGGGGACATCGACCGCATGCTGGCGGCGTTCGATCCGGCCGAAGGGCGCGGCATCGTGGTGCCGGTGCATGCGGGCAAGCGCGGCAATCCTGTGCTGTGGGCGGCGGCCTATTTCCCCGAGATGGCGCGGGTGAGCGGCGACACCGGCGCGAAGCATCTGCTGGCGGAGTTCGCGGAAGCCGTGTGCGAGGTGGAACTGGGCGACGGGGTGCTCACCGACATCGACACGCCGGAGCAACTCAAGGCATTCACGGATGCGCGCGCATGAGTGAAGATCTGTACCAGAAGGCGCTGCTGCGCCTCGCGGCGAGCGCACATGGCGCGGGAAGGCTGCACGGCGACTGCTGCTCGGGCCGCGAGGCGAACGCAATGTGCGGCGACAGTGTGGTGTTCGACGCGCGGGTGGATGGCGCCGCGCGGATCACCGAGGTCGCGAACGAGCTGAAGGGCTGCGTGCTGGTGCAGGCGTCGGCTTCGCTGCTGGCCGAGCATGCGGTGGGCCGGAGCGCGGCGGAGGTTGCAGCCTTGCGGGCCGATGTGGCGGCGATGCTCGAAGGCGGCGCGGTGCCCGGCGGGGTCTGGGCGGGGTATGAGGTGTTCAAACCCGCCGCAGCCTACAAAAGCCGGCACTCCTGCGTGCTGCTGCCGATCGACGCACTGGCGAAGGCGCTGGAGGGGTGTGGGTAGGATTTCGGTTGTTCGTGCGTAGTTCGAGGCCCGACCGCTTCGCGGTCGCGCACCTCACCATGGCAAGACAATTTGGTAGGGACTAGACAATCGTCGCGCGCTCTACTTAACGAAACCCAAAATCACCCTCTTTGCCATGGTGAGGTGCCCGGCCTACGGCCGGGCCTCGAACCACGCACGTACGCTTGACACCATGTCCGACCCACCTAACGCTAGTCCTATGATTAACGGTGCGTGGGTCTATATTCTGCTGTGCGCTGACGGCAGCTATTATGTTGGATCGACCACCGACGATCCCGGGGTTCGCACGAGCAAGCACAACGAGGGCGTATATGGCGGATACACCGCGCTACGCCGGCCCGTGAAATTGATCTTCCAAGAGGATTTCGCAGACATCAGGCAAGCACAAGCCTTTGAGCAGCAGGTCAAGCGCTGGTCGCGCGCCAAGAAGGAGGCATTGATCCGGCGTGATTGGGACGCGCTACCGGCGTTGTCAAGACGCCGAGGTGGCAAGCAGCGCTGATGTGCCGGTGCGTGGTTCGAGGCCCGCCCGCTTCGCGGTCGCGCGCCTCACCATGGCAAGGTCTTTGCTTTTGGACCACCGCAGATCAGCGGAACTTCGGTGCCCGCTTTTCCTTGAACGCGGCGACGCCTTCCTGGTGGTCGGTGCTGATGAAGCTGAGGGATTGGAAACTGCGTTCGAGGTCGAGGGCGTGTTCGAGGGTCGTCGGCTCGGCGTTCAGCATGCGCTTGAGGAGCGTCTGGGCGCCGGCGGGCTGGGCGGCGAGTTTCTGTGCGAGCGCGAGGGCGGATTGCTGGACGTCGGCGTCGGGGACGACGTCGTCGAAAAGACCGAGCTTCAGGGCTTCGTCGGACTTCAGCGTCTTCGCCTGCATCAGGATGAGGCGCGCGGGGCCGAAGCCGATGCGCTGGGGCAGCGTATGCGCGATGCCGTAGTCGGGCACGAGGCCGAGATTGAAGAAGGGAAAGCCGATCTTCGCGCCCTGCCCCGCGACTATCGCGTCGCACAGCAGCGCGAGGCCGGCGCCGGCGCCCATGGCGAAGCCTTCGACCGCGGCGACCACGGGCTTCGAGGCGCCATGCAGGCGGCGCACGACGATATGGTTCTTGAGCATGCGGTCGGAGCCGGTGCGCTCATTGTAGCTGCCCATGGTCGCGACATCGCCGCCGGCACAGAAGGTGCCGCCCTTGCCCGTGATGATCAGCGCACGGACGGTTTCGTCCTCCAGCGCCTCGTCAAGCACCTGGTAGAAGGCGTCGCGCGTCGCCGTGTCGAACGGGTTGCGCTTGTCGGGGCGGTTCAGCGCGATGCGCAGGACGCGCGCGTCAGGCCGGTCGATAACGAGAAGATCGCTCATGGCGTTTGTCCTGCTCTGGAGCTTTGTTCTGAAAGGTAGGCGCGGCGGAGAGGCGCTGGCATGGGTCCCCCGGTTGGCCGTGAGCGTCAATATCCGCGCTCTAACCCACCTGGCCGACGAAGGCGCCCCAGGGCTTCAGCGACAGGCCGCCGCCGCCGAAGCCCCAGCCCCCCGGACCGAACTCGAACGGCGAAACCGAGGTCTGGGCCGGGAGCTTGTGGACCGCCGCATCGTTGCTGAGGTTGAAGACGCAGAGCAGGCTCTGTTCGGGATGGATGCGCTTGAAGGCGAGGACCTGGTCGCCTGCCTCGACGATCTCGATATTGCCGGTGACGAGCGCCGGCATCTGACGGCGCATCGCGACGGTCCGGCGCGTGAAGTTCAGGACCGAGTCCGCGTCGCCTTCCTGCACGTTGGCCGCCATTTTCTGGTGTTCGGGATCGACGGGGAGCCAGGGCATGCCCGTCGTGAAGCCGGCATGCGGCGCATCCACGCGCCACGGCATCGGCGTACGCTCGGGATCGCGGCCCTTGCCGTGCGGAAAATAGAGTTCACCCACAGGGTCCCGCACCTGGTCGAAGGTGATGTCGCCGTCGCCCAGCCCCAGCTCCTCGCCCTGATATAGGAGCACAGTGCCCTTGAGGCTGAGGAGCAGCGTCAGGGCCAGTTTTGCGAGCTGGTCGTTTCGCTTGCCGCCGCCATAGCGGCTCACGGTGCGCGACACGTCGTGGTTCGAGAAGGTCACGCAGGGCCAGACATGCGGCCGCTCGTTCAGGAAGCGGTAATAGGCTTCGAAAATCTGCGGGCGGAAGGTCCGGTCGTCGAGGAAGGTGAAGGTGTAGCCGGACTGGAGGCCGTGCGTTTCGCCGACATACTCGCCGATGAGGCCCGGCTCTTCCGAGAACTCGCCGAAGGCAAACCGGTTGCCGAAGCCTTCCACGACGGCGCGCACGTCATCGAGCGCCTTGCGGTTCTCGGGCAGGTTCGAATCGTGGATGCGCTTCTGCATGTTGGGCGCGTGCGCCCACTGCATCTTGCCGCGCATGTTGGGCGGGATGGCCGGATTGTCGCGCAGCTTGTCGTCGTGGAGAAACGAGTTCGCCACGTCGAGACGGAAGCCGTCGACGCCCTTGTTGAGCCAGAACCTGAGGACGTTGAGCGCCGCCTGGCGGGCCTCGGGATTGCGCCAGTTCAGCTTGGGCTGGCTGCGCAGGAATTTGTGGAAGTAATATTTGCGGCGCGCGGGATGATAGGACCACGCCGGTCCGCCGAAGACGCTCAGCCAGTTGTTGGGCGGCCCGCCGTCATCCTTGGCCTCGGCCCAGACATACCAGTCGCCCTTGGTCGAATTCTCGCCCTCCAGGCTTTCGAGGAACCAGGGGTGGCGCATCGAGGTATGGGCCAGCACCTCGTCCATGACGAGCCGGAGGCCGCGCCCGTGCATCTCGGCGAGCAGCGCGTTGAACGCCGCCATGCCCCCCATCTCGGGGGCGATATCCTCGTAGTCCGAGACGTCGTAGCCGAAATCCCGGTTCGGGCTCGGGTGCACCGGCGACAGCCACAAGGCGTCCACGCCCAAGGCCTGGACATAGTCCATCTTGGAGATCAGTCCCGGCAAATCGCCGATGCCGTCGCCGTCGCTATCGCAGAAACTCCGCGGATAGACCTGGTAGACGACGGCACCCTTCCACCACGGAGCCGTCATCGCCGGCTACTTGATGTCGGCGATGTTGTCGATGATGTGGGTGACGATGCCGTATTCCTTGGCATCCTTCGGGCCCATCCAGAAGTTGCGGTCGGTGTCGATGTCGACCTTCTCGATGGGCTGGCCGGTCTCGCGGGCGATGATGGCGTTGATGCGCTTGCGCATCTTGATGATCTCTTCCGCCTCGATCTGGATGTCCGACGCCTGGCCGCGCACGCCGCCGAGCGGCTGGTGCAGCATGAAGCGGGTGTTGGGCAGGCAGTAGCGGTTCTCTTTCTTGGCGCCGAGGAAGATGTGGGCGCCGGCCGAGGCGACCCAGCCCGAGCCGATCATCACGACGCGCGGCTTCACGAACTGGATCATGTCGTGGATCACGTCGCCGCTCTCCACATGGCCGCCGGGCGAGGAGACGATGACCTTGATGTCGGCATCGCCTTCCGCGGAAAAGGCCAGCAATTGCGCCGTCACGCGCTCGGCGATCTTGTCGTTGATCTCGCCGAAAATGAGGATCGTGCGGGCCTTGTAGAGCGCCTGCCCGACCGGGGACGGGACGATGCTCTCGGCCTTCTCATCCTTCTTGTCGCCTTCGTCCAGCATCCAGGTCACTTGGTTCTCCACTGAAGGCGGCCGAACCGGCCGCGGAGTCGAGCGACCTAGATAAGGGGTTCGGCGACGGGGTGAAAGGGCGGCCGTCTCCGCCTGGTTACGAAACAATATTGCGAAACAGCGGCGCAGGGGCCGGCCAACGCACCCCAACCTGGGTCAGGCATTCGAACGTCGATTTTGCGCATACCCGGCTTTTTACGCTACGGCATGCAATCGAACGTCGATTTCGGGGCTTTTCTCGCGGTGCGCGCGGGAAAAACCGCACGTCAGAATGCGTTCTCCGTCGGGAGCCCGAGGAGGTGGCGGCCGTATTGTTCGGAGACGCGGTCGGGGTGGGCGTTGATGTGGAGGGGCATGGCCTGGAAGTCGCGATAGCGTCGTTCGAAGGGGGCGCCCTCGCGCAGGCCGTTGCCGCCCAGCACGCGCAGGATCAGCCGCATCGCCTCGTCGCAAAGGCGGAGCGCGAGCATGGTTGAGCCGAGCTGGTCCAGATAGTCCGGTTCCGCCGGGGTGCGGCCGGCGGCGATGCGGCTGTCCGTCCGGGCGCAGGCGCCGAAAACGGCGTCGCGCGCCGCCCCGATAGCGGCGGCCGCCTGGCCCAGATTCACATGGATGGTGGGGCGCTCCACCATCTTGACGCCCATGATGGCGATACGACCCTTGATGCCCTCGGCCGCCTCGCGCAGCGCCTGCGCCGCCACGCCGACCGCCATCGCGCCCAGCCAGAGATCGGAGAGGCCCACCCAGTCCTCGCGATAACGCGCGTCCACCATCGCCCGCTCGGGCTCGCGGAACGCTTCCCGGAAGCGTGGGGGAAAGTCCACGATGGAGCGCGCAGGCACACGCACGTCGGTGTAGTGGATGTGGTCGGTTGCGGAGGCCCGCAGGCTCATCGCCTTCCAGGTCGGATCGATGCGGACGCCGGGCTGGTCCAGCCGCAGGAGGGCGAAGCGCGGGGCGCGGGCGCCTTCGGGGACGAAGGTCACGCCGGCATAATCCGCGTAGCGCCCGCCCGAGCCGAAGGACGCGACGCCGTTGAGGACCGTCGTGTCGCCGTCCGCGCGGCCGGATATGGCCGTACCCGCCCCCGCCGGAAAGCACACCCAGCGGTGCGACCGCACGATATCGGCGAGCAGATCCTGGTGCTCCGGGCCGAGTAGGCCACAGAAGAAGTGGAACGTGCAGAGGTGGTTCCACAGGCACCAGGCGGTCGATCCGCAGGCGGCGGCCACCGCTTCGAGTTCCCGCGCAATCGCTCCGACACCGCTCTCCAGGCCGCCGAGGCCGCGGCTCGCCGACATGCGCATGACGTCGCTGGCCTTGATGGCCGCGATGACGTCGGGCGAAACGGAGCGCGTCGCGTCGGCCTCGGCGGCCTGGGCCGCGATGGCGGGAAGCAGCGGCGCTACGAGGAGTTCTGCGCGATCGGACATGGCGGCGGCTCGAAATTCACGTTTCAGTTCACACCAACCGCGGCGCTGAGGACGGGGCCGATCTCGGCATTGATGACCAGGTCGGCGAGGGAGTCGAGTTCGGTTTCCTCGCGGTTGAGGATGACGAGGCGGGCCCCGTTACGTTTGGCGGCGATGGGAATGCCGGCGGCGGGATAGACGACGAGCGAGGAGCCCACGGCGAGCATGAGATCGCACTCATAGGCTTCCATCGTGGCGCGCTCCATCTCGGCCTCGGGCATGGCCTGGCCGAAGGAGATGGTGGCGGACTTGATGATCCCACCGCACGAGGTGCAGTCGGGCGCGTCGCCGGTTTCGGCCCACATCCGCTTCACCACGTCGTTCTCGTAGCGCAGGCCGCAGGAGAGGCATTTGCAGTAACGCGTGGTGCCGTGGACCTCGACGACCTTGTCCTCGGGCACGCCGCCCTGCTGGTGCAGGCCGTCGATGTTCTGCGTCACCACGAGGCTGACCTTGCCGGTGACGACGAGGCGCGCGATGGCGCGATGGCCGGCATTCGGCTCGGCTTTGGCGATCGTGTCCTCGCCTTCGAAGCGGCGGGTCCAGGCTTCGCGCCGGATCTCGCGCGAACGGACGAAGTCCTGGAACTGGATCGGCTTCATGCGGGTCCAGAGGCCCGAGGGCGAGCGGAAGTCCGGGATGCCGCTTTCGGTCGAGATGCCGGCGCCGGTGAACACCATCGCGCGGCGCGACTCGGCGAGCAGCTCCCTGAGCTTCGCAATGCCGTCCTGCTGGCCGGTCCGGATCATGTGCGCTCTCCGACGATGAGCGACCTCAGACGCTTCGAGATGGCATCGATGACGGCAACGAGCACGAGGAAGACGACCAGGATGAAGGCCACCATCGACCATTGGCTGTTGCGGGCGAGATCGGAGAGGTAGTAGCCGATGCCGCCCGCGCCGACGATGCCGAGCACCGCGGCCGAACGTACGTTGGACTCGAAGAAGTAGAGCGCCTGACTGAGCTGCACCGGCAGCACCTGCGGAACCAGGGCGAAGCGGAGAATCTGAAGCCGCGTCGCGCCCGTCGCGGTTACGCCGTCGACGGGTTTGCGGTCGGCGTTCTCGATCGTCTCGGCGCCGAGTTTCGCAAGGGCGGCGAAGTCCGACATCATCAGCGCCAACACGCCGGCCATCGGGCCGAGACCGATCGAGGCGACGAAGATGAGCGCCCAGATCAGCGAGGGGATGCCGCGGAACATGTCGAAGAAGCGGCGCACGATGAAGTGCGCGGCGCGGTTCGGCACGACGTTCGAGGCGCCGAGGAAGGCGAGCGGAAAGGCGATCAGCGCGGCAAAGAGCGTGCCGAGGAACGCCATGCCGAGCGTCTCGCCGGTCGCGGAGAGGAACTCGCCGGTGTAGCAGACGGTCTCCAGCGGCGGCTCGGCGCGTACGCAGGGGTCCGGCGGGAGCATCTCGACGATGAAGCCGGCAAGACGGGAGATGCCCTTCCACAGGAGTTCGGGCGTCAGGCCGAACCTGACCCAGAGCCAGGCGAGATAGGCGAGCGCGACCGTCGATCCGATCCACGGCAGCGCCCCCTTCCAGAGCGGGGGCGCGATGATGGCGCGGTGCGCGGCGCGGGCGGCGGCCATGCGTTCGGGGGTGAGGCCGGCCATCATCGGGACGCTCCGATGAAGCGATGGCGGATCCGTTCCGACGTCAGGTCGATGACGAAGATGAGGGCGATCACGAGCAGGATGATCGCAAGCGCGTCGTCGAAGCGCAGGTTTTCGATTGCGATGACGAGATCCTGGCCGATGCCGCCGGCGCCGACATAGCCTACGGCGGCGGCGGCCGCGATGTTGATCTCCAGACGGAGCAACGCGTACGAGAAGAAGTTCGGCATGATCTGCGGCATGACGCCGAAGCGGATCGCATGAAACCAGTTGCCGCCCGTGGCGCGCACGCCTTCCAGCGGCTTCATGTCGATGTTCTCGTGGACTTCGCTCATCAGCTTGCCGAGCGCGCCCGTCGTGTGGAGCGCGATGGCGAGCACGCCCGCCGCGGCGCCGGGTCCGAAGGCCTGGACGAAGACGAGCGCGACGATGATGTCGGGCAATGTGCGGAAGAATTCGAGCAGGCGCCGCGTGAGCATCGAAATCCACCGGCCGGGGCCGATGTTGCGGGCAGCGATGAAGGACAGCAGGAAGGCCGCGCCGCCGCCGATCGCGGTCGCGAGGATGGCCATCTGGATCGACTCCCACAGGAGACCGATCCAGCGCGGCAAGGCATAGAACCAATAGGCGAGCGAGCCTTCGGTCGTGGCATTGCCGGCCAGCTTCGCCCATTGGAGGTCGGGAAGGGCGCGGGCCAGGAAGGCCTGCATGCGCGGAACGCCTTCGAAGAGGCGGATGAGGTCGAACTGCGCGATGTAGGCCGATGCGCCCAGCGCCAGCACGAACAGAACCGCGCCGACGGCGAAGAAGACATACCAGCGGCGCGCATGGACCGCGTGCTCGCGCCGGAAGGCGGCGATGGCAGTGCTGGCGCGCTCATCCCCGGCAGCGTCGATCAGTCCGGCGAGCGTGCTCATGCGGCCGTCCGGCGGGAGGTTTCTTCCTCGGCCTTGATGTCGAAGATGACCTTGTAGAAGCCGGGTGGCGCGGGCACGAAGCCCTGCCCCTGCCCGCCGGTCAACGCCTCGAACGCAGCCTTGTCGGCCTGGCGCAGATTGATGTGCGCGTCGATGACCTTCTGGCGCAGATCGGGCTGAAGTCCCATGCGCATCACGAACGGGCCGTTGGGGATGGGGCCGCTCTTCCAGACGATGCGGAGGTCCTTCATGTCGAGCGACCTGTTTTCGACGAGGCGGCGGAGGATGCCGCGCGAAAAGCCCTCGGCCTCGTCGCCGACGCCGGAGGCCCAGGTCACACCGGCGTCCGTCGTGCCGTTGAGCACGGAAAAGACCGCCTGCTCGTGACCGCCGGCGAAGATGTATTTGGAGAAGAACTTCTCGGGGTCGTTGCCCTCCTTGCGCATGTAGTAGCGCGGGATGAGGTAGCCCGAGGCCGAGTTGACGTCGGCGAAGGCCATGGTGTGGCCACGCAGATCGGCGAGCGTATGGAACGGCGAGGATGCCTTCACGAACAGGACGGCGATGTAGTTGATGGTGCCGTCCTTCTCCTTCATCGTCAGCGGTGCGTCGACGCCGTCGCCCATCTCCTTCTTGATGGTCGCGTAGTTGGCCGGCCCCATGATGCCGAAGTCGATCTGGTCGTTTTCCATGGCGAGCGCGACGCCGGAATAGCCGGCGGCGCGAAACGAGCGGAGCGGCAGGCCGGTTTCGCGTTCGATATAGTGCTGATAGTTGGTCAGCGCGCCGATGCGGGCGGGATTGGTCTCGAGCGTGGAGAAGCCGCTGACGAGTTCGCGCGGACGGCCATTGGCGTCGAACCGTCCCGGCGCGCAGCCCGTGAGTGCCAAGGCCGCAGCTCCGGTGGTGAATCCGCGGCGCGTAATCATGTGGCCTTCAGGTCCTGGCCGTATATGCGCTGGCGCGTGGCATGGTCGAGACCGGTGGGCGGGCCGTCATAGACGATCCTGCCGCGCTCCATGCCGACGATGCGCCGGCAATATTGCTCGGCGACATCCAGGTCATGGAGATTGCAGAGGACGGTGATGCCTTCGCGCGCGTTGACCCCGGCAAGCGCATCCATGACCGCTTCGCTGTTCTGCGGATCGAGCGAGGCAATGGGTTCGTCGGCGAGGATCAGCTTGGGCTCCTGCATGAGGGCGCGGGCTATCGCGACGCGCTGCTGCTGGCCGCCGGAGAGCGTCTCGGCACGCTGGAGCGCCGCGTCGGCGAGATCGAAGCGGGCGAGGATCGCGACGGCCGCGGCGCGCTCGTCTTCCGAGAAGAGCATGAACAGGCTCGACAGGGTCGAGCGCTTCTGAAGCCGGCCGACGAGAACGTTGGTCAGCACGTCGAGGCGGCCGGAGAGATTGAACTGCTGGAAGATCATGGCGCAGTCGGCGCGCCACTGGCGCAGCGCGGCGCCCTTCAGCGCGGTGACGTCGGTGTCGTTGAAGAAGACCTTGCCCGCGGTCGGCTCGTGCAGGCGGTTGATGCAGCGCAGGAGCGTCGACTTGCCGGCGCCGGAGCGGCCGATGATGCCGACGAACTCGCCGGGCTGGAACGTCAGCGACACGTCGTCGAGCGCTCGCCGCGCCCCGAAGCTCTTGGACAGACCAGCCAGTTTGAGCATGCGCCCCGCCGAACTCATTCGGGACGGAAGCTTAGAGCGGAAGTGCGCGCGAAGGCCAAGGCCCGACTGAGGCCGCGGCGGCGCGTCATGGGTCTGTCACGACGGCAGCGGCAGGCCGGCCTGGGCGGCAACATGGCGGGCGAGCTGAAGCGCCTCGCCGCCGCTTGCCGTAACGGACTTGACGTTCAGGAGACCCGCCAGCCCTGCGAGCGTCGCGATGCGGCGCGGATTGAGGGCACCGTTGCCGCGCCAGAGTGCCGGTGCGGACCAGGCGGTGACGGCGGCGCGGCCTTCGATCCAGACGGAGGGCGCGACGTCGACGGCCCAGGCGGGTTCCTCCACCGGCGGGCGGGCCATGGCGAGGAAGCCGGCAGTGTCGGGCGGCGGCCAGTCGCCGGGGCCGTTGGCGATGTGCAGCAAAGGCGGCAGCGAGCCGAAGCGGCGCAGCACTTCGTCGCGGATAACGGCGAGATAGGGCTGGAAGCGGTCGAGCGTCTTCAACGGCGGCGTGCCTTCGGGACAGCCGCCGGTGCGCTCGAAATATTCCGCCGCGAGTCCGCCGAGCGAGGCGAGGACGGTCGTGTCGGGCAGGTCGAAGCGGTCGATCGTGTCGAGGCGGATGCGGAAGGCCTCATCGAGCAGGTCGAGTTCGCTGCCCATGACGCGCGTCGCCGAGCCGCCGTGGCGGCGGTGGTCGTTCAGCACGGCCGGCGTGAAGGCGATGCGGCCGGCGGCGGCGCAGGCGAGATAGACGAACCAGTCGCCGCATTGGCGGAAGCTGGTCAGCGCCTCGGCGAGCGGCTGGACGGTGGCGCGGCGCAGGAGGGCGGCGCTGCCGTTGGGGATGGTGTTCTTGTGGGCGAGCGCGGCGATCACCTCGTCGCGCCCATCGGCGACGTAAGGTGCGCGCCAGCGGTCGAGCGAGAGGTCGTCGGTGTAGTCGCGATAGTCCTGCGCGAGCACGAGGCCCGAGGCGGAGATGGTACGCGACTGGGCGTAGCTGAGATGCACGTCGGGCGTGAACGGCGCCTTCAGCGCGGCGAGAAGTTCGGGCGCGCAGCGATCGTCGGATTCGGCGAACCAGACGAGATCGGTCGCCGCGAAGCCGAGGCCCTTGGCCCATTGGCGAAAGGCGGAGCCGCTGCGGCGGCTGTTGTGGACGATGCGGATCGGGATCGGCGAACGCGCGGCATAGCGTTCGGCGACGGCGAGGCTGTCGTCTGAGGAGGCGTCGTCGAGGAAGACGATCTCGGCGGGCGGTGCGGTCTGCGCGAGGATCGACTCGAAGCGCTGCGGCAGAAACGGCGCGTGGTTGTAGTTGGGGATGACCGCGGTGACCTTGAGCTCGGGGCGCGGATCGGTTGCGGGCAGCGGCGGCGGCTCGACCGTGTCGATGCCGGCGCGGCCGTGCTGGATCGCGTGGACCAGCGGATTGACGGCGCTCTCGCGCGCCTCGGCAGTGCGGCGGAGATAGCGCGCGGTGCAGAAGCGCGGCGAGGGATCGCGCAGGTCGAAGGCGCCGCCGAGCACGAAATGGACGAGCGGGTTCTGCCCGGTCGCGGCCACGTCGGGGTAGCGCGCCAGATAGACGTCGGCGTCGAAATGCGGACCGGGGTTCAGCGTGCCGCCGGCGCCGTGCATCAGGAAATGCGCGAGCGGCGTGATGCCGGGCGGGATCGCGGCGGCATAGCGTTCGAGATACCAGGCGGTGTCGAAGAGCGGATGCGGGTCGCCGGCGGGGTGGGCGATATAGTGCGCCAGCGGCGCCGCGCCGTTCAGCTCGCCGGCCTTGGTGCGGTAGTGGGTGTCGTCGAAGAGCGGATTCGGCCCGCTGCCCTTGCCCATGAGGTAGTGGACCAGCGGGCCGCCCCCGAAATCGCGGCAGCCGGGGTGGCGGGCGGCATACCAGTCGGTCCAGAACAGTACCGACGGGTCGTGGCCGAGGGCGATGCCGCGGTCGAGATAATGGCCGATGGCGTCGGCACGCCAGCGGCCGAGGTCGCCATAGCGCTCGCGATACCAGGCTTCGTCGAAGACCCCGCTCCCGGCGATCAGGCGCCGCGCGGCGCTGCGCGACAGGCCGGCACCGAGCCCTGCGTCGCGCCAGGCCCTGCGGACGCGGCGGGCGGCAAATCGGGCGGCCCGTCCGGGGAGGCCCGCCAGCCCCGTCATGGGACCGCGTGCTTGGCGTGCCAGGCGCAGGCGGTGCGGGCGATGGTCGCCATGTCCGACATCACGGGCGTCCAGCCGAGAATGGTGCGGGCACGCGCGGTGGAGGCGATGAGGATCGGCGGGTCGCCGGCGCGGCGCGGCGCCGCCTCGACGGGCACTGACCGACCGGCAGCGGCGCCGACGGCGGCAATGATCTCGCGCACCGACGCCCCGGCGCTGGTGCCGAGGTTGAAGGCGCCGCTCTCGCCGCCGCGGGCGAGATGCTCCAGCGCCTTCACATGCGCGTCGCCGAGGTCGGTGACGTGGACATAGTCGCGGATGCAGGTGCCGTCTTCGGTCGGGTAATCCTCGCCGAACAGCCGGAAGACTCCGCCCTGCCCCATCGCCGCCTTCACCGCGAGCGGGATGGCGTGGGTTTCGGGATCGTGGAGTTCGCCGATCTCGCCGTCGGGATCGGCGCCGGCGGCGTTGAAATAGCGCAGCGCCGCCCATTGCAGGCCATAGGCCTTCTCGTAATCCTTCAGCGCCATTTCCAGACTGAGCTTGGTCGCGCCATAGGCGTTGATCGGCGCTTTGGGCGAGTCCTCCAGGATGGGCGAGGTGTCCGGGACGCCATAGACCGCGGCGCTCGAGGAAAAGACGATGACGCCGATGCCGGCCCGGCGCATCGCGTCGAGGAGCTCGATGCCGCCGGCGACATTGGCGCGGTAATACTGCGCCGGGCGCGCGACGGAATCGCCGACCAGCGACAGCGCGGCGAAGTGCATCACGGCGTCGGGCTTGTGGCTGGCGAAGATGGCGTCGAGGAAGGCCGGGTCCGTGACGTCGCCGACTTCCAGCGGCCCCCACTTCACGGCCGAACGCCGGCCCTGGCTGAGATTGTCCGCGGCCACGGGCTCGTGGCCGGCCTGGGACAAGGCCTTGCAGGCATGGCTGCCGACATAGCCGGCCCCTCCGGTGACGAGGACTCTCATACGGGCTCCCGCGATTCAACCGCGTGTAGCACAGCCCGTGCCATCGCAGGCGATGCGGCGATAAGGGTGCCCGTTGAAAGTAAGGAAATTTTGCCTTACTTTCTTGTCGAGAGGGTTGTCATGGGCACGTTGAAAGTCACCGCTAAAGGTCAGGTCACGCTGAAGAAGGACGTGCTGCGGCATTTGGGCGTCGCGCCGGGCCAGAAGGTCGACATCGACATGATGCCGGACGGAAGCGTCGAGATTCGGGCGATGAGAGCCAAAGATGCGTCAGGCAATGTTGCGGACCTCCTCGGGCTGCTGAAGCGCTCTGGACAACCCGCTCTCACGATTGAGGAAATGAACGATTTGATTGCAGACGGCTGGGCCGGCAGACGGTGAAGATTGCCGTCGACACCAATATCCTCGTTCGCCTTTTGACGAATGACGACGCAGCGCAGGGTGCCATAGCGGCGACGCTGCTGCGGGAGGCCGAGGCCGTCGTAGTCACCGTGCCGACCTTGTGCGAGTTGGTCTGGGTTCTCTCGCGGGGATATAAACTACCCGCTGCCGATCTCGCCCGCGCGATCCGGGGACTTCTCAACTCCGGTAACGTCGTGATGGATCGGCCGGCGGTTCAGGCCGGGCTCGACCTGCTCGATTCAGGAGGCGATTTCGCGGACGGCGCCATGGCGCATGAGGGCCGCCAATTGGGTGCGGAGCGCTTCATCTCGTTCGACCGGAAAGCCGTGCAGCTACTTCTTGCGGCTGGTCACAGCGCCAGTGTTGCAGCTTGATAGCGCTGAGAAGTGGCGCGGCCTACGGGAATCGAACCCGTCTTTACAACGTGAAAGGCTGTCGTCCTAACCGATAGACGAAGGCCGCGCGGGAGCGGGGTGGATACCCGCATGCCCCCGGGAAGGCAAGCGATTCGGGCGTGAAACCGTGGGGTTATGGGCTCACGGGGCGAGGAAGGCGCGGAGGGGCGCAGCCGCGCTCGCTGCCTGGCGCAAGCCGGCTTCGGCCGTCGGGGCGCGGATGGCGGGATCGAGGGCGTTGAGGCCCATGGCGGCACGGGCGGCGGCGTCCGGTTCGATGACGTGGACTGCGGCACCGGCGGCTTCCAGCCTGGCGATCTCCCCGGGCAAGGTCGGCGAACCGCCCGGGAGGCCGGCCTGCCCCATCGGGGAGAGGATCAGCACCGCCGCCGCACCGACGGCAAGGTCGGCGTTTTCCGCAGAGCGCATGCCGCCGTCGACATAGCGACGGCCACCGATCGAAACCGGCGGCCAGACGCCCGGCACGGCGCAACTGGCGGCGACGGCGTCGATCAGGCTGACACCGGAGCCGGCGTCGAAGGCACGGAAGACGCCGCTTTCCGCGTCGATCGCGGTGAGCGAGAGCGGCCGCGCCGGCCAGTCATGCGACGGCAGGCGGGCGGCGATGACGGCGCGGCGGGCCGCTTCGCCGACTGTTTTGGTCTCCAGCGCAAGGCGGCCGATGCGCCGATTGCGTTCGGCGGGATCCTTGACGCCCGTGAGGGCTGTGAAGGCGCGGATCAGTTCGGCCATCTGGCTGGGGTCGGGCGAGATTTCCGCGACCTGCTTTGCCGGGTCGATCTGGCGCGCGAGCAGCTCGGCGGGCGCCACGCCGCTGCCGAGCTGTCCTCCGACGGCGGCGCCGGCCGAGGTGCCGATGACGGCTGATGCCTTGGTGAGGTCGATGCCCTGTTCGGCGAGGCCGGCGATGAGGCCGGTCATCCATGCGATGCCGGAGAGGCCGCCTCCGCCGAGGACGAGTGTCATGTCGCGCATGGCGTTGCTCCCTCTATGCCGGTCGCCTTCAGGGCCTGGCGCGACATTTCCCGAAGGAGATGTCGGTCGTCTTCTCGGCGAGCTGAACGTCCATGTACTCCATCGACGGCCACAGGCGGAATTTCAGATCCTTGCCGTCCACCTCGATCGCCCCGGAGGCCGCGGTGCGGTCGACGGTGATCTTCGCGATCGAACAGCCATGCACCGTCTCGCGGCAATGGGAGAGCGTGCCGCGGTCGAAGTCGAGCAGGACGTGGAAGCCGATCGTCTCGGTGCGGCACTGGTCCTGCGTGCAGACATGGCGAACGCTCGGATCGCACAGAAGGATGGCGGTCGCGGCCATGAGGGTGGTCGAGAGCATCTGCGTTGCGTCCGTTAGGGCTGCGTCACCGGGGCGACGTCTTCGATCGAGAGTTCGACGCGCCGCTCGCCCTGCCATTCGTTGAGCAGGAGGCGGCCGGCGAGATGCACCTTGCTGCCCTTCCGGGCGAGCGCGGCGCCGACTTCGGTGTTGGCGGCGCGGAAGGCGATCGCCTTCAGCCGCGCATTGCCGCACATGACGACGACCGAGCTGTGGTTCTCGCCGACGATCTGGCTGTTGACGATGCAGGCATCGGGGACGGCGAACACGGGCTCGGGATTGCCGGCGCCGAACGGGCCGGCGCGTTCCACCATGTCGTGCAGGCCCTCGGTCAGCGCCTGCGGTCCCGCGACGGCGTCGATGGCATAGAGGCCGCGGTCCTGCCGCGCGGCAACTTCGGGCGCGAGGCGTGCGTTCAGGAAGGCGATGACATCGGCGAGATTCTCGCGCGGTGCCGAGAGTGCGGCGGCCATGCGGTGACCGCCGCCGCTGGTGAGAAGGCCTTCCTCGCGCGCCGCCGTTACAGCGCCGCCGACATCCACGCCGGAGACGGAGCGCAGCGATGCCTTGGCGCTGGTGTCGTCGAGCGCGAACACCGCGGCGGGGAGATCGAAGCGATCCTTCAGGCGTCCCGCGACGATGCCGATGACGCCGGGATGCCAGCCGTCGCCGTGGGCGGCAGCGAGGCCCTCCCCTACCCCCTCGGCGCGGAGCTGCGCGGTGGCGCGTTCCAGCACTTCGGCTTCGATGGCCTGGCGTTCGCGGTTGTAGCGGTCCAGTTCGAGCGCGGCCTTGGCGGCGAAGTTCGGATCGTCCGTCGACAGAAGAAGGGCGCCGAGATCGGCCCGCCCGACACGGCCGCCGGCGTTGACGCGCGGGCCGAGGGCGAAACCGAAATGGCTGGCGCGGATGGGGCCTTTGAGGCCGGCGATGTTGCGGAGGGCGACGAGACCGGCGGAGCCGCCGCCCGCCTGGAGCTGCTTCAGGCCCTGGTTGACGAAGGCGCGGTTCAGCCCCGTCAGCGGGACGACGTCGCAGATCGTTGCGAGGGCAACGAGGTCGAGATACTGGCGAAGGTCCGGCTCCTTGGTCGTCGCCGAGAACCAGTTGCGGCGGCGCAGCTCGCGATTGATGCCGACGAGCAGCATGAAGGTGACGCCGGCGGCGCAGAGATGACCGAGGCCGGACTCGTCCGCCGGCCGATTGGGGTTCACGATGGCGAAGGCGTGCGGGGCGCGCTCGGCCATCATGTGGTGGTCGGCGACGATGACGTCGAGGCCGGCGTCGCGGGCGGCTTCGAGCGCGTCGAAGGCCTGGGCGCCGCAGTCGACGGTGATGACGAGGCGGACGCCTTCGGCGGCGAGGTTCCTCAGTGCGGTCGGGTTCGGGCCGTAGCCCTCGACCATGCGGTCGGGGATATAGAGGCGGAGGAAGCGGCCGAGGCTGCGAAAATAGCGCAGCAGCAAGGCCGAAGAGGCACCGCCGTCGACGTCGTAGTCGCCGAAGACGGTGCAGGGTTCATCCGCGACGATGGCGTCGGCGATGCGCGACGCCGCAGCGTCGAGATCGGCCAGCGTCGAGGGATCGGGCATCCAGGCACGCAGCGAAGCGTCGAAATGGCTCGCGATGCGGGTTTCGTCGACGCTGCGTCCGGCGAGGATGCGGGCGAGCAGGTCGGGGACGGCGTGACGGCGCGCGATGTCGGAGGCGCGGGTTTCGTCGCCGAGGCGGAAGCGCCAGGTCTTGCCGGCCGCCGAGCGCGTAACGCCCAGGCAGACTGCGCCGGCGGTCATCCCGCCGGGCGCGGGTGGCGCGTCTTGATCCAGCGAACCGTGCCGGTCGCGGAGCGCATGACGACGGTCTCGGTCGTCAGGTGGTCGCCGATTTCCAGCACGCCGTTGAGCATCGAGCCGGTGGTGACGCCGGTCGAGGCGAAGATGACGTCGCCGGAGGCAAGCTCGGTCGTGACGTATTTCTTGGTCAGGTCCTTGAGCCCGATGCGCTCGGCCCTGGCACGCTCGTCGTCGGTCTTGAACACCAGGCGACCCTGCATCTGGCCGCCGATGCAGCGGAGCGCCGCCGCGGCAAGGACACCCTCGGGGGCGCCGCCCTGGCCGATATAGATGTCGATGCCGGTGCCGGGCTCGGAGCAGTCGATGACGCCGGCGACGTCGCCGTCGGTGATGAGGCGGACGGCTGCGCCGGTCTTCCGGACCGAGGCAATGATGTGCGAATGGCGCGGACGGTCGAGGATGCAGGCAGTGATCTGATCGACGCGGCAGCCCTTGGCCTTGGCGAGGGCGATCACGTTGTCGGCGGCATCGGCGTCGAGATCGACAACGCCTTCGGGATAACCCGGGCCAATCGCGATCTTGTCCATGTAGGTGTCGGGGGCGTGGAGCAGCGTGCCGCCCACGGCGAGGGCGACGACGGCCATGGCGCCGGGCATGTGCTTCGCGGTGAGGGTGGTGCCTTCCAGCGGATCGAGCGCGATGTCGACCTTCGGGCCGCGCCCGGTGCCGACCTTCTCGCCGATGAAGAGCATCGGGGCTTCGTCGCGTTCGCCTTCGCCGATGACGACCGTGCCGTCGATGTCGAGCTTGTCGAACGCCTTGCGCATAGCGTCGACGGCGGCCTGGTCGGCGGCCTTCTCGTCGCCACGGCCAGCCAGGCGGTAAGCGGCCAGTGCCGCTGCTTCGGTGACCCGGCACACCTCGATAGCCAAGGTGCGGTTCAACAACGCGGCTTCGCTCATCTAGTCCCCAATGAATCCAATGCAGCCGCGACTCGTGCGGGTTTCGCTTTGGCGGAGCGGGTTTAGCCCCCGCCGCCACCCCCGGTCAAAGTCTTTCCATCCGGATCATGCAGGGCGGTTCGACCACCGCCCCGGCCGCCTCGACGGCCTTCATGGCCGCAATGACAGCCGCCTCACGCGCCTCATGCGTGATGATGACGATCGAGACCTTCTCGTCCGGCGCCCGGCCGCGCTGGATCATGCTCTCTATCGAGACCGCCTGGTCGGCCAGGCAGCTAGCGATGGTCGCCAGCACGCCCGGACGATCGAGCACGTTAAACCGCAGGTAGAACGTCCCCTCCCGCTCGCCCAGATTGGCCCGCTCGGGCACGACAAGCGAGGCGGTGGGGATACCGAAGGCCGGGATCCTGAGGCCGCGGGCGATGTCGATGAGGTCGGACACGACGGCCGACGCGGTCGGCCCGGCCCCGGCGCCGCGCCCCTCCAAGACCGAAACGCCGGCGGCGCTCGATTCGGTGACGACGCCGTTGAGGACGCCCATGACGTCGGCGAGCGGGGTGCCCAGCGGCACCATGGTGGGGTGGACGCGGGCCTCGACGCCCCGCGCCGTCACGGCGGCGATGCCGAGCAGCTTGATGCGATGGCCGAATTCGGCGGCGAAGCTGATGTCGACGGGCGAGATGCGGTCGATGCCCTGGACATAGACGCCGGCGGCGTCCGGGGCGGTCCCGAAGGCAAGGCTCGCGAGGATGGCGAGCTTGTGGGCGGTGTCGAAGCCGCCGGTGTCGAGGGTGGGATCGGGCTTTTCCGCGTAGCCCAGGTCCTGCGCCTCGGCGAGCACGTCGGCGAAGGGCCGCCCGGTCTCCTCCATCTGCGTCAGGATATAATTGCAGGTGCCGTTGAGGATACCGACGACGCGCGTGATGATGTTCCCGGCGAGTCCTTCCCGCAGCGCCTTGACGATCGGAATGCCCCCGGCGGCCGCCGCCTCGAAGTTGAGGGCGAGGTTCCACTTTTCGGCGAGGGCCGCCAGACGCGCCCCCTGCGCGGCGATCAGCGCCTTGTTCGCGGTGACGACGTGCTTGCCGGATTCCAGCGCCTTTTCAACGACCTGCGCCGCGACGTTCTCACCGCCGATCAACTCCACGAGGACGTCGATAAGGTCGGACTGGGCCAACTCCCGGGCGTCCTCGAACCATTCGAAGCGCCCCGGCCAGAAGCCACGGTCCTTGTGCCGGTCGCGGGCGCTGATGCCGTTGATCTGGATGCGCCGGCCGCAGCGCGCGGCGATGTGGTCCTCGTTCTCGGTGAGCAGGCGAACGAGCCCGCCGCCGACCGTGCCGAGGCCGGCGATACCGATGCGCAGCGGCTCCTTCATATCTGGTTCGCGCGCAGCGGTTCGGGCACCGGGCCGTTGCCGAGCAGTTCGCTGGCGCGGCCGAGGAAGGTCTTCACGTTGCGCGCCGCCTGGCGGATGCGGTGCTCGTTCTCGACGAGGCCGAAGCGGACATGGCTGTCGCCATACTCGCCGAAGCCGAGGCCGGGAGCGATGGCGACGCCGGCGTGTTCGATCATCAGATTGGCGAAGTCGACCGACGAGATGCCGCGGAACTGCTCCGGGATCGGCGCCCATGCGAACATGGTCGCCGGCGGCGAGGGGATGTCCCACCCCGCCCGCTTGAAGCTCTCCACCAGGACGTCGCGGCGGGCGCGGTAGGTCTTGCGGATCTCGTCGACGCAGTCCTGCGGACCGTTGAGCGCGGCGGCCGCGGCCACCTGGATCGGCGTGAAGGCGCCGTAGTCGAGATAGGACTTCACCCGGCTGAGAGCGTTCACCAGCCGTTCGTTGCCGGCGGCGAAGCCCATCCGCCAGCCCGGCATGGCGTAGGTCTTCGACAGCGACTGGAACTCGATCGTGATGTCCTTGGCGCCTTCGACCTGGAGCATCGAGGGCGGCGGGTTGCCGTCGAAGTAAAGCTCCGAATAGGCGAGGTCCGACAGGATCCACATATCGAAGCGCCGGGCGAAGGCGACGATCTCCTTGTAGAAGTCGAGATCGACAACCTGGGCGGTGGGATTGGAGGGGTAGCTCACCACCACGGCAATGGGCGACGGGACGGAGTGTTTCGCGGCGCCATGCAGGCGGCTCAGGAACATCTCCGGCGTCTCGGCCGGTACGTGGCGCACGACCGCGCCGGCGATGATGAAGCCGTAGGCATGGATCGGATAGGCGGGGTTCGGGGCGAGCACGACGTCGCCCGGGGCGGCGATCGCCTGGGCGAGGTTGGCGAAGCCCTCCTTCGAGCCGAGCGTCGCGATGACCTCGGTCTCCGGGTTCAGCTTCACGCCGAAGCGGCGCTCGTAATAGCCGGCCATCGCCTTGCGCAGGCCGAGGATGCCCTTGGAGGCCGAGTAGCGGCTCGTCTTGGGATCGCGCACCGTTTCGACCAGCTTGTCGACGATATGCTTGGGCGTCGGCATGTCGGGATTGCCCATGCCGAAGTCGATGATGTCGGCGCCGCCGGCCCTGGCCTTGGCCTTCAGGCGATTGACCTGTTCGAAGACGTAGGGCGGGAGACGCTTGATCTTGTAGAAATCGTTCGACGGCATGGCACTGACTGGCGGATTCGAAGGGAAAAGCGGCGGCACCCTATAGCATCGCCGCCGTCCGCCATAGGGCAGGTTTCAGGGCGTCTGGCGAGGTAACGGCTGCGTCACCCTGCCGGAACGGACGATCGCCCCGGCCTCGCGGGTGGCTTCGCCGTCGGCTTCGACCTTGGCCTTCAGCGCCGCCCGCTCGTCGGGCGTCGTCCTGGGGCCGGGCGGCTGGTTGAGATCGGCCAGCCGCGGGAACGCGGCTTCGGGCGTGGCGCATCCGGCGAGCGCGAGCGCGCCGTAGAGGATGTAGGTTCGCACGCGCGGGTGGCCCTCTCCTTCGGTAGGACGATCCTGCGACGGCCTGACGGGCGAGGCAAGGGCTTCGCCTTGCGCGCGTCCACCGGGCACGCCAATTTGGGGATGCCAGGAGCCAAACAGATCATGTCGGATAAAGCTGCCAAGCCGGGGCCGAACAGCAAGCCAGCCGCCCCTCCTCCCGGCGATTTTCCCCTGCCCGACGTCTCCGCCTTCGCGCGCAACATGGCGGAGGTCGGCAAGAAGAGCCAAAAGCTGGTGATGGACTATCTGGCGACGCGCGACGGGCCGAAGGGCGTCCAGGTCGTCGATCCGCTGAATGTCGGGCAGGCCTTCGTCGACCTGACGACGCGCATGATGCACGATCCGCGGCAGGTGATGGAGGCGCAGGCCAAGCTGTGGGCCGGCCACCTGAAGCTCTGGCAGAACACGACCAAGCGGCTGCTGTGGGGCGACGATGTCGAGCCGGTCGTGCCGACGCCGCAGGGCGACAAGCGCTTCAAGGATCCCGACTGGCAGAAGAACCAGATCTTCGACTTCATCAAGCAGTCCTACCTGCTGACGGCCGACTGGCTCCAAGACACCGTAGACACGGTCGAGGGACTGGATGCGCCCACGCGCAAGAAGATCAATTTCTATACGAAGCAGTTCGTCGACGCGATGTCGCCGTCGAACTTCATCCTGACCAACCCCGAGGTTCTGAAGGAAACGCTGCGCACCAACGGCGAGAATCTCGTGCGCGGCCTGACCCATGTGATCGAGGACCTGGAGCGCGGCAAGGGCAAGCTCCAGATCCGCCAGGTCGACGATTCGAAGTTCAAGGTCGGCGAGAATCTTGCGACGACACCGGGCAAGGTCGTGTTCCAGAACGACCTGATGCAGCTCCTGCAATATAGTCCGACGACGGACGAGGTGTATGAGCGGCCGCTGCTGATCATCCCGCCGTGGATCAACAAATTCTACATCCTGGACCTGAAGCCCGAGAATTCCTTCATCCGCTGGGCGGTGGCGCAGGGTTATTCGGTCTTCGTCGTCTCGTGGGTGAACCCGGACAAGCGCCTCTCGCAGAAGGCCTTCGACGATTACCTGACCGAGGGCTTCTACCCTGCCCTCCAGGCGACGCAGGACGCGACCGGGTCCGACAAGGTCAATGTCATCGGCTATTGCATCGGCGGCACGCTGACGACGGCGGGCCTCGCCCACATGGCGGCACGCGGCGACGACCGCATCACCAGTGCGACCTTCTTCACCTCGCAGGTCGACTTCACCGAAGCCGGCGATCTCACGGTCTTCATCGACGACCAGCAGCTCGCCTCGATGGAAGCCCAGATGAAGAAACAGGGCGGCTATCTCGACGGCGAAGCGATGGCGACGACGTTCAACATGCTGCGCTCGAACGATCTCATCTGGTCGTTCGTGGTGAACAACTACCTGCTCGGCCGCGATCCGCTGGCCTTCGACCTGCTCTACTGGAATTCCGACGCGACGCGCATGCCGATCGCCATGCATCTCCAGTATCTGCGCGAGTGCTATCGCGACAATCTGCTGGCCCAGGGCAAGATGAAGCTGGCCAACGTCAAGCTGGACCTGAAGAAGATCACGGTCCCGGTCTTCCTCCAGTCGTCGAAGGAAGACCACATCGCGCCGGCGAAGTCGGTCTACAAGGCGACGAAGGCGTTCTCGGGTCCGACCGAATTCATGATGGCGGGCTCCGGCCACATCGCCGGCGTCATCAACCCGCCCTCCGCGAAGAAATACCAGTTCTGGACCAACACCGGGACGCCGCCGACGCTGGACGCCTGGCGCGCCGGCGCGACCGAGACGCCCGGCTCGTGGTGGCACTACTGGGACGCCTGGCTGGCGCCGAAATCCGGCGGCAAGGTGAAGGCCCGCATACCGGGCGACGCGAAGCTGCGGGTGATCGAAGACGCCCCCGGCAGCTATGTGAAGATGAAGTAGCCGCATGGGTAGCGTGGCCGATGTCATCCTGCGTTCCTTCGAAATCGCCGCCGAACGCTGCGGCGACCTGACGCCGCTCGTCTATGCGAAGCTGTTCCGCGAGCAGCCTGAGATCGAGCGGCTGTTCCACCGGGATATAAGCGGCGCGCTGAAAGGCGACATGCTGGGAACGGTGATCGAGTCGATCCTCGACTTCGTGGGCGACCGGCATTTTTCCTATGTGCTGATCCAGAGCGAAGTCATGTCGCACGAAGGGCATCAGGTGACGCCCGACGTGTTTCTCACCTTCTTCCCCACGTTGGCCGATTGCGTGCGCGACGCCTGCGGCGATGCCTGGACATCGGATATGGAGGCCGCGTGGCGAGAGGTTCTCGCGGCGTTGAAGGCGTGCGTCGAGCAGTCGATCGAACCGGCCGCAGCGAGCCCCGACCGGCTCGCATCGGCGGCCGCCCGCTGATCCGGCGGCCGGGAAAACGGCATGGCCGAACCGAAGACGCGCCCGACAAGCGCGAGCGTTGCCGCCTTCATCGACACCGTGCCCGACGAGCGCAAGCGGGACGACGCCAGGGCGCTCGTGAAGCTGTTCACGGCCGTCACCGGCGAGAAGGCCGTGATGTGGGGTCCGTCGATCGTCGGCTTCGGCACCTATCAGGCCGCATCGGGCCCCTGGCCGCGCACCGGATTCGCGCCGCGCAAGGCCGACCTCGTCCTCTACCTGATGGCAGACTTCGACGGTCAGGCCGACGCGCTGAGGCGCCTCGGTAAGCACAAGCGCGGCAAGGCGTGCCTCTACGTGAAGCGTCTCGCCGATGTCGACACCGAGGCGGTCAAGGATCTGATCGCCGGAAGCTGGGCCGAAATGGCGCGGCGCTATCCGGCCCAGGCTTGAGACGGCGGATCGTCAGGCGCCCAGCATCAGCTCCAGGTTCTGCACGGCGGCCCCCGACGCGCCCTTGCCGAGATTGTCGAGGCGGGCGACCAGCACGGCCTGGCGGTATTGTTCGCTGCCGTAGACGCGAAGCTCCAGCATGTTGGTATGGTTCAGCGGCTCGGCGTCGATGCGATCCTTGCGCGCTTCGCTGAGCGGCGATTCGATCACCTTCACCCAGGTGCTGCCGCGGTAGCGTTTCGCGAGCGCTGCCTCGAGATCGGCGACCTGCGGCTTGCCGGGCAGCGTATCGAGGTGAAGCGGCACGCTGACCAGCATGCCCTGCCGGTAGTTGCCGACCGACGGCACGAAGATCGGCCGCGTGATGAGGCCGGCATAGAGCTGCGTCTCCGGCAGGTGCTTGTGGTTCAGCGAGAGGCCGTAGAGATCGAAGCTCGGCCCCTGCCCGCTTTCATACTGCTCGATCATCGCCTTGCCGCCGCCGGAATAGCCGCTGACGGCGTTGATCGAGATCGGATGATCGGCCGGAATGATCCCGGCGTCGACCAGCGGACGGATGAGCGCGATGGCGCCCGTCGGATAGCAGCCGGGGTTCGAGACGCGCATCGCCCCGGCGATCAGCGCGGCCTGCCGATCGGTGAGCTCCGGGAAGCCGTAGACCCAGCCCTTCGCGACGCGGTGCGCGGTGGAGGCGTCGAGCAGCTTCGGCGCCTCCGTGCCCATCTCGTCGGCCATGGCGGCGGCTTCCTTCGCCGCGTCGTCGGGCAGGCAGAGGATCGCGAGATCGACCGCGGCCATCATGTCGCGGCGCGCTTGGCGGTCCTTGCGGTGCGCCTCGGCGATGGACTTCACCTCGTAGCGCGGCAGGGCGTCGAGGCGCTGACGGATCTCCAGCCCCGTCGTGCCGTGTTCGCCGTCGATGAAGATGGTGGGCCTGCTCATACCGCGATCCGCCGTTGCTCTTGTGTCGTTGCTTCGTTCGTCAGGTCAGCATTGGGGGCATGCCCGGCTCGGCCTTCGCCATGGCGCGCCGATAGGCCGGACGTTCGCCGATGCGGCCGAGATAGGCCCTGATGTTCGGATAGGCGTCGAGGGTCAGGCCGCGGAAGGCGCGGCTGGTGGTGAGGCAGTAAACCATCATGATGTCGGCGGTGGTGAGGTTGCGGCCGCCGATGAAGGGCTTCTCGCCGACCCGCGCTTCTACCATCGCCCAGCCGCGCCGGCTGCGATCCTCGACGAAGGGCAGCGGCGTGCCGCCTCCTGCCCCCTGCACGAGCTGCATCATGAGCGTCGTCATGAAGGTGCCGTTCGACCAGTGGAACCAGAAGAGGTGATCGGCGAAATCCGGATCGTCCGCCGCGGGTACGAGCCGGCCCTTGCCGTATTTCGTCGTGATGTAGTCGCAGATCGCGCCGCTCTCGCCGAGCACGAGGTCGCCGTCGGTGATGACCGGCGCGATGCCCATCGGATGGAGCGCCTTGTACTCGTCCGGCGCGAGGCGATTGTCGGCGCGGCGGTCATAGCGCTTGAGCGTGTAGTCGAGTTCCAGTTCCTCGCAGAGCCACACGATGCGCTCGGATTGCGAAATCCCCAGATGATGAACCGTAAGCATTCTCTGCGGCCTCCCTGCCGGTCTTCGCGATTCTGTGCCTTACTTTAGTTTCGGAAGCTTGCTGCGGTCCGCGCCCAGCGGTTCGACATAGAACGTCTCGGCGCATTCCAGACGACCATCGAAATGCCGGATACCCAGCCCGAGTCCGTCCTCACCCCATAATTCGGCCTGGATGATGATCACAGGCTCTCGGTTGGGATTGTCGCCCCATGGATCGTCGACCAGCCACGCATATTGCGGCACGGGATAGTTCTCCAGCGGCCGGCCGGGCGGCCTTTCGCCGCCCATATCGAAATAGATGCTGTCATAGCTACACACCGCCCGTCCCGCCTTGATATCCTCCGGCGTGGTGGCACGGCCGGATACGAAGCCGTCCGCCGGCAGCGGCGGCCATTCCTTAGAGGCGGCCGGCAGGGCGAATGCGATTGCAGACAAAAGGACGGCAAGTCGAAGCATGAAGATGTTCCGCCAATAAAAAAGGGCGCCCGTTGCCGGACGCCCTTCCAGAATAGCAGAAAGAGAGCGTCTCAGCGCTTGGAGAACTGGAAGCTGCGGCGGGCCTTCGGCTTGCCGTATTTCTTGCGTTCGACGACGCGCGGGTCGCGGGTGAGGAAGCCGCCGGCCTTCAGCACCGGGCGCAGGTCTGGCTCCATCGTGATGAGGGCGCGCGACAGGCCGTGGCGCAGCGCACCGGCCTGGCCCGAGAGGCCGCCGCCGGCGATTGTCGCGAACACGTCATACTGGCCTTCGCGGTTGGCGGTGACCAGCGGCTGGTGGATCAGCATGCGGAGCACGGGGCGGGCGAAATAGACCTGCTCCTCGCGGCCTTCGATGACGATCTTGCCGGTGCCGCGCTTCAGCCAGACGCGAGCGATGGCGTTCTTGCGGCGGCCGGTCGCATAGGCGCGGCCCTGCTTGTCGACCTTCGACTTGCCTTCGCCCTGCACAACGGCTTCGGGCGCCTTGGGCGCTTCGGCCTTGACGAGGCGCGACTTGAGGTCGCCGAGGGAACGGGTGTCCTGAGCCATCGCGGTTAGGCCCTCTTGTTCTTGGAGTTCATGGCGCCGATGTCGACCGGCTCGGGCGTCTGGGCGGCGTGCGGATGCTCAGGCCCGGCATAGACCTTCAGGTTGCCGAGCAGCTTGCGGAAGAGCGGGCCGCGCGGCAGCATGCGCTCCACGGCCTTCTCGAGCACGCGCTCCGGGAACTTGCCTTCCAGGATCTTGCCCGCGACGCGTTCCTTGATGCCGCCCGGATGCCCGGTGTGGTGGTAGTATTTCTTGTCCGCCAGCTTGTTGCCGGTGAACACGACCTTCTCGGCATTGATGACGACGATGTTGTCGCCGGTGTCCATGTGCGGGGTGAAGGTGGCGAGGTGCTTGCCGCGCAGGCGCATGGCGATCTGCGAGGCGAGGCGGCCGACGACCAGACCCTTGGCGTCGATCAGCACCCACTTCTTCTTGATGTCGGCGGGCTTCGCCGAATAGGTGGTCATTTCTCGGTTCTCTTATTGACGCGAGCGGCACGCCGCTCGGAAGGCGGTGCGTGTATGCGCCACCGGCCGGAAAGTCAACGATCAGGCCGGAAAAAGGCGTACGGTATCATAATACCGTATGTAGACAACACGCTGCCCGCCTCCGCCATCATTGTCTCGAATTAATGCCAGTTCCGATTTGATCGGGGCAATGTGCTCGGGAACTCCTACGCAGACCCAAGCACGAGGCACAGATGGCACTCTGGACACCCGGACCCGGCGCGACCGACGGCAATGACACCTATGTCGCCGACAGCGGCGGCGGCTACGCCTTCGCGCTCGCCGGCAACGATACGCTGACCGGTGCGGAGGGCGACGACCAGCTCGAGGGTGGGCTGGGCGACGATTCGATCGACGGCGGCGCCGGCAGCAACGACTATGTGAGTTATTTCCAGTCCGGCGGCCCCATCACCGTCAACCTGGCGCTCACCGGTCCGCAGGCCACCGGCATCGACGGCCTCGACACCATCGTCAATGTCGAGAACATCTGGGGCTCGTTCTTCAGCGATACGCTGACCGGAAACGACGGCAACAACCTCATCGAAGGGTTCGGCGGCAACGACACCATGGACGGCGGCGCCGGCCTCGACCAGGTGAGCTATTTCAATGCCGGCGCGGGCGTGACCGTGAATCTGTCGCTCACCACGGCCCAGGACACCGGCGGCGAGGGAATCGACACGCTGTCGAATTTCGAGGACCTCTACGGCTCGAACTTCGTCGACGTCCTGACCGGAAACGGCGGCGACAACCGCATCAACGGCGCCGGCGGCAACGACCGGATCGACGGCGGCGACGGCACGGACGTGCTGAGCGGCGGCGACGGAGACGACACGCTCATCGGCGGCAACGGCTACGATACCGCCGACTATTTCTTCGCTGCGGCGGCCGTGAAGGTGAACCTCGCCGCGACCACGCCCCAGGCGACCGGCGGCGCCGGCACCGACACGCTTTCGGGGATCGAGGCCATCCTGGGCTCGGCGTTCAACGATACGCTGACCGGCGGCAACGGCGACGACCAGATCGAGGGCGCGGCAGGAGACGACCGCCTCAACGGCGGCGCCGGCATGCATGACCGCGCCAGCTATTTCAACGCACCGGGCGCGGTCACGGTGAATCTCGGCATCTCGGGCCCGCAGAACACCGTCGGCGACGGCACGGATACGCTGACGAATTTCGAGAATATCTACGGCTCGCGCTTCGGCGATACCCTCACCGGCAGCGGCGCGGCCAACGACCTCAGCGGCGATGCGGGCGACGATACGCTGAACGGCGCCGGCGGGAACGACACGCTGAATGGCGGCAGCGGCAACGACGTGATGAAGGTCGACTCCGCCGGCGACGTGGTGAACGAGGCCGTGGGCGGCGGCAACGACCTCGTCGAGACCAAGGTCAGCTACACGCTGACGGCCGGCCAGGAGATCGAGACGCTGGTCACCGCCGCGCCGGCCGCGACGATGGCGCTCAACCTGACCGGCAACGAGTTCGCCAACACGATCCGCGGCAATGCCGGGATCAACATCCTGACGGGCGGCGACGGCAACGACTCGCTGTTCAGCGGCTCCGGCAACGATCACCTGAACGGCGGGCTAGGGCGCGACACGCTCGATCCGGGCACGGGCAGCGACGTCTTCGACTATACGGCCGTCGCAGAATCGACCGGCGCCAATCGCGACGTGATCCTCGGCTTCCGCGCCGACGGGCGGGACCGGATCAATCTCCCGACCGTGCCGACAGGGATCGACGCGAACCTGACGCAGGGCATCCTGCGCTCGGCCAGCTTCGACGCCGACCTGCGCGCCGCAGTCGGGGCGACCAAGCTGGCCGCCGGCCACGCGGTGCTGTTCGATCCGTCGAACGGCGATCTCAACGTCGCCGGCCATGTCTATCTGGTAGTCGACGCCAACGGCATCGCAGGCTACCAGCCGGGCAAGGATTATGTGTTCGAACTGGTCGACCCGGCGGGCGGGCCGACGGCGGACTGGTTCGTTTAGGGCCTCGCGTCAGGCTGCGCCATACATGGCGCGGCCTGACAGCCGATCGTCAGACCAGCCGGCTTTGCGCTACCGCGGCGGCGACGAAGCTCGCGAAGAGCGGGTGGGGTTCGAAGGGGCGGCTCTTCAGTTCGGGGTGGTACTGGACGCCGATGAACCAGGGGTGGTCGGGAATTTCGACGATCTCGGGCAGGAGTCCGTCCGGCGACGAGCCGGAGAAGCGCAGGCCCTTGGCTTCGAGCGTCTCGCGGAATTCGTAGTTCACTTCGTAACGGTGGCGGTGGCGCTCGGAGATGTCGGTCGAACCGTAGATTTCCGCGACGCGGCTGCCGGGCTGGAGGATGGCTTCGTAGGCGCCGAGGCGCATGGTGCCGCCGAGGTCGCCGTCGCGCGCCCGCTTCTCGAGTTCGTTGCCCTTGAGCCATTCGGTCATTAGGCCGACGATATGCGTGCCGCTCGGGGTGAATTCGGACGAGGTCGCATCCTTCAGGCCGGCGAGATTGCGGGCGGCCTCGATGCAGGCCATCTGCATGCCGAAGCAGATGCCGAAATACGGCACGCGGCGTTCGCGGGCGAATTGCGCGGCGCGAATCTTCCCTTCCGAACCGCGTTCGCCGAAGCCGCCGGGGACGAGGATCGCGTGCTTGTCCTCGAGCGCCTGGACGGCGGCGCCGTTTTCGAAGACCTCGCTCTCGATCCATTCGATCTTGACGCGGACATTGTTGGCGATGCCGCCATGGGTCAGCGCCTCGGCGAGCGACTTATAGGCGTCGTGCAGGCCGACATATTTGCCGACCACCGCGATGCGCACCTCGCCTTCCGGCTTGGTGGCGCGTTCGACGACGTTGCGCCAGCGCGACAGGTCGGGCTCGGGCTGGTCCTTGATGCCGAAAACGGCGAGCAGCTCGGTATCGAAGCCCTCGCTGTGATAGGCGATGGGGACTTCGTAGATCGTCTTCACATCCAGCGCCTGGATGACGCGGCCGGGCTGGACGTTGCAGAAGAGCGCGATCTTGCGGCGCTCGTTCTCGGGGATTTCGCGGTCGGCGCGGATGAGCAGGATGTCGGGCTGGATGCCGATGCCGCGCAGCTCCTTCACGGAATGCTGGGTCGGCTTGGTCTTCAGCTCACCGGCACTGGGGATGTAGGGCGCGAGCGTCAGGTGGACGAAGGCGGACTGGCCGTCGCCCAGCTCGTTGCCGAGCTGGCGGATGGCTTCGAAAAACGGCAGGCCTTCTATGTCGCCGACCGTGCCGCCGATCTCGACGAGGACGAAGTCGTAGTCGTCGACGTCGGTGAGGACGAATTCCTTGATGGCGTCGGTGACGTGCGGGATGACCTGGACGGTCGCGCCGAGATAGCCGCCGCGGCGCTCCTTGGCGATGATGTTCTGGTAGATGCGGCCGGTCGTGATGTTGTCGGACTTGGCCGACGAGACGCCGGTGAAGCGCTCATAGTGACCGAGGTCGAGATCGGTCTCGGCGCCGTCGTCGGTGACGTAGACTTCGCCGTGCTGGTACGGGCTCATCGTGCCCGGGTCGACGTTCAGATACGGGTCGAGCTTGCGCAGGCGGACCTTGTAGCCGCGCGCCTGCAACAGCGCGCCGAGCGCCGCCGATGCGAGACCTTTGCCAAGCGAGGAAACCACGCCGCCGGTGATGAAGACAAACCGCGCCATGGGCGGACACCATAAGCACGCGACTCAGCGCGCCGCAAGCAAAAGGCGGCGCGCCGGCGCGATGAGATTGGGGATTACGGGGAAGCGGGCTTCGGGGCCGGCTGCGCAGGCGCCGGAGCAGGCTGGGCCGGAGCAGGCTGGGCCGGCGCGGGCTGCGCAGGCGCCGCTTCGGGCGCAGGCTTCGACGAGGGCAGCGCTGTCGGGTCGAGCGGCGCCGACTGGGCCGGTGCCGTCGGGGCCGCCGGCGCGGCGCTGTCGATGATCGACGAGCGGCCCGAGCCCGCAGTGGCGAGCAGCGTCAGGGCGATGCTGGTGACGAAGAAGGCCGCCGCAAGGTAGGCCGTGGTGCGGGTCAGCGCATTGGCCGCACCGCGGGCCGAGAACAGGCCGCCGGCGGTGCCGCCGCCGCCGATGCCGAGGGCCCCGCCTTCGGACTTCTGAAGCAGGATCACGCCCGTCATGGCGAGCGCGATGAAGAGGTGAATGACGAGGACGACGATTTCCATCTGACGCTTTCAAGGCGGGCGCCAAGCGCTGCCGCCGATTTCAAGCGCGGGTGTCTATCCGAAAGCCGCGCCGAGTGCAAAGCGTCAGGCGCGGCGTCCGCGGGCCCGGATGCGCTCCAGGGTCTCGTCGAGTTCAGCCTTGCAGGCATTCTCGTTGAGGTCGGGTGACAAGGTCACCTGAAGAGCTACCGACAAGCGGACAAGAATCTGAGCGTTCTTGGCTATCTCGCTGCCTTCCAACGCTTTTCTTACGACATCGGCAACGGTGCCAGCGGTCTTGAACGCCTGGTGCGCATCTTCGGTCTCGGCGATCGCCGCCAGCTCGCGCGCCGTCGACACGATCTTGTCGAGGTCGGCGCGTCGCACGCCGCCCTCCGCCGGGCTCTCGGCCTGGCTCAAGACGAATCCTGCCATGATTCCGATCTGGAAGGCGGCGCGCCGCATGCGTTCCAGATTGACCGCGCGCCGGCCGTCGTCGACGGCGATCTGGAGAGCGGACTGCGCCGCCAGGCCGGACAAGCCGTCGACCGCCTTCAGCTTCAGCGAATTCACGACATCGATCGGCTTCGTGCCGCCGGCCCGAGCCGCATCCTTCCGGCGATCCGGGCCGACATAGTCCGAGGTCACGACGAATCCCTTGCGCGCCAGGGCGTGCGTTCGGATTCGCTCGGCCAGCATGTTCGTCGCGAAAGGACGGCACAGCAGGTCATCCGCGCCGCTGTCCAGGACCCGTCTGACGAGCTGGCTCTCCGGCAGCCACGTCGTGACCACGATCACGGCAAAGGGATTGCGGCCGATGCCGCCTCGCCTCACGCGATGGATGAAGTCGTAGGCCGGATCGTTGGGCTTGCTCGCCTCCAGCGACAGCAGGTCGAAGTCGCGCTCGGAACAGGCCTGCCTCAGATCGTCGACCGTCGCGTAGGTCTCGATGTCACGAAAACCCAGCATATACAGCACGTTACGCATGCCGGTGCGGTTCATCGCGACCGGGTCGTAGACGCCGACGGTGGCCAGATCATAGCGAAACTGGTTCATGAACCTGCAAACTCAACGCGCGGCAGTTGGCCGCCCCGGCACCATAGGGTGCGGCGCTTACGGCGCCTTTACGCCGGTCCGTCGAATTTGCAGCAAATGCGGCGCTAGCTGCGATAGGCGTCCAGGATGGCATCGAAATCGCGCGCCAGGAGGCTGGCGCCGCCGACAAGGGCGCCGTCGACATCCGCCAGTGCCAGGATTTCCCTCGCGTTCGCCGGCTTCACGGAGCCGCCGTAGAGAATGCGCATCCGGTTGCCTTCCGCAGCGCCAAATCGGGCGGTGAGGCGGGTGCGGACGGCGTGATGCATGGCGACGATGTCGTCGGTCGAAGGCGTCTTGCCGGTGCCGATGGCCCAGACGGGCTCGTAGGCGAGCACGGTATTGCCGGCGTTCGACAGGGTCGGCAGGCTAAAATCGACCTGCTGGCTGACGACATCGATCGCCCTGCCCGCCTCGCGCTCGGCCAGCGTCTCGCCGACGCAGACGATCGAGACGATACCGGCCCGGTGGGCGGCGGCGGCCTTGTGGGAGACGACCTGGTCGGTCTCGCCATAATAGGAGCGGCGCTCGGAGTGGCCGACGATGACGTAGTCGCCGCCGGCGTCGCGGATCATGGCCGCGCTGATGTCGCCGGTGAAGGCGCCTTCGTCGGCGTGGTGGCAGTCCTGGCCGCCGAAGGCCACGCCGCGCTGGCCCCAGGCCGCGGCGAAGGGACGGATGAGGGTTGCAGGAGGACAGATGAGCACGTCGGCGGCGGGGGCCGACGCCCTCACACGATTTACGAGGGACTCGACCTCGGCGCCGGCGGCGAAGAGGCCGTTCATTTTCCAGTTACCGGCGACCAGCGGCCGCCGTCCGTGTGTATCCTTCGTCATGACCCGCGGCTTAGCCCGCAGTTCCCGGCCCGCCAAGAGGGAACCGCCGGAGGGACGTGAAGTCCGTGTAATCCGAACGTCCACCGGACGTGCCGTGCCGTATTATTGTCGAGTTCCCAACGGAGCAGCCGATGCTTATCCGCAAGCCGTCCGACATTCGTTCGTCCGAAATCACCCCGCTACGCGCCTATCTGAGCCGGCGGGCCATCATGCGCGGGTCCGCCGGGCTGATCGCGGCCGGAGCCTTGGGCGGGCTCAGCCTCGCGGCGCCGCTACAGACCGTGAAGAGCGATCTGACGACGACCGGCGAGACGCTGACGTCCAAGGACGACGTCACGAGCTACAATAATTTCTACGAGTTCGGCGTCGACAAGTCGGACCCGGCGGAGAACGCCGGGCCGCTGACGACATCGCCGTGGACGGTGAAGGTGGACGGGATGGTCGCGAAGCCGGGCGACTATGCGTTCGAGGATATCGTCAAGCCGCACGCCATCGAAGAGCGGGTCTATCGGATGCGCTGCGTCGAGGGCTGGTCCATGGTGATCCCCTGGAATGGATTTCCGCTGGCCGACCTGCTGAAGCGCTTCGAACCCCTGAGCAGCGCGAAATACGTGGCCTTCGAGACCTTGGTGCGACCCGCAGAGATGCCCGGGCAGGACAGCTCTTGGCCGGTCCTCGAATGGCCCTATGTCGAAGGGCTGCGGCTGGACGAGGCGATGAACCCGCTGACGCTGATGGCGATCGGGCTCTACGGCGAGACGCTGCCGAACCAGAACGGCGCGCCGCTGCGGCTGGTGGTACCGTGGAAATACGGTTTCAAGGGCATCAAGTCGATCGTGCGCATCACACTGACCGACACGCAGCCGCCGACGTCGTGGAACAAGCAGGCGGCGAACGAGTACGGCTTCTACGCGAACGTGAATCCGCAGGTCGACCATCCGCGCTGGAGCCAGGCGACCGAACGGCGGATCGGCGAAAGCGGCGGCTTCTCGGCGCCCCGCCGCGACACGCTGATGTTCAACGGCTATGGCGATTTCGTCGCGAGCCTCTACAGCGGCATGGATCTGGCGCAGAACTACTGATGACGGCCCTGCCCCGCCCGACCGTCCTGCAACGCCTGCACGGCGTGCTCCGCCGCGTGCCGACCTGGACGGTGTATATCGCCGGGCTGATACCGGCGCTGGTCTATCTCTATTGGGGATTTGCCGGGCGGCTGGGCGCCGACCCTTCGCGAACGCTCGAACATGGGCTGGGCCTCTGGGCGTTGCGGTTTCTGATCGCCGGGCTGGCGGTGACACCGCTGCGCCAGGTCACAGGGCTCAATCTGGTGCGCTTCCGCAGGGTTATCGGGCTCGTCGCCTTTACCTATGTGGTGCTGCATTTCCTGACCTATGTCGGGCTCGACCGGCAGTTCGAATGGTTCGCGATCCTGAAGGATGTGACCCGGCGCTGGTACATCATCATCGGCTTCGCGAGCTTCCTGTTCCTGATCCCGCTGGCGATCACTTCGACCAATGCGATGATCCGGCGGCTGGGGCCGAAGGCGTGGACCCGGTTGCACCGGCTGGTCTATGTCGTGGTGCTGGGCGGGGCGGTGCATTTCCTGATGTCGGTGAAGGCGTGGCCGCCCGAGCCGCTGATCTATCTCGCGATCGCCTGTAGCCTGGTCGGGTGGCGGCTCGTGGCCCCGCGCTGATGCCGGCCGCCAAGGCGCGGAAACGGCGCTTTCCGCGCCTTGCGGCCGGGGTGCGCAGCCACCTATAAGGCGCGTCCACCTGAGAAAAGGCCTGCCTCCGCCATGATGGAAACCATGCGCCGCGCCGCAAAGACCTGGGTCGCGACGATCCTGGTCGGCTTGCTTGTGGTGGCGTTTGCGGTTTGGGGCGTCCAGGACATCTTCAAGGGCGGGCGGGACACGACGCTCGCCAAAGTGGGCGACGACGAACTCGACGTGCGGACGTTCGAGAACGAGTACGCCCGGCGCCTGCGCAGCCAGATCAACGAGGCGGGCCAGCCGATGACGGCCGCCGAGGGCCGCGCGGCGGGCCTTGACCGGGCCGTGCTGGACGACATGGTCGCAGACCTTGCCGTTCTGGAAGAAGCCCGGCGCCTCAAGCTGTCGGCCAGCGACGACATGGTTCGGGCGGCGCTCTATTCCTTCCAGGGCCTTGTCGGGCCGGACGGCAATATCGACCGCGACGCCTTCCTCCGGGCGTTGCAGGACATCGGCTATACCGAAGGCGAGTTCCTGAGCGCGCTGCGCTACGACCTGATGCGCGCGCAGCTTCTCCAGACGGCGGCGATCGGCGCGCCGGCCCCGCGCGGCTTCGGCCTGGCGCTCCAGGCCTATGCCAACGAGCGTCGGGTGGTCGAGTATGTCGTGCTGCCGCCGGAGAAAGCGGGCGAGATCGCGGCGCCCGACGACGCGGCGCTGCAAGCCTATCTGGAGGCCAACAAGGCGACGTATACCGCCCCCGAGCTGCGCGGCGTGACGTATCTTGCGATCGGCCCGAAGGACATCATCCCGACGATCGACATCCCCGACGACGCCGTGAAGGCGGAGTACGAGGCGCAGAAGCAGCGCTACGAGACGCTGGAGACGCGCGAACTCCAGCAGATCGTCTATCCGACCAAGGAGGACGCCGAGGCGGCGCATGCGCAGCTCGCGTCGGGCAAGACGTTTGAAGATCTCGTCGCCGACCGCAAGCTGAAGGCGGAAGACGTTGCGCTCGGCACGATCACGAAGGGCGATCCGGCGGTGCCGGCGGGTGCATTCGGGATCGCGGAGGGCCAGGTCAGCGCACCGCTGGAGGGACCGTTCGGCTGGGCGCTGGTGAAGGTGATCAAGGTCCACCCGGGTTCGGTGAAGAGCTTCGAGGACGTGCGCCAGGAGGTCCGCGACGGGCTCGCGATGGACAAGGCGCGCGACCAGATCTCCGACCTCGTTACCAAGATGCAGGACGCACTTGCTGCAACGGACAGCCTGGAGGAAGCCGGCAAGGAGCTGAACCTCACGGTGCGCACGATCCCGGCGATCGACGCACAGGGTCGCGACGGTGACGGCAAGCCGATCGAGGGACTGCCCGACGGCCCGGGCTTCCTGGGCGACGTGTTCGGCATCGGCCAGGGCGAGCACACCGATGTCTCCGAGACGCCGGAGCATGTGATCTATGCGGTGCGCGTCGACAGCGTTTCGCCGTCGGCGCTGCGGCCGCTCGCTTCGATTCGCGACAAGATCGCCGCCGCCTGGCTCGCCGAAGAGCAGGCGAAGAAACTGAAGGCGCTGGCCGAGGATCTGGCGAAGACCGCGAACAGCGGCAGCACCAGCCTCGCCGACCTCGCGAAGGCGAATGCGCTGGAGGCGAAGACCAGCGAGTCGATCGCGCGCGATGCGCCGGTGAACGATCTGTCGGCGGAGGTGATCGGCACGCTGTTCGCGACGAAGGCGGGCACCTGGGTGGCCGGGCCCGGCCAGGCGCCGCGCTATGTCGTCGCGCGGGTGAAGGACGTGACGCGGGCCGAGTCGCCCGACGCCCTCGCCGAGGAGCGCAAGCTTCGCAGCGAAGCCACCACGGCGACCAGTGACGACCTGGCCGAAATCTATCGGCAGGAGATCGTCAAGGCGACGCCGGTCACGATCAACGAGTCGCTCTACGAGCAGACGAAGACGCGCGGCCAGCAATGAGCGCCGCTACCGCGTTTGCAGAAGCCTATGACATGGGCCGGCCGCAGGTCGTCGCCCGCACGCTGATCGCCGATCTCGAGACGCCGGTATCGGCATTCCTGAAGATCGCGCACGAACGGCCCTATTCCTTCCTCTTCGAAAGCGTCCAGGGCGGCGAGACCCGCGGACGCTATTCGATCATCGGCTTCGACCCGGACCTCGTGTGGCGCTGCCGTGGGCACGCGGCCGAGCTGGACGAGGGTCAGGGCTTCCGGCCCGAGCCGACACCGCCGCTGACCTCGCTGCGGCAATTGCTGGCGCGTTCGCGGATGGAGCTGCCGCACGGCCTGCCGCCGATGGCGGCGGGCGTGTTCGGCTATCTCGGCTACGACATGGTGCGGCTGGTCGAGCATCTGCCGGACATGAACCCCGACGCACTGGGTTTGCCCGACGCGATCCTGGTACGGCCGTCGCTGATCGCGATCTTCGACAATGTGCGCGACGAGATCACCCTCGTCACCGCCGTGTGGCCCTCGGCGCTTGGCGCCGACGAGGCGTGGCGGTCGGCAAATGCCCGGCTGGACGCGGTGGAGACGCGCTTGCACGGTGCCCTGCCCCGGCTGGAAGCGGGCAACGCGCCTTGGCCGTCATCGGACCTGCTCGAGTCCAACACGCCGCATGACGAGTATCTCGCCATGGTGGAGCGGGCGAAGGCGTATATCGCTGCCGGAGACGTCTTCCAGGTCGTGCCGAGCCAGCGCTTCCGCATGCCGTTCGCGCTGCCGCCCTTCGCGCTCTATCGCTCGCTGCGGCGGACGAACCCGTCGCCATTCCTTTATTTCCTGGATTTCGAGGGTTTCCAGATCGTCGGATCGAGTCCGGAGATCCTGGTGCGGCTGCGCGACGGGACGGTCACGATCCGGCCGATCGCCGGGACGCTGCCGCGCGGTGCGACGCCCGAGCAGGATGTCGCGAACGAGAAGAAGCTGCTGGGCGATCCGAAGGAGCGGGCCGAGCATCTGATGCTGCTCGACCTCGGGCGCAACGATGTCGGCCGCGTCGCGAAGACCGGCACGGTGAAGGTGACGGACTCGTTCTTCATCGAGCGCTACAGCCACGTCATGCACATCGTCTCCAATGTCGAGGGCGAGATCGATCCGCGCTACGACGCGATCGACGCGCTGGCGGCAGGCTTTCCGGCCGGGACGCTCTCGGGCGCGCCCAAGGTGCGGGCGATGGAGATCATCGACGAACTGGAGCGCGAGAAGCGCGGTATCTATGCCGGTGCGGTCGGCTATTTCGCAGCCAACGGCACGATGGACACGGCAATCGCGCTGCGCACCGCGGTGGTGAAGGACGGCGTCATGTATGCCCAGGCCGGCGGCGGCGTGGTGGCGGACAGCGATCCCGAGTCCGAATTCCAGGAGACGGTGAACAAGGCGCGCGCACTCATCCGCGCGGCCGAGGACGCCGTGCGCTTCGTCGACGGCGAGAAGCCGAACGCCTAACGTGACGGCTGGCGCGGGCCTGCTGTTTTCGTCAGGATCGCTCCCATGAGCCCGCGGCGCATCCATGACGCCTGAGCAGCGCGCCGCGCAGCTTTCGTGCTGGCATGGGCGGCGCGTGACGCCGGAGCCGCTGACGGGCGGGATCACCAACACGAATTTCGTGGTGCGCGACCGGGGCGAGGCCTTCGTCGTGCGCATCGGCGGCGACATTCCGGTGCACGGCATCCTGCGCCGGAACGAACTCGCGGCGTCACAGGCGGCGTTTGCCGCGGGCGTGTCGCCGGAGGTGGTGCATGTGGAGCCGGGGGCGCTGGTGATGCGCTTCGTCGCGGGCCGGACATTGAGGGCAGAGGACGTGCGCGACGATGCGATGCTGCCGCGGCTGGTCGATCTCGTGGCGCAGGCGCATCGCGAGATACCGAAGCATCTGCGCGGCGCGCCTGCGATGTTCTGGGTGTTTCATGTCGTGCGGGACTACGCGCATACGCTCGCTGCCGGGCGGAGTTCGCATGCGGCACGGCTGCCGCATCTGCTGGCGGCGGCGGAGGCGCTGGAGCGCGCGGTCGGCCCGGTGGAGATCGTCTTCGGGCACAACGATCTGCTGGCGGCAAATTTCATCGACGACGGCGCGCGCATCTGGCTGATCGACTGGGACTATGCGGGGTTCAATTCGCCGCTGTTCGATCTCGGCGGCCTCGCGTCGAACAGCGAGGTCAGCGCGGCGCAGCGCGAGCGCATCCTGGCGCAGTATTTCGGACGGCCGGTGACGGATGAGCTGCGGCGGCGGGCGGCGGCGATGATGGCGGCGGCGCTGCTGCGCGAGGCGATGTGGTCGATGGTGTCGGAAATCCATTCGGCGCTGGACTTCGATTATGCCGCCTACACTGCCGACTATCTCAGCCGCTTCAACGCCGCCTATGCCGCTTTTGAGGAGATGAGCCGGTGACCACCCTGCCCTCGTCCGCGAAGATCGTGATCGTCGGCGGGGGCATCGTCGGATGCTCGGTCGCCTATCACCTGGGCGCCATGGGGATCACGGACGTGATCCTGCTGGAGCGCCACAAGCTGACCAGCGGGTCGACGTGGCACGCCGCGGGGCTCGTCGGGCAGTTGCGGACGTCGGCGAACATCACGCAGCTCCTCGGCCATTCGGTCGCGCTCTACGACCGGCTGGAGGCGGAGACGGGGCTGGCGACGGGCTGGAAGCGCAATGGCGGGCTCCGCCTCGCCTGCAACGCCGAGCGCTGGACGGAGGTGAAGCGGCAGGCGACGACAGCGCATTCCTTCGGGCTGGAGATGCATCTGCTGTCGCCGAAGGAGGCGCAGGACCTCTGGCCGATCATGACGGTCGACGATGTCGTCGGCGCCGCGTTCCTGCCGACCGATGGCCAGGCGAACCCGTCGGACATCGCGCAGGCACTGGCGAAAGGCGCGCGGATGAAGGGCGTGACCATCGCCGAGGACATCGAGGTCACGGGCTTCGAGATCGTGGACGGCCGGGTGCGGGCGATCGAGACGGCGCAGGGGCGGATCGGCACGGAGAAGATCGTGCTGTGCGCCGGGCAGTGGACGCGGGCGCTGGCCAAGCGCGCCGGCGTCAACGTGCCGCTGGTGAGCGTGCAGCATCAATATCTGATCACGGAGCGCATCGCCGGTGTGCCGAGATCGCTGCCGACGCTGCGCGATCCGGACCGGCTGACCTATTACAAGGAGGAGGTCGGCGGGCTGGTCATGGGCGGCTATGAGCCGAACCCTATGCCGTGGGCGGTGGACGGCCTGCCCGAGGGCTTCCACTTCGGCCTGCTCGACACCAATGCCGATCATCTCGAGCCGATCATGCAGCTTGCACTGGGGCGCGTGCCGGCGCTGGAGACGGCGGGCATCAAGCAGTTCATCAACGGGCCGGAGAGCTTCACGCCGGACGGCAATTTCATCCTGGGCGAAGCGCCGGAGGTGCGCGGGCTTTTCGTGGGGGCGGGGTTCAATGCGTTCGGGATCGCGAGCGGCGGCGGTGCGGGCATGGCGCTGGCCGAATGGGTTGCCAAGGGCGAAGCGCCGTTCGACCTGTGGCCCGTCGATATCCGGCGCTTCGGGCGCAACCATCTCGACGACGGGATCGTCCGGACACGGACGCTGGAAGCCTATGCCAAGCACTACACGATGGCTTGGCCGTTCGAGGAATACAACAGCGTGCGGCCGCTGCGGCGTTCGCCGCTCTACGACACGCTGAAGGCGTCGGGGGCCTGCTTCGGCGAGAAGCTGGGGTGGGAGCGGCCGAACTGGTTCGCCGATGCGGCGGCGGGCGAGACGCCGCGCGACGACTACACCTATGGCCGGCAGAACTGGTTCGCGGCGGTGGGGCGCGAGCATGCGGCGTGCCGCGAGCGCGTGGCGCTGTTCGACCAGACGAGCTTCGCCAAGTTCATGATGACGGGCCGCGATGCGGAGGCGGCGCTGTCATGGATCTGCGCCAACGAGATCGCGAAGCCGCCGGGCAGCCTCACCTACACGCAGATGCTGAATGCGCGCGGCGGGATCGAATGCGACCTGACGGTGGCGCGGCTGGCGGAGGACAGGTTCTACATCGTGACCGGAACGGGCGTCGCGACGCATGACTTCCACTGGATCGCGCGCAGCATCCCGGCAGGGCTCGACGCGACGCTGACGGATGTGACGAGCGGCTATGCCGTGCTGGCGCTCATGGGGCCGCGGGCGCGGGATGTGCTGTCGCCAGTGACCAATGACGATGTGTCAAACGCCGCCTTCCCGTTCGGCACGGTGCGCAAGTTGCACGTGGCGGGCGCGGAAGCCTTTGCCCTCCGCGTGACCTATGTCGGGGAGCTCGGGTGGGAGTTGCATGTTCCGGTCGAGTTCGCGCGGACGGTCTACGATGCGCTGATGGCGGCGGGGCAGCCGCACGGAATCGCCAATGCCGGGTATCGCGCGATCGAGTCGCTGCGACTGGAGAAGGGCTATCGCGCCTGGGGCAGCGATATCGGGCCGGATCACTCGCCGCTGGTTGCGGGACTGGGATGGGCGGTGAAGCTGAAGAGCGGGCGGCCGTTCCTGGGACGGGAGGCGATCGCCGCGCAGAAGGCAAGGCCCCTGCCCCGCCTGATGGCCGGGTTCCTCGTCGATCCGTCGGTCGTGCTGCTGGGACGAGAGACGATCTACCGTAACGGAACGCGCTGCGGTTGGCTGTCGAGCGGCGGCTTCGGCTACACGCTCGGGAAAAGCATCGGATACGGCTATGTCCGCAACACCGACGGCGTGACGCCGGACTATGTGATGTCAGGCGCCTATGAACTGGAGGTCGCGTCGGAGAAGGTGCCGGCGACGGCTTTTCTTACGCCGCCGTATGATCCGGGAATGATACGCGTCAAGGTCTGACGGATAGGAGAAGCATTGTTCCCGGCAACCCCTGGAAGGAGAACTCACATGCGCCTGATGCTTGCTGCTATGGCTTTCGGAACTCTGACCGTACCTGCCCTTGCGGGGGACGAGCCAGCGGCCGGGATCATGACGACCGGCTATGCCGAGCTGAAGAATGCCGCCGGCGAGGCGGCGGGATCGGCGATGCTGAAGCCCGGGCCGAAGGGTCTCGTGCTGCGCGTCGAAGCGACCGGACTGACGCCGGGCTGGCACGGCATGCATCTGCACGAGAAAGGCGATTGCAGCGACAACGCCGCCGGCTTCAAGGCCTCGGGCGCTCATGCCGGACACGGCGACGGCGTCAAACACGGGCTGCTCAATCCCGAAGGCCCGGAGTTCGGCGACCTGCCCAATCTCTATGCCGGCGCCGACGGCAGCGCGAAGGGCGAGTTCTATATCGCCGGCGCGACGCTCGACTCGCTGCTCGATGCGGACGGCACGGCGGTCATCATCCACGCTGCGGAAGACGACCACACGGCGCAGCCTATCGGCAACGCGGGCGGCCGCGTCGCCTGCGGCGTCGTGCAGAAGGCGCAGTAGCCCTCAGTCGTCCACCTTGTAGGCCGCCTGTCGCGCCCAGCGATAGAGCCAGCCGACAATGGCGATCGCCAGCACCACCGACAGGATCATCTGCACGCTCTCGGGCGGCGCCCAGCCGAAGGCGAGCGGTTCGCCGTCATCGAGCCCGACGATGAGCGCGGAGAGGGCGACGTTGAAGAGGCTTTCGCCGACGATGAAGCCCGACATCACGAGGACCGCGAGCCGCTTGGCGGGCTCGCCCGTCTTGTCCCGCGAAACCCAGCGCACATAGAACCAGCCCGCGACGGCACCGATGATGACCGGAACGGTCACGGCGCTCGGCAGATAGATGGCTAGGCCGACGCCGAGCGGCGGCAGGCCGTATTTCTCGTTGCTGGAGCGCCGGAGCACGATGTCGGCCATGACGAGGCCGAGGCCGACAAGGGCGCCGATGCCGAGAAGGCGCCAGTCGAGGCCGCCGCCGATGACGCCCTTTGCAAGGGTCGAGATGAGGGTGGCCTGGGGGGCCGGCAGCGGCTGCTCGGTCACGGCGTGCACATTCGGCGCGCCGGCGAAGCCGAAGGCCTGATTCAAGAGATCCAGCACCGGCGGTACGACGATCGAACCGGCGATGACGCCGATGACGAGCGCGACCTGCTGCTTCCACGGCGTCGCGTCGACCAATTGGCCGGTCTTGAGGTCCTGGAGATTGTCGTTGGCGACGACGGCGACGGCGAGGAGGATCGCCGTCACGAAGAGTGCGAAGGCGATGAGGGCCGTGTCGGCGGCCTCACCCGTCATGCCGCGGCCGATCAGGCCGATGACAAGCGCGGCGCCGAGGACCGACAGGATCGCGACACCGGAGACCGGGCTGTTGGACGAGCCGATCAGGCCCGCCATGTAGCCGCAGACGGCGGCGGCGAAGAGGCCGCCGATGACGAGATAGACGACGGCGGACCCGACCAGCGGCAGCATCAGGCTTTCGATCGCCGAGCCGCTGAGAAAATGCGCGAGGAGCCAGCCCGCGGGCACCAGCAGCGCCACCGACACGATGCCGACGATCATGATCGGGATGTCCTGCTCGACCCGCGGCAGGACATCCGTGCCGGCCTTGCGGGCCCGCGCGGCTTCCAGCGAAGCGACGAGGCCGGTCCAGACCGGAACGGCGAGCTTGCCCAGCGTCCACAATGCGGCGGCGCCGATGGCACCGGCGCCGATGAAGCGGACATGCGGGCTCCAGGCGGCGCCGGCGAGATCGGCGGCACTGGCGCCGGGGAGGTCCATGGTGGCCGAAATGACCGGCACGGCGATGCCCCAGGCGATGACGAGGCCGACGGCCATGGCGATGCCGACGGTGATGCCCATGAGGTGGCCGGCACCGATCAGGGCCAGCGACGACGACGCGCCGAGGCCGGTCGCGCTGGGGCCGATCTTGAGGAAGCCCGCGACTTCGGCCGCCAGCAGCTTGGCGCCGACAGCAGCGGCGAACAGGGCCGAGACGACCGAGCCCGTCACGACGGCGGCAAGACCGGCCTGTCCTTCACGGACACCTTCACGCGAACCCGAACCGACTTTGAGGACCTCGGCGGCGGCGACGCCTTCGGGGTACGGCAGGGTCGATCCCGTCACGAGCGCCCGACGCAGCGGGATCGTGTACATGACGCCCAGCGTGCCGCCGATCGCGCAGGCCGCGAAGGTGATCCAGAAGGGTACGTCGCTCCACCAGCCGATGATGAGCAGACCCGGCAGGACGAAGATCACCGACGCCAGCGTGCCGGCGGCCGAAGCAATCGTCTGGACGATGTTGTTTTCCTGGATCGTCGAATCCTTGAAGGCGCGCAGCAGCGCCATCGAGATCACGGCGGCGGGAATGGAGGTCGCGAAGGTGAGGCCGAGTTTCAGGCCGAGATAGACTTGGGCGGCGGTGAAGATCAGCGTGATCGCCACGCCGAGCGCGATGCCGCGGACTGTGATCTCAGTCTGCGGCTCGGCAACGGGTCGGTTCATGAAATCATCCGGGCTGGCGGCGCGGGGCCGCGAAGGTTTGACGCCAGAAGCACATTGCCGCGCCCTTGCGTCAAGCTATCCGCTCGGCGGCCTCGAGCTGTTCCTCGCGCCGCAGCATGTAGTCGCGGGTCAGGGGGAGCGTGTCGACCTGATGGGTCAACTGGACCTGGGCGACCATGTGCTTGCCATAGCGAAAGCTGAACTCGGCGGCGATCAGGTAGAACTCCCACATGCGGCAGAAGCGCTCGCCAAGCAGCTCCGCCGCCCTGGCGCGGTTGGCCTGGAAGCGCAGGTCCCAGTTGCGCAGGGTTTCGGCGTAGTGGAGGCGCCAGATCTCGATGTCGGTCACCCACAGCTTGGCGCCTTCGATGGCGGTCATCGTCTCGGAGAGTGCGGGCGAGTAGCCGCCGGGGAAGATGTATTTGTTGACCCAGCTTCCGGTCGCGCCGGGACCGCCCTTGCGGCCGATCGCGTGGACGAGCGCGACGCCGTCGGGTTTCAGCAGCGAAGCGACCGTGCCGAAGAAGGCGGGGAAGTTCCTGAGGCCGACATGCTCGAACATGCCGACCGAGACGATGCGGTCGAACGGTCCCTGGACCTCGCGGTAGTCCTTGAGTTCGAACGTCACCCGATCGGAGAGGCCGCGAGCCGCGGCGCGTTCGGTCGCGAGGGCGTGCTGTTCCTTGGAGAGCGTGACGCCGACGACGTCGGCGCCGCAATTCTCGGCGATGTAGATCGCCATCGAGCCCCAGCCCGAGCCGATGTCGAGGACGCGGTGGCCGGGCTTGATGTCGAGCTTGGCGGCGATGTGGCGCAGCTTGGCGACCTGGGCTTCTTCCAGCGTCGCACCGGGGTCGCGGAAATAGGCGCAGGAGTAGTTGAGCCCCTCGTCGAGGAAGAGCTGGTACATCTCGTTCGAGAGGTCGTAGTGGACCTCGACATTCTTGCGGGAGCGGCCCTGACTGTTGGAGGGCGCGAGGCGGCGCAGGCGCTTCATCGCGGTGCGCAGCGTCTTCTGCCAGGGCAGCGCGCGCAGCGTTTCGCGGTTCATCGCGTAGATCGTGAGGAAGTCGCGGAGCGTGCCGTCGTCGAAGGTGAGGCGGCCGTCCATATAGGCCTCGCCTGCCTTCATCTCGGGATTGAAGAGGAAATCGCGGCCGACCTTGCCGTCGTGGAAGCGGATGGTCGCCTTCGGTCCGGGGGCGCCGGAGGCGGTGTGCGCGACGCCCTTGTGGTCGATCACGGTGAGCGTGCCGACGCGGATGAAGCGCCGCAGCATGGATTGCAGAAGACTCATCGCGAACTCCAGAATCGCCCTGCCCCGCGGACGCGCCGCCATGTTCTGCACGCGGAGGTGCCTCGGCGGAAGCCGAGCGTCAAAGTTCGTCCGCCGCCTGGCGCAGCAGCGAGAGCAGCCACGGGATCGGCCCCTGCTCGCCGGCACGGGTGACGGCACCCATGGCGAGCGGCGCCGGGACGAAGGAAGGTTCGACCAGGGTCAGCCCGCCGAGCGCTGCCGCCTGCTTCGCCAGCCGGCGCGGGAGGAAGGCGATCATCTCGGTCTGCCGGACGATCGAGAGCGCCGAATAGGTGTCGGGCACGGTGAGGGCGCTTTGCGCCTCGCTCTGGATACCGCTGAGCCGCGCGTCGGTGCGCCAGGCGACGGGGCGCCTCAGGACGCCGTTATTGCCGCGGAGGCGCACGCCGAGGGCCGAGCCGTCGTCCGGCACGATGACGACCTGCGGCAGGTTGCCCGGCGCCTCTATGGTGCTCTGCGCATCCAGCGCCGGGTGGTCGGAGCGGATGACCCAGACGCCGGTCTCCTGGAAGAGCGGCGTGAAGGTGAAGCGGGGTGGGACCTCGTCGAAGGCGCCGGCAATCATGTCGAGGCGGCCGCGGTCGAGTTCCTCGGCGAGCAGGTTCTCGCCGCGCACGCGCAGGCGCGCGCGCGGCGCCAGTTCGACGAAGCGCCGCATGACGCCGGGCAGCAGCACGGAGGTGAAATAGGTCGAGGCGCCGATGATGAACTGGCGGTCACTTTCGCTCGGGTCGAAGGCCGGCGCGGTAAGGGCGGATTCGAGGTGCTTCAGAGCGTCGATAATCTGCGGCCCGAGTGAGGCGCCGCGGGTCGTCGGCAGCAGGCCATCCGGTCCCCGAACGAAGAGTTCGTCGTCCAGCGAACGGCGGAGCCGGCCGAGCGCATGGCTGATGGCCGACTGGCTGAGCCCCAGACGCGCGCCCGCCAGCGTGGCGCTGCGCTCTGCGAACAACGCCTCGAACACACGCAAAAGATTCAAGTCGAGCGATTTGAAATGCACATTGTTCATGTCAGTTGTGACAAAATATCATTTGGCTCATTCAATGGCCAAGCCTATTTGCGGCAACCGGCCGATCAGTGGCCGATGATCGCGAACGCGCCTCGCGATGGGGAGTAGTGTGAGCGAAGCCGTTCGATTGAAACCGAAATCCGATGCGTCGCAGAGCGAGGCGACGATCGAGACCCTGCGTCCTTTGCCGCCGAAGCGCACGCTCCGCGACCGCCTGAGGCTGCCGCTGATGGTCGGCGTACCCGCGATCATCGCACTGGGTGCCCTGGGGTATTTCCTGCTCGGAGGCCGGTATCAGTCGACCGACGATGCCTATGTGAAGCTGGCACGGGCCGGCATCAGTTCCAGCGTCGAAGGCCGCGTGGAGACCGTCGCGGTGCACGAAAACCAGATCGTCAAGAAGGGCGAGGTGCTCGTTCAGCTCGACGAAGCGCCCTTCCGCGTTGCGGTCGACCGGGCCGAGGCCGCCTATGGCGGCGCGATTTCACAGGCGCGCGGGCTGATCGCGACCTACCACCAGAAGCTGGCCGACCAGGCAGCGGCGGAGGAACTGGCCGAATACACCGCCCGCGAGGCGAAGCGGCAGCAGGGGCTCGCCGGCGCGGGCGTCAACACCAAGGGCCAGGCCGACGAGGCGCAGCATGCTGCGGACCAGGCGAGGGCGCGGCTGCTGGTCGCCGAGCGTGAGGTCGCGACGGCCCTGGCGGCGATCGGCGGCGATCCGGACATCACGCCGGAGCGATTTTCGGGCTCGCGCAAGGCCAAGGCCGACCTCGACGAGGCCAGGCTCAATCTCAGCTACACGACGATCACCGCGCCGGCCGACGGCATGGTGACGAAGGTCGACCAGATCCAGCCCGGCATGCGCATCGCGCAGTCGCAGGTCTTCTTCTGGCTCACCTCGGGCAAGCCGTGGATCGAGGCGAACTTCAAGGAAGACCAGATCGAGCACATGCGAGTCGGCCAGCCCGTATCGATCTCGCTCGACGCCTATAGCCACGATCTCTGCGGCAAGGTCGCTAGCTTCAGCCCGGGCACGGGTTCCAGCTTCTCGCTGCTGCCGCCGGAGAACGCCACAGGCAACTGGGTGAAGGTCGTGCAGCGCCTGCCGGTGCAGATCGAGATCACCTGCGACATCCCGGCGGATGCCCCGCCGCTCAGCGCCGGCCTCTCCGCATCGGTCGAGGTCGACACGGCGGGACCATGATCCGCGCGAGTGGCCGAGGCGATGCGGCGAACCGCATCCCCATAACCGTTTCGATCATGCTGGCGACGATCATGACGTCGCTGGACACGACCATCGCGAACGTCGCCCTGCCCCATATCCAGGGCAGCGTTTCGGCGTCGGCCGAGCAGATCACCTGGGTGCTGACGTCCTACATGGTCGCGGCTGCGATCCTGACGCCGTTGACGGGGTTTCTGGCCGATCGGCTGGGGCGGAAGCGGCTGTTCCTCATCACGATCGCCGGCTTCACGATCACCTCGGCCATGTGCGGCCTCGCGACCGGGCTGATCGAAATCGTGCTTTTCCGTTTCCTGCAAGGCGCATTCGGGGCCTCGCTGATACCCTTGTCGCAGGCGGTGCTGCTGGACATCAACCCGCCGGAGCGCCACGGACAGGCGATGGCGATGTGGGGCGCCGGCGCGGTTCTGGGCCCGGTGCTGGGGCCGGGGCTCGGCGGCTACCTGACCGATGTGCTGAGCTGGCGCTGGGTCTTCTACATCAACCTGCCGATTGGGCTGCTCGCCCTGGCCGGCGTCATGATCTTCATAACAGAGCGGCGAGCGCCCTCCTCCCGGCCGTTCGACTTCCTCGGCTTTGCGTCGCTGTCGATTGCGATCGGCGCCATTCAAATGGTGCTCGACCGCGGGCCGAGCCAGGACTGGTTCTACTCGACCGAAATCTGCATCTACGGCGTGATCTTCGCGATGGCGCTCTGGGTGTTCGGCGTGCAGGTGGCGACCGGCAAGCATCCTTTCATCGAGACGACGATCCTGAAGGATCGCAACTTCCTCGCCGCGACGGTGTTCGGCTTCTTCATCGGCATCTTGATGTTCAGCGGCATGGCGCTGCTGCCGCCGATGATGCAGTCGCTGCTTGGATATCCGGTCGCCTATTCCGGCCTCGTCTCGATGCCGCGCGGTATCGGCAGCTTCATCTCCATGCTCATCGCCGGGCAGATCATCGCGCGCGTCGACCTCAGGATCATCCTGACGACCGGCATGGTGCTGACGGCAATCTCGCTCTACCAGATGACGTTCTTCAATCTGGAGATGGACGCGTCCCTGATCGAACTGTCCGGGTTGCTTCAAGGGCTGGGCACGGGACTCATCTTCACGCCGCTGAGCATGCTTGCCTTCGCCAGCATCAGTCCGGCGCTCCGCGCCGAGGCGGCGGGATTCTACACGCTGATCCGCAATATCGGGTCGAGCGTCGGCATCTCGATCATGCAGGCGCACTATGTGAGCGGCGTTGCGACGGCGCATTCCACGTTGGTGGAGTCGGCGCGCCCGGACAACCCGATCTATCAAGCCTATTTGAGCGACGGCTTCCACGGACAGGCCGCGCTCACGATGCTGAACGGCATGATCACGCGCCAGGCGATGATGGTGTCCTACGTCAACAGCTTCACGATCATGCTGGCGCTCTGCCTGTTCTGCATGCCGCTGCTGCTCTTTATGAAAAGCCCGAAAGCCCGCCGGGCACCCGATCCTGCTCATGCCGCCGTTGAATAGATTTCCCCTCATCGCGCCATTCCTCGTCGCAACCGCGCTCGGCGGATGCGCCGTCGGGCCGGACTTCGCGACGCCCGCGGCGCCGGACGTGCCGTCCTTTGCCATGAAGGGCGACAAGGCGCCGGATACCGTGAAGCTGACCACCGGCGCGCCGGCCGGGCCGTGGTGGACGGCGCTGTCGTCGCCGCTGCTGGACACGACGATCCGCAATGCCCTGACGCAAAGTCCGACGCTGGACGAGGCCGATGCGACGCTGCTCCAGGCCAAGGCCGGTCTCGCCGCCGCAAAAGGCCAATCGCTGCCGCAGGTCGATCTTACCGGCGGCGTGCAGCGCGAGCGCGTCAACCTGAACGCGTTCGGTTTCACGGGGTTTGGCAGCGGGCCGACCACGAACCCGACCTTCACGCTCTACTCGCTCGGCACGGGGGTGAGCTATGACCTCGACCTCTTCGGCCGCAATAGGCGCGGTATCGAGGCTGCCGAGGCGCGGGCCGAGGCACAGGGCTGGCGTACCGAGGCGGCCTATCTGACGCTGACCTCGAATGTCGCGATCCAGGCCATCACGATCGCGGCGCTGCGGGCGGAGATCGCCGCGGTCGAAGCGAACATCGCCGACGACCAGCAGACGGTCGATCTGATCACGCGGGCGGCCAAGCTGGGCGGTTCGACGGAAGCGGCGCGGCTGAGCACGGTGACGCAACTCGAGAAGGACCGCGCGCTGCTCCCGTCGCTGCAAGGGCAATTGGCGGAGGCGCGCCATGCGCTCGGGTTGCTGAGCGGCGAGGCGCCCGGGGGCTGGACGCCGCCCGATTTCGCGATGAGCGGCTTCAAGGTGGGCGCCGCGATACCGATCGGCGTGCCGTCGGAGCTGGTACGGCGCCGGCCCGACATTCGCGCCGCCGAAGCCGATCTGCACGCGGCGACGGCGGAGATCGGCGTCGCGACCGCGAATATGTATCCGAACATCACGATCAGCGCCTCGATCACCCAGGGCTCGCTGGCGGCCGGCAACCTCTTCTCCTACGACTCGTCAGCCTGGGCGCTGGGCTCGGCGCTGACGGCGCCTATCTTCCATGGCGGGACGCTGGAGGCCGAGCGGCAGGCGGCGATCGCGGCAGCGCAGGCGACGGACGCGCGCTATCGCCAAACCGTGCTCAAGGCCTTCACCGAGGTGGCCGACGCGCTGTCGGCGATCGCAACGGATGAGGCGACCATCACGGCCCAGCGGGCGACCGAGGCGCATGCCGCGGAATCGTTGCGGCTCAGCCGGGTCGCATTCCAGGAGGGCGGCGGCACGCTGCTCGACGTGCTCCAGGCCCAGCGGGACCGCAACGAGGCGACAGCGGCGCGGGTCAGGGCAGAAGGACAGCGGCTGGCCGACATCGTACGGCTCTTTGCGGCGGTCGGGGCTGACTGGCGCGACGCAGCGCCACGCCAACCGGGCGCTTGACGGAAGCCCCCCGCCCGCCGCATGTCGCCGGGCCATGATCCTGCTTATCGATAACTACGACAGCTTCACCTACAACCTCGTCCACTATCTGGGCGAGCTCGGGGCCGAGGTGGTCGTGCATCGCAACGACGCGATCTCGGTCGAGCAGGCGCTCTCGGCGCGGCCGGAGGGAATCGTGCTGTCGCCGGGACCGTGCACGCCCAACGAAGCAGGCATCTGTCTCGACCTCATCGCCGCGGCCAAGGATCGCGTGCCCCTTCTGGGCGTCTGCCTTGGACATCAGGCGATCGGCCAGGTGTTCGGGGGCAAAGTGGTGCGGGCGCCCGTTCCGATGCACGGCAAGACCAGCCGGATCCATCATCGCGGGAGCGACGTCTTCAAGGACATCCCCGACAATTTCACGGCGACCCGCTATCACAGCCTGATCGTCGACCGCGCAACGCTGCCCGACGAATTGGAGGTCACGGCGGAGACGGACGATGGCCTCATCATGGGTCTCGCGCACAAGACCCATCCGATCTACGGCGTGCAGTTCCATCCCGAGAGCATCGTTTCGGAGCATGGGCATGACCTGCTGCGCAATTTCCTGAGCCTGGCACGAGCGGCATGAGCGCCCTGAAGCCGTTCCTCGCCCGCCTGGTCGAAGGCGGCCGGCTGACGGTGGACGAAGCCGCGCAGGCCTTCGGCGTCGTCATGCGCGGCGAGGCGACGGCGGCGCAGACCGGCGCGCTGCTGACCGCCCTGCGCCAGCGCGGCGAGACGGTGAATGAAATCGCCGGCGCGGTGACCGCGATGCGCGGCGCGATGCTGACGGTCGAAGCGCCGCCGCACACGATCGACGTCTGCGGCACGGGCGGCGACGGGGCGCATACGCTGAACATTTCGACGGCCGTGTCGTTTGTTGTCGCCGGCGCAGGGGTGCCGGTCGCAAAGCACGGCAATCGCGCGATCACGTCCAAGTCGGGGACGGCCGACGTGCTGGCGGCGCTCGGCGTGCCGGTGGAACTGGAGCCGGCAACGGCGGCGCGCGTGCTTGCGACAGACGGGTTCGTGTTCCTGTTCGCGCCGAAATTCCACCCGGCGATGCGGCATGTGGGACCGGTGCGCCAGGAACTGGGATTCCGGACATTGTTCAACCTGCTCGGGCCGCTCGCCAATCCGGCAGGCGTGCAGCATCAGTTGATCGGCGCGCCGACGGTCGAGGCGGCACGGACCATTGCGAGTGTGCTGGCGCAGCTTGGCGTCGCGCGCGCCTGGGTCGTCACGGGGCATGGCGGACTCGACGAGATCAGCCCGTCAGGCCCGTCGCAGGTTTTCGTGGTCGAGAACGGCGCCGTCGCGTTGTCGGAGATCGCACCGGAGGATGCCGGGCTCCCGCGCCATGACGTGCTCGCCTTGAAGGGCGCGGACGCCGAACACAACGCGCATGCCCTGGCGGCGCTGCTCGAAGGCGAGCCGGGCGCCTATCGCGACACCGTGGTGCTCAATAGCGCGGCGGCGCTGGTCGTGGCGGGCAAGGCTGCGTCGGTGATCGACGGCGCGCGGCTGGCGGCGCAAGCGATCGACAGCGGCGCGGCGCGTGCCGTGCTCGCGGCAGCGAGCGACTGATGGCGACCATCCTTCAGCAAATCGAATCCTATAAGCGCCGCGAGATCGCCGAGCGGCAGGCGGCGCGCCCCTATGCCGATGTGGTGCGCGCGGCGGAGGCGGCGTCGCCGGTTCGCGGCTTCCAGGCTGCGCTGGAGCGGCACATCGCGGCGCGCGGCGTCGGGCTGATTGCGGAGATCAAGAAGGCGAGTCCGTCCAAAGGGCTCATCCGCGCGGATTTCGACCCGCCCGCACTGGCGCGGGCCTACGAGGTTGGCGGCGCATCGTGCCTGTCCGTGCTGACCGATACGCCCTCGTTTCAAGGCGCCGATGGGTTTCTGACCTCGGCGCGCGCGGCGACCGCCCTGCCCGCCATCCGCAAGGATTTCCTGTTCGTGCCGTATCAGGTTGCCGAGGCGCGGGCTCTGGGGGCGGACTGCATCCTCGTCATCATGGCCTCCGTTTCGGACAGCGAGGCGCGGGCGCTGCTGGACGAGACGGCGCGCTGGGGCATGGGCGCGCTGGTCGAAGTGCATGACGAGGCCGAGATGGACCGGGCTTTGGCACTCGGCGGCACGCATATGATCGGCGTGAACAATCGCAACCTGCACAGCTTCGAGACGAAGCTGGAGACGACCGAGCGGCTGTCCACGATGGTGCCGGCGGGACGCATGCTGGTGGCGGAGAGCGGCATCAACCGGCGCGCCGACATCGATCGGCTCGCGGCATGCGGCGCGAAGGCGTTCCTCGTCGGCGAGAGCCTGATGCGGCAGCACGACGTCGCCGACGCGACGCGCAAACTGCTCGCGGCTTAGGCGGCAAGTTTCACCATATCGGCGACCGCGTCGGTACGGCCGACGATCAGCGGGCGGCGCCAGTTGCGGAGGTCGGGGGCGGCCTCGGTTGTATTGAAGCGCTCGAGAGGCGCCCAGACGCCGTCTTCGAAGCATTGCACCGCACCACCCGAGGCGAGCACGAGCGCCACGCCGCCAGCAATATCCCACAAATTGACGTTGGCGAAGCGCGCTACGCTAAGAGCGCCGGATGCGACGAGGGCGCATTCGATGGCGGCCGATCCGGTCTTGCGGGCATCCCACGCGCCGACAAGGCCTTGCGCGTTGGGCACCCCGGCGAGGCGGCGACGAACGGCTGGGTTGGATGCGATGGCGACGGGCTGGCCGTCGAACTGAAGGGCGCTCCCCTCGCGCGCGTGGTAGACGCCGGAGCGGAGCGCGTGGCTGGTCGCGCACCAGACGGCGCCGGCGACAGGTTTTCCGGCGTGAAGGACGCCGATCGTCGCGGCGAACATCGGAAAGCCGTTGACGAAATTGGCGGTGCCGTCGATCGGATCGACGGCCCAGACGAAGTCGCTACCGCGGCCACCGCGCTCGTCCATTTCCTCGCCGATGATCTCGTGATCGGGAAAGCGTTCGGCCAGGCGGGCGCGGATCAGCGTCTCGACATGATTGTCGACCTCCGACACTGGATCCTTCCACTGCTCATCCTCGGCCGACCCGCTCTTGTATTTGACAGCCATCATGCCGCCGAGCGCCGTGACGATCTCGGCGCCGGCGACCTGGGCCAGTTCGACGGCGGTGCGTTCGATGGATTCCAGAACGTCCGTAGGCGGAGGATTTCTGTCAGCCATTCCTGGCCTTGGCCTTTCTGCGTGGCGCCAGCGGCTTCACCTTGGCGCGCGGCGGTACCAGCACGGTGACAGGCTTGCGTTCCAGTTCGATGGTGACCGTGACATCGCCCCCCGGCGCAGCAATATGCCCGTCGTCGACGCGCATGCCGGGCTTTCCCTTCCAGTGGATGATGACCTTCCGGCCGCGCGTCACGGTGACCGGAGGCTTGGTCGTTTCCTCGGTCGCGCCGATCCAATCCATCATGGCCTCGCGCTGGCTTTCGCGAATGGCGACGATGTCGAGCAACGCGTCACCCGGCTTGGCGGTGAGGCATAGGGGGATTCCGGGGCCGGCATAGCCGCAGTTGAGGATTTCGAGCGCGATAAGATCGCCCTTGATCGCCTTGCCGTCGATCGTGACTTCGAGATCGCGCGGCTTGGCCTTCTTGATTGCCCTGAGGAAGGCGTCGCGGCCCATCAGGAGGCGGCTCTTGCCTTCCTTGTCGTCCGCGAGGCCCTTCTCGGTCGCGTCGACCATGGCGCCGAAGCCGACCGCTTCGATGAAGGGCGTTTCGCCCCACGGACCGGTGCACCGGCCTACGGACATCAGGCGCTTGCGGCCCGGCGTCCAGGTCTGCGCGATCTCCTCCGGCTCGCCCTTGATGCCGAGCGAGGATGCGATGTTGTTAGCGGTCCCCAGCGGCAGGATCGCCACCGGAATTTTCCGGTCGGGCATCAGCTTCAGGATCTTGCCGACCGTGCCGTCGCCGCCGGCCGCGACGATGAGGTCGCAGGGCTTGGCCAGCTCGCGTGCGAAGTCCTTGGCCTTGGTCGAAAAGGACGTGACTTCGTAGCCGGATAGGCGAAGGACGGCTTCAAGCTCGTCGATCGCATGGTCGGCGGTCCCCGACTTGGGGTTATGAAAGAGATGGGCATGCATCGGAACCCCTAACGGTTCCAATTGCCGTTTGGCTCCCAGCCGCGGAACAAATGTCGCGGGCATGGTGGCCGAACGAAACCGGGCGTGACATGATCCGGCGATCACCGTCTGGCAGTGGACTCATGAACGACCTGACCCATGTCGACGACGCGGGACGCGCGTCGATGGTGGATGTGACCGACAAGGCGGACACCGAACGCGTCGCGACGGCCGGCGCCACGATTCGCCTGCAAGCCGCGACGCTCGCGCTGATCGCCGAGGGGCGTGCGGCGAAGGGCGATGTGATCGCGACGGCGCGGATCGCTGGGATCATGGCGGCGAAGAAGACGTCGGAGCTGATTCCGCTGTGCCACCCGCTGATGCTGACAGGCGTCAGCGTCGACATCGCGCCGCTGGACGACGGCAGCGGGCTCGGCATCACCGCCTCGGCCAAGGTGAAGGGGCCGACCGGCGTCGAGATGGAGGCGCTGACGGCGGCGAGCGTCGCGGCGCTGACGATCTACGATATGGTCAAGGCGGTGGATCGCGAGGCGACGATCGGCGACGTGAGGCTGCTGACAAAAAGCGGCGGCAAGTCCGGCGACTACACACGCGATGAAGCGGCGCCGGCGAGCACGCCAGAGGCGCCGAAATTCGTGTCGCGCGGCTTTCGGCGGGCGCCGGGCGCGAATGCAGCGGCACGTCCGCGCGCGCTGGACATGGGACCGGCAACGCCCAAATCGGGGACACCTCGTGCGGAGGCGTTTCGCACCTTCCTGCGCGAGAGCCGGCTTCAGGTGAGCTCGTGGGCGGCGCAGGCCGGACTGCCGCCGGGCCTCGTCTACGGCTTCCTGCATGGGCGCGTGGGGCGCCTGCCGAAGGACGCGGAAGAGCGGCTGGCCAAGGCGGCCAACGCGACCGTCCGTGACGTGTTCGGTTCCGAATGATTTCGGTCGCAGAGGCTGAGGCCCGTATCCTCGCCGGCGTGCGGCCGACGGCAACGGAGCGCGTGGCGCTGACTGAGGCGACGGGGCGTGTCGTCGCATCGCCGGTCCTGGCACGCCGCACGCATCCGCCGCGCGACGTCAGCGCCATGGATGGGTACGCGGTTCGCGCCGCGGACATCGCCAGCGCCCCTGCGCGGCTGCGCGTGGCCATGCGAATCGCGGCGGGCGACGTGCCGTCGCACCCGTTGCAGGCCGGTGAGGCGGCACGGATCTTCACCGGCGCCGCGGTGCCCGAAGGAGCCGATACCGTCGTCATCCAGGAGAACAGCTCGGCCGAGGGCGACGATGTCGTCGTCCGCGAGACGGCGCGGGCCGGGGCGAATATTCGCTCGGCCGGCTATGACTTTCGCGAAGGCGCGGTCATCCTGGAGGCCGGCCGGCGCCTGACGCCGCAGGATACGGGCTTCCTGGCAGCGGCCAACGCGATGGAGATCGAGGTCTTTCGCCGTCCGCGCGTCGCTTTCCTGGCGACGGGCGATGAGCTGGTGCCGCCGGGTACAGAGCCCGGGCCCTCGCAGATCGTGGCGTCGACCGGGATCGCGCTCGGCGACATGCTGCGCCAGTGGGGTGCAGAGCCGGTGGACCTCGGGATTGCGCGCGACCGGGAGGACGAGATCCGGGCCAAGGCGCGGCCGGGACTGGCATGCGACGTATTCGTGACGCTGGGCGGGGCGTCGGTCGGCGATCATGACCTCGTCCAGCCGGCCCTCAAGCCGGCCGGGCTGGAGATCGATTTCTGGAAGATCGCCATGCGGCCGGGGAAGCCGCTGATCTTCGGACGAATCGGGGCGGCCGCGATGCTGGGACTGCCGGGCAATCCAGTGTCTGCGCTGGTCTGCGCGCGGCTGTTCCTGGAGCCGCTGGTGCGGGTGCTGAGCGGCGAGCCGTGGCGCGGGCACAGACTCGTGGCGGCGACGCTGGGGGCACCGCTCGGCCAAAACGACCAACGGCAGGATTATCTCCGAGCCGCGGTGAAAAACGAGGCTGGACGACTGGTTGCGACGGCGTTCCCGAAGCAGGACAGCGGCATGATTTCGCTGGTCTCGCGGGCCGACGGACTCATCGTTCGGGCTCCCCACGCGCCAGCCGCAGAAGCTGGTGCGCCGGTATCCGTGCTACCTCTGGCAGCCTGGCTGTGAGCGGACCTGTTGACATTTTCGCGAACCAACATAGAACAAAGCGGAATGTTGATGCTTCGTTCCTAGATTTGGGGGTTCCGATATGCTGACGCGCAAGCAGTATGAACTGTTAATGTTCCTGCACGAGCGCATCCGCGAAGCCGGCGTTCCCCCCTCGTTCGACGAAATGAAGGACGCGCTGGACCTCAAGTCCAAGTCCGGAATCCACAGGCTGATCACGGCGCTGGTCGAGCGCGGCTTCATCCGCCGCCTGGAGCACCGTGCGCGGGCAATCGAAGTCATCAAGCTGCCCGAGAACTCGAACCAGGCGCCCCGCTTCAAGACGGGCTTTTCGCCGACGCTGGTGGAAGGCACGGGCTCGCTGCGGGTCGCCCGCCCTGCCCCGGCCGTTGCCGCTGCCATGCAGGCCTCGGCCGCCAACACGACCGTGCCGCTGGTTGGCCGGATCGCCGCCGGTACGCCGATCGAGGCGCTGTCGAACCGGGGCGACGAGGTTTCGGTTCCGCCCGACATGCTGGGGGCCGGGGAGCATTACGCCCTCCTGGTCACCGGCGATTCGATGATCAATGCCGGCATCCTCGACGGCGACACCGTCATCATCCGCCGGTCGGAGAGCGCGACGAACGGCGACATCGTGGTCGCGCTGGTGGACGACGCCGAGGCGACGCTGAAGCGCATCCGCCGCAAGGGCGACACCGTCGCGCTCGAGGCGGCCAATCCGGCCTATGAGACGCGTATCTACGGGCCGGACCGCGTGAAGGTTCAGGGCAAGCTCGTCGGCCTGCTCCGGCACTACTGAGCCGCCCAGACCGTCCAGGGCCGCTCGCCGATATCGCCGCGCACGGTCTCTGTGATGAGCGCGCCGTCGCCTGCCCAGATCGCGTAAGCGCCCTGCACCTGCGTCTGGGCCGGGCCGACCGTGAGCTGCCGGCCGCAATCCAGCCCGTCCATTGCGGTGACGAGGATGTCCGGCGGGTCGGCACAGGCCTGCGCCGCCGATGTGCCCTTGGCGGCGTAAACGATACGCACGCCGCCCACGCCGGCGGTGCAGACCTTGCCGGCGCACTGCCAAGCCCCGTTGCGGCCCCGCCGCGCGGAATCCTTCACCTCGCTGGCATCGCCGTCGCGCTCCAGCCATTCCTCGGCGGCGAAGCGACCGCGCCGGCCTGAAACGAGGGCGAGCTGGCCGCCAACACGGACGGCGACGTTACCGACGTCGCGATCGATCAGGATGTCGGGGCCGCGGACGATCGTGACGGCGAGCAACCCGGCTGCGATCGGCGCCAGGCCGGCCAGCCGCCACGGGCCGCGCCATATGAGAAGCCAGAGGCCGCCGATGGTCACGAGGCCGAGGCCCCACGTCGGCGGCGACGGCACGAGCGACGAGGCGCCCGGCCAGGACGAGGTCCGGTGGGCGACCCAGAGCATCACGTCGATGCCCCAGCCCATGACCTTTACCGGCCAGTATTCCAGCCCGAACGGCATTGCCAGCAGCGTGAACGCAGCGGCGGGCATGATCACGAAGCTGATGACGGGCATCGCAAGGACATTCGCGACGACACCATAAGCCGCCACCCTGTTGAAGTGGAAAGCCGCATATGGCGCCGTCGCGAGACCCGCAACGACGGACGCGAGCAGCGCGACGATGAGCGCGTAGATCAGCCGTCCGGTCCATGTATCGCGCAGTACCAGAGGTTGGCCGCGCCGGGTCTGCCATGCATCGAAAGCCTCGAAGGCAGAAACCAGGGCAGCGACGGCGGCGAAGGACATCTGGAAGCTGGGATCGACGACGCTTTCGGGCGCGATCAGCAGGACAGCGAGCGCCGAGATCGCGACGACACGCAGCGTGAAGGGCGCGCGATCGACCATGACCGCGACGAACATCAGCCCGATCATGATGAACGAGCGCTGCGCCGGCACCGAAGCGCCGCTCAGCATCAGATAGCCGCCGGCCGCGACGAGGGCGATCGCCGCGGCCCATTTCTTCACCTGATAGCGCAGCGCGATCGGCGGCATGAGGGCGGCAAGAAAGCGCAGCACGTTGAAGACGCCGAGGCCGACGATGGCCATGTGCAGTCCCGAGATCGACAGCACATGGGCGAGGCTGGAATCACGGAGCGCCTCCTGGTCGCTCTCGGAAATCTCGCTGCGGTCGCCGACGGTCAGCGCGGCCGCGATGGCGCCGGCCGAGCCGGGCAACACGGCGCGGATCCGGGCGCTGGCGTCGTGCCGCGCCGACGCCACCCAGATCGCGAAACGCTCGACCAAAGTCGTGTCGCCTGCCGGCTGAATCTCCCGCGGCGACCCCATCGCGAAGCCGTAGGCGCCGATCCCATCAAAATAAGCGGCGCGGGCGAAGTCATAGGCGCCCGGCGCGACGGGCGTCGGCAGGGTCGTCAGCCGGCCGGTCAGCTCGATCCAGCTTCCGGGCAGGGGCCGTTCGTCGGTCTTGCGGAGCGCGATGCGGACGATTGCGGGTCGATGGGTGGCGTCGAGCCGGCCGGCCTCCGTCAGCGCCAGCGTGACGCGCGGGCGCCCGTCCTGATGGCCGTAGGCATCGACCACCTGGCCCTTCATCAGGATGACCGGCGTGCGCTCCGCCAGGACCGGGGCGTCCATCAGTTCCGCGCGCAGGATGGTCGCGGCGAAGCCCAGGGCGACGAGGCCCACCGCCATGGGTAGCCACCGCCAGGGCAGATAGGATGAAAGGACCGCGCACAGGACAGCCGCCAGGAGCGCGGCAAGTCCCCACAGGTGGGACGGCTCGAAGGTCAGTTCGAAATAGGCCAGCGCGCCGAGGCCCAGCATGACCGGCGACCAGAGCGCGACCCGCCCGCGCTGCAAGGCCGCCCAGGCGGAAAATCCCCCGGTTTCGGCCGGGCCGACGGCGGCAAATACAGGAGCGCGACCAGCTTGCGACATGCGGGCGAGGGTGGCTAAACAGGCAATCCTTTCGCTTGAGTACAGCCTATTTCTCCCATGTCCGCCCCCGGCCAAATCGTCACGCGTTTCGCCCCCTCCCCGACGGGATTCCTGCATATCGGCGGGGCCCGGACGGCGCTGTTCAACTGGCTCTTCGCGCGGCACACCGGCGGCGCCTTCCGTTTGCGCATCGAGGACACGGACCGCCAGCGCTCAACCCCGGAGGCGATCGAGGCGATCCTGGAGGGCATGGCCTGGCTCGGCCTCGATCACGACGGCGAGGTCATCTACCAGTTCGCGCGCGCCGAGCGGCACCGGGCCGTCGCCGAAGAGCTGATGCGCAAGGGCGCGGCCTATCACTGCTATGCGAGCCAGGAAGAGCTCTCCGAGATGCGCGACCGGCAAAAAGCCGAGAGCAAGCCGCTTCGCTATGACGGGCGCTGGCGCGATCGGGAACTGGCAGGGCCGAAGCCCAACGCGCCACCGGTCGTGCGCCTGAAGGCCCCGCAGACCGGCGAAACGATCATCGACGACAAGGTCCAGGGCGAAGTCAGGTTCCGCAACGACGTGCTGGACGACTTCGTCCTGCTGCGCGCCGACGGCACGCCGACCTATATGCTGAGCGTCGTGGTCGACGACTACGACATGGGCGTCACGCATATCATCCGCGGCGACGACCACCTGACCAACGCGGCGCGGCAGCGGCAGATCATCGACGCGATGGGGTGGCCGCAGCCCACCTATGCGCATCTGCCGCTGCTGCATGGGCCGGATGGAGCGAAGCTGTCCAAGCGCCACGGGGCGCAGGGCATCCACGAGTATCGCGACCTCGGCTATCTGCCCGAGGGGATGCGCAACTATCTGCTGCGGCTCGGCTGGAGCCACGGGGACGACGAGATCATCCCCACAGACAGGGCGATCGAATGGTTCAACCTCGAATCCATCGGCCGCAGCCCGGCGCGGATCGACTTCAAGAAGCTCGACAGCATCAACGGCCATTATATCCGTGCGGCCGATGACGATGCGCTGACGCAGGAGGCCATCGTCGTCATGCAGCGGCTTGGGCGCCCTGCCCTCACCGCGGACCAGCAGGCCCAGCTTCGGGCGATCATGCCGTCGCTCAAGGAGCGCGCGAAGACGGTCATCGAGATCATCGACGGCGCCTCGTTCATCTCCGACAGCCGGCCGCTGGCGCTGGACGACAAGGCGCAGAAGCTATTGTCGGCCGATGCGCGCCGGCGCCTCGGGCGCCTCGGGGCTGCGCTCGGCGGCCTGACGTGGACGGCAGGCGACATCGAGGCCGCCGTGCGCGCGTTCGCGGAAGCCGAAGGCGCCAAGCTCGGCGACGTCGCCCAACCGCTGCGCGCGGCGCTCACGGGCAAGGCGGTGTCGCCGCCGGTGTTCGACGTCATGGCCACGCTGGGTCGTGAGGAAGCGCTGGCGCGCCTCAGGGACCAGGCTGCGGCATGACGCCCGCGCAGCCCCAGTCAGTAGCGCGACCTTGCACCCGGTCGTATATTGCGATGCAACGAAATCTCTCCTCAGCTACCCAACCGGACAGGAACTGACCATGGCGGACGGAACGGGCTCTCAAGCCAAACCCGACGGTGCGGCGACGCTCACGTACAAGGACAAGCAGATCGAACTGCCCGTGCTGTCAGGCACCGTGGGGCCGGACGTGATCGACGTGCGCAAACTGTACGGCGCCACCGGGGCCTTCACCTACGACCCCGGCTTCACGTCGACGGCGTCGTGCGAAAGCCAGATCACCTATATCGACGGCGACGAGGGCGTCCTGCTCTATCGCGGATATTCGATCGACAAGCTGGCCGAACAGGGCGACTTCCTGGAGACCTGCTACCTGCTGATGCACGGCGAACTGCCCAACGCCAAGCAGATGAAGCAGTTCGACCGCGCGATCACCATGCACACGATGGTGCATGAGCAGCTCACGCAGTTCTTCCGGGGCTTCCGGCGCGACGCGCATCCGATGGCGATCATGGTCGGCGTGGTTGGAGCGCTGTCCGCCTTCTATCACGACAGCCTCGACATCAACGACAAGCGCCAGCGCGAAATCTCCAGCCATCGTCTCATCGCCAAGATGCCGACGATCGCGGCGATGGCCTATAAATACTCGCTCGGCCAGCCCTTCGTTTATCCGCGCAACGACCTTGGGTATGCGGAGAATTTCCTGCGCATGTGCTTCGCCGTGCCGGCGGAGGACTACAAGGTCAATCCGGTCCTCGCCCGCGCCCTCGACCGCATCTTCATCCTGCATGCCGACCACGAGCAGAACGCCTCGACGTCGACGGTGCGTCTCGCCGGCTCCTCCGGCGCCAATCCCTTCGCGTGCATCGCGGCCGGTATCGCGTGTCTCTGGGGACCGGCGCATGGCGGCGCCAACGAGGCGGCGCTCCAGATGCTCGAGGACATTGGTACCGTCGACCGGATTCCGGAGTTCATCGCCAAGGCGAAGGACAAGAATTCGGGGCAACGGCTGATGGGCTTCGGCCACCGTGTCTACAAGAACTACGACCCGCGCGCGAAGGTGATGCAGAAGACGGCGCACGAGGTGCTCAACGAGCTCGGCATCAAGGACGACCCGCTGCTCGATGTCGCGGTGGAACTCGAGCGCATCGCGCTGTCCGACAGCTACTTCATCGAGAAGAAGCTCTACCCGAACATCGACTTCTATTCGGGCATCACGCTGAAGGCGATGGGCTTCCCGACCTCGATGTTCACGGCGCTGTTCGCGCTCGCGCGCACCGTCGGCTGGATCGCCCAGTGGGCCGAGATGATCGAAGACGACGCGCAGAAGATCGGCCGCCCGCGCCAGATCTATACGGGTGCTCCGCCGCGCGACTATGTGCCGCTGAACAAGCGCTGACGATCAGCCGCGCGCTGCCGCGACCTGAAGAATGGTCTCGGCAGCGCGCCGGCTTGGACTTTCCCCGGAATCGAGTTTGGCGATCGCCTCGGCGAGGGCTTGGCGCTGTGCCTGCGCCGCTTCGCCGCCGGCCAGCAGCGGCGCGAGGGCTTCGGCCATGAGGTCAGGGCGGACGCTCTCCTGGAGGAATTCCGGAACGGCCTTCCGGCCGAGCACCAGATTGACGATCGTGAAATGCGGCACGGTCACGAGGCGGCGCCAGATGGCGGCCGTCAGCCAGCCAAGCCTGTAGGTCGCGATCATCGGCACGCCGGCAAGCGCCAGTTCGGTGGTCACGGTGCCGGAGGCAGCGAGCGCGGCATCCGCTGCATCGAAGGCCGCGAAGCGATCGGCATCCCCGGTGACGATGCTGAGCGGCGTCGGCCAGTTGCGTACGGCCTCGCGGACCTGCCGCTCGACATTCGGCACGGTGGGGATGATGCAGTGCAACGACGGAATCCGATCGCGCAGCACCCGCGCGGTCTCGCGGAAGGGCGGCAACAGGTAGCGCACCTCGGGGCGGCGGCTGCCGGGCAGGACACAGAGGATTTTCGCATCCGGCGCGATGCCAAGCCGTGCGCGCAGTCCAGCGCCGCCCGTCATCAGCTTTTTTCGTTCGAGGGCCGGATGACCCACGAAGGTCGCCGGAAGTCCGTAGCGCTCGTAGAACGCCGGCTCGAAGGGCAGGAGGCAGAGAATATGGTCGAGATAGCTCCTCAGGCCCTCGGCACGGCCGGGACGCGAGGCCCATACCTGCGGCGAGACATATTTGACGATCGGGATCGACGGGTCGTCCTTGCGGATCATGCGCGCGACCCGGTGATGGAAGTCGCCGCTGTCGATGAGCACGACGACGTCAGGCTTGACGCGCAGGGCGAAATCCGCCGCCTGGCGCATGCGCCGGAAGAGGATGCGCAGGCGCAGCACGACCTCGCGGATGCCGACGACCGCGAGTTCCTCGATGCCGAAATAGCTGACGAGGCCAGCCGCGCGCATTGCCGGACCGCCGATGCCGACGATACGGACGCCGGGGCTCAGGGCGCGCAGCGCGTCGATCAGGCCGGCGCCGAGTGCATCGCCGGACGGCTCGCCCGCCGAAACCATGATGGTCAACGGCCGCGTCACGATGCACCCGTCTTTGCGTCGATGCCCAGCAGGAACAGGCCGGCAGCATCGGCCGCACGGATGGTCTCCTCGCGGCGGGCGATGATCGTACCGCCGGCTTCGATGGCGATGCCGGCGAGCCGCGCCCGCGCCGCGCTCGCCACGGTCTGAGGGCCGATCACGGGAAGGTCCAGCCGGCGATCCTGCTGGGGCTTGCACAGCTTCACGAGCACGCCGCCTTGTCCGGTAGCAGCAGCGGCGCGTTCGATCAGCGCCTCCGTGTGGCCACGGTCTTCGACGCCGATGATCGCGCCCGCGCGTGCGATGGCGCCCTGCCCTTTGTCTTCCGCACCGACGCGCAGCGCCGCCCTGGTGGCGGCACGGATGTCGTCGAGGTCCTGCTGGGCCGGCGCTGTGGCTCCCAGCAATCCCAGCGGCGCCAGCATGTCCGGCCATATCTGGGCGGGGCCGACGATCGATATTCCCTGTGTTTCGAAAACGCCGGCGATCACGCGCAGCAGCGCATCGTCGCGCCGCCACGTGCCGGAAAGCATCAGCGCAAGGGCACGCAGCGTGAGCCAGTCGGGGCGGAATTCGAGCAGGCGCGGCCGCATGACCTTGCCGGCGAACAGCGTCTCGCGGCACCCGGCGCGCTTGAGGCTCGCGACGATGCCGCCGAAGCGGCCGACAGGCATCGTAACGCCGGGCAGCGCGTCGAGTTCGCGCGAGGCCAGGCCGCGGAGGCGGACGACGAATATCGGGCGGCCATCGCTAACGGCACGCCGGGCGAGATCGACAGGGAAGTCGCCGCTGCCTGCGATCATGCCCAGCGGGGCCGTCATCAGGGCGCCTCAGACGTCGCGGTGCGGCATGCAGAGCGAGCGGTTGCCGCCTGTCCGGATGAACTCGACGATCTCCATCGCTTCGGGGCAGTTGGAGAAGGTCTCCGCTACGTCGTCCAGGCGCTCCTGGAAAGTGCCCTCTTCCGCGAACAGCAGGCGGTAGGCGTTGCGGATGTCGTGGATCGTCTCGCGCGAGAAGCCGCGGCGCTTGAGGCCCACGAGATTGAGGCCGCCGAGATAGGCCCGGTTGCCGAGCGCCGAGCCGAACGGGATGAGGTCGCCTTCGAGGCCGGCCATGCCGCCGAGCATCGCGTTACGGCCGATGCGTGCGTTCTGATGTACGGCGGCGCCGCCGCCGATCCAGGCCGCGTCTCCGATATGCACATGACCGCCGATCATGACGTTGTTCGCCATGATGACGCCGTCGCCCAGCACACAGTCATGCGCGATGTGGGCGTGGGTCATGATGAAGCCGCCGTCGCCGATGCGCGTTTCGCCGCGCGCGTTCGGCATGCCGCGATTGATGGTCACGAATTCGCGGATGACATTGCGTGCGCCGATGACGAGCGTCGTCTCCTCGCCTCTGTAGCCGACGCTCTGGGGCGGGCCGCCGAGGACGGCGAAGGGGTGGACGACCGTCTCGCGGCCGATGGTGGTGTTGCGCGAAATGACGGCGTGCGCGCCGATCTGCACGCCGTCGTCCAGCACCACGTTGGGGCCGATCTGCGCGTAAGGCCCGAGCTCGACGTCGGCGCCGATCTGGGCGCTCTCGTCGATCAGGGCCGTTGGGGCGATCTTACTCATCGGCCGGGGTCGGCTCCTTCCCGCCGGTGTCCATGATCATGGCGCTGAATTCGGCCTCGGCGCAGAGCCGGTCGTTGACTCGCGCCTCGCCGCTGAAGCGCCACACCGGGCCGCGCCGGCGCAGGAGCTTGACCGGCAGCATGACCGTGTCGCCCGGCTGCACGGGAGAGCGGAAGCGCGCCTTGTCGATCGTCATGAAGTAGACGACCTTTCCCTCGGCGCTCATGTTCTGCGTGTGCACGACGAGCGCGCCGGCGGTCTGTGCCATCGCTTCGATCAGCAGCACGCCCGGCATGACCGGCAGCCCCGGGAAGTGGCCGGCGAATTGCGGCTCGTTGATCGTCACATTCTTGACGCCGGTTGCGGAACGCGCGTCGGCCTGCATGTCGATCACGCGATCGATCAGCAGGAACGGCGGCCTGTGCGGCAGCAATTCCATGATGCGCCGGATATCGGCAGAGGCGAGTTCGCCGGTTGCTACAGCGTCATTCATCGCGCCGCTTTTGTCCTTTTGTCAGCCGCCTCAGCGTCGCCACTTCGCGCCGCCAGAGTGCGGCCGGTTGTGCCGGAAACCCAGCATAGTCCTGTCCCGCCGCCAAGTCGCGGCTGACGCCCGCTTTCGCCGCGACCCGCGTGCCGGGGCCTATATCGACGTGGTCGGCGACCCCGACCTTGCCGCCAAGCACGGCCCAGTCGCCGACATTGACCGATCCGGACAGCCCGACCTGGGCGACCAGGATCACGCGGCGGCCGATCGTGTCGTTGTGGCCAATCTGGACAAGGTTGTCGATCTTCGTGCCCTCGCCGATGGTCGTGTCGCCCAGGGCGCCCCGGTCGATGCAGCTATTCGCGCCGATCTCGACGTCATCCTGAACGATGACGCGGCCGAGCTGCGGGATCTTGGCGTGGCCCGCCGGACTGGAGGCGTAGCCGAAGCCGTCGCTGCCGATACGCACGCCGCCGTGGACGATCACGCGGTCGCCGAGCAGCGCGTAGATGACGCTCGCGTTGGGGCCGATGAAGCCGTTGCGGCCAATGCAGACGCCGCGTCCGATGACGGCGTTGGCGGCGATGTAGGTGTTGTCGCCGATGTCGGCCTGCGGGCCGATTACGGCACCGAATTCAACCGTGACATTGTTCCCGAGCCTGGCCGTCGGGTCGATGCGATCATTGCCGGCCGGGCCAAGTGCGCGGCCGGCTACCGGGTAGAATGTCTGCGCCGCCCTGGCGAACGCGGCCAGCGGATCGGCATGTTGCAGGACGGACAGCCCGAGTGCGGCGCATTCCGGCGCGAAGGCCGGGGTCGTCAGCACGACGGCGCCCGGCTTGGCGGCGAGCGCTGCGATCAGGGGGCGCTTGACGACGTAGCAGAGTTCGCCGGCACGAACGGCATGGATATCCGAGACGTCGTGGACGGATGTCGCGGTGCCGCTGTGATGCACCTCAGCGCCAATGGCGCCGGCGAGATCCGCCAGCGCCATCGGGCCGTGATTGTCGTAGAAGCGCGGATCGGCCATCAGCCGCCGCGCCGCTTACTGGTTCTGCGGCTGGCCGTCAGTCGGGGCCGACTTGACCGGCGTGACCTTGACCGAGGGCAGCACTCCGTCGAGGCGGGTGATCGTCTCGGCCGTGATGTCGATGTCGACCGAACCGAGGACGATGGCGCCGCGGTCGAGCAGGATCGTCGCGCCGCGCTCCTGGAAGAGCGAGTTCAGGATCGGCCCGAGCGCCTGCTCGATCTGGGTCCGCGCGGCGTTGATGCCGTTCTGGATCGAGGTCTGCTCTTCCTGGACCTTCTTCTGGAGAGCTTCGCCGCGCTCACGCAGCTCCTTCTCCTTCTTCGCGCGCGCCTCGGCGGACAGGACGCTGGCCTGCTCCTGGAGCTCCTGCGCGTCGGCGCGAAGCTTCTTCTCTTCCTCGCCGTACTTGGCTTCCATCGCCTTGCCGAGGTCGTCGATCTGCTTGATCATGTCCTTGCCGGCGGCAGAGGTGCGCAGGATCGCGCCCCGGTCGACGACGAGGATCACCGGCACCTTGGTGGCGCCCGGCACGCCCGCCGCAGGGGTCGCCGGCTGCTGTGCCGTCGTCTGCGTGCCGGCGATGAGGATAGCGACGAAGAGCACCGCGACAAGCACGGCCCCCCCTACGCCAATGAGGGTACGATTGTTCATTTCCGATGCGCCTTAGAATTGCGTTCCCGCGCTGAAGCGGAACGCTTCCGTCTTGTCGTAGTCTTCTTTGGCGAAGACCTTTGAAAAATCAAGCCTTACCCGGCCAAACGGGGAATCCCAGAACACGCTGATGCCCGCGGAGGCCCGGAAGGCCAGGTTGTCCTCGATGCACGAGGTCGTCGTGAACCGATTCGTCGCCGCCTGGGCCGCTGTGCCATCCGGGTCAGAGGTACTGGGCGGGATGGCGTCTACGTGATTGTCGGTGACCGTGACGCTGCATCCGCCCGCGCCGTCGACCAGTCCGACCGTGCCGAAGTCCACGAAAAGGCTGGTATCGATGCCGAGATCGTCCGGCAGGTAGTTGGGAACCGTCAGCTCAACCGTACCAATCGCATAGGCTTCTGCGCCGATGGAGTCGTCGCCCGTGCTCGTTCCGATGACCGAATTGTCCGAGATTTTGGTGGTTACCGTCGTGACCGTCTGACGCGGACCGACGCCGGCCGTCTCAAAGCCGCGGAACGAGGGGCCGCCCTTGAAGAAGCGGTCGTTCAGGCGGAGCGGCGTATCCTTGTCCCAGGTCGCGATGTAGCCAACGTCGCCGCCGACGGAGAGAATGAAGTCGTCCGACCATAGCCGCTTGTACCAGGTCGCTTCCGCCTCTCCGCGATAATACTTCACGTCGCCGCCGACGCCGGCGAAGTCGCCGGAGACCTGGATGACGTAGCCGTTCATGGGCTTGGAGGGGTTGTCGCGATTGTCATAGACATAGTCCATGCCAATCACGGAGGTCAGGAAGTCGCCTTCCAGCGCCTTGATGAAGTCGGTGGCGTCGGAAAACGCCTTGATGTCGTCCTTGCGCAAGGCATAGCGCACGCCCAAGCGCGAGAATTCCGAGAGCGGGAAGCCGATGCGCAGGCCGCCGCCGATCGTCGTCGCTTCGTAGGACGATTCGTCGTAGGTCGAGGTGATGTTGTAGAGGTCGACGCCCGCCGCCATGTTGCGGTCGAGGAAGTACGGCTCGGTAAAGCGGAAATCGAACTGCTTGCGCAGGTTGCTGATGCTGGCGCGCAGACGCAGGAACTGGCCGCGGCCCAGAAGGTTGCGCTCCGAAACCGAAACGTCGCCGATGACGCCTTCCTGGCTCGAATAGCCGACACCGAACTGGAGTTCGCCGGTGGTCGTTTCCTCTAGGTTCACGTTCAGGATCGTCTTGTCGGGGGCGCTCCCCTGTTCTTCCGCGATCTCGACGTTCTTGAAGTAGCCGAGGCCCTGCACGCGCGACTTGGAGCGGTCGACCAGGACCTTGTTGTAGGCGTCGCCTTCCGCGAGACGGAATTCGCGGCGGATGACGCGATCCAGCGTGCGCGTGTTGCCGACGATGTTGATGCGTTCGATGTAGACGCGCGGCCCCTGCTCGACCACGAAGACCACGTTGATGAGGTGGCCCTTGGCGTCGCGCTTCACGCGCGGGCGGACTTCCGCGAAAGCATAGCCGCGCGTGCCGGCGTAGTAGGTCAGCGCCTCGACCGTCTTCTCGATCAGTTCGGCGTTGTAGGTGTCGCCGGTCGAGAATTTGACGAGGTCGGACATCTCGTTCGGATCGAGCTCGGCGACCTTGGACTCGATGCTGACGTCGCCGAAATTATAGAGGTCGCCTTCCTCCAGCGTGAAGGTGACGTAGAAGCCCGCGTTGTCGCGGGCCAGTTCGGCGATGGCGGACACGACGCGGAAGTCGGCATAGCCGTTGCGCAGATAGAACCGCCGCAACTGCTCGCGATCGAAGGTGATGCGGTCGGGATCGTAATTGTCCTGACTGGCGAAGAACTTCCACCACTCCGACTCGGTCGTCACGATCTCCTGCCGCAGCTCGCGGTCGGTGAACTTGGTGTTGCCCAGGAAGGAGATGTCGAGAATGCCGGTCTCCGGCCCCTCGTCGATCTCGTAGACGAGATCGATGCGGTTCTGCGGCAATTCGATGATCTTGGGCTCGATCGTCGCGGCAAACCGCCCGGCGCGCCGGTAGAGCTCCTGGATGCGCTGAATGTCGGACTGGACCTTCGGGCGCGAGAGGATCTGGCGCGGCGCGAGCTGGCTCTCCTTGGAGAGGTCGTCGTCGTCGAGGCGGGAGTTGCCTTCGTAATTGACGCTGTTGATGACCGGATTCTCGATGACCTCGATCTGCACGACGCCGCCGCTTTCGCGGATGGTCACGTCGGCGAAGAGGCCCGTCGCGGTCAGCGCCTTGAGCGCCGTGTCACCCAAGGCGTCGCTGTAGCGATCGCCTTCGGCAAACGGGAGGTATTGCCGGATGGTCGATTCCTCGATGCGCCGGGTGCCGGCGACCTGGATGCGCACGACGACGTTGCCGTTGGCGACGGGCTTCGGGGCTTCTGCCACGGGCGCGGCGGCTGCGGGCTGGGCCGCCTGATCGCCTGTTCCGGGATCCTGTGCCAACGCGAGCGGGCTCGACGAGGCCATCAGGGCTCCGAGCGCCGCCGGACCCGCCAGGGCGATAAATCTGCGCTTCATGCCGCCGATACCGATTGATTGAACTCAGGCGTCCGCCCGTGCAAAGCCGCCAGCACGTCAGGACCAGAAGATACGCATCAGGTCGTTCCACGTCGCGAATAGCATGACGCTCAACACAAGCGCCAGACCTATGCGCAGGCCAAATTCCTGTGTCCGCTCCGTCAACGGACGGCGGCGCACCGCTTCGATCGCGTAGAACAGAAGGTGACCGCCATCCAGCATCGGGATCGGAAACAGGTTGATCAAGCCGATCGACACCGAGACCGCGCCCATCAGCATCAGCAGCGACAGGAAGCTGATCTGGATCGCCTCGCCGGCCTTCTCGGCGATGCCCACGGGACCGGAGAGCTGGCGCGGGTCTTCCCGGCCCGAAATGAGGCCGCCGAGGAAGGTCAGGCTGCCATGGACGATGGTCTTCGTCTCCTTGGCACCGCGCATCACGGCTGCCGCCGGACCGAGCGTCGTCCAGTGCTGCACGGCGTCCTTGGGCGGCGTCACGCCGAGCACGAAGCGGCCGATATTGTCGGGCTTCTGCCAAATGGGCGTGGCCGTCAGCGCAAGCTTGCCGCCGTCGCGCTCGACATCGAGCCGGAGCGGATCACCGCCGGAGAAGAGCACGGCAAGCTGGAGATCGCGAAATTCGGTGATCGCCGCTCCGTCGATCGATGTGACGAGATCACCCGGCTTCAGCCCGGCGGCCGCCGCGCCGCTGCCTTCCATCACCGTGCCGATGCGCGATTCGACCCAGGGATAGCCGGCGGTCGTGTAGACGCCGGCGAAGATGACGATCGCGAAGATGAAGTTGACGACCGGGCCAGCCGCGACGATCAGGGCGCGCTGCCAGATCGGCTTGAAATGAAAGCACTCGCGGGCATCAGGGTCGTCCGCGATCGTCCGCAGGCGTTCTTCGCGCGACATCGAGATGGCGTTCTCGTCGCCCCAGAATTTCACATAGCCGCCGATGGGCAGCCAGCCGACCTGCCAGATCGTGCCCTTGCGATCCGTCCAGCGCAGGATGGGTTTGCCGAAGCCGATCGAGAAGGCTTCGATTCGTGCGCCGCACCAGCGCCCGACCTGGAAGTGGCCGAGTTCGTGGACGAAGACGATGACGCCGACCACGATGAGAAAGGCGGCGATGTAGATGACGCCGCCGGTCAGGAAGCCGGTGATCAGGTTGACTGAGTCCATTCCGCTTCGCCCCTATGCCGCCAACACGATGCGGCTGCCGGCATCGCGCCGCGCCCAATCGTCCAACGCCGCCACTTCATCCAACGACGCCGGCCCCTTGAACCGTCGCCGCACACTCTCTTCCAGCGCCGCCTCGACCAGTTCGGCGATGCGGCCGAACCCGATGCGCCCGCGCAGGAAGGCATCGACCGCCACCTCGTTCGCGGCATTCAGCACCGCGGGACCCGCACCGCCGTCGGCCAGCGCCGATTGCGCGAGCCTGAGGCAGGGGAATCTAGACACGTCCGGTGCTTCGAAGGAAAGGCTTCCGATGGCCGCGAGGTCGAGCCGGCGGCTGTTGGTCGAGATGCGCTGCGGATGCGCCAGCGCGTGCGCGATGGGCACGCGCATGTCGGGCGAGCCGAGATGGGCCAGCACGGAGCCGTCGGTATACGAGACGAGGCTGTGGATGATCGACTGTGGGTGGACCAAGACCTCCAGCCGCTCCGGCGCGACGTCGAAGACGTAGTGCGCTTCGATGAGTTCGAGCCCCTTGTTCATCAGGCTCGCGGAATCCACGGAAATCTTGGCTCCCATCTTCCAGATGGGGTGGTTGATCGCCTGCTCCGGCGTGGCCCGCGCGATCGCCTCGGCCGTCCAGGAGCGGAAGGGACCGCCGGATGCGGTGAGCTGGATGCGCTCGATCGCGGCCGGGCGTTCGAAGTCGAAGACCTGGAAGATCGCGTTGTGCTCGCTGTCGACGGGCAGCAGCGTGGCCCCTGCCCGTTTCACTTCGGCCATAAAAAGTGACCCGGCACAGACGAGGCATTCCTTATTCGCCAGGGCTATGGCGCCGCCGTTGCGGACCGCCGCCAGAGTCGGTGCAAGGCCGGCCGCGCCGACGACGGCGGCCATGGTCCAGTCGGCCGGGCGGGTCGCTGCTTCGATGAGGGCGGTGCGACCGGCTGCGGCTTCGGTCGCGGTGCCGCGCAGGCGTTCGCGCAATTCCGGGAGCGCCGCCTCGTCCTCGACCACGGCGATCCGCGCGCCCAAGGCGATCGCCTGGGCCGCGAGCGCCTCGGCGCTCGAACGGGCGGTCAGGGCTTCGACGGCGAACGCGAACTGCCCGGTGGCACGGACCTGCTGGAGCACGTCGACCGTGCTGGTACCGACGGACCCTGTGGAGCCGAGAATGGAAATCGTGCGCGTCATGAGAACGGAAAGCCCGGCCAGAGGGCGCGGATCAATGCGAAGGCGAGGGTCGACGACAAAAGGCTGTCGAGCCGGTCCAGCACCCCGCCATGCCCCGGGATCGCTGCGCCGGCGTCCTTGGCGCGGAACCGGCGCTTCACGGCGGACTCCAGCACGTCGCCCGCCTGCGCGGTGAGCGAGATGGCAACCATCGCGGCGACGAGGCCGACATCGGGCGTCCGACCCGCGACCACCGCGAAGAGGGAGCCGATGCCGATGGCGCCCAGCGTGCCGCCGATGAAGCCGGACCAGGTCTTCTTGGGCGAAATGACCGGAGCCAGCAGCGGTCCCTTGAAGACGCGGCCGACGATCATGGCCCAGGAATCGGTCGCCCAGACGACGAAGAGAAACCACAAGACCGAAAGATGTCCGTCCGGTGCGTTGCGCAGCCAGATGAGCAGCAGCGCGGGTATGCCGAGATAGAGCGGGAGCGCGAAAGCCCAGCGCCGGTGCCGCCCTGAGAGCTGGGCATGCAGGAAGGCCACGAAGGCCGCCACGCCGAGCGCGATGCAGGCATAAAGATAGAGCGCCTTTACGGCGAAGGCCGCAGCAATGGCGATGCCCGCGATGGCCAACAGCGCCCCCGCCCAATGGAACGGGCTCTGCGTCATGCGCTCCCATTCCACCGCCATCACGGCGCAGGCGAGCACAATCCACGCCGCGAACGGCCAGCCGCCGAGCCAGACCACCAGCAGCGCGATACCGAACAATACGAGCGCCGACGCCAGCCGGATCCCGAAATCGCTGCCGAGCGGGCCCCAGGCCGACCTCGTGCTTGCTGTGTCGGGACTCGCCACCGTCATGCCTGTTCGCCTGCCCCGCCATAGCGCCGCTGGCGCTGGGCGAATTCCGAAAGCGCGTTCAGCAGGGCCTTCTTGTCGAATTCGGGCCAAAGGACTTCGGTGAAGACGAACTCCGCATAGGCGGACTGCCAGATGAGGAAGTTCGACAGGCGCTTCTCGCCGCTCGTGCGGATGACGAGATCGGGATCGGGGACGCCGGCCGTGTGCAGGAAGCCGGAGATCGTGGTGCGGTCGATGGCGTCCGGATCGAGGCGGCCGGCTTTCGCTTCGGCAGCGATGGCGCGCACGGCGTCGACGATCTCGTCCTGGCCGCCATAGTTGAAGGCGATGGTGAGATGCAGGCCGGTGTTGTTCTGGGTGAGGGTGCGCGCCTCGTCGAGCATCGCGAGAATGTCGGGCGAGACGCGATCGCGCCCGCCGATGAAGCGAAGCTTCACGCCCTTCGCATGCATCTCGGCGAGGTCCTGCCGGATGAAGCGGCGCAGGAGTCCCATCAGGTCCGAGACTTCACCGGGCTCGCGCTGCCAGTTCTCCGACGAGAAGCTGTAGAGCGTCAGATACGGGATGCCGATCTCGTGCGCCGCCGTGACGACGGCGCGCACGGCGCGCATGCCGGCATGATGCCCCAACACGCGCGGCAGCATGCGCGCACGCGCCCAGCGCCGGTTGCCGTCCATGATGATGGCGACGTGGCGGGGCAGCTGTGTCGGTTGCGCGCTGGCCAGGGCCGTCATCCTGCGACGTTCCTCTCAGATCATGCCTAGACCTGCATGATCTCCTTTTCCTTGTGGGCAAGCGCCGCATCGATCTCCTTGATCTCGGCGTCGGTCATCTTCTGCACGTCGTCGGACTGCTTCTTGTGCTGGTCCTCGCCGATGACGTGCTCCTTCTCGAGCCGCTTGAGGTAGTCCATGCCGTCGCGGCGGACGTTGCGGACGGCGACACGGGCGGCTTCCGCATATTTGCCCGCCAGCTTGCTGAGCTCCTTGCGGCGCTCTTCGTTGAGCGGCGGAATCGGGATGCGGATGAGCGTGCCGTCGACCTGCGGGTTGAGGCCGATGCCGGCATTGCGGATCGCCTTGTCGACGGCAGCGACGGTGCCCTTGTCCCAGACGGTGAGCGTGATGAGGCGCGGCTCCGGCACGTTCACCGTGGCGAGTTCGGTCACCTTCATCGTCTGGCCATAGGCGTCGGCGACGACAGGGTCCAGCAGCGAGGCCGAGGCGCGGCCGGTGCGGAGGCCGGCATATTCGTTCTTGAGCGTGGAGATCGCGCCGTTCATGCGGCGCTTCAGCTCGTTCATGTCCAGCGGTTGCAATTGCGCCATCTTGTCCTCCCTGCTCTCGTTCAGGCCGCCGGCAGATCGTCGCCGATCACCGTCGACGGCGCCCGGCCTTTCAGCACACGCGCAAAGTTACCCGCGTGGTGGATGTCGAATACCACGATCGGGATGTTGTTCTCCCGCGCCAGACTGATTGCGGCGGCGTCCATGACCTTCAGATCCTTCGACAGCACCTCGTGGTGCGTCAGCCGTTCATAGCGCACCGCATTCTTGTCTTTTTTGGGATCGGCGGAATAGACGCCGTCGACCTGCGTGCCCTTGAAGAGCGCGTCACAACCCATCTCGTTGGCGCGCAGGGCCGCCGCGGTGTCGGTGGTGAAGAACGGGTTGCCGGTGCCGGCCGCGAAAATGACGACGCGGCCCTTTTCCATGTGGCGGGCGGCGCGGCGGCGGATATAGGGCTCGCAGATCGCGCTCATCGGGATCGCCGACTGGACGCGCGTGGGCACCTCGATCTTCTCGAGCGCATTCTGCATGGCGAGCGCGTTCATCACGGTCGCCAGCATGCCCATATAGTCGGCGCTGGCCCGGTCGATGCCGGAGGCCGAGGCGCTGAGGCCACGGAAAATGTTCCCGCCGCCGATGACCAGGCAGACTTCCGCGCCTGCCTGGACGCCTTCCTTAACGTCAGCCGCGATCTGGTCGACCGTCGGCAGATCGATGCCGTACTGGCCGGGGCCCATCAACGCCTCGCCCGACACCTTCAAAAGCACACGCTTGTAGCGCAAGGCGTCAGGCATGGTTTGGCTGGGCTCCCCGATTCAGACCGATCCTATCAGCCTTTCGCGGCCGCAAGCACTTCGGCGGCGAAATCGCTCTCTTCCTTTTCGATGCCCTCGCCAAGCGCGAAGCGGTGGAACCCGGTAATCTTGATCGGCGCACCGGCCTGCTTGGCCTGCTCCTCGACGATCTGGAACACGGCGCGGTTCGGCACATGGACATACATCTGATCGCGGAGGCAGACGTCCTTGTAGTAGGACTTGAGGCCCGACTCGACGATCTTCTCGACGACGTTGGCCGGCTTGCCCGAGGCCGCGGCCTTGTCGGCGAGAATGCCCTTCTCACGCGCGACGACCTCCGGGTCGAGACCCGACTCGTCCACCGCCAGCGGGGCCGCCGCGGCGATGTGCATGGCAAGCTGACGGCCGAACGTCGCGAGGACGTCCGCCTTGCCTTCCGACTCCAGGCCGACGATCACGCCGATCTTGCCCAGCCCGGGCGCGATCTGCGTGTGGATATAGGCGCCGACGACGCCCTTGCCGACCGAGATGGCGCCGGCGCGGCGCAGCGTCATGTTCTCGCCGATCTTGGCGACCGTCGCCTGGATTTTCTCCGCGACCGTGCCGCCACCCGGATAGGCCGCCGCCTTGAGCGCCTCGACGTCCGTGCCCTTGTCGAGCGCGATGGTCGCGATGGTGGTAGCCATCTCCTGGAACTCGGCATTGCGCGCGACGAAATCGGTCTCGGCGTTCACCTCGACCACGACGCCCTTGGTGCCGGCGACGGCAAGGGCGACAAGACCCTCGGCGGCCACGCGGCCCGACTTCTTGGCGGCCTTCGTGATGCCCTTCTTACGGAGCCAGTCGATGGCGGCTTCCATGTCGCCGCCCGTCTCGTTCAGCGCCTGCTTGCAATCCATCATGCCTGCGCCGGTCTTCTCGCGCAGGTCCTTCACCATTGCGGCCGTGATGGCGGTCATGGGTCTATCCTTTAACAGCGTTCAAAATGGATCGGGCGGCCGCATCTCTCCGACACGGCCGCCCGATCGGAAGTCAGTTCCGTCAGGCGGCGGCTTCGGCCGACAGCTCCTCGCTAGGGGCTTCTTCGGATTCGCCGAGGTCGACGCCCGCGGCGCCCTGGCTTTCCGACAGGCCGTCGATGATCGAACGGGCGACCAGGTCGCAATAGAGCGAGATCGCGCGCGAGGCATCGTCGTTGCCCGGGATCGGATAGGCGATGCCTTCGGGGTCGCAGTTCGAATCGAGGATCGCGACGACCGGGATGTTCAGCTTGCGCGCCTCGGCGATGGCGATGGCTTCCTTGTTCGTGTCGATGACGAACAGCATGTCGGGAAGGCCGCCCATCTCCTTGATGCCGCCGAGCGAGCGCTCCAGCTTCTCGCGATCGCGGGTGCGCTCCAGCGCCTCGCGCTTGGTGAGGCCGACCGCACCTGCATCCAGAGTCTCTTCAAGATTGCGCAAACGCTTGATCGAATTGGAGATCGTCTGCCAGTTCGTCAGCGTGCCACCGAGCCAACGGTGGTTCACGAAATACTGCGCCGAGCGCTTGGCGGCGTCCGCGATGGGCTCCGACGCCTGGCGCTTCGTGCCGACGAACAGGATGCGCCCGCCCGCGGCGGCCGTCTTCTTCACTGCCAGCAGCGCCTGGTGCAGCAGCGGCACCGTCTGGGCGAGGTCGATGATATGGATGTTGTTGCGCGCGCCGAAAATGAAGGGACCCATCTTCGGGTTCCAACGATGCGTCTGGTGACCGAAGTGAGCGCCCGCTTCGAGCAGCTCGCGCATAGAAAAATTCGGCAATGCCATGTGCCGTTTGCTCCTTGACCGGTTTTTCCGCCGCGGCCCAAATGCCGGAAATCCGGCACCGGAAGGCGACGAAGCCCTGGCAAAAGCCAGCGCCGCGTCTTGACCGCGTGTGAGATGGCGCGGCTTATACGGTCCTCGTTCTGGAAGTGCAACCCGCAAGCCTGCCCGCCCGGCAGGGTTCCCTACATCGCCGTCCCGCGGCCTTTTCGCGCTGCCGCCCAGCGGGCGTTCGGCGCTTTTCGCGGGCCGCTCGGAGCCCCTATGACCGTTCGTGACCCCATTCGCCCGGCCATCCTGAATCTTGCACCGAACGCGATTGCCGAGGTGTCGCGGATGGGGCTCGGCGATCCGGACATCATCCCCCTCTGGTTCGGCGAGACCGACCTGGTGACGCCTGCCTTCATCCGCGACGCAGCCAAACAGGCGCTCGACGAGGGCAAGACGTTTTACACCTTCGCCGGCGGCATCCCGCAATTGCGCAGCGCCATCCAGGCGTGGACGACGCGGTGGTACGGCACGACGCCCGACATCAACCGCATCTGGGTGGTCGGCGCAGCGATGCTGTGCGTGACGACGGCCCTCCAATGCTGCGTCGAGACCGGCGATGAAGTCGTCGTCGTCATGCCGATGTGGCCGAATATCAGCCAGGCAGCGCAAGCCGTTGGGGCAACACCCGTTTATCTCCGGCTCGATCATGATGCGGCGGCCGGCCGCTGGGTGCTCGATCTCGACAAGCTGGAGGCGGCGATCGGGCCGCGCACCAAGGCGATCTTCATCGGGACGCCGGGGAACCCGACGGGCTGGGTGCTCTCCGACCAGGAGATCCAGGCGGTGCTGGAGATCAGCCGGCGGCGCGGCGTCGCCATCATCGCCGATGAGGTCTACTCGACTCTCTATTATGCGGGGAAGCGCGCGCCGTCCTTCCTCGATCACGCAACGGAGGACGATAACGTCTTCATCGTGAACAGCTTTTCCAAGGCGTGGGCCATGACCGGCTGGCGCATCGGATGGGTGGTCGCACCGTCGCGGCTCAGCCAGGCGATGGCGCAGCTCTCGGTCAGCAACAACACGGGCGCCACGGTCTTCGCCCAATGGGGTGCCGTTTCGGCAATTGAACGCGGAGACGACTTCATCGCCGAGATGGTCGCGCGCTGCCGGGCGGGACGCGAGATCGTGCGCGACTTCGTGGCGAGCCAGAATCGCTTGAGCTGGGTCGAGCCGGACGGAGCCTTCTACGCTTACATCGCTGTTGACGGGCTGACCGATTCGCTGGCCTTCGCGAAGGATCTGGTCCGCACGGCGCGGGTGGGCGTCGCGCCCGGGCGCGCATTTGCCTGCGGCCCGAACGATACGCGCGACGAAGCGTATCTGCGGCTCTGCTTCGCGCAGAGCCCGGAACGGCTGAAGACAGGACTCGGCCGGATCGCCGACGCCTTGAACCGTTAGACCTCTTCGACTTCGACCACCCCGGGCACCGCGCGGATGGCGCGGCGGAGATCGGGGCTGACGGCGTATTTGCCGATGTCGACGTCGGCTGCGCGCCCCCCTTCCAGCATGAGGGCAAGGCTCACCCTGCCCTTGCCGCGGCGCGGTTCGAGGATGCCACGCAGAGGCTGAAGCGCACGCGGCGTGTCGAGCGTGATCTTCAGGCCCGCACTCGTCGTCTTGGCCGCATCGTCCAGCGACTTGACGCCCTGCGTGCGGAGACGCGGCTGATCGTCTTCCCAGTCGATGGTCACCGTGAACATCACCGCCCGGCCCGGACGGAGAAGCTCGTCGTTGGCGATCAGGAGTTCCGAAAAGACGGTGGTCTCGAACACGCCTGTCTGGTCCGAGATGCGGATGAAGGAATAAGGCCGGTCACCCTCGCGGGCACGGCGATCCTTGCGGTCCAGGATGATCCCGGCGAGACCGATGGCGCCCGGCTCATGCCGGCCATTGATCACCTGTGCCCAGGTCTTCGCGCCCAGCCGCTTCAGCGGCAGGGCATAATCGTCCAGCGGGTGGCCGGAGAGATAGAAGCCGACCGCCTCGAACTCCTTCTGAAGGCGCTCGCTCGAATCCCACACCGGGCGGATCGGCAGCTTCGGATCGCTGACGCCGCCCACGTCGCCGAACAGAGAGGACTGGCCGCTCTCCCGCTCGCGATGCGAGGTGTCCGAGTGCGACAGCATGAGTTCGGCGGCGGCGGCAACCTGGGCGCGGTTCGGCAGGACCGAATCGAACGCACCGGCGGCGGCGAGGTTTTCGAGCGCCCGTTTGTTGACGAGGCGGGAGTCGACCCGGCGGGCGAAGTCGAACAGCGTCTTGAAGCGCCCGCCCTCCGAACGCACGGCGGCGACGCGCTCCATCGCCTGCCGGCCAACGTTGCGGATGGCGCCGAGGGCGTAGCGGATCGCGGAGTTGCCTTCCGCGTCGCGCTCGACGCTGAAGACGGCGGCCGAGAAATTCACGTCCGGCGGCAGGACCTTGATGCCGACCCGCTCGGCTTCCTGGCGGAAGATGTTGAGCTTCGTCGTGTCGCCCATGTCGAGCGTCATGGAGGCGCAGATGAACTCGGCCGGGTAGTTCGCCTTGAGGAAGGCCGTCTGATACGCGACCTGCGCGTAGGCGGCGGCATGGCCCTTGTTGAAGCCATAGCCGGCGAACTTGTCGGCCTGTTCGAAGATATTCTCCGCGATCGCGGCGGGAATGTTGCGTTCGCCGGCGCCCTTGATGAAGCGCTCGCGCTGGCGCGCCATCTCGGCCTTGTCCTTCTTGCCCATCGCGCGGCGCAGAAGATCGGCGTCGCCGAGCGAATAGCCCGCAAGCTCGCGGGCGATCAGCATGACGTCCTCCTGATACGTCATGACGCCGTAGGTTTCGCTGAGCAGCGGCTCCAGCGACGGGTGGACGTATTCGGCCTGCTCCCGGCCGTTCTTTACCGCGATGTATTTGGGGATCGAGTCCATCGGGCCGGGGCGGTAGAGCGCCACGAGCGCGATGATGTCCTCGATGCGGTCGGGCTTCATGCGCCGTATGAGGTCGCGCATGCCCTGGCTTTCCAACTGAAACACGCCGACCGTGTCGCCGCGGGAGAGCATCTCGTAGGTCTTCTTGTCCTTGAACTCGGTCTCTTCGCCTGTGCGGATATGGATGCCGCGGGCTTCGAGCAGCTTTTCGGTCTCGGCGATGACGGTGAGGGTCTTGAGGCCGAGGAAGTCGAACTTCACGAGGCCGACCGTCTCGGCGTCCTTGTAATCGAACTGGGTCGCCGGCAGGTCGGCCTTCTGGTCGTGATAGAGCGGCGCCAGTTCGGGCAGCGGACGGTCGCCGATGACGATGCCGGCGGCGTGGGTTCCGGCATTGCGATAGAGGCCCTCCAGCTTCATCGCCATCTCGAAGAGGCGCGCGACGCCCTCCTCGTCGGCGATCAGAGCCTGGAGCTTCGGATCGCCATCGACGGCCTGCTTCAGCGTGACCGGCTTGCCCGGCACGTTGGGGACGAGCTTGCAGATGCGGTCGACGAAATTGTAGCCGAGCTGGAGCACGCGGCCGACATCGCGCAGGCAGGCGCGCGCGGCGAGCGTACCGAAGGTCAGAATCTGCGCGACTCGGTCCTGGCCGTATTTCGCCTGCACATAGCGAATGACCTCCGGGCGCCGCTCCTGACAGAAATCGATGTCGAAATCCGGCATCGAGACGCGTTCGGGATTGAGGAAGCGCTCGAAGACCAGATTGAAGCGCAGCGGGTCCAGCGAGGTGATGTCGAGGCACCACGCGACGATGGACGTCGCGCCCGAGCCGCGGACGCCGACGGGAATGCCCTGCGCCCGCGTCCACTTCATGAAGTCGGAGACGATAAGGAAATAGCCTTCGAAGCCCATGCGCGTGATGACGCCGAGTTCGTATTCGAGGCGGGCGGAATATTCCTCACGCGGCTTGTAGAGCGGAAAGGTTTCGAGGCGCCGCTCGAGGCCTTCGATCGCAATGCGGCGCAATTCGTCGACCGCGCTCTGGCCTTCCGGCAGCTGGTAGGCGGGCAGGATCGGCTTGCGCTTCAGCGGACGGAAGGCGCAGCGGCGCGCGATCTCCAACGTGTTCGCCGTCGCCTCCGGGAGATCGGCGAACAGCTCGATCATCTCGTCGGAGCTCTTGAAGCGATGCTCCGGCGTGACGCGCGGGCGGTCTTCCTCGGTCACGTAGCGGCCGGCGGCGATGCAAAGCATCGCGTCATGCGCCTGGTACATATCGGCGCTGCCGAAATAGCACTGGTTCGTCGCGACGAGCGGGAGGCGCTGGCGGTAGGCGATGTCGATCAGCGGGCCTTCGGCGGCGTTCTCGGCAGAGAGGCCGTGGCGCTGGAGTTCGATGTAGAAGCGGTTGGGGAACGCCCTCGCGAAGCGCGCGGCGAGTTCGCCGGCCTCGGCATCGCGTCCTTCCCCGATCAGCCGATTCAACGGCCCGCGCGGGCCGCCCGAGAGCAGGATGAGCCCTTCGGCGTGCTCCTCCAGCATCGCCAGCGTCGCGTGCGGCGTATCGGGCGCGGCGACTTCCAGGAACGACCGGCTGGAGAGCCGCGAGAGGTTCAGCCACCCGGCTTCGTTCTGCGCGAGCAACGCCACCGTGGGGCGTTCGAGCGAAACGCCGGGGCGCGAGCGGTCGCGTTCGCGGCCGAGCTCGACGCTCAATGTCAGGCCGCTGATCGGCTGCACGCCGCGTGCGGCCAGGGCATCGGCTATCTCGACCGATCCGAAGAGGTTGTTGGTGTCCGTGACGGCCACGGCAGGCATGCCGCCGCGTGCGCAGAGATCGGCGAGTTCCTTGACCCGGATCGCGCCCTCGAGGAGCGAATAGGCGGAATGGACGCGAAGGTGGACGAAGGGGGGCATTCGAGACTCAGCGCGGCGGCGGTCCATTTTGCCGGGCCGCGCCGCCAGGTGAAACAATGCAAGGCGAGATGCTCACATGTTTCGATGACAGAAGCTGTCGGTCTCAGCCCAGCGGCAGCTTCCCGGCGTCGACCAGCCGGCCCTCATGGAGCAGCAGCGTCCTGTCGGTATAGCCGATGAGCTTGTGGTTATGCGTGGCGATCAGCGCCGCGAGACCTTCCGAACGGACGATGCCGAGCAGCACTTCGAAAACGCGGTCTGCGGTCTTGGGGTCGAGATTGCCGGTCGGCTCGTCGGCGAGCAGCAGCTTAGGCTTGTTGGCCAGGGCACGTGCGATCGCCACGCGCTGCTGTTCGCCTCCCGACAACTGGGCTGGCCGGTGCGTCGCGCGCTGGCTGAGGCCGACAAGGTCGAGCAGGCGCATCGCTTCGATGCGGGCGTTGGCGGCCGAGGCGCCGGCGAGGCGCTGCGGCATCATGATGTTCTCGAGCGCCGAGAATTCGGGAAGCAAATGGTGGAACTGATAGACGAAGCCGAGCGTCGTGCGGCGGATGCGCGTCCGCTCGCGATCCGACATGCCCGCGACGGACTTGCCCTCGATCAGGATTTCGCCCGACGTCGGCGGCTCCAGCAGGCCGGCGATATGCAGCAGCGAAGACTTGCCGGCGCCGGACGGGCCGACGAGCGTCACGATCTCGCCGCGGCGGAGGGTGGCGTTGGCGCCCTTGAATATCTCCAGCACGCCGTTCGCTTGCGGAAACGAGCGAACGAGGTTGCGCAACTCCAGAACCGCCGGCTGCGCCTCACTCATAGCGCAGGGCCTCGACCGGATCGATGCGCGCCGCCCGCCACGCAGGGTACAGCGTCGCGACGAAAGAGAGACAAAGCGCCAGGCAACCGATGGTAATGACGTCGCCGGTGTCGACCACCGCCGGCAGGCGGCTGAGGAAGTAGATCAGCGGGTCGAAAAGCTGCACGCCGACGAGCCCGGAGACGAACTGCCGGATCGTCTCGATGTTCGCTGCGAATAGCACGCCGAGACCGACGCCGGCGATCGTCCCGACGATACCGATCGAAGAGCCGGCGATGAGGAAGACGCGCATGATCGTACCGCGCGTCGCGCCCATGGTCCGGAGGATGGCGATGTCGCCGCCCTTGTCCTTCACGAGCATGATCATGCCGGAGATGATGTTGAGGGCCGCAACGAGGATGATCAGCGTCAGAATGAGGAACATCACGGTCCGTTCCACCTGGATGGCGGTGAAGAAGGACTCGTTGGTCTGCTGCCATGTCTGGATGCGCGTGCCGGGCGGCGTCGCATCGCGGAAGGCCGGGACCCAGTCGCCAACGCGATCGGGCGCGTCGACCATCGCCTCGACGGCGGTCGCGGTGCCTTCCTTGCGGAAGTAAAGCTGCGCCTGTTCGAGCGGCATGAAGATGATCAGCGAGTCGTACTCCGACATGCCGATATTGAAGGTTCCGACGATCGAATAGGTCTTTCGCCGTGTCGTCGGACCGACCGCGGTGACCGGGCCGTCGGCGCCGATCAGTGTCAGCCTGGCGTCGGGAATGAGCGTGCCGCCGGCATCGCGGAGGCCCATCTGGTCGGCGAGACGCGTGCCGATGATGATCGCATCGCCGCCCTGGAACGCATCGAGCGAGCCCGGCGAAAGCGTCTTCGCGACCACGTCCAGCGTGGCGAGGTCGGCCTTCTTGAGACCGCGCACCATGGCGCCCGTCGTGCCGCCGTCGCCGCGGACCATAACCTGGCCATCGACGATCGGCGCCGCGCGCCGGACGCCCGGAATGCGGCGAATGGAGGCGGTGACGTCGTCATAGTCCGGCATGGCGCCGTCATAGGCGATCGCCGTGATATGCCCGTTGAGGCCGAGGATTTTCGACAGCAGCTCCTGCCGGAAGCCGTTCATCACCGACATCACGATGATCAGCGTCGCGACGCCCAGCATGATGCCGAGGAACGAGATGACGGAGATGACCGAAACCGTTCGCTCCTTCTTGCGCGCACGCAGATAACGCCCGGCGAGGAGCCATTCGAAGGCCGCAAACGGCGCAGTCGACATCACATGTCTTTCGCGGCGAAGCGAGCGATGGCGGCTTCGGGGGTCATCTCGGCGCGCTCGCCGGTGCGGCGGTTCTTGATCTCGACCACGCCCTTCGTCGCGCCCTTGGGCCCGACGATGATCTGCCAGGGCACGCCGATGAGATCCATGCTCGCGAACTTGGCGCCGGTGCGCTCCTCGGTGTCGTCGTAGAGGACATCGAGCTTGGCCTGCGTGAGGTCGCGATAGATGCGCGCGCAGAGTTCACCCGTCACGGGATCGCCCGGCTTCAGGTCGATCAGGCCGACATCGAACGGCGCGACGCTGTCAGGCCAGATGATGCCGTTCTCGTCGTGGTTCGCTTCGATGATCGCGCCCATGAGGCGGGAGACGCCGACGCCATAGGAACCCATCTCGACGGTCACGTCCGTGCCGTCGGGACCGGCAACCTTCGCGCCCATCGCCTTCGAGTATTTGGTGCCGAAGTAGAAGATATGGCCAACCTCGATGCCGCGCGCCGAAACCTGCTTGTCGTCCGGCAGTGCCGCGAAGGCCTCGGCGTTGTGCATCTCTTCGGTCGCTGCGTAGAGCGAGGTGCGCTGGTTGACGACGCTCTCGGTGTCGCCGTCGAAGTCGAAATCCTCGCCCGGCACCGGCATCTCGATGAGATCGCGGTGACAGAAGACCTGGCTCTCGCCGGTCTCGGCGAGGATGATGAATTCGTGGCTGAGGTCGCCGCCGATCGGGCCGGTGTCGGCGCGCATGGGCACGGACTTCAGGCCCATCCGCGCGAAGGTGCGCAGATAGGCGATGAACATCTTGCGGTACGACTTGCGCGCATCCTCGGCCGACAGGTCGAATGAGTAGGCGTCCTTCATCAGGAATTCGCGGCCGCGCATGATGCCGAAACGCGGGCGCACCTCGTCCCGGAACTTCCACTGAATGTGATAGAGGTTCAGCGGCAACTGGCGGTACGACTTCACCGTCGAACGGAAGATGTCGGTGATCATCTCCTCGTTCGTCGGGCCGTACAGCATCTCGCGGTCGTGCCGGTCCTTGATGCGCAGCATCTCGGCGCCGTAGGCGTCGTAGCGGCCGCTCTCCCGCCACAGATCGGCGGACTGGATGGTCGGCATCAGCACTTCGACCGCACCGGCGCGGTTCTGCTCCTCGCGCACGATTTGCTCGATCTTGGCCAGCACGCGCTTGCCGAGCGGCAGCCATGCGTAGATTCCGGCCGACATCTGGCGGATCAGCCCGGCGCGCAGCATCAGCCGGTGCGAGACGATCTGCGCCTCGGCGGGCGTCTCGCGCATCAAGGGCATGTAATAGCGCGACAGGCGCATCGGCTTCCTCGGATGGACTCAGGGCGCCCGGATATCCGGGCGGGCGCGTCTTTTAGGTCACCCGCCCCTGTTTCACAAATCAGTGCCGCTTCCGGCGCTTGTGCGGCTGGGCGCCCGGCGCGGTGGAGAAGATCGCCTCGAAGGACGGAGGCTGGAGCTCAGACGGCGGCGGCAGCGCCAGCAGGACGTCCAGCGTCGCACCGGGCGAGATACCCGGGATCGGCTTCAACTGCCGCAGGGGCGCCTCGGCCTGGTACCAGCGGGCTTTCAGGCCGTCTTCGTCGCAGCGCTCCAGTTCGGGGCCGCTCGCGCCCCAGCGCCGTTCGGCGCAGTGGTAGGGGTCGAAGGACAGGTGTGGCAGGCGGGCCAGGACCTGCTTCAGCGTGAGGGTGACGGCGCTGCCGTCGGTGTTGGTGTAGCCGAGCCGGCACTCGGCATCGGCCCGGTCGAAGGTCAGCTGGAGGTCGGACCGCAGCGACTTGCCGCGATAAATGGCCTCGCCCGTCTTCCCGACGACCATCGCGATGTAGCGTGTCAGGTCCGCGCCAAGCTGGGCGACATGGGCGCGCAGGCGGCGGTCTCGGCCCGGGGTCGAGTAGACGAGCCACGTCGAACGATCCGCCGGTGTCGCACCTTCCAGCGTGCCGGGGCGCGGCGTGCGCTGGAGGCCCTGTGCGAGGGCATCGTCCACGAAACGCTGCCGATCCTGGATGTCGTCGCACAACCGCGCGAAGCCGAGGCGGGCCTCCTCGATCACGTCATAGCGCAGCCTGCCCTTCGCCAGCCGGCGCCGCGTGAACTCGACGAAGTCGGCGTTCCTGCCGCTGTCGCTGTAGTCGGCCTTGGTCCAATCGGTGTTCGTCGCCTCCAGGCCGAAATATTGCTCCAGCGAGTAGCCGGCGATCTGCGCATTCGCAGCATATGCGTAGACGCCCTTCTCTTGCGCGAACGGGCGCCAGGCGTGGAAGCCGGCACCGATCGCCGGCTCGCCGCGCTGATACTGTCCGGAATAGACGCCGCGTGTGATCGACATGTCCGGATGCGCATCGATGAAATGGATGCGGCCGGCGTTGTCGATCTTGCTGACGATCACGACATGGCCGTCGCCGTTGTAGATCGCAGAACCTGGGCGCAGCGCGGCCCGGGTGATCGCCGGGCTGTAGAAGTCCTGCGCTACCGGCTGCTCGATGCGCGGGTCGATGCGGAAGGTCGCGGTGCTTACGGTGTTGCGGATGAGGTCGAGCACCTGGCGGATGTCGGTGCCTTCGACGACGTCGAAGCGGGCGACGGGACGGTTGCCGTAGACCGTCGTCTTGAGGTCGCCCTCCCCCATCCCCTGGCGCGCTTCAATCTGTGTCAGGAAGGAAAACGGCAGGCCGTGCTTCCAGGCGTAGTAGGCCCGCAGCATGTAGACGAGGTCCGCGCAGTCGGCGGAGAAGACGAGACCGGGCGGGTCGCCGGCCGCCAGCGGATTGTGCGCCGGCCCCAGGCAATCGCGCACGGTGTGGCAATCCGCATCGGCCAGCGTCGCCACGAACCGCTCATAGCCGCGTTCGTCGTGCTTGCTCCAGCGCTCGCGCATCTGTGGCCAGCCGAACTCCGCGAAGGCATGGCCGGAGAGCAGCACCGCGATAAGTGCGGCGAGGATTACTCGCACGGCTTGGGCTGCGACGATGCGGGGAGCTGTCCGTCCGGGCCGAGCGTGACGCTGCCGCCGACCGGATCCACCGTCACCTGCGCGAGAAGCGCCTCGGCAAAGGTCCGGCTGGGGAGGCGCGTGCCCCGCTTGATGTCGATCCCGATACGCGGAAGCTGAATTGTCCGCGCGTTCAGATCAGGCGCAGCGACGTCCGGCGAAGCTGCCACGTCGGCGGGGACATCGCAGGCTTTGGGCGTCGAAATGACCTCCGCTTGCGCGAACGACAACAACCCGAGCGCGAATACCAGGACCTGCTTGACCATGAATTTCATCTACGACGCAGAATTTGACAAATCGGTGACACTTCGAACGAAAAAAACAATGTCGCAGTGCACCATGACAGAAAATTTCGTTTACTTAGGGAAATGCGGAGTTTAGAGACGATCCCACAAAAGGGGCTGACGCTCGCGCGCGGCCGGCGTTTAGGGAGGAAGGCACACGCGGCGGTCAATGATCGCGTGGAAGAAAATCGCCGATAACGGAAGCGAGGCCGGCGGCCTCGCTTTTCTTTTTGTGGCGATTGCCTACGGCGACGGAAGGTCCGCGAAGGTCAAGCCCGACCATTTGATCAGGCTGAACAGTGCCGCCCACACCACAATGGCGATCGCGCCGGCCCACAGGCCTTTGATGAACAGCCGCGGATTCGTCGGTGCGCCGGGATCGCCCACCATCGTGACGCCCGCCTCTTCCGGCGTCTTGACGCCCACCGGCAGCAGCGCCTGAAAGGCGATCCACCACGCGATGACGAAGACCACAACCGAGCCGCCGATCTCCATCAGAGCCTCACGATCTCAACCTTGACCATGGGCCGCTTGCCCCACGTCGTGTTGGCCTCGCGGCGCACCGCGCGCCGCACCGATTCAGCGAATTCCTCATCGTCTGCCATCACGGTCGAGGGGGCGCGCGAGGCGGCGTTTTCTGCCGCTTCGCGCATCGCCGCAAGGACGCTCTCGGGGATGCCCTCACCGATAAGTACGGCCTGCGCCGCGGCCTTTTTCTTCGTACCGCCGCCGACGATCACCGTAACCCCCGCAAAGCCGGCGAAGGACAGGCCGCGCCGGGCGCGCGCGACGCCATCGCCTTCGAGGATCGGCACGCGGCCGTCGAGCTGAAGCCGGCCCGACGGCGCCTCGTCGACGATCGCCGGCTGGCCGGGCGCCAGCCTCACGATCGAGCCGTTCGGCGCGACCAGCGTGTCGGGCACCTGTAGGCTCTCGGCGAAGCGCTTGTGCTCCATCATATGGCGAATTTCGCCGTGCACCGGGATCGCGATCCTCGGCCGCACCCAGCGATACATGTCGGCCAGTTCGTCGCGGCAGGGATGGCCCGAGACGTGGACGTGGTGGTGGTCCTGGTCGGTGACGATCTCGATGCCGCGGGCAGCGAGCGCGTTCTGCATCGCGCCGACCTTCTTCTCGTTCCCCGGAATGACGCGCGAAGAGAAGATCACGGCGTCGCCCGCCTCCAGCGGCGCGCCGCGATGCTCACCGAGCGCCATGCGGGCAAGGGCCGAACCGGGTTCGCCCTGGCTGCCGGTACACAGATAAACGACCGAATCGCGCGGCAGCAGCGCCGCCTCCTCTTCCTGCACGAAGGGCGGCAGACCCTTGAGGTAGCCGGCGCTCTGGGCGGCACCGACGATCCGGCGCATCGAGCGGCCGACCAGCGCGGTGCTGCGCCCGGCATCCTGCGCAGCGAGCGCGACGCTCTCAAGCCGCGCGACATTGGAGGCAAAGGCGGTGACAGCGACGCGCTTGCCAGGATGATCGGCGATCAACTGGGTCAGCGTGCGGCGGACGTCGGCCTCAGACCCCGCCCGGCCCGGAACGAAGACATTGGTCGAGTCGCAGGTCATCGCCAGCACGCCTTCGTCACCGAGGCGGCGCAGCGCCGCCTCGTCGGTCGTGAGGCCGACCAGCGGCTCGGGATCGATCTTCCAGTCGCCGGTGTTGAGCACCGTGCCGAGCGGTGTGCGGATGGCGACCGCGTTGGGTTCGGGGATCGAGTGGGTCAGCGTGATGAGTTCAATCTCGAACGGCCCGAGGCTGAGCTTGCCGCCGAGTTCGACGATGGTCAGCTTCGCGTTGACGCCGGCCTCGTCCAGCTTCGCCTGCACCAGCGCCGCGGTGAACGGCGTCGCGTAGAGCGGGCAGCGCAGTTGCGGCCAGAGATGCGCGACCGCGCCGATGTGGTCCTCATGGCCGTGCGTCAGGACGATGCCCAGGAGGTCGCGCCGCCGCTCGGCGATGAAGCGGATGTCGGGCATCACCACGTCGACGCCGGGGATCAGTTCGTCGCCAAAGGTGATGCCGAGATCGACCATCAGCCATTTGCGCGCGTCAGGCGGCCCGTAGCCGTAGAGGTTCAGGTTCATCCCGATCTCGCCCGAACCGCCCAGCGGCAGGAAGACGAGTTCGGTGTCAGAGGCAGGATTCATGCGTCGTCAGATGTCTCCTGCGGCGGCCGTCCGCAATGGTGGCCGTTCCGTTCCCAGATATAGCGCAGGCCGCGGATGGTGATGTCGCCGTCCAGCAGGTCGATCGCCGAGGTCGACTGGCGGAACAGGTTGGAGAGTCCGCCGGTGCCGATCGCCTGCATCGGCCGGCCGATCTCGGCCTTGATGCGGGCGACAAGGCCCTCGATCATCGCGATATAGCCCCAGAAGACGCCCGACTGCATCGCCGGCACGGTGTCGCGGCCGATCACCGCCTGCGGCCGCTCGACGGCGATGCGCGGGAGCTGCGCCGCGGCGAGGTGCAGCGCCTCGACCGAAAGATTGACCCCCGGCGCGATGATGCCGCCATCATAGGACCCGCTGTGGCCGACGATGTCGAAGGTCGTCGCCGTGCCGAAATCGATGATGATGAGATCGCCCCCATAGTCCTTGTGCGCGGCGACCGCGTTAACCAGGCGGTCGGCCCCGACGGCGTGCGGGCGGTCAGTCGTGACGACGATGCCCAGCTCGACATCGGGCGCCCCGACGACCAGCGGTTCCATCTTCAGGTATTTGCGGCACAGGCGCTGAAGGTTGAACAGCGACTGCGGCACGACGCAGGCGATGATCGCGCCTTCGATTTCGTTCGCGTCGAGGCCCTGCAACTGCATCAGTTGCGCGAGCCAGGCGTAATATTCATCGGCCGTGCGGCCTTCGCGAGTAGAGGCGCGGAACTGCGCGACGATCTGCGTCCCGCGATAGATCGCGAAGACAATGTTGGTGTTGCCGGCGTCGATGGCGAGGAGCATGGCTGTCTAACGCGCGACCGGGAAAACGTCGCCGGCCGCAACGACGCGCAGCGACCGGTCGGGCAAGCGTGCCAGCAGGGCGCCGCTCGCATCGAGGCCTTCGAACACGGCCGGGAAGCTCTCGTTGGGCAGGCGCACCTCCAGCGTCTGGCCGATGCCGTGGGCGCGCTCCAGCCAGGCGGCGCGGATCGCGGCGAAGCCCTGGCTACGCCACGCGGCGAAGCGCCGCTCCCAGCTGATCGCCAGGATGCTCAGCGCGACATCGGGATCGGGCGCGCTGCCCATGTGGGCGGCGAGAGAGGTTGCGGGGTATGGCGTATCGGTCGGGAAGACCGCGAGGTTGATCCCGAAACCCACCATCAGCCAGTCGAGCCGGCCATCGGCGCGGCCGGCCGAGTCGGGCAGGATGCCGGCGACCTTGGCGCCGCCGAGCAGCGGATCGTTCGGCCATTTAAGGGTACAGCGGCCGGGGAGATAGCGGTCGATCAGATCGGCGACAGCGAGCGCCGCGACGAAGCTGACCTGCGGCGCCGCGCTGATCTCGACATCGGGCCGGGCGTACCAGGTTGCCATCAGATTGCCGCTCGGCGATGACCACGCCCTGCCCCGCCGGCCATGCCCGGCGGTCTGGCGGCGGGCGACGATCCACTCTGGCCCCACCGCTCCCGCGCTCACACGGCGGCGCGCTTCGGTCTGGGTCGAATCGATCTCGTCGAAGACCTCGAGGCCGAGATGAGCCGGCCAGGGCTCCGGCGTCATTTCATCAAGGCGGCGGCGGCGGTGCCAGCCCAGCCGACCAGGATGCCGGGGACGATGACCATCGCGGCGGTGAACAGCATCGAACCACCCAGCACGACGCGCAGTTCGGTGCCCATCGCACGCTCGAACGGCCGGGCCGGCTCGCCGTTGATCATGATCATGACGATGCGGACGTAATAGTAGGCCGCGACCACGCTGGTGACGATGCCGATCACCGCCAGCGGCCAGAGGCCCTGCTGCACGGCAGCACCGAACACATAGAGCTTGCCGAAGAAGCCCGGCAGCGGCGGCAGGCCGACATACGAGAACAGCAGCAGGATCCAGCAGAGCGCCAGCAGCGGCCGGGTCTGCATCAGGCCCGAAAGGTCGGCGATCTCCTCGGTCTGCCCGCCCTCGCGCCGCATCGCGAGGATGCAAACGAAGACGCCGGCGGTCATAACGACGTAGATCGCCATGAAGATCAGCACCGACGACACGCCCTGCTCGGTGCCCGCCGCGACGCCGACCAGCGCGTAGCCAATATTGCCGATGGACGAATATGCCATCAGGCGCTTGATGTTGGTCTGGCCGATCGCGGCGAAGGCGCCGAGGATCATCGAGGCGATCGAGATGAAGGTGACGATCTGGCGCCAGTCCGTCATCGCGCCGGGCAGCGCATCGTAGAGCACGCGGATCATCAGCGAGATCGCGGCGACCTTGGGCGCGCCGGCGAAGAAGGCCGTCACCGGCGTCGGGGCGCCCTGATAGACGTCGGGCGTCCACATGTGGAACGGCACGGCCGAGACCTTGAAGGCAAGCCCGGCCATGATGAAGACGATGCCGAAGACCACGCCGACATTGCGCCCATGCGAGACCGCCGCGGCAATTCCGTCGAAATTCACCGTACCGGCGAAGCCGTAGATGAGGCTCGCGCCGTAGAGCAGCATGCAGGACGAGAGTGCGCCGAGGACGAAATATTTGAGACCCGCCTCGGTGGCGCGAAGATTGTCGCGGTGAAAGGCGGCAAGGACATAGAGCGACAGCGACTGGAGTTCGAGCCCGACATAGAGCGAGATGAGGCCGCCGGCCGAGACCATCATCATCATGCCGAGGGTTGCGAAGACCATCAGCGCGGCGAATTCGAAGCGGGCGATGCGCTCGCGGTCGAAGAAGCGCGCGGCGATGGTGATCGAGAGTGCAGCGCCGACGAGGATCAGCAGCTTCGCGAAGCGCGTGAAGTCGTTGACCACGAAGGCGCCATTAAAGGCGTTACCCTGGGCGCCTTCCGGCTGGCGCAGGATCAGCGCGGCGACGATCGCAAAGAGCAGGACGGCGAGGATGTTGACGAGGCCGGGACGCTGCTTGGCGACGAAGACGCCGATCATAAGCAGCGCCATGCCGCCGACCGCCATCGCCAGCTCGGGCAGCGCGAGCAGGATATCGGCGTTGAGCGTGTTCATCAGTGATGCTCCTCGGCAGCCGGTGCCTCGCCTTCGGTCGGCTTGACGGGCTCAGAGACAGAGATGGGCGCATGCGGCGTCGAGACGCCGAGCGTTTCGACCATCTGACGCACGGCCGGTCCGGTGACGTCGAAGATCGGCTTCGGGTAGATTCCGAAGAAGATGGTGGCAGCGATCAGCGGCCCGAGCGTCCCGATCTCGCGGCTGTTCATGTCGAGGATGCCCCGGAGCGACGGCTTGTCGAAGACGCCGTAGACAACGCGGCGATAGAGATAGAGCGCGTAGGCTGCCGACAGGATCACGCCACTCGCCGCACCGACCGCGACCCAGGTGTTCGCCTGGAATGCGCCGGCGAGGCTCAGGAATTCCCCGACGAAGCCCGAGGTGCCCGGCAGGCCGACATTGGCCATCGTGAACACCATGAAGGTGAAGGCATACACCGGCATCGGTGTGACGAGGCCGCCATAGGCCGCGATCTCGCGCGTATGCATCCGATCGTAGATGACGCCGACGCAAAGGAAGAGCGCGCCCGAGACGAAGCCGTGGCTGATCATCTGGAACAGCGCGGCGTCGATGCCCTGCTGGTTCAGTGTGAAGATGCCCATCGTCACGAAGCCCATATGGGCGACCGACGAATAGGCGATCAGCTTCTTGATGTCCTCCTGCGCCAGCGCGACCAGCGAGGTGTAGATGATGGCGATCACCGACAGCGCGAAGACGAAGCTCTGGAAATAGAGCGACGCATCGGGGAACATCGGCACCGAGAAGCGCAGGAAGCCGTAGCCGCCCATCTTCAGGAGGATGCCGGCCAGGATGACCGAACCCGCGGTCGGCGCTTCGACGTGCGCATCGGGCAGCCAGGTATGCACCGGCCACATCGGCATCTTCACCGCGAACGACGCGAAGAAGGCGAGCCACAGCCATGTCTGTGCTTCCGGCGCGAAGTCATAGGCCAGCAGCTTCACGATGTCGGTCGTGCCCGCCGTCGCCCACATATACAGGATGGCGATCAGCATCAGCACGGAGCCGAGCAGCGTGTAGAGGAAGAATTTATAGGTCGCGTAGACCCGCCGCTTGCCGCCCCAGACGCCGATGATGATGAACATCGGGATCAGGCCGCCTTCGAAGAAGACGTAGAAGACGATGAGGTCGAGTGCGCAGAAGACGCCGATCATGAGCGTCTCGAGCACCAGGAAGCAGATCATGTACTGCTTCACGCGGTCCTCGATCGAGGTCCACGAGCAGAGGATCGCCGTCGGCATCAGGAAGGCGGTGAGCACGACGAATAGCACCGAGATGCCGTCGACGCCCATTTTGTAGGAAACGCCGCCGCCGAGCCAGCTCGCCTCCTCGACCAACTGGAAGCCGGGGTTCGCCGGGTCGAACTCGCTCCACGCGATGATCGCAAAGACGAGCGTCAGCAACGTCGTCCAGAGCGCGATCCAGCGCGCGTTGCGATCGCCCGCCTCGCCTTCCGCCTTGCCGAGGCCGAAGATCAGCAGCGCGCCCGCAAGCGGCAGGAAGGTGACGAGCGACAGGATGGGCCAGGACGCCATCAGTGCGCTCCCCCGAACATCAGCCAGGTGAGCAAGGCGGCAACCCCGATCAGCATCGCAAAGGCGTAGTGGTAGATGAACCCGGTCTGGACCCGCACCGCACCGCGGGCGACGTCAAGGACTCGCGCCGCGACGCCGTCAGGCCCGAGCCCGTCGATCGTCCAGCCGTCGCCCTTCTTCCACAGGAAGCGACCGAGCCACATGGCCGGACGCACAAAGATAAGGTCGTAAAGCTCGTCCACGTACCACTTGTTCTTGAGGAAGCTGTAGAGCAGCCCGTTCTGTGCGGCGAGAGCCGCGGCGCGTTGCGGCCGCCACAGGAAATAATAGGCTGCGATGAGGAAGCCGAACACCGTCACCACCCACGGCGCCCAGACGACCCACTCCGGTACCTCGTGGCGTGCATGCAGCGCGTGATGCGCCGGCAGGACCTTGATCGCCTCGCGCCAGAAGGCCTCGTTCTCCTCGCCGATGAAATACGGGGCAAACAGCAAGCCGGCGAGCACCGCTCCGACCGACAGGACGAACAGCGGCACCGTCATCGTGATCGGCGATTCATGCGGGTGCAGCTCATGTCCGTGGTGGTCGTCATGCGCGGCATGGGCGTGCGCATGATCGCCCTGGGCCGGTTCGGCGTGTGCGCCGTGCGCGTGTTCTTCCTCGGCCGTGTGCTTCCACTTCGGCGCTCCGTGGAACGTCATGAAAGCAAGGCGCCACGAGTAGAACGAGGTCATCAGTGCGGCGACAATTCCGGCGATGAAGGCGAAGGAACCGACGCCGCCCGCCGCATAGGCGGTCTCGAGGATCGCGTCCTTCGAATAGAAGCCGGCGAAGCCGAAGACATGCGGAATGCCGAATCCGATGAGGGCGATCGTGCCGATCATCATCATGGCGTAGGTGAACGGGATCAGCTTCCAGAGGCCGCCCATCTTCCGCATGTCCTGCTCGTGGTGCATCGCGTGGATGACCGAGCCGGCGCCCAGGAACAGCAGCGCCTTGAAGAAGGCGTGCGTGAAGAGGTGGAACATCGCGGCCTGGTAGGCGGAGACGCCGGCTGCGAAGAACATGTAACCGAGCTGCGAGCAGGTCGAATAGGCGATGACCCGCTTGATGTCGTCCTGGAACATGCCGACGGTCGCGGCGAAGAACGCCGTGATCGCACCGATGATGGTCACGAAGGCAAGCGCGTCCGGCGCGTATTCGAACATCGGCGAGCAGCGGCAGACGAGGAACACGCCGGCGGTGACCATGGTCGCGGCATGGATGAGCGCCGACACCGGGGTAGGGCCTTCCATGGCGTCGGGCAGCCAAGTGTGCAGGCCGAACTGCGCCGACTTTCCCATCGCCCCTACGAACAGCAGCAGGCAGAGCGTCGTCATGACGTCGAGCTGCATGCCGGCGAATTCGAAGGTGCGGCCGGCCATGTTCGGGGCGGCGGCGAATACGCTGTCGAAATCGATCGAGCCGAACACCGCGAACACGCCGACGATGCCGAGCGCAAAGCCGAAATCGCCGACGCGGTTGACGACGAAGGCCTTGATCGCCGCGGCGTTGGCCGAGGGCTTCTGATACCAGAAGCCGATCAGCAGATACGAGGCGAGGCCGACGCCTTCCCAGCCGAAGAAGAGCTGGAGGAAATTGTCCGCCGTCACCAGCATCAACATCGCGAAGGTGAAGAGCGAGAGATAGGCGAAGAAGCGCGGCCGGTGCGGGTCTTCGGCCATGTAGCCGATCGAATAGAGGTGCACGAGGCTGGAGACGGTGTTGACGACGACCAGCATCACAACGGTCAGGACATCGACCCTGAGCGTCCACGAGGTCTGGAGTTGGCCCGAGGTGATCCAGGGCAGTACCTCTATGGTCTGCGTCTCTGCGCCGTTGATGCCGATGCCTATGAACGCGATCCACGACAGGACCGCGGCGACGCCGAGCAGCCCCGTTGTCACGATTTCCGCCATCCGGGCGCCAATCAGGCGTCCGAAGAAGCCGGCGATCAGCGCGCCGAGCAGCGGCAGGAAGACGATGGCCGACAGCATGGGCGGCTCAGCCTTTCATCGCGTTGACGTCTTCGACGGCAATCGAACCTCGATTGCGGAAGAATACGACGAGTATGGCGAGGCCGATGGCTGCTTCCGCCGCCGCGACCGTGAGAATGACCAGGGCGAAGACCTGACCCGTGAGATCGCCGAACTGCGCCGAGAAGGCGACGAGGTTCACGTTCACCGCGAGCAGCATCAGTTCGATGCACATCAGGATGATGATGATGTTCTTGCGGTTCACGAAGATGCCGAGGATGCCGATGGTGAACAGCACTGCGGCGACCACGAGATAGTGGGAAAGTCCGATGGTCATAGGCCCTGCCCCGGCCGGATGTCCTTCAACTCGACGGCTTCGGCACGCAGTCGGCCGACCTGCTGGGCGATCGACTGGCGCTTGACGCCCGGCCGCTCCCGCAAGGTCAGCACGATCGCGCCGATCATGGCGACGAGAAGGACCAGGCCGGACGCCTGGAAGACATAGAGGAAGTCCGAATAGAGCACGCGCCCCAGCGCCTCGGTGTTGGTGAGGCCGGGATGCACCGGCGCCGCAACCGACGACGCGGCCTCCGGCGCGAAGGCCCAGACGCCCAGCGCCAGCCCGAGTTCGACCAGCATAATGAGGCCGATCAGCGCGCCGAGCGGCACATAGTCGAGCACGCCCTGACGCAATTCGGCGATATCGATATCGAGCATCATCACGACGAACAGGAACAGCACCGCGACCGCGCCGACATAGACGACGATCAGGATCAGGGCGAGGAACTCGGCCCCGGCCAGCATGAAGAGGCCTGCCGAGGAGAAGAAGGTGAGGATGAGGAAGAGGACCGAATGCACGGGGTTGCGCGCCGTCACGACCATGACGGCGGCAGCGACCGCAATGGCCGCGAAGAGGTAGAAGGCGAGCGCGATGAGCATCAGCGGTACGGCGCGTCGAGTTCGAGGTTCTTGGCGATCTCGCGCTCCCAGCGGTCGCCGTTCGCAAGAAGCTTGTCCTTGTCGTACATCAGTTCTTCCCGGGTCTCGACTGCGAACTCGAAATTCGGGCCTTCCACGATCGCGTCCACCGGGCAGGCCTCCTGGCAGAAGCCGCAATAGATGCACTTCATCATGTCGATGTCGTAGCGCGTGGTGCGGCGACTGCCGTCGTCGCGCGGCTCCGCCTCGATCGTGATCGCCTGCGCCGGACAGATCGCCTCGCACAGCTTGCAGGCGATGCAGCGCTCCTCGCCGTTGGCGTAGCGCCTCAGCGCATGCTCGCCGCGGAAGCGCGGCGACAGCGGCCCCTTCTCGAAGGGGTAGTTGATCGTTTTCTTGGGTGAGAAGAAATAGCGCATCCCCAGCACGAAGGCCGACGCGAAATCGGCGAGGAGGATCGAACGGGCTGTACGGTCTAGCCAGGCCATGTCAGCGCCCTCAGCCGGGATATGAGTTGGTTGCGACGAGGTAGCCGGCCACAATGACGACCCAGACGAGCGAAATCGGCAGGAACACCTTCCAGCCCAGGCGCATGAGCTGGTCGTAGCGGTAGCGCGGCACAATCGCCTTCACCATCGCGAAGAAGAAGAAGACGATCCAGACCTTCAGCACGAACCAGATCACGCCTGGCACGGCTTCGAGAAAGCCGATCTCCACGGGAGGCAGCCAGCCGCCGAGGAAGAAGATTGTCGTCATGGCGCACATGAGGACGATGTTGACGTATTCGCCCAGCATGAAGAGCAGATACGGGGTCGAGGAGTACTCGACCTGATAGCCGGCCACGAGTTCGGATTCCGCTTCCGGCAGGTCGAACGGCGGGCGGTTGGTTTCGGCCAAGGCCGAGATGAAGAAGATCACGAACATCGGAAACAGCAGGCTGAAGAAATTCCAGCCCCAGAAGCCGCCACTCCCCGCCTGTGCCCTGACGATCTCGCTGAGGTTCAGCGAGCCCGTCCACATCAGCACCGTGATGATCACGAAGCCGATGGACACCTCATAAGACACCATCTGGGCGGCAGAACGCAGGGCGCCCAGGAAGGGATATTTCGAGTTCGACGCCCAGCCGCCCATGATGATGCCGTAGACGCCCAGCGACGAGATCGCGAAGATATAGAGCACTCCGACATTGACATCGGCGAACACCCAACCTTCATCGACCGGCACGACAGCCCAAGCGCCGAGCGCGAGGGTCACCGTGATAAGCGGCGCGAGCAGGAAGACGACCTTGTTCGCGCCGGCCGGGATTACCGATTCCTTGAAAACGAACTTCAGAAGGTCGGCGAAGGACTGAAGCAGGCCGAAGGCGCCGACCACGTTTGGACCGCGGCGGATCATCACGGCCGCCCAGATCTTGCGATCGGCGAGCAGGATGTAGGCGATCATGACCAGCAGCACGACGATGAACAGCAGGATGCTCACCACATTGCTGATCAGCCAGGCCCATTCATTGCCCAGCCAGTTCTGAAGAGAGGAGTAGAGAAGCATCGCCCTACTCCGCCGCTACGGCCAGCGGCCGCTTCACGTAAAGCTTGGAACACTCCGCCATCGTACGGCTCGCCCGCGCGATCGGGTTGGTGAGGTAGAAATCGTCGATCGCATAGGCGAGCGGCGCGCCGCCGATCGGTCCGGCGGCACCCACATTGCCCCACAGCGCCGCGTCGGCGCCCGGCGAGCCGGCGGGTGCGTCGAATGTCGCGAGATGCGGCACGTCGGCGACCAGCTTCGCCCGCAGCGCCTTCAGATCGTCATAGGGCAGCGGCTGGCCAAGGACGCCCGAGACGGCGCGCACGATCTTCCAGTTCTCGCGCGCCTCGCCCGGCGGGAAGACGGCGCGGTTGGCGGCCTGCACGCGGCCCTCGAGATTGACGAAGATGCCGTCTTCCTCGGTGTAGGCGGCACCCGGCAGGATCACGTCCGCGCGGTGCGCCCCGGCATCGCCATGGCTGCCCTGATAGATCACGAAGGCGTTGCCCAGCTTCGCGGTGTCGATCTCGTCGGCGCCGAGCAGCCAGACCAGTTCGACCTCGCCCTTCGATGCGCCGTCGAGAATGCCGGCGACATCGCGCCCGCCCGCGCCCGGCAGGAAGCCGATATCCAGCGCGCCGACGCGGGCTGCGGCGCTGTGCAGCACGTTGAAGCCGCACCAGCCTTCAGCACCTTCCGGGCCGATCATTCCGGTCGCGCCGGCGAGCCTGGCGCAGGCAGCGAGGATCGCGGCGCCGTCAGGCCGCGACAGCGCCGACATGCCGACGATAAGCAGCGGGCGCTTGGCGTCCTTTAGTATCTGGAACGCGTCGTGCGAGCCGTCGGCGAGGCCCGACAGGATCGAGAAATCCTCGCCCAGTTCGCGCACGTCATAGGTGAGATCGACCGGTGCACCGATGCGGGCGACCGGCAGGCCGCTGCGCAGCCAGGTCTTACGGATGCGCGCATTGATCAGCGGCGCTTCCCAGCGCGGATTGGTGCCGACCAGCAGGATCGCATCCGCCTCTTCGATGCCGGCGATGGTGGAATTGAAGAGATACGAGGCGCGCGCGCCGCCGATCTTCGCGCCGTCCTGGCGGCAGTCGAGGCTGGCGACGCCGAGCGAGGTCATCAGATCCTTCAGCGCCTTGACCGGCTCGACGCTGACGAGGTCGCCAACGATGGCGGCCATCGCCTCGGGCTTCGTCGTCTTGATCCTGTCGGCGATGGCGTCGAACGCTTCCTGCCAGGTGGCGGGCTTCAGCTTGCCGTCCCGCCGGACATAGGGCTTGTCGAGACGCTGGCGGCCGAGGCCGTCAACGACGAAGCGGGTCTTGTCGCTGATCCACTCCTCGTTCACGTCGTCGTTCACGCGGGGCAGCACGCGCAGCACTTCGGCGCCGCGGCTGTCGATGCGGATGTTCGCGCCCAGCGCATCCATCGCGTCGATCGATTCGGTCTTGCGCAGTTCCCAGGGGCGCGCATTGAAGGCATAGGGCTTCGAGGTCAGCGCGCCCACCGGGCAGAGGTCGATGATGTTGGCCGAGAGCTCGGAGGTGACCGCCTTTTCCAGATAGGTGGTGATTTCCATGTCCTCGCCGCGGCCGATGGCGCCGATCTCGTCGACGCCGGCGACCTCGGCCGAGAAGCGGATGCAGCGCGTGCAGTGGATGCAGCGCGTCATCTGCGTCTTGACCAGCGGGCCCATGTATTTGTCGGTCACACCGCGGCGGTATTCGCGAGTGCGGGCCTCATCGATGCCGTAGCCCATCGCCTGGTCCTGAAGGTCACATTCGCCGCCCTGGTCGCAGATCGGGCAGTCGAGCGGATGGTTGAGGAGCAGGAACTCCATCACGCCTTCGCGCGCCTTCTTCACCATCGGCGAATTGGTGATGACGACCGGTGGCTCGCCGTTCGGGCCGGGCCGCTGATCGCGCACCTGCTGGGCGCAGGAGGCGACGGGCTTGGGCGGCCCGCCCTTCACTTCCACCAGGCACATGCGGCAATTGCCGGCGATCGAAAGGCGCTCGTGGAAGCAGAAGCGCGGCACCTCGACGCCCGCCGCCTCGCAGGCCTGAAGCAGCGAATACTCGCCGGGGACGTCGATTTCCTGACCGTCGATGATGATCTTGGTCATCGCCCTACTCCGCCGCCTTCGCCAGGGCCGATCGGCGCGCCGCGATGCGGGCTTCCAGTTCGGGGCGGAAATTCTTGATGAGGCCCTGGACCGGCCAGGCGGCCGCATCGCCGAGGGCGCAGATCGTGTGGCCTTCGATCTGCTTGGTGACGTCCTGGAGCGTGTCGATCTCGGCGGCCACCGCCTCGCCGGTCTCCATGCGCTTCATCATGCGCCACAGCCAGCCGGTGCCTTCGCGGCACGGCGTGCACTGGCCGCAGCTCTCGTGCTTGTAGAAATACGAGAGGCGGCGGATCGCCGCGACGATGTCGGTCGACTGGTCCATCACGATGACGGCGGCGGTGCCGAGGCCCGAGCCGACATTCTTCAGGCTGTCGAAATCCATGAGGACGGTGTCGCACACGTCCTTCTTCAGCAGCGGCACCGACGAGCCGCCGGGGATGATTGCGAGCAGATTGTCCCAGCCGCCGCGCACGCCGCCGCAATGCTTCTCGATGAGATCCTTCAGCGGGATACCCATCTCCTCTTCCACATTGCACGGCCTGTTCACGTGACCGGAGATGCAGAAGACCTTGGTGCCGGTGTTGTTCGGACGGCCTAGCCCCGCAAACCACTCCGCGCCGCGGCGCAAAATGGTCGGCGCGACGGCGATCGATTCGACGTTGTTCACCGTTGTCGGGCAGCCATAGAGGCCGACATTCGCCGGGAAGGGCGGCTTCATCCGCGGCATGCCCTTCTTGCCTTCCAGGCTTTCGAGCAGCGCGGTCTCCTCACCGCAGATATACGCGCCGGCGCCGTGGTGGACGTAGCAGTCGAAGTCCCAGCCGTGGACGTTGTTCTTGCCGATGAGGCCCGCGTCATAGGCCTCGTCGATGGCGCGCTGTAGCGCCTCGCGCTCGCGGATGAACTCGCCGCGGACATAGATATAGGCGGCGTTCGCCCCCATCGCGAACGAGGCGATCAGGCAGCCTTCGACCAGCTTGTGCGGATCGTGACGCAGGATGTCGCGGTCCTTGCAGGTACCGGGCTCGGACTCATCGGCGTTGACGACGAGATAGCACGGCCGGCCGTCGGATTTCTTCGGCATGAACGACCATTTCATACCCGTCGGGAAGCCGGCGCCGCCACGGCCGCGCAGGCCCGACTTCTTCATGATGTCGACGATCGCGTCGCGGCCGAGCTCCAGGATGGCCTTGGTGCCGTCCCAGTCGCCCCGCTTGCGCGCACCGTCGAGGCCCGGCGAATGCAGGCCGTAGAGATTGGTGAAGATGCGGTCCTTGTCGGTGAGCATCAGCTCTTCACCTCGGTCAAGGTCAGCGGGCCGCCTTCGGGGGCGGACATGTGGCGGTCGATCTGGGGGCCGGTCTTCGGCTTTTCGCCGCGCGCGAAGGCGTCGAGCAGCTTCTCGAGGCTCTCCGGCGTCAGGTCCTCATAGGTGTCGGACCAGATCTGCACCATCGGCGCGTTGACGCAGGCGCCCAGGCACTCGACCTCTTCCCACGAGAACATGCCATCGGCCGTCACGTCCTTGGCCGTCGCCGCGATCTTCGACTTGCAGACCTTGATGAGGTCTTCCGCGCCGCGCAGCATGCAGGGCGTGGTGCCGCAGACCTGCACATGCACCTTCCCGACCGGCGCCATGTGGAACATCGTGTAGAAGGTCACGATCTCGTAGACGCGAATGAACGGCATGCCGAGGCGCTCGGCGACCCAGCGCACGCACGGCTCGCTGATCCAGCCTTCCTGCTCCTGCGCCCGCCACAGCATCGGAATGACCGCGGAGGCCTGACGGCCTTCGGGATATTTGGCGATCTGCTTGTCGACCCAAACGAGATTGTCCGCCGTGAAGGCGAAGCTTGCGGGTTGTTCGGCTGCGAAGCGACGAAGGGCCATGGTCTATTTCGCGAAGTCCACGCGGGCGATCTTGCCGCCGCGGATTGTGTAGATGGCGCAGGCGAAGAAGCGCTCGCCGCCGGGCGCGCGGATCACGTCCTCATGGTCGACCACGGTGTTGCCGACCACGATGCGGTTGACCAACAGCGCCCTGTTCTCTGGGAACTTGGCGAACATCGCCGCATAGCGGGCGCGGATTTCCTCTGCGCCGCGCTGGGCGATCTGGCCGTTCAGATCGGCGATCACGCAATCATCCGTATAGAACGTCATGAAGCGGTCGAGATCCTGCGCGTTGTAGGCGTCGAGCTGCCCCTGCGCCGCCCTCACGCCCGGATCGGAGGCATTGGCCACCGCCCGCACCGCCCCGGCCCCGCCGCCGGCCATGGTCGCTGAAACGCTCACCGGTCCACCTCGCCGAACACGATGTCGAGCGAGCCGAGGATGGCGCTCACGTCGGCCAGCATGTGGCCCTTGCAGAGATGATCCATCGCCTGGAGATGGGCATAGCCCGGCGCGCGGATCTTGCACTTGTACGGACGATTGGTGCCGTCGGCGATGAGATAGACGCCGAACTCGCCCTTCGGCGCCTCGACCGCGGCATATACTTCGCCCGGCGGCACGCGGTAGCCTTCGGTATAGAGCTTGAAGTGATGGATCAGCGCTTCCATCGTGCGCTTCATCTCGGCGCGCTTGGGCGGCACCACCTTGCCGTCGTCGCTGCTCACCGGCCCCGGCTGCATCTTCTCGATGCACTGGCGCATGATCTTCACCGACTCGCGCATCTCCTCGACGCGGCAGAGATAGCGATCCCAGCAATCGCCGTTCTTGCCGACCGGGATCTTGAAGTCGAGTTCGCTGTAGCACTCGTAAGGCTGCGCGCGGCGGAGGTCCCACGCGAGCCCCGAGCCGCGCACCATCACGCCCGAGAAGCCCCAGTCGAGCGCCTCCTGCTGCGAGACGACGCCGATATCGACATTGCGCTGCTTGAAGATGCGGTTCTCGGTGACCAGCGTCTCGATGTCGTCGACCTTCTTCGGGAAGATCTCGGTCCAGGCATAGATATCGTCGATCAGCTTCTGCGGCAGGTCCTGGTGGACGCCGCCGGGCCGCACGAACGCGGCATGCATGCGGCTGCCCGAGGCGCGTTCGTAGAAAATCATCAGGTCTTCGCGCGGCTCGAAGCCCCACAGCGGTGGGGTCAGCGCGCCGACGTCCATGGCCTGCGTCGTGACGTTCAGCAGATGCGACAGGATGCGGCCGATCTCGCTGTAGAGCACGCGGATCAACTGGCCGCGCCGCGGCACCGTGATGTCCAGCAGCTTCTCGACCGCCAGCGAATAGGCGTGCTCCTGGTTCATCGGCGCGACGTAGTCGAGCCGGTCGAAATAGGGCAGCGCCTGGAGATAGGTCTTGTACTCGATCAGCTTCTCGGTGCCGCGATGCAGCAGGCCGATATGGGGATCGACCCGCTCGACGATCTCGCCGTCGAGCTCCAGCACCAGGCGCAGCACGCCGTGCGCAGCCGGATGCTGCGGCCCAAAATTGATCGTGAACTTGCGGTCGTCGATCGAGGCGGCCTGGCTCATGACTTGGCCTTCTCATCGCCCGGAAGCTGCACGGCGCGGGCGCCTTCCCACGGGCTCAGATAGTCGAAATTGCGGAATTCCTGCTGGAGCTTCACGGGGCTGTAGACGACGCGCTTCTGCTCGTCGTCGTAGCGCACCTCGACATAGCCGGTCAGCGGGAAATCCTTGCGCAACGGATGGCCGCTGAAGCCGTAATCGGTGAGGATGCGGCGCAGGTCGGGATGGTTGGCGAACAGGATGCCGTACATGTCGAAGGCTTCGCGCTCGAACCAGTTGGCCGCCGGATAGATCGGAACGACGCTGTCGATCGCCTCGCCCTCGCCCACTTCGGCCTTTACGCGCAACCTCGCGTTCCTGGTCATCGAAAGCAGATGATAGACGACGTCGAAACGCTTGCCGCGCTCAGGATAGTCAACGCCCGTCACGTCGATCAGCGTCGTGAATTTCAGATCGGTGGCGTCGCGCAGCGTCGCCAGCACGGCGACGATGTCCGCCATCGGCACGACGGCATTCACTTCGCCGTAGGCGGAACTGACGGTCGCGGCCGGCAGCGCCGCGGCGACTTTGGCCTTCAGGTCGTCGAGTGCAGCGAGGTCCATGATCAGCGCTCGATCGTCCCGACCCGGCGGATCTTCTTCTGGAGTTGCAGGATGCCGTAGATCAGCGCCTCAGCCGTCGGCGGGCAGCCCGGCACATAGACATCGACCGGCACGACGCGGTCGCAGCCGCGCACCACGGCGTAGGAATAATGATAATAGCCGCCGCCATTGGCGCAGGAGCCCATCGAGATGACGTAGCGCGGGTCCGGCATCTGATCGTAGACCTTGCGCAGCGCCGGCGCCATCTTGTTGGTCAGCGTACCGGCGACGATCATCACGTCGCTCTGGCGCGGTGACGCGCGGGGGGCAGCGCCGAAGCGCTCCATATCATAGCGCGGCATCGAGGCCTGCATCATCTCGACCGCGCAGCAGGCGAGGCCGAAGGTCATCCACATCAGCGAGCCGGTGCGCGCCCAGGCGACCAGTTCTTCCAGCGACGCAGTGACGAAGCCCTTGTCCTTCATCGCGCCCTGAAGGGCGTCGAACATCAGGTCGTCGGGGCCGGGCGTGTGCCCGCCTTCGACTCCGGAGCGGGCGGCAGTGCCCGCAGGGACGATCACTCCCATTCCAGGGCTCCCTTCTTCCACTCGTAGATGAAGCCGACGGTGAGAACGCCGAGGAAGACCATCATGGACCAGAAGCCGAAGACGCCGATCGAGCCGAGCGAGATCGCCCACGGGAACAGGAAGGCGACTTCGAGGTCGAAAATGATGAAGAGGATCGAGACCAGGTAGAAGCGCACGTCGAACTTCATGCGCGCATCGTCGAAGGCGTTGAAGCCGCATTCATAGGCCGAGAGCTTCTCGGCATCCGGCTTCACCGGCGCGACGAGGAACGGCAGGGCCAGAAGGACGATGCCGAGCACCGCGGAAATACCCAGGAAGACGAGTATCGCCAGATATTCCGTGAAGAAGTCGGCCATTCGCGCCCCTCGCGAGGACCGCAAAATGTGTCGTTTCTGCGGCCCGATTTGCGCGTCGCTATAGCCTATGTCACCGATGCCGCATAGCGGCACAGCGTCGCTATTTTCGACGGCGTCGGACTACGATTTCACAAGCCGTTAGAGCAACTTACCGCGCCGCACCATGCCGTATCAGAAGTTGCGATTCAATCTCAGGCCCGCACCTCATTCCACGCGGATGCGCTCCACGATAACCGGCTCAGGGCGGGCAGGAATCGATTCGTCGACCGGCGTGTAGGAGAAGAACACCCCGTCCTTGCCGTCGACGGTGACGCCGCCCGCACGTGTTTCGCCCTCGTAGTCCGGCTTTATCTCACCGACGACCTCGCCGCTGTCATTATAGGCGCGCAGCCAGCCATAGGTCTCGAGGGTCTTTGGCGTGTCGCTCGTGCCGGCAACGACGATCAGTCCGTCGGGCATGCGGGTGATGTCGGCGATGACGGTGTTGCCGGTGACGCTGACGTCCCACATCACACTGCCGCTGCTGCTCAGGCGAACAAGCCGCGCCTCGTTGTTGCCGCCGCTGAGGTTGACCGCAATGGCGAGCCCGCCGTCCTGCAAGACGGTCATCTGGGCCACCGCGCAGCGCCGGGGCATGGTGAAGCTGGCGAAATTGGAGACCTTCTGCGCGCCGGACTCGACCCGCGACACGAACACCTTGCGGTTCTCGTAGGTCCCCGCGACGAAGGTGCCGTTCGCGCCGGTCGCGACGACCGGATACGATTCGTGGGCCGCGTCGGACACCTTGGCAGACCAGACGACGTCGCCGGTCGTGGTCAGTTCGAGCACCTGCATGTCGGCATCATGCTGCGGGTCGTCCTTGTAGCGCCCCACACCCAGCAGGTTGCCGTTCGAGAGAAGGGCGAGGCCGGACAGGAAATCCTCCACCGGCGCCGGGTCGCCAAACACCTTGTCTTCCAGCACATCGCCCCGGGGCCCGAAGGCCATGAACATCTTCTGGTAGCTGTTTTCGGTCAGCTCCGAGCCGTCCAGCCCGCCCAGGTAAAGGGTCTCGCCCGGGCCATAGGTGATAGCCTTCACGATCTGCGGGCCGTGGCGGTCGACGACCCGTTCCCACCGCAGCTTGCCGTTGGCCTCATAGCGGAAAACGTGAACACGCGGATCCGTGCCGCCGGCGTAGGGGACGAGCTCCTGCGCCGCGAGGGCGAAGCCGCCACCCGGCGCGCCGGTAATGGCAAGCGTCGACAAGCCGTTCGGCGCCTCCAATGTGATCGCCTCGGTTGCGGCCGCTGGCATCGCAGCGCCAAGCCCCAGCGCCAGAACGAGTGCCGACAGCGGCGCACGAGGGATCGGCATCGTCAGAAACTCCTCAGGTCACGGATAAACGGAGAATAAGCAGCACGCTTTAGCGCCTGCAACACTATGTCGGGCGAAACGACATCTCACTGCTGTAAAGCGAGTGGCGGGAGCGACGGGGCTCGAACCCGCGACCTCCGGCGTGACAGGCCGGCACTCTAACCAACTGAGCTACGCCCCCGCTGGGCTGTCAGGCCGCCGCGATGGCGGCCCGCTCAAGAGAGCGCGGTTGTTATGCGCCGCGCTCCCGGGTGTCAAGCGAATGCGACGACTATTGCGCGGGCGTCCAAACTTCGGTTCCCGTGCCGGGCACGCCATCGACCCACCAGGAGCCGGACGCCTTGCCGTCGGCCTCGGTCATCACGGCGACGCCGGACTTGCCTTGATAGATGTAGCCGATCGCCAGAACCTTGCGGTTCTCCTCGCTGACGATGGCCACGCCCTGCGTAGTCTGGCCGCCGATGGTCCAGACAACCTTGAAGACATCGCCTTTCACGGCTTCGCCGAGCTGCTGTTCGGTGATGCTGACCGTGCCGGTGTAGGTGTTGCCGTCAGGGCCGGTGCCCGCCACGTTGAAAGTATCGGTGTCGTCGGCGATTGCCGGCCCGGCCAACCCGAAAGCCAGCGCTGCCGCAAATACAAAGCGCATCAGTCTCTCTCCTTCTCGCAGGATTTCCCGCGTGACCGCATATTGGCGGCAAGCCGCCTGCGCGGAAACGCGACCCTGCGCCGCGGCCCGCGTTTACCGGGTCCGCCGAACAGCAACTTGCCCTGTGGGTGAAGACTGGTGGGCGATGACGGACTCGAACCGCCGACATCTTCGGTGTAAACGAAGCGCTCTACCAACTGAGCTAATCGCCCGCCGCGCGGCTTCTATCATGGCCGCGCGACGTTAAGCCATGCCTCACGGTCGCCCTCAGATCAGCGCGAAGATGAGCCCGTAGAGCACGAACTGAACTATATAATATCCGCCGTTGATCAGGAGCAGCGACAGCGGCCGCCGCTCGAAGGCGTAGTTCAGGGCCAGGCTGGCGGTGACGAGGCCAAGGCCGGTGATGGCACCAACCGTGACGCCGTCCCGGACGCTCATGCCGTTACCGACAAACCAACCAAAGGCCATGGCGGTCACGAGGGCCGCCACGATGGCCTGTCCGAACACGGCGCCCATGTTGCCGGACACCTCGGCCTCGGTGAGCTTGGCGCCGGCCATCCAGGCTTTCGCGAAGAGAAGCGGCGAGTACCAGAGCCCGCCCAGAACAAAGGCGGACACCGTCGCGACGAGTACGGCGATCCAGTCGATGCTACCCATGCTCAACTCCCCCTCGATGGTGGCCGCACCCGCGGCAGTGAACTGAACCGGTCTAGCCGCGCAGCTTCTCCTCCAGGGCAGCCCGATCCGAAACGAACCATAGATGCCGCCCGCGATTGGCCTCGCGGACGAAGTCGCGGAACGGGGCGCTGCGCGCCTCGTACGCAGCGACGTCGCCGACGATCACGAGATGGCGCTCATAGTTGACGAATTTCTGGACGACGGCGGCGGCTAGCCCGGACGCCAGGCGGAAGAAATCCGGACCCAATCGCTCGACAGGAATGGCGACGACGTGTGCGTCCGCGCCGAGGGCGTCCCCGATCAGATCGGTCGCCTCGCGTTCGGTTGCGATCGCCGGCCCCGCGGGATCGCAGGCCAGCATGCGCTGGCCGGCAATCGTGACGACCTCGTCGGCCACCGGCTCTCGCTAGGGCTGCGCGGCGAAAGCCGCGTAGCGCTGGAAACCTTCCCCCAGCACGCCGTCGACAGCCGCCGGCAACGCTGCGAAGTTGCTGGGATCATAGCCTCCGACAGCATAGCGCAGGGTTACATGCGTGCCGGTGGCAGTCGCCTTGAACTCCACCACCATCGAGCCGGCGACACCCATATAGGCGAGCGGCCCGAGCCCGCCCGAGAACAGGAGAGCCTTGCCGGGCTGTGCCGAGACGACGCGGAGATGCACGACGAAGCCGCCGTCCTTGAGCGCCTCACACCAGCAGCCGCCCGGGTCCGGCGTGATCGACAGGTTCTTCGAATCGCCCGAATAGGTATGAACCGGACTCCACCACCCGCCGATCTGGAGCCATTTCGCGTAGGCGTCCTGCGGCGGGATCGCCAGATCAGCCTCGTAGGCCACAACGAAGCCGCTTTGGCTGCGGCTTTCGATTTCAGCGGCGGCAGTGCCGGCCAGCAGTCCTACGACCAACGCGCCGGCAATGATGCTCCTCATAATGCCCTCCCCGATCGTCCCGTGCGGCCGACCCGCAGGCGCCCGTTCGAAACGAAAAACGCCGCGCACCCCGAATGGGCCGCGGCGTCTCCTCGAAGCATCAGGATACCGCCGCGGCGGCGAAGCCGTCCTTAATTGACGGCTTCCTTGAGCTGTTTGCCGGCGCGGAACTTCGGCGCCTTGGACGCAGGGATGTCGATCTCTTCGCCGGTCTGGGGATTGCGGCCCTTGCCGGCCTTGCGCTGGCTGACCACGAATGTTCCGAAGCCGACGATGCGGACCTCGTCCCCTTCCTTCAGCGCGGCAGTGATGACATCGAACAGCGCCTCGACGGCAGAGGTGGCGTCACCCTTCGCGAGGCTGGTCTTGTCTGCCACCGCAGCGATCAGTTCATTCTTGTTCATTGGTGAAATGGCCCTTTTCTCCAGAATCCGGCCGGACCATAGCCCACTCTGCGGGCCTGCCGCAAAGCAAAAGGGCCGCCTTTCCGGCGGCCCTTCGTCTCAGGCTTCAACTAATGCGCGAGCGACGCGCCCTCGCCCGCCGCCGTGTCCTGCGCCGGAATCCGGGCGGGCTCGCTCGGTTCCTCCCAGGTGGTCGCTTCGGGCTGGCGGGTCAGCGCGACCTTGATCACCTCGTCGACATTCGAGACGGGGATGATCTTCAGGCCCTGCTTCACATTCTCCGGAATGTCCGCCAGATCCTTCTCGTTCTCCTGCGGGATCAGCACCGTCGTGATGCCGGCGCGCAGGGCGGCGAGAAGTTTCTCCTTCAGACCGCCGATCGGCAGCACACGGCCGCGCAGCGTCACCTCGCCGGTCATCGCCACGTCACGGCGCACCGGGATGCCCGTCAGCACGCTGATGATCGACACCGCCATCGCGACGCCGGCCGATGGACCGTCCTTGGGCGTCGCACCTTCCGGCACGTGCACATGGATGTCCTTCTTGTCGAAGGTCGGCGGGGTGATGCCGAAGCTGAGCGACTTGGACCGGACATAGGAGCGGGCCGCGTCGATCGACTCCTTCATCACGTCGCCGAGCTTGCCGGTGGTCTGCATCCGGCCCTTGCCCGGCAGCATGACCGCTTCGATCTGAAGCGTGTCGCCGCCGACTTCCGTCCAGGCAAGGCCGGTGACGACGCCGACCTGATCTTCCGCGTCCATCTCGCCGTAGCGGAACTTCTTCACGCCCGCGTATTTGTCGAGATTGGCCGGCGTAACCTCAACCTTCGAGGCTTTCTTCGCCACGATCTCGCGCGTCGCCTTGCGGATCAGGTTGGCGATCTCGCGCTCGAGGTTGCGCACGCCCGCTTCACGCGTGTGGTAGCGGATGAGATCGCGCAGCGCCTCGTCGGCGACCACCCACTCCTTCTCCTTCAGGCCGTGCGCCTCGAGCTGTTTCGGCACGAGGTGACGCTTGGCGATCTCCACCTTCTCGTCCTCGGTGTAGCCGGGGATCCGGATGATCTCCATGCGGTCCAGCAGCGGCTGCGGCATGCGCAGCGTGTTGGCCGTCGTGATGAACATGACGTCCGAGAGGTCGAAGTCGACCTCCAGGTAGTGGTCGTTGAAGGTCGAGTTCTGCTCGGGGTCCAGCACCTCCAGCAGCGCCGACGACGGGTCGCCGCGCCAGTCCGCGCCGAGCTTGTCGATCTCGTCGAGCAGGAAGAGCGGGTTCGAGGACTTCGCCTTCTTCATGCCCTGGATGACCTTGCCGGGCATCGAGCCGATGTAGGTCCGGCGATG
>JADZAI010000105.1 GCA_020852655.1 Alphaproteobacteria bacterium
GTGGAGATGGCCGAAAACGCGTTGCTGATGGTCCACGCGCCATGGGGGTACTCGGCTGGGAACGCGGTCGACATGCGCGAGTTCGCCGACCTCCTCGACACCTGGTCGCAGGCGATGGCCACCAGCTACGCGGCCAAGACCGGCCGTGATGTCACCGAGATGTTGGGCCTGCTGACCGATGGCGAAGACCACTGGTACACCGCCGCCGAAGCCAAGGCGGAGAAATTCATCGACAGCGTTGTGTCGGCCGTTCCGGTCGCTGCGGCGCTCGACCTTTCGCGCTACCGCGCACTCCCTGCGGCAGCTGCCGCGCATTCCCCGAGGAAAGCACCCATGACCGACCGCACCGCGGCGACGGGCGGCACGCAGCCGCAACCCGTCGTCAACGAGGCCGAGATCGCCGCGCGCGCGCTCGCCAACGACAAGACTCGACGCGACGGGATCGCCGCCCGGTTTTCGGCATTCGCCGGCCGCGACGGTGTGAGCGCGCTGCAGGCTGCCTGTCAGGACGATACCGCGTGCACGATCGAGGCCGCGGGCGAGAAGCTGCTCGCCCACCTGGCCAAGCATACCGAGCCGCTCGCGGGCACCTACGTTGCGACCGTCGAAGACGAGCGGGACAAGTTCCGATCCGGCGTCAGCGCGGCACTGATGGCGCGCGCCGGCATGGCGAAGGACGACCCGGCAAACAACTTCCGCGGGCGCTCTCTGCAGGAACTCGCGCGTGCTTCGCTCGAGCGCGCCGGCCGCCGCACCGATGGTCTGTCGAAGATGGACCTGGTCGCCGCTGCGTTCACGCATTCGACCAGCGACTTCCCGCTGCTGCTCGCCAACGTCGCGCAGAAGGCCATGATGAAGGGCTACGACGAAGCGCAGGAGACGTTCCAGGCCTGGACGACGAAGGGCACGTTGCCCGACTTCAAAGCGGCGCGCCGCGTCGATCTGTCGACTTTCCCGTCGCTGGCGAAGGTGACCGAGGGCGCTGAGTACAAGTCGGCGACCATCGGCGAGCGCGGCGAGACGATCCAGCTGGCCACGTACGGTCGCAAGTTCTCGATCACGCGCCAGGCCATCATCAACGATGACCTCGATGCATTCTCGAAGATCCCGCAGCGGATGGGGCGCGCCGCCATCCGCACGGTCGGTGACCTGGTGTACGCCGTGTTGACCAGCAACCCCGCGATGGCGGACACGATCGCGCTGTTCCATGCCGATCACGGCAATCTGCTGACCGGCGCGGCGATCGCTACGAGCTCGGTCGACACGATGCGCGTGGCGATGGCGAAGCAGAAAGACGGCGGCGCGGTGCTGGGGATCCGACTTGCGTATCTGATCGTGCCGGTGGCCCTGGAGGGGACCGCGCGTGTCGTGCGCGACTCTGAGTTCGAGGTCACCGGGTCGAAGAACCTCACTGTCCCGAACAGCGTGCGCGGAACGTTTGAGGTCATCTCGGATGCGCGCCTGGACACGGCGTCGGCGAGCAACTGGTACGGCGCAGCGAGTCCGTCCATGCACGACACGATCGAGGTGGCGTACCTCGACGGAGTCGAGACCCCGACCCTCGAGCAGCAGGCCGGCTGGGACGTGGACGGCGTCGAGTTCAAGGTCCGAATGGATGCCGGCGTCAAGGCCCTCGACTACCGCACGCTGGCCAAGAACCCGGTCTGACCCGCGCTGAACTGACACAGGAGCATCGAAATGGCCAAGAAGTTCATCCAGCCGGGCGAGGTGATCGACTACACCGCAGGCTCGGCGCTGTCGTCCGGCGCTGTCGTGCTGATCGGGAATCGGATCGGCGTGCTGCTGACGGATCTCGCCAATGGCGAGGTCGGCGCGGCGCAGGTTACCGGCGTGTGGGAGCTGCCGAAGCTCTCCACCGACGTGGTGACGCAGGGCGCTCTGCTGTACTGGGACGCCGGCAACTCGCGCCTCACGACGACCGCGTCGACGCACAAGCTCGCCGGGTACGCATGGGCAGCCGCGAGCGGCACGGATACGACCGTGCAGATCAAGATCAACGGTTGATCGTGTGCCGTGCCGTTCGAATCCCTCGAAGCCGACGTCAATGCCGCAGTGATCGGCGCGCTGTCGAATCGCGCGTTGGTGCACAAGGGCGTGACGACGGTGCGGGGGATCTTCGAGCGGGCGCCGGCGGTGGAGTTCGGCGCCGTCGATAGCGCCACGCCGACGTTCACGATCGCGACGACGCTGTCGGTGGCGCGCGGCGACACATTCTCGGCTGGCGCGGAGTCCTGGGTGGTGGTCGGAATTCAGCCGGACGGGACGGGCTTGCAGGTCCTGCAGCTCGCTCGGTCATGACCAGCAAAGCCGAGCGCATCACGACCGCGATTGTCACGGCGCTGACGGTGCCGGCGATGACGTCGGTGCCGGCCGCGCGGGTGTTCCGCGACCTGCACGGCGCCCTGCAGGCCGACCTGCTGCCAGCGGTCGCGATCGAGACCGGCGACGAGACCGAGCCGAGCCATCGCGCCAACGGCTACAAGGTGCGCTTCGTCGACGTGCGCGTGACGGTCGTCGCCAAGGGCGCCAGCCCGTACACGGCCGCCGATGCGGCGCTGGTCGAGTCGCACGCGCGCGTGATGGCGGACCGCACGCTGGGGGGCCTCGCCATCGGCATCGATGAGGGCCAGACCAGGCGCGAGCGGGGCGAAGCCGAGGAGCAGCTCGGGGCGGTCACGAAGACGTACCGGGTGCAGTACTACACGACCGAGACGAGCATCGAATGAGCACCGACCAAGACCCCCAGCGCGGCGGCAGCTACGTGCGCGACCCGGAGACGGGCGCGCTGACGCCGGCGCCTGCCGAGCCCACCACCGACCAGCCCGCCGACACCGGCGACGAGATCCAGGAGTAAGCCATGCCGTTCGGCCGCATTTTCCGCAACGTCTTCGTTCTCGCGAAGATCGAGACCACCAGCGGGACCGACTCGGTGCCCACGGGGGGCGCAAACGCAGTCCTCCCGGTGGGCGACGTGAAGATCACCGCGATCGAAGCCGACCGCGTGCCGCGCAACGTCAAGCGCGGGTACTTCGGGTCGTCGGGGTCGTTCGTCGGCAGCACCTGGATGAAGATCGAGTTCTCGACCGAGAAAGCCGGGTCCGGCACCGCCGGAACCGCGCCGGCCTGGGGCCCGCTGCTGCGTGCGTGCGGCTGGGCGGAGGCGGTGACGGCAGCGACGCGCGTCGACTACACGCCGATCTCCACGGCGCTGGAGACGCTGTCGCTCTACGCCTACGCGGACGGTCTGCAGTTCAAGTTCATCGGGGCCTGCGGCGACCTCACCGCTGCGACCGTGATCAACGGCGTGCCGGTCTACAACTGGACGTTCTACGCGCCGTACCTGGCGCCGACGGCGGTCGCGAACCCGACGCCGACGCTGACCGCGTGGAAGGATCCGACCCTCGCGAACGACGCGAACACCGCCGACCTGGTGCTCGGCGGCACCTACTCGGCGGGCGCGATCAGCTCGGGCACCTCCTACGTGTCGGGTGGGATCGAATGGGCGCTCGGCAATCAGGTGTCGCGAACCGAGTTGATCGGCGCGAAGCGGTCGGTGATCACCGATCGCAACGTCACCGGCACGATCAAGACCCTCGACCTGACGGCCGCCCAGGAGATCTCGCTGCTGGCCGCGATCCCGGCCGCCACGCCGACGTCTATCGGCATCGTGCACGGCACGACCGCCGGCTACAAGGTGCTGGAGTTTTTCCCGCAGGCCCGGTTGATTGGCCATGCCTACCAGGACGTGGACGGGATCATAACGTCCGACTTCCAGTTCGAGGCGCCGCCCGCATCGGGCAACGACGACGCGCGGATCGTCGTGCTGTAACGCGCCCAGCACAACAACAACGAGGAGAGAACTGTGTTCAAGCTGACACCGAAGGTCGCGGACTTCTGGATCAACGTGGAGCCGGCCGTGCCGGGAGATGAGCAGCCCGACCCCTTCCGGCTGAAGGTGGCGTACGTGCGCAGCAGCGAGATCGACAAGGCGCGCGAGAGCGCCGGAATACCGGAGTTCGTGCGGCTTGTCTCGCGAGACTGGGAAGGCGTCGCCGATGAGTCCGGGCAGCCTTTGATGTTCTCGCGCCAGTCGCTCGACGAGATGTTGGACTGTTTCCCGCAGGTGTCTGTCGCGGTGTACACGGCATATGTTTCTGCAATCGGGAACGCCAAGCGAAAAAACTGACCGAGATCGCCCGGCGTGTGCTGCGGCCCAAGCGCAGCGCGGCAGACGTCGAGGCGATCCGCAGGAATGCGGCCCTGGCTGGGGTCGATGTGCGAGTGCAGCCGGCCGCCGACACGGAGGTCTGGCCTGAGCACTGGGAGGTGATGGAGGTGTTCGTGGCGATGGGCACGCAGATCCATGTGGCGCCGACCGGCGCGGTGATCGGGTACTCGTACCCGTCGCTGCTGGCCGTGATGGACGCGCACCAGGTGCCCGCCAGCGCGCGCCGTCAGATGCTCTCCGATTTCCGCGTGCTCGAGGCCGAGGCGCTCACGATGATGCGGGAGCGCGCGCGTGGCTGACACCGCAACCAACATCGTCATCAGCGCGAAGGACCTTGCGTCCGGGGTGCTGTCAAAGATTGCGGGCGGCTTCGATGATCTGTCCGGCAAGGTCGGCGCGTACGTTGCGGCCGCAGCAGGTGCTGCGTCGGTCGTGGCCGGTGCTCGATGGCTGACGGATCTCACCGGGAAGGCGCTGGACGCCGCCGGGCGGATCGACGACCTGTCGCAGGCCACGGGGGTCTCCGGTGAGACGCTGTCGCGGTTCTCGATTGCGGCCAAGCTGGGCGGCAGCGACATCGAAGGCCTCGCGGGCGGCATCCAGAAGCTCAACATCAAGGTCGACGACGCGATCAACGGCGGCAAGGAGGCGACCGCCACGTTCAGTCGGATTGGCGTGTCGGTGCGCGACGCCGGCGGCGAGGTGCGTTCGACCGAGGACATCATCGGCGACGTCGCCGAGAAGTTCGCCGGCATGGAGGACGGCGCAGCGAAGACGGCGCTCGCTGTGGACCTGTTCGGGAAGTCGGGCACGAACCTGATCCCGATGCTGAACGCAGGCCGCGATGGCCTCGAGGAGGCGGCTGCAGCGGCTGACGCGCTGGGCATCACGCTGTCCGAGGACACGATCGCCGCGGCCGCTGCTGCGGGCGACTCGCTCGACCTGATGGGGCAGATCTCGGTCGGCCTCGGCAACAAGATCATGGCCGAGGTTGCCCCGACGATCACCGGGCTCACGGAGCGGTTCACGGCGTTCGTCATCGAGTCGGGGGCCGTCGACGTCGCTGCGAAGGTGATCGCCGGCGCTTTCAACATCATCGTCAACGCCGGGCAGATCGTATCCGCGGTGTTCCAGCTGGTGGCGAACAACGTCTCGACGGTTGCGAAGGCGGTCACGCTCGCCGCGCAAGGCGAATTCTCGGCGGCGTTCGACACGGTGAAAACCGGCTTCTCGAACGCCGGCAAGATCATCACCACGACCGGCAGCGACATCGCCAAGGTCTGGACCGGCGAGCTGTCGAAGGTCGAGCCGAAAGCCGAGTCCGTGTCGCGGTCGATCACGAAGGTGGCCACCTCGAGCAAGGGCGCCAAGGCCGAGACCGACAAGGCGGCCGAGGGGTTCAAGAAGTTCACCGACGCGCTTGACGAGAAGATCCGCACCGGTGCGGAGGAGCTGGCGTCCACCGAGAAGCTCACCGACGCGGACAGGCTGCGCTCGAAGTTCCTCGCGGACCTCGAGGCCGGCACGATCAAGGCCACGGCGGCGGAGCGTGCGTCCACCCTGGCCAAGCTCGACCAGTTCGCGGCGCAGATCAAGGCAAAGGAGGCGGCCGAGGCCGAGAAGAAGGCCCGCGACGACCTGCAGAAGGCGCTGGTCGAGCGGATCAACACGGAGGTCAAGGCCGCCGACGCGCTGCTCGATGCGATCGCGAAGCAGAAGGAGCAGAACGAGGAGATCGGCAAGACGAAGCAGGAGCTCGGCCTGCTCGAGATCAAGCGCCTGGCCGACGCCCGCGCGACCACCGAGCAGCGCCTGCGCGTGGCCGAGCTGACGTCGGCGAGCGCCTCAGAGGTCGAGGCCATCCGCTGGCAGATCGAGGGCTACGAGGAGCTGATCAAGCTCAAGGAGGAAGGCCTGGCCGCCGCGGCGATGGCCGATGCGGCCGAGGCGGCGAAAGAGGCGGCGAAGGAGTCGGCGGCCGAGTGGAAGAAGACTTCCGACTCGATCGAGCAGAGCCTCACCGACGCGCTGATGCGCGGGTTCGAGGGGGGTAAAGGGTTCCTCGAGAACCTGGTGTCGACCGCGAAGAATCTTTTCCAGACGCTCGTGCTGCGGCCGACGCTGCAGGCCGTCGTGTCGCCGCTCGCCGGCGGCATTGGTACCGCCCTCGGCCTGCCTGGTGCCGCCAACGCTGCGACCGGTGGCGGCGGCGGCATCGGCGACATTCTGGGCAGCGTCGGCAGCCTGTTCGGCGCTGGCGGCCTGGGCGGCTCGCTCGCTGCCGGCGCTGGCTGGATGACCGGCGCGACGACGTTCACGGGTGCGCTGGGTGCTGCAGGATCCCTGATCGGCACGGGCACAGCCGGCGGCATCATGTCCGGCATCGGCATGGGGCTCGGTGCGCTCGGCCCGCTGGCCCTGGGCGCGATCGCGCTGTACTCGATCTTCGGCGGCAAGGGCGGCGGACCGAAGTCGGGCGGGTCGTTCTCGACGACCGGCGAGCGGTTGTTCACGCCGAACGGCTCGGACGCGTCGCTGGCTGGGCTGGGTCTCGATGCGCAAGTGGCGGCCCTGACGGGCATGTTCGGCGGGTCGTTCGCGGGCGGGCTGGGCCTCGGCTTCGACACGGACCCGCAGGGCGACGCGTCGTCGCGCGTGGCGTCGTTCGTGCGCGGTGCCAATGGCCAGCTGCTGCTCGACAACATCGCCGGCCGGGACGTCGGCCGCGACGAGGAGGCCCTGCAGGCCGAGCTGCAGACCGAAGCCCAGCGTGTGCTGATCGCCGCGCTGCAGGGCTCGAACCTGCCGCAGGCCTACGCCGAGTACTTCGCGCAGTTCGACCCGGCGGTGCTGACCGCTGGCCAGGCAGAGGCGGCCATTGCCGCGGCGACGAACGCCCGCGCGATGACGACCGCGGTGCAGGACCTGGGCGGCGTATTCGCCACGTTCGGGCAGCTGTCCGTCGATGCGCGCGACGGCATCCTCGGCCTCACCGGCGGGCTCGATGCGTTCCTCGGAAAAGTGCAGGGGTACGTCAGCAACTTCTACTCGACGGAGGAGCAGGCCGGCATAACGGCGCAAGGCATCGTCACGGCGCTCGAAGCCGTCGGCCTGGCCACCGACCTGTCCACGAAAGAGGATTTCCGCTCGCTCGTCGACTCGCTGGACGTCAGCACGACGATGGGGCAGCAGCAGCTGGCCACGTTGCTGAACGTGCAGGGGCAATTCGCGAGCATCGCGGACTTCCTCGCGACCAACAGCACGACGCTGTCGGGTGCCGCCGCGCTGTCGCCGGGCGGCCCGGCGTTCGCCGAGATGGCGCGACAGGCTGATGGGACCGAGGCGATCGTCGAGCAGAACGCGGCGTACTACACCGAGAGCCTGAGCGTGCAGCAGCAGACGCTCGAAATGATCACGGGCCTCTACAACCTCATGCGCGGCACCGCGACGGCACCGGAGCCGGTGCAGTGATCCTCGTCCTGCGCATCACCGCCGTGATCGACAGCAGCGGCACCACGCAGTCGTGGTACTACACCGACGGTCGCGGCTGGGTCACGCGCCCGTCTGACACACCGGCCGGCGTGCACGTGTCGCCGCGCATGATGTCGGCGGGCTTCTTCCGTCGCGAGATGTTCGCGGGCGATGGGCTGTTCGGCGCGGTGCGCTCGGGCTGGGGCGAGTTCGTGCTTGCGAATGCCGACGGCAAGTGGCTCGGCGACGTGGCGCACGAGGGCACGCAGTACGGATGGGACGGCCAGGCGTTCGCGCTGTGGGCAGGCGATGAGGACGGCGACTTTCCCGCCGACTTCGCGCAGGTTGGCGCGGGCTCGATCCGGTCCGTGAAGCTCGGCCTGCAGACCGCATCGGTCGTGATCCGCGACGACATGGATCGGTTGAACAAACCGGTGCTGACGAGGACGTTTCTCGGCACGGGCGGGCTGGAGGGTGACAGCACGCTTGCGGGCAAGCGCGCGCCGCGGGCGTTCTCTGATTTGATCCCGCCGGTCCCTTGCACGCTTGTAGACGCGGCGCGGCGGATTTATCACGTCAGCGATGGGCTGACTTTGTACCCGAGCTTCGCCACCGCGTACGACGGCGGCGTGGCGCTCACGATGGGTGCGATTTACGCGAGCACTGCGGACCTGATCGCGACCGCGCCTGCGGCAGGGCAGGCGCGGTTCTACGGAGGTGGCCCGTGCTACGTGCGACTCGGGTCTGCGCCGGCGTATGACGTGTCGTGCTCTCCGTCTGAAGTGCGTCTCAGCACGGGAGCGGTTCCTTGGCTGTCTCAGTTGGCGTTGGAGGCGGGAATCTCGGGTGCGTCTGGCTCGGTCATCAACATCGAGGAGTACCTGCCAATCGACAGCAGCGACACGTATTTGCAGGTAATGGCGCGAGCGTGCAAGTCGTGGCCGAGTTGGTTTGGGTTCGATGCGCTCGGACAGTTCACCGCGGGCCTCATCAGCGATCCGATCGGCGAGTCGCCTGTCGCAACGATTCGCCAGTCGCAGATCCTTTCGATTGAGCGCACCGCACCACCAGGCCTCGACGTGCCCGTGTGGCGCGTGCAGACAATCGGGCGCAAAAACTGGATGTTCGGAAAAACGCTCGCGGGCGCTGCGCCCGCGTACCTGCGGCGCGAGTGGTACTCCAGCCAAGCCGAAAGCGACGCATCAGTGCTGACCCGGCATCAATTCGCCGGCGACATGTCGATCGAATCTCCGCGCTACTCGTTCGGCGGTGCGGAGGCGTTCCTGGACCTGCACAA
>JADZAI010000106.1 GCA_020852655.1 Alphaproteobacteria bacterium
CAGGATCTCCGCCGGGTTCAGCCCGTACAGCCGCGCCAGGCGCCGCATCATGCCGATGAAGCGGCCGAGCAGGCTGTAGCGGTAGAAGTCGGTCGTGAACATGTTGATGCGGCGGCCGATGCCGCCCATGCGGCCGTTCCAGTAGGCGCGCGTCTCCGCATCCACCTTGTCCGCGAGATGCTTGTCGAACAGCTCCGCGTTGCGGGCGTCCTTGCCCTCGCCGAACATGCGGAAGAAGGACTCGTAGTCCGGCGCATGCTTCACCGCCGCGATCTTCAGCCGGGTCAGCGCGAGATGGTTGGGGTTCAGGTCGACCGCCGTCACCGAGCGCGGCCCGGCGGCGAGATAGTTCAGGATGTTGCAGCCGCCCGAGGCGATCGTGAGGATCCGCGTGTCGGGACCGATCCGCATCGCCTTCACATCGACGTCGGGATCTTCCCAAATCTGGTTGTAGACGAACCCCTGGAAGAAGTACGTGAACAAGCGCTCCAGCATCCCGCGCTTGGAGGTGCTTGGCGAATTCGCCGCAGCTTTTTTGAGCAGTTCGTTGGCCATCGGCGTTCGGCGGGATTCGGAAGGCCGGGGTTGTAAGGGGCGGTTCTCTTGAAGGAAAGCCGGAAGTGGCGCGGCAAGCGCCCCGAACCCGCCGTTCTCGAAACGCGGCGGCCGCAGAAATCCGCGGCGAAGAAGCCGCCGGCGCGCCGCGCGGCGGTCGATCTGGAACTTCTCGCCGCCATCAAGGCGTGGGCGGGCGCGCGGCGTGGCGAATCGGCCTCCGGCGAGGCGCTCGACGTCGCCGAGCAGACCGGCCGGTTTCGCCTGAGGGGCGCGCTCGACAAATTCTTTCGCCATTACGCCCGGCTGAACTGGATCCTCGGCACCGCCGGCCTGCCGCAGACGCCGGACATGCTCTGGGGCGCCCATTCGGTCCTGCTGGAGGGCCTCGACCCGGATGCCGTGGCGCGGCCCATCGCCGTCACGACCGCCGACATTCGCGGCCTCGCCCGCGGCCTCGGCCGCCTCTCGGCCGCCAGCCTGACCGCGCCGGACATGCCGGAAGCGGTGGCGCTCGAATGCCCGGACGATTTGTTCCCTGCTCTCCGCGCCGCTTTCGGACCGCGCCTGCGCCAGGAACTGACGGCGCTGAACCTGCCCGCGCCGCAGGATATCCGCGTGAACATCCTGCGCTCGGACAGGGAGACGCTGACGGCTGCGCTGGCCGCCAGGGAAATCGAGCTGCGGCCGACGCCCTATGCGCCCCATGCGCTGCGGACCCGCGGGCGCCCTGACCTTGCCGCAACGGAAGAATTCCAGTCCGGCCGCTTCGAGGTCCAGGACGAAGGCTCACAGCTCGTCGCCGCCCTCGTCGGCGCGAAGCCGGGCCAGCAGGTGCTCGATTTCTGCGCCGGGGCCGGCGGCAAGACGCTGGCCCTCGCGGCGGACATGGCCAATCGCGGCCATCTGGTCGCCGCCGATACCAGCCAGCGCCGCCTCACCCGGGCGAAGCTGCGGCTGAAGCGCGCCGGCGTCGAGAACGCCGAGCGCGTCCTGCTGACCGGCCAGGACGACGATCCCTTCCTGCGCCGCCGCCGCGGCTGGTTCGACCGGGTCCTCGTCGATGCGCCCTGCTCCGGCACGGGTGCCTGGCGCCGCCATCCGGAAACGAAATGGCAGGCAGACCGGGATGTTAGCCGCCTGAATTCACTTCAGGACTCAATCCTTGCCCGGGTCGCTCCCCTGGTGAAGCGGGGCGGCCGGCTGATCTATGCCACCTGCTCCGTGCTGCCTGCCGAAAACGAAGGGCGTGTCACGGCATTCCTAAGCAAAAACAGTGACTTCCACCTCATTCCTGCGGCACAGCTTTGGGCGGAACAGCTTCACGTGCCCTGGCCCTGCACCGGAACGGACATGCTGAACCTGACTCCGGCCCAGCACGGCACCGACGGCTTCTTCGCCGCCGTCCTCGAACGCCGCTAACGCCAGACCGACACGCCGAAGCGGATCAGCGGATCGCCCCGTAGCGGCCCCACCAGCCGCCCGCGCCCCTTCCAGGCCAGGGCGGCGCCGAGCAGCGTGCCGTCCTTCACCCAGGCCTGCGCCTGCCGCGCCGCCGGTGCGAGGCGATCCCACGCCGCCTCGGGCCCCGGCTCGATCAACGGTACGGCCGCCGTCGCGAGACTATGCGCCAGCGCGCTCGGGCGGCCGCGCAAGGGTGTGATGGCGCCGGCGACGTCCAGCGGCGGGCCTTCCGCGACCGCCACCGACGCCCGCAGCGGCAGGCCGTCCGCCGAACAGGTCAGGCTGCGCGCGAGTTCCCACAGCCGGTCGCCCTCCGGCCCGGCCGATAGCGGCACCGCGGCGCCCGGCATCAGATGCAGGTGCAGTTCCCCGCCCGCCGCCAGAACCACCCAGCCCGCCATCGTCATGGAGGCTTCGGCCAGATAGAGGCCGATGTCGCCCCGCGGACGGGGGGCGCAGCCCATGTCGGTGTAGATCAGCATCTCGTCGCCATCGGCCATGCCGCATCCCCTGCCGATGCGATTGCGCCGTCAAGACCCGGCTGACATAAGACGCCCATGCCCCATGACATCGCTGACGCCATTCCGCCGGCTGCCTGCGGGGACATGGCGACGTTGCGCGCCCAGATCGACCGCCTCGACCGCGAGCTGGTGGCGATGATCGCGACGCGGCTCGGCTACATCGCCCGCGCCGCCGAGATCAAACCGAGCCGCGACCGCGTCCACGACAGCGCCCGCATCGAGGACGTCGTCGCCAAGGTGCGCCAGGCCGCCGAGCGGCAGGGCGTGCCGCCCCATCTGGTCGACCGCGTCTGGCGCGAGCTGATCGCCCAGTCGATCGCCTATGAATTCGAGAAATTCGACGCGCGGATGCGCGCCGCAGGTTAGGCGAGTTCGCTTTCGATCTCGGCCGCCACGTCGGCAAACGCCGCCACGAGCACGTTCAGCGCCGCCGTGCGGCCCGCGACATTCGCGAAATCGGTCTTCTCGACATCGGCTGCGGCGTCCGCCGCCTTCCATGCACCGATGCCGCGGGCCGCGCCCTTGATGCCGTGCGCCGTCTCGCGCCAGGTCTTCGCGTCGGGGGCCGTGTGCAGGCCGCCGACGAGCTGTCCGACCTGTCCCTTGAACAGCCGCAGCACCTCGCGGATCAGATCCTGGTCACCGGCGGTGTAGGAATCGAGATGGTTGAAGTCGATCGCGCGGGCAGTCGAGGCGGACATCTGGCAGGCTCCTTCGCGCCGCCAGTCTAGGCGCGAAGAGCTTAAGGCTCGTTAACGGCGACGGGCCGCGCCGGCTCTCCGCCGACCGCGCGGCGGCCGGCTTCGGTGATCTTGCACACCAGCCATTCGGGCTTCAGCGGGTTGTCGAACCACGGCGTCGCCCAGCCCTTCGCGAGACAGGCGCGGATGATGCGCGGATCGACCGCCTGCCCGTCCCTGTCGAACAGCGGCAGCTTCCCGCCCGGCTGGGCCAGCGCCCTGTTCAGATAGCCACGCTGCGCCGGTGTCGGCGCAAGCGATAGTCTCGCTCCGTCGGCCATAGCCATAGACAACACCCACCTGCGGTCTTTGCCGCGCGTTAGGGCGCCTTTTACAGCGACCCATGTTAAGATTGGCTCAAGGCGCAAGGGACGGCAACGTCAGCGGCGCCTCGGGTCAGGGGAATTGTGTTGAAAGACGTCTCGGCGATGCACATTCCGCCACACGAGGGCGGAACGGCTTCACCCTTCTCGGACGAGTTCAGCGAATCCGGCCGCCGCTACGGGCTGCGCGCGCCGAGCAAGCGCCCCTATGTCGTGGCCGGCATCGTCAGCGCCTTCTGGCTCGGCGCGACCATCGCGTTCACCCTCGGCTATCTCGGCATCGAAGGCCTGATCGCGCTGGATTGGCCCTGGCTCGCCGGCCTCTTCTTCGCCGCCGCCTTCCCGATTTCGCTCGTCTGGTTCTCCGCCAATCTGGCGCGCCGCTCGCTCGGCCTGCAATTCGCGAGCGAAGACCTGCTCCAGATCGCCGCCCGTCTCATCGAACCGGAAGCCGCGAGCGGCCGCGAGATCACCCGCGTCGGCCGCGCCGTGCGGCGCGAGATCGATGCGCTCAATGCCGGGCTCGAGGCCGCGCTCGTCCGTGTCCGCACGCTCGAATCGTCTATCGGCGACCGTCTGCGTTCGGTCGAGGAAACCGCGCGCAGCCTCGAAGACCGGGGCGAGGCGATCCGGGCCAGCCTGCGCGAAGAGCGCGAAACGCTCGCCGCCTTCGCCGCTACCCTGGCCGCCGATGCCGACCGCGTCGGCGAGATGGTGCGCAGCCGCGGCGCGGTGCTGAAGCAGATCGCCGGCGAAGCGGCCAACGACCTCGTGATGGCGCAGCAGACGCTCGACACGCGCACCGCCGCCCTCAGTTCCACGCTCGACGCGCTGGCCGCCAAGGCGCATGCCAACGCCCAGACCGCCGACCGCGGCGCCGCATCGCTCCTCGCCGCCGCCGAAGCCTTGGATGGCCGGCTCGACAGTTTCCTCCAGCGCGGCGAACGCCAGCGCGGCGCGCTCAACGAGGCCGTCGCCGCGATGAAGGCGGAAACCCAGGCGCTCGAACAATCGCTCGGCCGCAACCTCGATGCGCTCAGCGGTATCGGCCAGCAGATTTCGGACCAGACCCGCCGCACCGAGGCCATCGCCTCCGACCTCTCGCGCCGCGGCGAAGCAGCCGCCGGCGGGCTCGGCGCGCGGGCCGATGCCATCGCGGCCGCCTTCGCCGCCCAGGTCGAGCGCATCGACGGCACCGCCGCCGCCGCTGAAGACCGCCTCAAGGCGACGACGGCCGCCGCCGCCGAAGCCGCCGAGCGGGTCCGCACGACCTTCGAAATGGCCGCCCGCGGCGCCACCGCGGCGTCGGAACAGACCGGCGAGATGACGGCCAACGCGATGGCGGCGATGACCTCGGCGCTGGACGCGCTCACCGCCAAGACCAAGGAGGCCCGCGAGACGGCCGCGCAGGCGCTCTCCGACCTCAAGGCCGAGGCCGAGAATCTCCCTGCCCTCATCTCCAGCAAGCTGGCCGAAACCAACCTCGCCGCCCTTGCCCTTCCGGCGCCCCCAGCGGCGGAACCGTCCACGGACGAGCCTGCCACAGCGCCGGGCGGCGGATCGGCGGCGCCCGACGACAAGGCCACGCCGCAGGCAGGACGGCCGGAGTGGTTCGGCTTTGCCCGCCGCCTCGCCGGCCTCGTCAAGCGCGAACCGGATGCGCGGGGCGGTGCCGGCGGCGACTGGCGCCTCAGCACGGCGCTCGCCAATGTCGACGACAGCACGATCGGTGCCTCGGCCCCTAAGCCCAAGCTCACCACATCGGTGTCGGTCGACCTGCACCGCGAAGCGCTGCATGTCGTCGAAAAGCTTCAGGCCCTCGCCATCGACCTCGACCGCGCCCTCGGCGACGACCCGGCGCCGGACCTCTGGCGCCGCTATCTGGCCGGCGAGCGCAGCGTCTTCACGCGCCGCCTCATCAACGCGATCGGCCGCGAAGGTGCCGACAAGATCGCGCATCGCTATGCGGCCGACGCGGAGTTCCGCGTCCACGCCGACCGCTATATGGGCGAGTTCGAGGGCCTGCTCGACGATGCCTCGGCGCGCGACCGCGACCAGATCCTGGTCGAAACCTTCCTGACCTCGCAGACCGGCCGGCTCTATCTGCTGTTGGCGGCCGCGACGGGCCGCCTCTAGCCTTCGCCTCAGGCGCCCATCTTGAAGACGCAGATCTTGTTGCCGTCGAGGTCGCGGAAATAGGCGCCGTAGAAGCCGCCGCCGCGGTCACCGGGGGCGCCCTCGTCGGTGCCGCCGGCCGCGAGGGCATCCTTGTGGACGCGATCCACCACCTCGCGCGACGGGGCGGTGAGCGCCACCATCGTGCCGTTGCCGGCGGTCGCAGGCTGGCCGTCGTAAGGCTTGCAGACCATCAGCATCGGCCCGGCCGCGCCGCGATAGCCCTGCATCCGGTCGCCGCCGCCCCGCCGCTTGGCGTCCAGCCCGGCGAGCACGGTGTCATAGAAGGCCTTCGCCTTCTCGAAATCGTTCACCCCGATCGTCACATAACCCAGCATCGCTTCCTCCTGCGCCTTATGAGGACGACTTTAGTGCATCCCGCGGTCAGCGAGCCAGCCGCAAGGCGGCCGCACGCGTGCTGCACTGTGCTGTCATTCTCGGGCCGGTCGCCGCAGGCGTCCGGACCCGAGAACCCGTGCCGTGACATGGAGGCAAGCCCTTGCGGTTCAGAACGGGGCGCCGACGTGACGGCAGGGATCTTCGGGCCCGGGCGACTTCGCCGGCTCGCCCAGGGGTGACGACTAGGCAGTCTTGACAATTATCCTATATGATAATAGTCCTCTCTCAGGAGAGAAAAGACAATGTCCGGCGACACCCCTTCCGATCACGCCACCGCCGCGCGGGACCTGCACGCGGCGCTCCTCCGCATGCTCTGCCGCCTCGCGCAGGCGCATGACGCGGTTCTGCTTCCGTCCGCACCGCGCCTTCCGTCCAGGGCCCGGATCATGCTCGCGGGCAAGCTGGCGCGCGCCGCGCTCGTCACCGCGCGCGCTTTCTCCGGTCTCGCCAAGGCCGTCGGCACGGCCGCGAAAACACAAAAAATCGACGTTCGAATGCCCGTCCCGCAGCGCGCCGACCAGGGCCCGGCCGACGACCCGGCAAAAATCGACGTTCGAATGGAAAAGCGCCGCCGCGGCGGCCAACCGGGCAACCAGAACCGCCGGCGTCACGGCGGCCGCAGCACCGCCTTGCGCGCTCTTCGCGCGGAAATCCGCCACCTTGTCGCGGCCGCGGAGGCCCTCGCCGCGGCCGGCACGACCATGGCCGCCGTCCTGAAGACCGCCGCGCCGCCGCTCAGCCCAGCCGCGCGATCGCCGCGTTCAGCCGATCCCGTGTCGCCGCCGCCGCGTCCCGCCGCTCCTTCTGCTCCTCGATCACCTCTTCCGGCGCCCGCGAAACGAAATCGGCATTGCCCAGCTTCGCCTCGATATTGGCGATCTCGCTGTCCTGCTTGGCCGCGTCCTTCCTCAGGCGAGCCAGTTCCTTCGCCTTGTCGATATGGCCGCCGAGATCCAGCACGATGGTGCCGAAGCTCGTCACGGCGCTCCCCGTCGTCTCCGCATTCATGGGTGTCGTGGCAATGCGCGTCTTCGACAGGCGTTCGAACATCGGGGCGAATTCGTGGATCACCGCCTCGTTCACGGCGCCGGTCAGGCTGATCGACGACTGCACCAGCGCGCCGGGCGGCACGTTCAGCAGCGACCGGACCGAGCGGATCGCCGTGTTGCCTTCGATCACCGCATTCAGGTCCGCGCTCGCCGCCGCGTCGATCAGGCCCGGGTCATAGACCGGCCAGGGCTGGAGCATCAGGAATTCTTCGTTCCGGCCGCCGACCCGCTCGCCGATCTTCTCCCACAGTTCTTCGGTGATGAAGGGCGTGAAGGGATGCATCAACAGCAGGATCTGGTCGAGCACCCAGCCGGCCGTGGCGCGCGTCTCGGCCTTGGCCGCCTCGTTCTCGCCCATCAGCTCCGGCTTGATCAGCTCGAGATACCAGTCGCAGAAGATGTTCCAGACGAACTGGTAGAGCGCCGTCGCCGCATCGTTGTAGCGGAAGCCTTCCAGCGCCTCGCGCACCGCGGCCTCCGCCTTCACCGTCTCGCCGATAATCCACTTGTTGATCCGTCCACGGACGGATTTCGGATCGAAGCCCTTGACCGGATCGCAGGCGTTCATCTCGCAGAAGCGCGCCGCGTTCCACAATTTGGTGCAGAAGTTGCGGTAGCCCTCGACGCGGCTCGGCCCCATGCGGACATCCTTGCCCTGCGCCGCCGCGATGGCGAGGCCGAAGCGCAGCGCGTCCGCGCCGTACTGGTCGATCAGGGTCAGCGGGTCGACGACGTTGCCCTTCGTCTTCGACATCTTCTGGCCCTTCTCGTCGACGACACGGGCATGGATCAGCACCGTTTTGAACGGCGCGGCGCCCATGATGTCGGTGCCGAACATCATCATGCGAGCGACCCAGAAGAAGATGATGTCGAACATCGTGACCAGTACGGATGTCGGGTAGAAGCGCTTCAGATCGTCCGTCTGCTCCGGCCACCCCAGCGTCGAGAACGGCCACAGCCCCGACGAGAACCAGGTGTCGAGCACGTCGCTGTCGCGGGTCAGCGCCTCGGCCTTGCCATAGTGCTTCAGCGCCGCGGCCTCCGCCTCCGCCTCGGTCTCCTCGACGAACGCCCGGCCATCCGGCCCATACCACGCCGGGATCTGGTGCCCCCACCACAATTGGCGTGAGACGCACCAGGGCTGGATATTCTCCATCCACTGGAAGAAAGTCTTCGACCAGTGCTCGGGCACGAAGCTGGTCTCGCCCGAGCGCACCGCCGCCATCGCCTTCTCGGCCAGCGGCTGGACGTTCAGATACCATTGCTCGGTCAGATACGGCTCGATGACCACCGTCTTGGTCTTCTCGTCATGCGGCACCGCATGGGCGATGTCCTCGATGCGGTCGAGCAGACCCATCTCCTCGAAGGTCGCGACGATGCGCTTCCGCGCCTCAGCCGTCGTCAGCCCGCGATAGGCCTCCGGCACCGTGTCGTTGAGCGTGCCGTCCCTGTTCAGGATGTTGACCGCCGGCAGCCCGGCCCGCTTGCCCACCTCGAAATCGTTGAAGTCATGCGCCGGCGTGATCTTCACCGCGCCCGAGCCCTTCTCGGGATCGGCATACTCGTCCGCGACGATCGGGATCAGCCGGTCGGCGATCGGCAGCCGAACCATTTTCCCGACGAGGTCCGTGTAGCGCTCGTCTTCGGGATGCACCGCGACGCCGGTATCGCCCAGCATGGTTTCGGGCCGTGTCGTCGCGACGACGATGAAGCGCTCCGGGTCCTCGGCGAGCGGATAACGAAGGTGCCACAGATGCCCCTTCATCTCGATCGACTCGACCTCGAGGTCCGAGACGGCCGTCTGCATCGACGGGTCCCAGTTCACCAGGCGGTTGTCCTTGTAGAGCAGCCCGTCCTTGTGGAGCTTCACGAAGACCTTGATGACGGCCTTGCTCAGCCCCTCGTCCATCGTGAAGCGCTCGCGGCTCCAGTCGCAGCTCGCCCCCATGCGGCGGAGCTGCCGCGTGATGGTGCCCCCGCTCTCGGCCTTCCAGGCCCAGACGCGTTTCAGGAACTCTTCGCGGCCCAGCTTGAGGCGGCTGGTCTGCTGCTCGCGCAACTGGCGCTCGACGACCAACTGGGTCGCGATGCCCGCATGATCGGTGCCCGGCACCCACAGCACGTCCTTCCCGCGCATCCGCTCGTAACGGCAGAGCACGTCCTGAAGCGTGTTGTTCAACGCATGGCCGATATGGAGCGAGCCCGTGACGTTGGGCGGCGGGATGACGATCGAGAAGGCACCCTTGCCCTTGTTCGTCGGCTTGAAGGCGCCCGCGCCTTCCCATTGGGCGTAGAGGCGCTGCTCGATGGCGGCGGGGTCGAAGGTCTTGTCCAGCATGGCAGTCAATTGTCACGTCAGAGGGAAAACGAAAAGCGGCCGGGAAGGCCCCGGCCGCGGAAAGTTAAGGTCTTGCGGCGAGCCTAGCGGCGGCGGCTCGCGACGCGGGCGACCTCTTCGCGTACGATGCTCTCGACGATGTCGGTCAGATGGTCGTCCAGCCACTGCTTCAGCATCGGCTTCAGCAGCGCGCGCACCACGCCTTCGATGGAATTGCCCGCGGCGCTGTCGGTGATCGCCATGTCGCGAGCCAGCCGGTCGAAAACCGCCCCTGCCCGCTCGGCAACATCGTCCGCGACCAGCCCGGATGCCGGAAAGGCCCCCAGCGTCTCGGGCTCGGGGTCGAATGCGATGTCGTCGGCCGGCTCGACGAGCGCCGGCCGCGGGCGCGGCCGCGGCGCCGGTTCCGGCGGCGATGCGGGCGCCGTCTCCTCGACGATGTCCGTCAGCTCCAGCACGTCCTCGTCTTCGGCCGCGGCCTTCGGCGCCGGTGCTGCCTCGGCAACGGGCGGGGCGGCTTCAGGCTCCGGAGCGGCAGGCGCCGCCTCGCCCTCCTCCTCGGAAATGATCCGCCGGATGGAGGCGAGAATCTCCTCCATGGTGGGCTCGCCCGTCTGCGGGGCAGCATTGGACATAGCGCGATCCTCACGCCTGCGCGCCGACTCTCCGGAATCGGCGCCGACAGGCCATCATGGCGACAAGCTCAGTCGTCGCCAACCCCGATCAGCTTGCCCGCCACGTCGTCGGCATGCGGAACCGGATCGTAGACCTCGACCGGCAGGCCCATGTCGACCGCAGAGAGGCGCCCCATCGCCGAGAGCAGCGCATAGGCCGCGACATACTCGTTGCGCTCGCTCGTCACCAGCGTGACCCGCGAGTTCAGCAGCTCCTGCTCGGCGTTCAGAACGTCCAGCGTGGTCCGCGCGCCGACTTCGGCCTCCTGGCGGACGCCTTCATAGGCAATCTCGTTGGCCCGGACCTGGTCCTGCGCCGACTTGATGGCGTCGCGCGCCGCCATGAGCGCTTCCCAGGCGTTCTTGACGGTTTCCATCGTCGTCCGCTCGGCCTGGGTCGCGAGGAGGCGGCTCTGGCTGTAGGTCTGCTTGGCCTGACGGATTGCGGAATACTCGGCGCCGCCCTGATACAGCGGAACCGTGGCGCCGACCCCGACCGAAAGGGAATCGGTGTCGCGATCCCCGATCAGGGGGCTGTCGTTGTGGCTCTTTCCGCGAGAGTACTGCGCCTGCAAGTCGACATTCGGCATCAGCGCACTGACCGCCAGATCGATCGCCGCCTGGGCACCGACAGCCTGCTCGCGGGCGGCGACCAGCGTCGGGTTGATCGCCATCGCCGATTCGACGGCTTCTTCATATGTCTTGGGCAGCCGCGGCATCGGCGGGCGGCCGTCAAGGTTCGAAGGCGTGCTGCCGACCACCTTGATATAGGCCGAGCGGCTGGCTTCCAGTTGCGCCTCGGCCTGGGTCAGTGCCGTCCGCGCACCGGACAGCCGCGCCTCCGCCTGGGCGACATCGGTGCGGGTGATTTCGCCGACGTCGAAGCGATCCTGCGAGGCCTGGCGCTCGCGCTCCAGCACCTCGACCTGGCGCTGCGAAAGTTCCAGCACCGCCATGTCGCGCACGACATCCATATAGGCGAAAACCGCGCTCAGCAGTATCTGCCCTTCGACACCACGGAGGCTCGCGCGGCCGGCCCGGATCTGCGCCTTCGCGATCTCGCGCTGCGCGCCGATACGACCGCCCTCGAAGAGGGTCTGGCTCGCCTGCACATTGGCGTTCCACCCGGTCGTCTCGCCGCCCGTCAGCGCGGAACCGGCATAGTCATCGTTATAGGACGCGCTGCCGTTGATCGTGACCCGTGGGCGCCAGCCGGAGTTGGCCTGTGCCAGTTCCTCGTCGGTCGCGCGAAGCCGCGCCCGCTCGGCGAGAATCTGCGGGTTGGTGTTGTAGGTGTCGACCAGCGCGCTCTGGAGCGTCTTGCCGAAGGCAGGCGTCGCGCTCAGCGCAGCCATTGCGGCAACGCCGGACAGCAGAAGTGTCCGGAAGCGGCGCGGAAAGAAGGTCATGAATGGCCTGGTCCCGAGTCTCAGAATGCAAAATGCGGGGCAGCCGCAAAGCCGGGAAGCGGCGCGACGCTGGCGTCGAACGCAATCCGGCTGGAAACCCCCGCTACCGATTTAACGAAAATGTGGGCTTTTCCGGCGGCCTTGTCTGTGACGATTCCGACAAGTCGACCGCCCGGCGCCAACTGTGCCAGCAAAGCCTCAGGCTGAACCGCGATCGCGCCGTTCAGGAAGATGACATCATAGGGCGCAGCGCCGGCCCAGCCTTGATTCAGCGGGCCGGCCACGACCTCGACGCCCTGCACACCGGTCGCCGCCAGGTGCTCGCGGGCGATCGGCGCCAGCAGAGGCTCCTCGAGCGCGACGACGTCCGCCGCCAGACGCGCCAGGATGGCGGCCGAGTATCCGGTTCCGCCGCCGACATCGAGCACCTTGTCGGTCGCCCTCACATCCGCCGCTATGACCAGCTTGGCGAAGACCCGCGGATCCATCAACTGGCGGCCCGGCGCCGCCTCGACCCCTTCGCCCATATAGGCGAGCGACCGCAGCGCAGCCGGCACGAAGCCCTCGCGCGGCACGCTGCGCAGCGCGAAAATCAGCGCCGGATCGGTGACGTCGGCCGTCCGAATCTGGCCGTCCACCATGTTGTTGCGCGCAAGAGCGTAGTCCACGTCGGGCACCGATTCTGCAAGGCGATCAGGAGTCGGGCGCTTATAGCACCGGCAAGGGGGCTCGCAATCCAACGCGAAGCGCCGAGGCGCCGCGCGGCAAATATCATTGTGGCGGCGTGGCGGTTCTGATACCAGCACCGCTCCATTTCGCAGGGGCGGTTTTCCGCGACCTTGAGACGAGGCCACGTGGCGGAGTGGTTACGCAGAGGACTGCAAATCCTTGTATCCCGGTTCGATTCCGGGCGTGGCCTCCAACGTCTCCTTCATTCCTCTGAACGAATTCACTCCGCCGCGGGTCAACGTTAACCGGCCCTTAACCTGAATGACCTATTGAGAAATTGTCTTCCCTTGAAGACACCCCACCATTCGAGTTTACCTTCACGGGCCGCGGAAACGCGGCCCGCTCTTTTTGCAAAGAGCGCATCGTCGCCATTGACGCGGCGAATGCCGATAGGGTACCCACCCGCCCCTGCCATGATCCGCGGTAGCTCAGTGGTAGAGCAGCCGGCTGTTAACCGGCTGGTCGTAGGTTCGAATCCTACCCGCGGAGCCATTCTTTCAGTGAAAATCACGCGATTTCGGTAGCACCCGCACATTCCGCGGATGCCCGTTGCGTGGGTATTGCGGGTTCTGGGACTCATCGGCCGGGCTCAGCCTGATCGCCGGGTTGTGATCTTCCGACAGGCGTTTCAGTTCCTCCGTCCGATCGGCCACACGCTCCGCCATCAGGTGGACGACCTCGTCCTTGCTCTTCTGGACCTTGCCCTCGACGAGCAGCAGGCGGCCGCCCATGATTTCGCGCCGAAAGACATCGAACTGGCGGGCCCAGAGAACGACATTCGTGATGCCGGTCTCGTCTTCCAGCGTGATGAAGATGGCCTTGCCGTTTCCCGGCCTTTGCCGGACCAACACGACGCCCGCCGTCTTGGCCGACTGGCCGTCCCCCTTTGCGGAGGTCTCGGCGCAGGAGAGCACACGCTCCTGCGCGAAGACGGGACGGAGTATCTGCATGGGGTGTCCTTTGAGGGACAGACGCGTCGTCTGGTAATCGGCGGCGATGTGTTCCGAGAGCGGCATCTCGGGCAGGAAACTGTCCGGCTCGTCGCCAAGCTCCGGCGCATCCGCCAGTTCGAACAGCGGGAGAACCTTGCCGTCGGGCATCCGCCGCGCTTCCCAAAGCGCTTCCCGCCGTCCGAGCCCGGTGGATTGGAAGGCATCCGCATCGGAAAGAAGACGCAGAGCCCGCGCCGGCAGCTTCGCCTTCCGGCGAAGCGCCTCGATGTCCGCGTAGCCTGCCCCACGATGCGCGACGATCTTCTTCGCCCAATCCTCGCGGAAGCCGTCGATCAGCCGGAAGCCGAGACGTAGCGCGACATGCTTGGCGGAGTCGCCTTCCAACGTGTGATCCCACATGCTTTCGTTCACATCGATCGGCCGCGCCTCGACATCGTGTTCCTGCATCTCGCGCACGATTTGCGCCGGCGCATAGAATCCCATCGGCTGCGAGTTGAGCAGCGCGCAGGCGAAGATCGCCGGGTAGTGGCACTTCAGCCAGGCCGAGATGTAGACGAGGCGGCTGAACGCTGCCGCGTGGCTTTCCGGAAATCCGTAGCTGCCGAAGCCTTTGATCTGTTCGAAACATCGCTGGGCGAAGTCGCGTTGATAGCCTCGGGCAACCATGCCCTCGACCATCGCCTTTTCGTATTTCCACATGGTCCCGACGTTGCGAAACGTCGCCATCGCCCGCCGCAAGCCGTTGGCCTGCTCTGATGTGAAATTCGCTGCTACCATGGCGAGCTGCATCGCCTGCTCCTGGAAGAGCGGGACGCCAAACGTCTTTTTGAGGACGGGAATTAACTCATTGGGATCATGCGGCCACGCTGGCGATGGGTATGTCACGTCTTCATCGCCGTCTCTGCGCCTGAGATACGGATGCACCATGTTGCCTTGAATAGGGCCAGGCCGAACGATAGCGACTTGAATGACGAGATCGTAGAATTTCCTGGGCTTCAGCCGCGGCAGCATGTTCATCTGCGCGCGGCTTTCGACCTGGAAGACGCCGAGAGACTCTCCCCTGCAAAGCATGTCGTAGGTGGCGGTATCTTCCCGATCGACGGTTCCAAGGGTGAGATCGCACCCGTCTCGATCTTCATACTCGCGCAGAAGATCGAAGGCCTTGCGAATGCAAGTCAGCATGCCCAGCGCCAGGACATCCACCTTCATCAAGCCCAGCGTGTCGATGTCGTCCTTGTCCCATTCGATGAAGGTGCGGTCTTTCATAGCCGCATTGCCGATCGGCACGACTTCGTCCAGCCGTCCTCGCGTCAGGACGAAGCCGCCGACGTGCTGAGACAGATGGCGCGGGAATCCCAAGAGGCGCGAGGCAAGGCCGACGGCTCTCGCAACAACGGCATTCGCCGGATCGAACCTGGCCTGACGGACATGCGCTTCCGATAGACCATCACCCCAACTGCCCCACTGGGTATTTGCCAAACGCGCCGTCACATCTTCGGTGAGCCCCAGCGCCTTTCCGACATCCCGGATGGCGCTGCGCGGGCGATAGTGGATCACCGTCGCGGCTATGCCCGCGCGATCTCGCCCGTATTTCTCATAGACAGGTTGGATGACCTCCGCACGCCGCTCATGTTCGAAGTCGACGTCGATATCCGGCGGCTCCTTGCGTTCGGTGGAAATGAACCGTTCGAAGAGAACGTCGTGCTCCGAGGGATCGACCGCCGTTATGCCGAGGACGAAGCAGACAGCCGAATTGGCGGCAGAGCCACGGCCTTGGCATAGGATGCCTTGGCTGTTCGCGAAGTCGACGATGTGGTGGATGGTCAGAAAGTAGCGCGCATAATCGAGCTTGGCGATCAACTCGAACTCTTTGCGCAGGAGCGTCTGCACTTTCTCAGACACGCCATTCGGGTAGACGAGAGGCAGGCGCCGGCGCACCAACTCTTCCAGCCAGGTCTGTGGAGTCCAGCCGGGTGGAATCGGTTCTTCCGGATAGTCGTATTTCAATTCCTCGACAGAAAAACCAACCCGGCCGAGGATATGGTCGATCTCCTCCATGGCCTCGGGCGCATCGGCGAAAAGCCGGGCCATTTCCTCGGCCGGCTTTAAATGCCGTTCGGCGTTCTCTTCGAGCAGTCGGCCCGCCTTGTCGATCGTGACGCCTTCGCGGATGCAGGTCAGGACATCCTGCAAATCCCGTTGCCCATAGTCATGGTAGAGGACGTTGTTGACGGCGACGATCGCTACATCGGCGTTCCGGGCGATGGCCTTCAACTGCGTCAAACGGCGTGCATCATTGCCCCGCCGCGGCATGTCGACGCCCAGCCACACATTCCCCGCTCCAACCTCTTCCAGCCTTTCGAGAGTCTGGCTGAGGATTTTCGATGGCTTCCCAGCGATCACGATCAACAGGAGATACCGCGTGTCGCTGAGCAGGTCATCGAGCTTCAGCTCGCACTGACCCTTCCTGGTTCTTCTGTTTCCCTCGGTGAGAAGGCGGCAAATCCGTCCCCAACCTTCTCGCGTCTCGGGATAGACGATGATGTCAGGCGTCTGGTCGGAGAAAACCAACCGCGTTCCCGTCACGAGCTTGAAAGCTTTCGCCCGTTCCTTGAGTTCGTCGGATGTGAGGCCGAGCTTTTCCCAGGCCGGATTCTCTACCCAGGCATACTCACCTGGTCCCGATCCCTCGCGTTTCTTCATCGGTTCAGGCAGGCCTTCCTCGCGGATTTCCCGCAGTGCCCTAAAGGCTCGTGCGACGCCGGAAACCGTGTTGCGGTCGGCAATCCCGATGCCTGTATGCCCCATCAATACGGCCGTAAGGACGAGGTCCTGAGCCGTCGAGGCGCCGCGCAGGAAGGAGAAGTTCGATGCCGTCGCCAATTCGGCATAGCGGTTCATGCGAATAGCCCGCGCAGATACCACTCGGCTTCGGCGGTTTCGCGATTCCACAGGCCGGCGCGAAAGATCCAGAACCGCCGGCCGTCTTCGTCTTCCACGCGATAATAATCGTGCGTGGCGGAGGCCGCATCTGCACGCCACCATTCCGGCGAAATCCGTTCGGGACCTTCCGCGCAACGGACCTTGTAGTGCAAGCGCCGCCACTTGAAGGCGCGCGGAATCCCGTCCGGGGTGTCCGCTATGACAAGGTCGAGCCGCTCCGCAGGTTCGAAGAATTTGAGCGGACGTGAGAGTTGGCTGTCGATCAACCCGCCCTGCTCAGTGCTTTTTTGCACGCCATCCTGCGCGGGAAAAACGCTGACCGCACGCTGTGGCGCATGCGTGTTCTCGCGCCGGAAGCGCAACACATTCTCGCGCCCAAAACGGATCGTCAGACGATCGACGAGCCCGGACAAGGATTCTCCATCCTCGGCATTCCGTTCCAGGCCTGGTTGAACGAGGAGCAGCGGTTCGCTCCTGAGAACGGAAAGGCGCGCCGCATCGAAGCCGAAACCCGGGTCGATCGGGTCAGCCAGCGTGTCCAACCGTTCCCGGAAGAGGCGGATCAAAAGCTGCGGAGAACGCGATGGGCTGCCGGTTTCGATGCTGAGGCGCCGAACCTCGCCATCGGTTCGGAAAAAGCTCGCTTCGAAGCGACGTCCGCCCTCGCCGCGGGCTTCGAGAATTTGCGACACGTCTTCGATGAGCAGCCTCAGGACTTCCGTCAACGCCTCGACCTGAAGCAACGGTTCGGCGAATTGCCTATCGGAACGGCAGGCAGGCGGCGCGCGGAGCGGCGAGATACGCCGATCCTCTTCGCCCTTAATGCGCTGGAGCTTGGTGACGAGATCCATGCCAAACCGCGATGCCAGCAAATTGGAGGAGCGCCGGAAAAGGTCACCGAGACGCTTCAAGCCGGCACGCCGCAGATCGCTTTGAACATCGGGCGGCGCCTCCAGAGCCGCTACAGGCAAAGATTGGGCCGCTTGCAGATTGCCGCCGACGGGTATGATGCCGCCTCCGCCAAATCGAACGAAGGCCCGAGCTCCATCCGGCGTGTCGGCGATTGCCGTTCTGCACATCAATCCGATGCGATCCGTCATGGAGACGACAGCCGCCTGAAGCTGCTCTTCCCCTCCAAACAGATGCGCGCAACCGGTGATGTCGAACATGAGTCCGTGCGGATCGTCGCGCATCACCAACGGCGTGAAACGATCGCAGCGCTCGGCAAGCCGCTGAAGAAGGCGGCCATCCGCTTCGGGATCGCTATCGCGCACAGCGATACCGGGGATGCGAGCACGCGCGTCCGCAAGCGCCAAGCTTGGTGTCAGCCCCAATTGCGTTGCGTCGGGATTGCAGTGGGCGAGTTGAAGGGCGCCGCCGACTTTCTCGACGAATACGAGCGGTCCGTCAGCCCACTTTGCGCCATTCGATCTGGCTTCCATCACCAGCCGATCCGTCGGCAGGAACGGAAACCACAGGGCGAGATAGCGGCGTGCGGCGAACGGCAGATCTGTCTGCGAAACATTTGTTGTCACGATCCCACTCCAGGCGCCAAGTCCCTTCCGCAACGCCACTTCGATTGCGCAGCAACGACACCTCGAAGCTTGGAGCTCCCGGGGCGCGTGCTTCCAACATGCGTGACGGAGAGGGGCGTACGCGCCATCGGGTGAGCGCCGCGCTTGCAACAGATGGGCTTGCCATCACGGTCACGATGCTGACCCCGGAGTCTTGCGCCGCGAGCACAAGGCGACGGCTGACAGATAATTGTGGCGTCGGCTTCTTCGACCAGGGCTCGATGAGGACGACTCCAAGGGCGCGACAACGAGCGGCTTCCCACCCCGCTTTGAAGGCCGCTTTGGCATCCCGCACGCGTACGAGAATGATCGAGGATGGATCGAGGCCGAGGTCGACGAGACCGGAGGGATGGAGCCAACCCGTTTCGGCATCCAGATATGTTTGCCGTATCCAGAGGATGGGCCGGCTACCTGCCGTCAAAGACGCTAGCGCCGCAGCAAATCCCGTCGCACTCGCAAGTTCGGCGAGCGAGTCCGCGTACACCTCGTGCAGGCCTTCCCGGGCCAAGCCCCCTGCCAGCGTCTCATCCAGATCCTCGACGCCCAAGGGAATCCGCGCCGATGCCGCAGCAGGCATGTGCGTTATCTTCGCGACATGCGATCGGAGGATGGCCAATGTTTGCCGGCGGTCTTCCACGACCAATGTTCCTTGTTTGTTCTCATAAAAATCTCTCCCTTCTCCTGAGTCAAGCCGGAGTCGGGCGTTGCGTTTCCTGCTAAGCGAAAAAGCCCTGCCCTACGTTCGCGGACACCATGCAGCTTCCCTTCGAAAACGGCCGGCGCCGGCGCATCTATCTCATGCGGCATGCAGAGGCGGCGTATTACGACGAAGCCGGTGCGCGGCGGCCTGATCCGCGGGCCGTCGAGCTCACGCCGAAGGGCCGTGCCGAGGCGCTGGCGATGTCGGATTGGCTGGCGCCCGTGCCGCTGGACCGGGCGATATGCTCGGGTCTTCCGAGGACCGTAGAAACCGCGACGATCGTGCTCGGCGGGCGCGATCTGACGCTGGAGCGGCAGGAAGCGCTGGAGGAGATCCGTGGGGCGGGGATGGATGCGCGGGTTGCGCTGTCGCCGGTGGAGTATGCCTACGCCATGTTCCGGGCGGGGGAGCCGGGGGCGCAGTTTGCCGCCGGTGAAGCCTTTGCTGCCTTCGAGGCGCGCATCATGCCGGCCTTTATCGACATCCTTCAGGATACGGGCTGGACCAATCTGCTGCTGGTCTGCCACGGCGGGACGAACCGGGCGATCCTGACCTGGTTCATGGGGCTGGGGCTCGATGCCTTCGGGCAGTTCGAGCAGGATTCCTGCTGCCTCAACATCCTGGACTTCGACCAGTTGGCGGGCACGGGGCTGATCACACGGCGGATTCTGCGCGGGCTCAACATCACCGCCTACGACACCGCCAAGACGAATGCCCGCTACCTGACGATGGAGGGCTTCGCCCAGCGGCATGTCGAGGCTGGAACTCAGCCCGCGAAACCGCCAAAAAGCTAGGGTCTTTCGGAGTACGCCATGCCACGCAGCGACAGTCCCACGCTTGTCACGACCTCCTGGCTCCAGGAGCGGCTGGGCTCGCCCGATATCCGCATCATCGACGCGAGCTGGCACATGCCGGCGGCGAACCGGAACGCCCGGGCGGAGTTCGCGGAGAGCCATATTCCGGGGGCGATGTTCTTTGACATCGACGACATCGCGGACACGGAGGCGGGGTTGCCGCACATGCTGCCGCGGCCGGAGAAATTCGCCTCGCGGGTGCGGAAGCTGGGGATCGGGGACGGGACGATGGTTGTCGCCTATGACGTCTACGGCGTGCTGTCGGCGGCGCGGGCGTGGTGGATGTTCCGCGCCATGGGGCACGAGCAGGTGGCGGTGCTGGACGGCGGCTTCCTGAAATGGCGGGCCGAGGGCCGGCCGGTCAGCGACGACCTCGCGAACCCCTTCGAGCGGCACTTCACGGCGCGGCCGAACTGGTCGCTGGTGAAGGGCTTCGACGACGTGAAGGGCGCCCTCGCGCGGGGTCAGGCGCAGGTGGTGGACGCCCGCTCGGCCGGCCGCTTCGGCGGCGCCGAGGCGGAGCCCCGGGCCGGGCTGAGGAGCGGCCACATGCCGGGCGCGCTCAACCTGCCCTACCCCAACCTGCTGCGCCCCGACGGCACGCTGAAGCGCAAGGAGGACCTGGAAAAAGCCTTTGCCGACGCGGGCTTGGACGGGAAGAAGCCGATCATCGCGAGCTGCGGCTCGGGGGTCTCGGCCTGCGTGATCCTGCTCGCTTTGGCGGCGGCGGGATACCCGGACGCGGCGCTCTATGACGGGTCGTGGGCGGAATGGGGCGGGCGGGACGACGCGCCGGTGGTTCCGTGAGGGCGCTCCAGACGACGGTCACCTTCCTCCAGATGCATGCCCGGCCGGAGCGCCATGTCGCGCCGCCGAGCGGGCCGCGCACCATGCTGGTCCGGGCCGACCGGCCGCCGCTCCATTTCTACCGCTATCTCTATGAAGCGGTTGGCAAACCCTGGGTCTGGGTGAACCGGCGGCGGATGAACGACGCCGACCTCAGGGCGGCGATCCATGCGGAGGGGATCGAGATCTACGTGCTGCACGCCGACGGTTCGCCGGCCGGCTATGCCGAGCTCGATGCGCGCAACCCGGCCAATGTCGAGCTCGCCTATTTCGGCCTCGTGCCGGAGTTCACGGGGGCCGGGCTCGGCGGGTTTTTCCTCAACGCGGCCATAGGCTTGGCGTGGGACAAGGGGCCGCGGCGGGTGCATGTGCAGACCTGCACGCTCGACCACCCAAGGGCCCTGCCGCTCTATCAGAAGATGGGCTTCACGCCGTTCAGCCAGACCGAGGCCTTCGTCCTGCCGATCGGCGACGAGCCCCACCCGCTGGTCGAGGCGCAACGCCGCGCCGCGGCGGCGGGACTGGGCTGAGGGCATTCGTTTTCCACTTTTTCCGGTTTTGCGATTCCGCCCTGTGGATAACTCGGGCACTCTGTGGATAAGTCAGGCGCCCCCTGCCCTTTCAGCCCTCGGTTTTGCGAAAAATCCTCCGTCCAGCACGCGCCGGCCCGCCCGGCGCTCCTAGGATGGTAGTCCTCACGAAAACATGCAAGGGCCGCCGGTGCGGCATCTTGCAGCGGCCCGGAGCCGGGCGCCCCGCCCTCCGTGTCGTCACTGCCGCCGCTGTCGCCAGGGGTGTCGCGGTGCCTGCCGTCGTTGACGTTTTTTTGTAGAGTCCGGGGCGGTAGGCGTGTCGCTTTTGTAGACTCCGGAGGGCGGGCGCGCGTCGCCGTTGTAGGGCTGGGGGATGCCGCTGGTGTCGCCGGGCCGTGGCAAATTCTGACGCGGCGTTTGACGATCCGCCCTCGCTGCCATAACGGCAAGATGTGTTCGACGACAGCAACGCCTTCTTCAGCCGTCCCTTCCTCCAATCGGAGCTTTCGCTCGAATATCGCGGTTACGCGCAGACCAAGGACGCCGACGTCCTTCTGCGCCTGCGCGAATGGGACCGCCGCAGGCGCCTCAACGAGCGGCAGGCGGAGGGCTCGTTCATCCAGGCCTTCTTCGTGGACCTGTGGGGCTACAACGACGCAGGACGCGCGGGCCAGGACGAGCTGACACTGATCCCGCAATTCCCCATTCGGGGCGAAGGCGCGGGAGGCGGTGTCGGGGCAGCGGACCTGGCGCTCGGCTGGTTCCGCGATGAAGACGACCCGACGCCGCAGGTGCTCTGCGAGTTCAAGGATATCCGGTCGCGGCTGGACGCGAGGCAGCACCGCAAGGGCAGCGACCGGTCACCGGTGCAGCAATGTCTCGATTATCTGAAGGGCGCACGGCGCGGGCGCTTTGGCAACGAGCCCGTCGAGCCTCGCTGGGGTCTCGTCACCGACATGAACGAGTTCCGCCTCTATTGGTGGGACCGTGCGCCGAAGGAGTATCTGCGTTTCACGATACGCGGAACGCCCGACCTCTTCGCCAAGCACGATCTTCTTTCGGACTCGGAGGACGCGCGCTTCGATCGCTTCCTGTTCTGGAAGCTGTTCCAGCGCGACACTTTGCTGTCGCAGGCCGGGCCGCCGCCGCTGCTGCGGCTGATCCGCCGCCAGTGGGTCCGGGAAGAAGAGCTCGAAGGTGAGTTCTACGAGCGCTATCGGGCGGTGCGCGAACGGCTCTTCAACGTCATCCGGCCAAATTTCCAGGGCACGCCGACAGAGCTGCTGCGGCTGACGCAGAAGCTGCTGGACCGCTTCATCTTCGCCTTCTACTGCGAAGACATGGGCGAGCGGATGCTGTTCCCGCCCCAACTCATCAAGGACTTCCTGAAGGCCCGCAGCACCGAGCATTTCTACGATCCGAGCGGGCATGAACTCTGGCAGACGCTCAAGGGCCTGTTCCGCGAGATGGATCGGGGCGGCAAGTTCGGACAGCTCAAAGTGCCGCACATCAATGGCGGGCTGTTCGAGGCCGATCCGCGGATCGAAGCGCTGGCCCTGCCGAACGACGTGTTCGCGGCGGCGGGGCAAGGCCGTACGCCCGCCGACCTGGAGCGCGACCCGAACACGCTGCTCTATCTCTGCGGCCGCTACAACTACGCGGCGCGCGGCGACGTGCGGGAGAGTCTGAGCCTCTACACGCTGGGCCGCATCTTCGAGCAGTCGATCACCGAACTGGAGTACCGCGCCGGCGAACTGGAAGGGCGCGAGACGGTCGCCAAGCTCTCGAAGCGCAAGCGCGACGGCGTCTACTACACCCCGGAATGGGTGGTGAACCTGCTGGTGGAGCAGACGCTGACGCCGTGGTTCGAGGCGGCCAAGGCGGCGTGCGGCTATCGCGTGATCGACGGGGCGGCGGAGAGCGCCGAGGCTGCCGGAGCCTATCTCGCCAGGCTGCGTGCGATGCGGATCGTCGATCCTGCCTGCGGTTCGGGCGCCTTCCTGATTTCCGCGTTCCGGCGGCTGTTGCAGGAGCGGCTGGCGCTGGAGCGGGAACGCCGGGGCGGGAATGGCGGGATGACCGGCGAGGTGGGCGAGACCCAGATCATCGCCGACATTCTTGCGAGCAACATCTACGGCGTCGATATCAATCCCGCGTCGGTCGAGATCGCCAAGCTGGCGCTGTGGCTGCATTCGGCGCGGGCCGACACACCGCTGTCGTCGCTGGACCACACGATACGCTGCGGCAACAGCCTGGTCGGCATGGACTACGCCGTGCGGCCCGACGACACGGGCGATGTGCTGGAGCGGGTCAACCGGTTCGACTGGAAGGCAGCGTTTCCGGAAGTGTGGGCAGAGGGCCGCGGCGGGTTCGATATCGTTCTCGGCAATCCGCCCTATGTGAAGCTCCAGAACCTCATGAAGGTCGACCCGCATGTCGCCGCCTATCTTCAGGCGCGGCGCGGCGACGACACCTATCTGAGCGCCCAGACCGGCAATACCGACCTCTATCTGCCGTTCATCGAGAAGGGTCTAAGACTGCTGAATCCGGAAGGCCGCATGGCCTATATCGCGCCGAGCCTGTGGACGGTGAACGAGTATGGCGAGGGGCTGCGGCAACTGGTGCGGGCCGGGCGGCATCTGGAGCACTGGATCGACTTCAAGGCGTTCCAGGTCTTCGACGAGGCGATCACTTACACGGCGCTGCAATTCTTCACCGGTGGCGTGCAGACCCATATGCTCATCGCCACCGCGCCGGGCGGCGAGAGCGACGCCAACGACGTGGACTGGAGCGATCCGCAGCTTCCGGTCCCCTATGACGCCCTGCCCGAGCAAGGGCCGTGGCTGATGATCACGGGACAGGAGCGGGCGCTGGTCGAAAGGCTGGCGCGCGACTGCAAACGGCTGGACGACAGCACGTTAACGACAGCCATTTTCCAAGGTCTCGTTACAAGCGCCGACCCGATCTATCACTTCGCGAAAATCTCGCGAAACCGGTTCAAGACAATCGAGGACGACAGCGCTGTTGAAGTCGAGATCGAGGACGAGTTGATGAAGCCTCTGATCTCAGGACCGCAAGCAAGGCGTTATGAGCAGCCTGAGACGAATCGCTATCTCCTCTTCCCCTATGACCCGATGCGATCTGAGCTGAGATCGCAGGATGAGATGCGGGAGCTGTTTCCGAATGGCTGGGCCTATCTAAAGGATCATGAACGCGACCTGCGTAGACGCGAAAATTCAAAGATGGATCGCGACGCCGATTGGTGGGGCTATGTCTATCCAAAGAACTTGAACAAGCATGAGCGGCCGAAGTTGATTGTCGCGCAGACCGTGCCGGAGCTGCGTGTTTGCGTAGACACCGAGAATTACTATCTCAACAACGTGCGCGTGAACGGCATCCTTCCGGCGGAAGGGGTTGACCCGTTCTTTCTTCTCGGGACGCTCAATGGCCCGGTGGCTGACTTCGTCTTCCGGCGTATCGCCAAGGTGAAGCAGGGCGGCTGGTTCGAGGCCAACAAGCAGTTCATCGCGCCGCTGCCCATTCCCGACGTCTCACGCGGGGACCAGGCCGAGGTCGCCGCGCTGGCGCGGGCGCTTCAGACCGGCGGGACGCGGCGGCGCGACCTCATGCGCGAGGCCGAACGGCGGCTCGGCGTGCTGGCGCGCGCACGGCACAAGGCGAAATGGCTCTGGCCCGACCTGCCCTCGCTGCCGGACATGACGGCGCAGGCGCCGGCCGCGCTGCGCCAGAAAAGCGAGCGGCGGAGCTGGGCCGATGCACGGCTCGACGAACGCGAAGCCGAACGGCTCGCCGCCCTCCAGGCGACGCTCGATGGCGGCGCCATCCTGGATGCCCGGTTCGAGAATGGCGAGCTGCGCCTTCTCGCCGGCGGCACGGCGGTGCTGGATCAGATATTCCTGGACGAGGCCGAGGGCCGGGTGACCGAGGCCTATTGGCGCTATCTGCTGCTCACGCGGACGCAGGGCGATGCAGAGAGCTTCGCGAACGCGCTGCGCAAGCCGCCCTCGGAATTCGCCGTGCCCGCCGCACAGCAATTCGTCGAGCGGGTTGCGGCGCTGGCGGCGGAGACCCGGGCGATCGCGGAGCGGGAAAGCGATCTGAACGAATTGCTCTACGGGCTTTACGGCCTGAATGCGGCCGAGCGTTTGCTGGTGGAGGGCGCGCGGGGCGTTCGCGCCACGCCGGCGAATCAAGCATAGTCGCGTCACATGACCCAGCTATCGCTGTTCCAGAAGCCCGCGCCCGCGCCGCTGCCGCCCGACCTCGACTTCATCCGCAAGCATCTCAAGGCGCTGCTGCGGCTGGCGAAGGCGGCCGAGCTGATGCCCTGGGGGCCGGCCGAAGCCTCGAAATGGGAGCGTTTCTTTCCCGAGCTGACGCGCCAATTGCCGCCCGAAGAAGGCGCGAAGCTGCGCGAGGCCTTTGCGCGCGAGATGGACCGCCTCCGCAGCAGGCCTTAGAGGAAGCTGCGCATCGCGGCCGGAGCGAAAGCGGAGAGCCGGGACGTAAGGGGCCGCAAGGCCCGGCGCTTGAGGCCCCTGGATCCTTAGGTCTCGGGCGCCTCCGGCGGCCTCGCACGGGATGACACCTCTGTTGCTTCAAAGGCGATTGCCCTGCTTCACACGGGAGGGGCGCTGGGACGCCCGCTCGCCTTTGCGAGCGCCCCCTTCCCCCCGCTGCGCGGGGTACTTCCCCCGCGGTAAGGCGGGGGAAGAAACGGGTAGCAGCGCTACTCCGCTGCGAGGGGCCGGCGGGGGCGGGTGAGGGCGGTGGTCATGTAGGTCATGCGGCCGTAGTCGTGGCCGATGCGGCCGGTGCGGCCGAAATAGTCGTCGAGGCCGCAGATGGTGGAGAGCACCGGAAATGCGCCATGGCGGGCTTGCGCCCAGGATCAGGCGGGGCCGACCTTGGGTTGCGGCGCCGCGCGATTTGTTAACCTCTCGGCGGTAAGCGGGATTGCAGCGGAACCCTTCGAGACGGGCTCCGGCGGGGATGCGCGGGATGCAGCGTTTTCTGGTGCAGCAGAACCTCCTCCGCTTCCAGCGGCGGCTGACGATCGAACCCTTAGAAGCGATGCGCGCGACACTGCGCGGGCTGATCGCCGCGGCGAAACGCGACCTCGCGATCCTTGATGCCGCGCAGACCGGTGCGATGCCGGGGCCGCAGATCCACGCCGAGGCGGTGCGGCGCAGCCTGTTTCAGCGCGAATTCGAGACCCAGGCGAGTCCGTCGATGCTGCTGGATGCGCGGGCCGGGCTGCGCGTGGTCGACGTCAACGACGCCTATGCGCGCCACACGCTGGCGGCGCGCGACAAGGTGGCGGGCGAGAAGCTGTTCGACGTCTTCCCCGACAATCCCGACGATCCGGAGGCGGACGGGGTGAGCAATCTCTACGCCTCGATCCACACCGCCGCGCGGACGCGCGAGACCCACGTCATGGCGACGCAGCGCTACGACGTGCGCGATGCGAGCGGGCGCTTCGTGGAGAAGCACTGGGCGCCGCGCAACGTCCCGGTCTTCGACGCGGGCGGCCGGCTGATCTATATCCTGCACCAGGCCGAGGACGTGACAGCCGAGGTGGTGGCGGCGCGGGCCGCAGCGGGCAGCGGCGCGAAGGCTCTGGCCGGGGGGCCGATCGGGGCGTAGGCTTCGCGGCTCTGGTGCATGGCCTTGCCGTCGGCGGCGGGGCGTTCGTGCAAGGACGCCCGCGGGGGCACGGAGACGGCAGGGCCTCGATTCGGAAGGAGGCCCTCAAATGGCATATCCCGATGCGGCCGGTAGCGCGGCCGGATATGAAAGCGCTGTGCCCTCGCCGGCGCCCGCCATCCGCCGGATCGGCATGGCCGATCTCGGGGCGGCGCTGAAGGCGGGCTGGGAGGATTTCCTCGCCCGGCCGTCCTTCGCGGTGTTCGTGGCGCTGATCTATCCGATCGTCGGCCTGTTCCTGCTGCTCTATACGGTCGGCTACGATTTCTTTCCCCTGCTCTTCCCGCTCGCGGCCGGCTTCGCGCTGCTGGGGCCGGTGGCGGCGGTGGGGTTCTACGAGATCAGCCGGCGCCGCGAGCAGGGGCTGGACAGCTCGTGGCGGCATGCGCTGGACGTCTTCCGCTCGCCCTCGTTCGTGCCGATCGCGGCGCTCGCGGGGTGGCTGGCGGCGCTGTTCATCCTGTGGCTGTTCACCGCCTGGATGATCTATCAGTGGTGCTTTCCGGGCCAGCAGATCACCGACATCCCGGCCTTCCTGGGCGAGGTGCTGACGACGGCGGCGGGGTGGAAGATGATGCTGGCCGGAAACCTCGCCGGCCTCGCCTTCGCCGTGGCGGCGCTGGTGCTGGGTGCGGTGTCGTTCCCGCTGCTGGTCGACAAGGACGCCGGCTTCGACACGGCGCTGCGGACGTCGGTGCGGGCGGCGGCGGCGAATCCGGCGGCGATGGCGGCGTGGGGCGCGATCGTCGCGGGACTGCTGGTGCTCGGGACGCTGCCGCTCTTCATGGGCCTCGCGGTGGTGCTGCCGGTGCTCGGCCACGCGACGTGGCACCTCTACCGGCGCATCGTCGCGTGGTGAGGAGCGGCGGCCGGCGGGCCTAGCCCGCCAGCTCGGGCTCCCTGGTCTCGTCCGGCTCGCTCTTGTTGCGCGAGGGGGCGTCGCGCAGCTCGATGATCTCGAAGGCGAGCTTGTCGGCCTTCTCGTCGACCGTGATCTTGACGACGCCGCCCTTCACCAGCTTGCCGAACAGCAATTCCTCGGCGAGCGGCTTCTTGATGCTGTCCTGGATCACGCGGGCCAGCGGACGGGCGCCGAAATGCTCGTCATAGCCGTGCCTGGCGAGCCAGGCGGTCGCGGGCTCGGTCAGTTCGAAGGTCACGTTGCGATCCGAAAGCTGGGCTTCGAGCTGAAGGACGAACTTGGTGACGACCTGGGCGATGATCTCCGGCGAGAGCGGTGCGAAGGGAATGATCGCGTCGAGGCGGTTGCGGAATTCGGGCGTGAAGAGGCGCTTGATGGCTTCCTCGTCCTCGCCTTCCCGCTTGCCGCGGCCGAAGCCGATGGCTTCCTTCGCGGCGTCGGAGGCGCCCGCATTCGTGGTCATGATCAAGATCACGTTGCGGAAGTCGATCTTCTTGCCGTTGTGGTCGGTCAGCTTCCCGTGGTCCATCACCTGGAGCAGGATGTTGTAGATGTCGGGGTGCGCCTTCTCGATCTCGTCGAGCAGGAGAACGACATGCGGGTGCTGGTCGACGCCGTCGGTCAGCAGGCCGCCCTGGTCGAAGCCGACATAGCCCGGCGGGGCGCCGATCAGACGGCTGACGGCATGGCGCTCCATGTATTCCGACATGTCGAAGCGCAGCAGCTCGACGCCCATGATCTGGGCGAGGCGCTTGGCGACCTCGGTCTTGCCGACCCCGGTGGGGCCCGAGAACAGATAGGCGCCGATCGGCTTTTCGGGTTCGCGCAAGCCGGCGCGGGCGAGCTTGATCGCCGCGGAGAGCTGGGTGATCGCCTCGTCCTGGCCGAACACGACGCGCTTCAGATTGGTCTCCAGCTCGCGCAGCGATTCGGTGTCGGTCTTCGACACGGTCTTGGACGGGATGCGCGCCATCTTGGCGATCACGTCCTCGACCTCCTTCACGCCGATCACCTTCTTGCGGCGCGATTCGGCGACCAGCATCTGCGCCGCACCGACCTCGTCGATCACGTCGATCGCCTTGTCGGGCAACTTGCGGTCGTTGATGTATTTGGCCGACAGCTCCACGGCCGCCTTCACGGCGTCGGCGGTATAGCGGACCCTGTGGAACTCCTCGAAATAGGGCTTGAGGCCCTTGAGGATCTTGATCGTGTCGGGAACCGTCGGCTCGTTGACGTCGATCTTCTGGAAGCGCCGGACGAGCGCCCGGTCCTTCTCGAAGTGCTGGCGATATTCCTTGTAGGTCGTCGAGCCCATGCAGCGCAGCGAGCCCGACTGGAGCGCCGGCTTCAGCAGGTTCGAGGCATCCATCGCGCCGCCGCTGGTCGCGCCGGCTCCGATGACGGTGTGAATCTCGTCGATGAAGAGGACCGCACCCTTATAGTTTTCAAGCTCCTTGATGACGGACTTCAGACGTTCCTCGAAGTCGCCGCGATAGCGCGTGCCGGCCAGGAGCGAGCCCATGTCGAGCGAGAAGATGGTTGCGTTCCTGAGGACTTCGGGAACGTCGCCGTTGACGATCTTGCGCGCCAGACCCTCGGCGATCGCCGTCTTGCCGACACCCGGATCGCCGACATAGAGCGGGTTGTTCTTCTGCCGGCGGCAGAGAATCTGGATCGTCCGCTCGACCTCGGCCTCGCGCCCGATCAGCGGGTCGATCTTGCCGTTCGTCGCCTTCTTGTTGAGGTTCACGCAATAGGCGTCGAGCGCCTCCTGGCCCGTCTTGGCATTGGGCTTCTCGCCGCCCTGCCCGCTGTTGGCCGACGGGCCGTTCGATTCGCCTTCCTCGTCGTCCGCGCCGCGCACCGGCCGCGATTCGGACATGCCCGGCCGCTTGGCGATGCCGTGGCTGATGTAATTCACCGCATCGAGCCGGGTCATGCCCTGCTCTTGCAGGAAATAGGCGGCGTGGCTCTCGCGCTCGGCGAAGATCGCGACGAGCACGTTCGCGCCGGTCACCTCTTCACGGCCGGACGACTGGACATGGATCACGGCACGCTGGACGACGCGCTGGAACGCCGTCGTGGGCTTCGCATCTTCCCCGGCAACCGAGCGCAAGGTCTTGAGTTCGTTGTCGATATAGTTGGTCAGCGCGCGCTTCAGGCTTTCGAGGTCGGCGTTGCAGGCGCGCATGACGGCGCCGGCATCCTTGTCGTCCGCAAGCGCCAACAGAAGATGCTCGAGCGTCGCGTATTCATGCGTCCGTTCGGTCGCCAGCCGGATGGCGCGGCGCAGGGACTCTTCTAGGGCGCGGGAGAATGTTGGCACAGAGTGCGTTCCTTCAATCTTTCTCCATCGTACACTGGAGAGGGTGCTGATGCTCTCTTGCGAAGTCGATGACCTGCGTCACCTTGGTCTCCGCAACCTCATACGTAAAGACCCCGCAAAGCCCGACGCCGTGCTGATGGACGTGGAGCATGATGCGCACGGACTCCTCGCGGCTCTTGGAGAAGAACCGCTCCAGGATGTGCACGACGAACTCCATCGGCGTGTAGTCGTCGTTCAGCAGAAGCACCTTGTAGAGCGAGGGCTTCTTCGTCTTGGGCTTGGTCTTGACGATGATGCCGGTGTTCGTACCGCCACCGCCGCCGTTCTTGCCCTGCTTGTTGTCGTCTTCACTCATGGACTTCGGGAATTGCGCAGCCGGACGATTAGATAGGTATTTCCGCGCCGGATCAAAGCGCCACGTGTCAGGATCGGCGGGCGCCAAACAAAACGGGCCCGGCATGGCCGAGCCCGTTCCAACCGCTGCCGGATCGCCCGAGGCTCAGGCGGCCTTGAACTCGAACAGACCCGCAAGGGCCTTGCCGCGCGCCTGAAGGGGCTCGAAAGCCTCCCGCGCCGAGGCGAGCAGAATGTCGTTCACCTTCGTCATTTCCGCGACGTAGCTCTCGAAGGACGACTTCGCATAGTCCATCTGGGCTTCGAACGCGGCCTGGAGGGTCTTGCTGCCGGCGATCGCCTTGATCGCCAACGAAAACGCCTCGCCGCTCGACTTGGCATAGGTGGTCAGCTCGCCGGCGACCTTTTCGGTACCCTTGCCGGCCAAAGTGGCCGATTCCATAAGGGCTTCCAGCGTTTCCTTGTGGAACGAGGTCAGCTTCCCGAAGCCTCTGGACATCTTGTCCATGCCCTCACGCACCGACGCCGCACCCTTTTCGACGGCCTCCTCGATGGCTTCCGCCGTATCCGTTACCGTCTTCGCCTTGGCCATAACACCTGCTCCGTCTCCGGCCACCGCCGGGTAGAGGTTTCGCGTAGGGAACTTTGCTGCAATGCAGCAAAACTTATATGCGCCTGCACAGAGAGCTTGTCAACGTTCGCATCCGCACAGCATCCGCGCAGGGGTAGTGGGTCAGTCTGAAATTCGGCCCCGTTGACGAAGCCTAGCAACGCGCGAGGGGCGCGCCCATATTGAATTCGGCATCAGGGGAAACCAAAGATGCAAAGAGTACCAGAGTGATCGAGTCCCTGATGCCACCTAAACGCCCCCGCGACGCGAACCAACTGGCTAAGTCGATCATCGACGCCGCCACTGGCCAGACAGACCGCCCAGTGCAGGCGGAAAAGGATGCCAAAGCCGTCAGCAGGGGTAAGCTTGGCGGTCCCTCAGGTGGCCGCGCCAGAGCGCCGAAACTAACTCCGGTACAGCGCGCGGAAATTGCCAAGGTTGCGGCACACACACGCTGGAAGAAGTCGGGCTAAGCGTCTTCGTTTAGGGCCGCCATCTCCTCCAGGTCGACGTTGAAGTTGAAGTCGATCTGGATGGGATTGTAGGGGCAAATGCGCTCGCTGTAGCTGTCCATGTCGTCTTTGAGCTGGCGGCACTCGCCCAAAATATGGTTCCGGCGATTAGCCGATGATATTTCCATGAAATCGCGGGGCGCATTCAGGTCGTCCCACTTAATTCTTAGCTGGTTATCATCCTCACGGACGCGCGCGGCATAGTACCGCCGGATACTGCGCCCGCGTTCGTCCTTAACGTGCTCAAGGCGCATCGCCCGCGTAAGATGATCAGCGCACTGTCTGACAGCCATGCCGCGTGTGAGTTGATAGCGCTCGTTCGCTACAGCCCACTCAGCAATCTGGTCGCGCGTCGCCGGCCAAGCCTCGCCACAGGCCCGATAGTCTTCCACGATCTGAACAAGCTGGTCGTTAAAGGTTGTCATCTGTCCCATCCTACACTCGTGACAGAGGCGGGGTTGTGCCCCACCCATCCGTTAGCGCAGTCGCCGTAATGATCTCTCTGATCTTCACTAGAAACTTGTGGAAGTGCGTGTATGGCACTTCGTGCTTGTGCTGAAGCTGGCCAACTACTAGCCCCGGATGCACGCCTATTCTGCGCGCAAAGAGCTGGATACGTTGTTCAGAGTAGAGTGGCCGCACTCGCCGGATAAAGCTCTCAAGCTCTGCCTTTGCGACAGCAAATTCAGCAGATGCCGTATTCGCCTTCTGCTCCTCAATAGGCAGAGCGTCGCCACGCTGAATCTTCTCCGTCAACTCAACGTCGATGGTGACACACTCCATCCCGTCGCGGTTCAAGACGTGCTCAATCTCATGGCGCAGCACGAACCAGAAATTGTTCACGCGGTCATAGCGAATAGACATGGCAATGACCGGGCCGCCGTTCAGCCAGAAGACAGCGCCGTCAATTTTTGCCCCCGGCAAAAACTCTACGATTACAAATCGAACGCCTGCCTCGCGAAGGAGGCTCGGCACCTGACGAATTTCCTCAGGCGCGATGAGAAGCGCGCGCAGCTTCACCAAAGCGGCCCGCATCTTGGCTTCTGTGTATGCCGCAACATCCAAAGTCTGCGCCAACTGCTTCGCCCGATAGAGCCAAGCAAGTTGAAGGGCTGATCGCTCGCCATACTGATCAGCCATCGCGGCGTGGGCAAACTTAGGCGTCTCGTTCAAATTGGCGACTTCATGAAACTGACAGACGCGACGCTCTAGAACGTCGAGATTGTCGGTCGTCTCGATCCACCCCCGCTTCGAGATTTCCCGAACGGCAAACTTTGAATAGAGCTGCGACTTACGGGAAACGGAGCTTTCCGAGCGCCGGGTGTTGGCTATCCGGTACGCAGCATCAAGCTTCATCCAATAGAGCGCATCATCATCGCCAAATGCATCAGCCAGACCAATGGCCGTCTCTGGAGTGATCTGCTTCTTGCCCTGAATCAGCTCGTTCACGGTCTTGAGCGGACGCCCCATGATTTCGGCCAGATCGTTCTGCGTCCAGCCACGCGCCTCCAACTCATCCCGGATGAACTCGCCGGGAGGAAACACCTCTGCTGGAATTCTCTCTGTCATGGGACCACTTTCCTCTTAGTGGTAATCGGTGATTTCGACGACATAGACGGTCTTTCGTGGTGCCGCTCCATGAAGCTCTAGGATGAGACGCCACTGCTTATTGAGCATCATCGAATGTTGACCTTCGCGGTCGCCCACCAGCTTTTCATAGTGAAACGACTTGCGCTGGTAGAACGTCCGCTCATCCGCCGCTGCCCGAATGTGAGCCATAGCCTTCCGGTACGCCTTGACGATCGCTTCGCTAAATCCGGCGGTGAAGCTCGCGTCCACTTCGAGCTTGTCCAGGTCCGGGTCTTTGAATTCGACCTCCATGGATTGCCATTATATGGCCCTGGCCCGATGCTCGTCAACACAAATATAACACTAGGTGTTAAAAACACATATTGACAAGAACTCACCTTTCAAGCATAAGGTCAGTATGAAAATCCTGCCCGCCACCGAACGCGCCCGCATCCTGCACATGCTGTGCGAGGGCCAGTCGACGATGAGCATGTGCGCGGCCTGACATCGAAGCGCATTCAGGTCGATGAAATCTGGTCGTTCGTCTACGCGAAGGACAAGAACGTCAAAGCCGCCAAGGCGGCGCCGGACGATGCAGGCAGCGTGTGGACGTGGACGGCCATCGACGCCGACACGAAGCTAATCGCCTCGTATCTGGTTGGCGGTCGCGACGGCGAGTACGCGCTGGCGTTCATGGACGATTTGGCATCACGTCTGAGCAGCCGGGTCCAGCTCACCAGCGACGGCCACAGCGCCTATCTGGAAGCGGTCGAGGGCGCGTTCGGTGCGGACATCGACTATGCGATGCTGGTCAAGTTCTACGGTGCCGCGCCTGACAGCGCCAAGGTCCGCTACAGCCCCGCAGAGTGCATTGGCGCTCGCAAGACCCGGATCGAGGGAACCCGGACATCAAGCACGTCAGCACGTCCTACGCTGAGCGGGCGAACCTGACGATGCGGATGCACATGCGCCGCTTCACCCGCCTGACCAACGCCTTCTCAAAGAAGGTCGAGAACCACGCCTACGCGGTCGCGCTGCACATGATGTATTACAACTTCGTCTACATTCATAAATCGCTCAAGATGACCCCGGCGATGGCCGCTGGCGTGACGCAGCGCCTTTGGGAAATCGGCGACATCGTGGCGCTGGTCGAAGCGCAAGAGGCGAAGGCGGACCGGAAGCGCGGTCCCTATAAGAAGCGGTCGGAAAATTCAAACTGACCCACTATCCGCGCAGGCGCGGCGTTGACGAAATCCGGTCCCTGGCCTTAGCGTCGCTCATAGGGAAGTCGTTGATACGACGCGATCTGAGGGGATTTGGCCCGTTGGGGCGGGCCGCCATTTACCAAGCTTCAAGAACCGCTAACTAGGCTGGCGAATAAGTGTCGCAGTGCCAAAAACACTGCGAAGCCGAGGCGTAATGCATCAAGTGTGGGTCGGCAGATGACGCGAGCGCGCGCGAGTTTTCTCCGGACGGCGTTTACCTTCGTTCTGGGAGCGCTGGTCTGGGCGGTCAATCCGGCAATGGCCGGCGTCACCAACGATGCCGCCCTGGTGATGGATGCCGAATCCGGCCGCGTCCTCTATGCCCGCAGTGGCGATGCCCTGCGCTCGCCCGCGTCGCTCACCAAGATGATGACGCTCTATATCCTGTTCGACTACATCAAGGCGGGCCGGATCGGGCTGAACGACGAGATGCCCGTCTCGGCCCACGCCGCCTCGCAGGACCCCTCGAAGCTCGGCCTGAAGAAGGGCGACACGCTCACCGCCCAGCAGGCGATCTACGCCCTCGTGATCAAGTCGGCGAACGATGCCGCGGTCGTGGTTGCCGAGTATATCGGCGGATCGGAAGGCCGCTTCGCGCAGATGATGACGCAGCGCGCCCGCGAACTCGGCATGCGCCGCACCCAGTATCGCAACGCCTCCGGCCTGCCCGACGAGGCCCAGCTCACGACGGCGCGCGACCTCGCGATCCTGTCGCGTTCGATGATGCGCAACCATCCGCGCCTGTTCGACTATTTCCGCGTCACGGCCTTCACCTGGAAGGGCAAGACGATCAAGACGCATAACCGCGTCCTGACCAGCCTCAACGGCGCCAACGGCATCAAGACCGGCTACACCAAGGCTTCGGGCTTCAACCTGACGACATCTGCGGAGCGCAACGGCAAGCGCCTGATCGGCGTCGTCCTCGGCGGCGACACCTGGAAGGCGCGCGACGACGAGATGAAGGCCATGCTGGAAGCGTGGTTCGCGCAGCTCGAGCGGCGCCCCAACCTGATCGCCACCTATGGCAGCGGCACCACCTTTGCGGAAGCGGCGCCGGTGCAGGCGGTGGCCGTCGTGGCGCCGCCGGCCGAAGCGAAGGTCGCCATCGTTCCGGCAGCCGCAGCCGCAGAGCGCCGGATCGTGGCGCGGGCCGAGGACGCCGCACCGGTCACCGAGTCACGCCGCGCCCTGACCATGGCGCCGATCCCGGACGAACCCGCCCCGGCCAAGCGCAAGGCCGTCACGGTCGCCTATCATGTGCCGACACCGGTGGCGAAGCCGACGCGCGTGGCGTCGGTCGCGGATCGCAAGGTCAAGATGGCGGACGCGAAGGCGAAGCTGCGCCGCGGCTCGGACATCGCAGAGGAACAGGGCGACGGTGCCGAGGACGACGAGGTTGCTGTCGCCACCACGAAGATGGCCAAGGACGACGTGCTGCCGCTGAACACGCTCGTCTCGAACGATTCCGACGACATCGCGCAGCTCATCGACGCCGGCTATTCCAAGGCGGCCGCGAAGAAGCGCGGCGCGACGGCCGGGGCCTGGGGCATCCAGATCGGGGCGTTCGACAGCAAGAAGGCGGCGCAGGCGGAGCTCGACCGGGCGCGCAAGACGGCCAAGGCCAAGCTGGCGAAGGCCGATGACGGCGTTACCACCGTCACCAACGAGGCCGGCCGCACCTTCTACCGCGCCCGCTTCGTGGACCTCGGCCACGACGAAGCGCAGGCGGCATGCTCGGCGCTGAAGGCAAAGTCGTTCAAGTGCGTGACCTTCTCCACCGCCACGGCGGATGCGAGCTAAGCGGTCGCGTCTTTCAGCAGGACGTCGCGCGCCGCGTTGATCTTGCCGGCGAGATAATCCGAGCCGCCCTTGTCCGGGTGCATCTGCTGCACCAGCCGGCGATGCGCGGCGCGGATTTCTTCCGGTGACGCGTCCGGTTCGAGACCGAGGATCGCGAGCGCCTCGTCGCGCGTCATACCGGCCGGCGGCGATGCCGGCATGTCCTGCTCTTCCGCCGCATCGGGATGGATGCGGGCGATATAGGCTTCGATCAGACGCGCAGCCTCGGGGTCGTGGGCACGCGCTTCGTCGCGGAGGCTTCGCAGTTCCGGCAGCGACAACGACTCCAGGCGCCGTCCCGCAAAAGCGCCCTTCAGGACCACGCCCTTCGTTTCGCCCGAGTCGAGATCGAGCTCCATGCGGACCCATTCGGTGTCGATGGAACTGGTGCGCCCGCCGGGAGCTGCGGGCGCGGCGCGGCGCATGGCGCGCCAGATCAGAAGTGCGCCGCTCCAGGCGAGGAAGCCGAGGACGGGGACCCGCCGCACGACCAGGACGGCTCCGAGAAGTGCGAGCGCGACGAGCCCTGCCCATCGCAGGACGATCGCGATGCGTGCCGGATTGATGTTGGCAAGACTGTTCGCAAGGGTGATGACGACCAGCACCGCCGCAGTTCCGCCCAGCACCCAAGCCAACATCGGCTATGCCCCGAGTTGCCGGGTCAGCAGCAGGGCCGCGCCGCCCCGCGCGCGGGCCTCAAGCTCCAGCGCCTTGCGACCGCCGGAGGCATAGACCGCGACGGCGCGCAGGAGGTCGCGGAGGGCCGCGGCCGAACCGGCGTCGAAGCGCCCATAGGCACCGCGAGTCACGCGCGCAATCTCCTGGAAGACCGCTGCCACGCGCTTGTCGCGGCCTTCCTGGAAGACGAAGGCAGGCGTTCCCGCAAGGCCGAGCTTGCCGGCGGCCACGACGACCTTGTCGGCGTCCTCCTCGAAGGCGTCGCCGATGAACACCAGCGCCTGGACGCCGCCGCGACGCGCCTCCGCCTCGACATGGCGCAGCAGCCGGCCGATCTGGGTGAATCCGCCGCGGCAGGCATAGCCGCTCATGGCGCGCTTGAGGTCGGCGCTCGCCTCGGTCCAGGGCCGCACGTCGAACTCCCCGATGCCGCGGAACGAGACGAGCTGGATCGCGAGGCCGCCAGCCCCGGCCGCGGCCTCGAACATCTCGGATTGCAGAACGCCCGCGCTGTCCCATGTCGGCTGGCGGCTCATGGTGGCGTCGAGCGCGAAGATCAGGCGGCCTTTCGGTCCTGCCTTGCGGACGGCCGGCGCCTTCGCCAACTGCTCGAGAAACGCGGCGACGTCGCCGGACGGTCCCGGCTTCGCGATCGGCTTGGGCACATCGGCCATGACTTAAGAGTCGCCCTTCCCTGCCCCGGCTTCAAGTGCCGGCGTCGCCGAGCGAGAGGAGCGAGGCGTTGCCGCCGGCGGCGGTGGTGTTGACCGAAAGCGTGCGCTCGGTGGCGAAGCGATGGAGATAGTGCGGCCCGCCGGCCTTCGGGCCGGTGCCGGACAGGCCCTCGCCGCCGAAGGGCTGCGCCTCGACGACGGCGCCGATCTGGTTGCGGTTCACGTAGATGTTCCCGGCGCGGACGCGGGCGGCAATCTCCTCGGCGGTCGCGGCGATGCGCGAATGGATGCCGAGCGTCAGGCCATAGCCGGTCGCGTTGATCGCATCGCAGACCTGGCCCAGACGGTCGGCCTTGTAGCGGACCACATGCAGGATGGGGCCGAAGGTTTCGCGGTGCAGCCGGGCGATGGCGTCGATCTCGAAGGCATGGGGCGCGAAATAATGTCCGTTGGCCCCGGCGGCGGGGGCCCGGGCGATCAGCTTGCCCTCGCGCGCCATGCGGTCGGCGTGGGCCTTCAGCAGGGCGAGCGCCTCGGCATCGATCACCGGGCCGATGTCGGTCTCGATCGCGGCGGGATCGCCGACGACGAGTTCCTGCATGGCGCCGGCCAGCATCTTGGTGACCTTGGCGGCGATGCCGTCCTGCACGAACAGGACGCGCAGCGCGCTGCACCGCTGGCCGGCGCTGTCGAAGGCCCCGGCCAGGGCATCGCGGACGAGCTGTTCGGGCAGCGCGGTCGAGTCGGCGATCATCGCGTTCAGGCCGCCGGTCTCGGCGATCAGCGTGGCGATCGGGCCGTCGCGCCCGGCGAGGGTGCGGTTGATGAGGCGGGCGACGTCGGTCGATCCGGTGAAGCAGACGCCGGCGATGCGGGGATCGCCGGTCAGCGCCGCGCCGACGCTCGGGCCGTCGCCGAGGACGAGATGCAGGACCGAGGGGGGCACGCCGGCCTCGTGGAGGAGGCGGACCAGCGCGTGGGCGATCAGCGGGGTCTGCTCCGCCGGCTTGGCGACCACCGCGTTGCCGGCGGCGAGCGCCGCGGCGATCTGGCCGGTGAAAATGGCGGCGGGGAAATTCCACGGCGAGATGCAGGCGAAGACGCCGCGTCCATGGAGCGAGAGCGTGTTGCGCTCGCCCGTCGGGCCGGGGCGCGGATGCGGCGCACCGAACTCGGTGCGGGCGACCGAGGCGTAATAACGCAGGAAGTCGATCGCCTCGCGCACGTCGGAGAGGCCGTTGGCCAGCGTCTTGCCGGCCTCGCGTATGCACAGTCCGACGAGCAGGCCCCGATCGCGTTCGAGCAGGTCGGCGGCGTGCTCCAGAATGGCGGCGCGCTCCGCTCCGCCCTGCGCGTCCCATGCCGGCTGGGCCGCCGCGGCGGCGGTGACGGCGCGCGCCATGTCGGCCGCGCCGAGGTCGCTGGTGAGGCCGATGCGGCGGTCCAGCGCGCCCGGGTTGAACACCGGCCGTTCGGCGCCGCGCACCGGCTGGCCGTCGACGATGGAGTGCGCTTCATAGGGTGAAGCGGCGCGCGCGATCTCGGCCTCGAACGCCGCGCGCTGCGTTTCGTCGGCCAGCAGCGCGCCGCGCGAATTGAGCCGCGGGGCGAAGATCGCGGCGGGCAGCGGAATGCGCGGATGGGGCTTCGGGTCGCGCTGCTCCAAGGCGGTGACCGGATCGGCGACGATGTCGGCGATCGGCGCCTCATCGTCGGCGAGGCGATTGACGAAGGAGGTGTTCGCGCCGTTCTCCAGAAGGCGCCGCACGAGATAGGCGAGAAGATCCTCATGGCTGCCGACCGGGGCGTAGACGCGGCAGGGCCGGGCGTTCGCTTCGGCCGCGACGATCGTGTCGTAGAGCGGCGCGCCCATGCCGTGGAGGCGCTGGAACTCGAAGACGCGCCCCTCGCCCAGGGTCAGCGCCGAGGCGACCGTGTGGGCGTTGTGCGTGGCGAATTGCGGGTAGAAGGCGTCCCCCGCGGCCAGCATCCGGCGCATGCAGGCGAGGTAGGAGACGTCGGTCGCCTGCTTGCGGGTGAAGACGGGATAGCCTGCAAGGCCCTGTTCCTGCGCCCGCTTGATCTCGCTGTCCCAATAGGCGCCCTTGACCAGACGCACGGGAAGTTGGCGTCCGGTCTCCTGCGCCAGGGCGGCCAGCCATTCGAGCACGACCGTCGCCCGCTTCTGATAGGCCTGCACCGCAAGGCCGAGACCGTTCCAGCCCGCCAGCGTGGTATCGCGGGCGAGGGCTTCGATCAGGTCGAGGGAGAGTTCCAGGCGCTCGGCTTCCTCGGCGTCGATCGTCAGGGCGACGCCGTTCTGCTTCGCGCGCCGCGCCAGATTGCCGAGCACCGGCAGCAGCTCGTCCATCACCTGATGCTTGCGGAAGATCTCGTAGCGGGGATGAAGGGCCGAGAGCTTCACCGACAGCGACGGCCGCTCGGCCAGCGAACCCGGGGGGGCGACGGCGATGGCATCGAGCGCCGCCTGATAGGCGGCGAGATAGCGCGCGGCGTCGTCGCGCGTGAAGGCGGCCTCGCCCAGCATGTCGAAGGAATAGCGATAGAGCGGGCCGGTCCCCTCCTTCGCCTTCGACAGGGCTTCGGTGATCGTCCGTCCCAGGACGAACTGACCGCCCATCACCCGCATGGCGTAGGTCATCGCCTGGCGGATCACCGGTTCGCCCGAGCGGGTCACCGCCTTGCGCAGGGCGCCGGTCCAGCGCTGCGGGGCGGTGTCTTCCAGCTTCAGCACCTTGCCGGTCAGCATCAGCGCCCAGGTCGAGGCGTTGACGAAGGTCGAGTCCGACTGGCCGCGATGGCGCTCCCAATCGGCGGTTCCGATCTTGTCCTTGATCAGCTTGTCCGCCGTGAGCGCGTCGGGCACGCGCAGGAGCGCCTCGGCGAGGCACATCAGGGCGACCCCTTCGTCGCTCGTCAGGGCGTATTCCTGGAGGAAGGCGTCGATCCCCCCGTCACGCCGGCGGGCACGGATCCGGGCGACGAGGTCCTTGGCGGTCCGGTCGATGCGCGAGGCCTCCCCGGGGCCGGGGCGCGCCGCGGCAACGAGCCGGCCGGTCACCGCGGTTTCGTCGGCGAGATAGAGATCGGAAAGGCGGGCGCGGATGGCAGCGAGGCTCATCGGAATCCTTCCAGGCTTTGATCCAATGTAGCGAGTTCGCGCCCGCTTCGCTAAGACGCGCGCCATGACCGACCAGCCCCTCCCCATCGTCCGCACTGTTGCCGCGCTGCGCGAAGCCGTCGCGGGGCTGCGGGCGCAGGGGCGCCCGGTCGGCATGGTCCCGACCATGGGCGCCCTGCATGACGGCCATATCTCGCTCGGGCGGATCGGGCGGGAGCGCGGCGCCGCGATGGTCTATTCGATCTTCGTGAACCCGACGCAGTTCGCGCCGCACGAGGATTTCGGCCGCTATCCGAGGACCGAGACGGCGGACGCGGAGCGGCTGGCCTCGGCGGGCGTGTGCGACCTGATCTGGGCGCCGAACGGACACGAGATGTACCCGGCCGGCTTCGCCACCTCGATCGCGGTCGGCGGACCCTCGGCGGCCCTCGAAACCGACTTCCGGCCGCATTTCTTCGGCGGCGTCGCGATCGTCGTGGCGAAATTGCTGCTTCAGGTTCTCCCGGATTTCGCGGTGTTCGGCGAGAAGGACTATCAGCAGCTTCAGGTGATCAAGCGCATGGTCGCCGACCTGAACATTCCGGTCGAGGTCGTGCCGGGGCCGACCCAGCGCGAGGCCGACGGGCTCGCGCTCTCCTCGCGCAATGCCTATCTCGACGCCGGCCAGCGCAAGATTGCGGGGCAGCTCAACCTGGTGCTCAAGGACGTGATCGCCCGCGTGCGGAATGGCGAGTCGATCGAGCATGCCGCAGCCTTCGGCTTCGGCGAATTGCTCGCGGCCGGCTTCGACAAGGTGGACTATTTGGAAATCCGCGACGCAGAGACGCTGGCGCATGCGGAAGATCGCGCGCGGCCCCTGCGCGTGCTGGCGGCGGCGAAGATCGGCGCGACGCGCCTGATCGACAACATGGCGGTCTAAAGAAGACCGAGTTCGCCGAGGGCCTGCTGAAGATCCTCCGGCAGGTCGGCTTCGCCGCGCTTCAGGTCGCGCGGAGCGTCGGCGTCCTTCAGGTAGCGCCAGCCCTGGAAGGCGCGCTGGGCCCGGCGCGACACGGGCACGATCTCGGGATCATAGACGATAGCGCAGGCGGGATGGCCGTCCTTCACCGCGGGCTTCAGATCGACGATGCGCTGGCGAATGCCCGTGTAGCCCTTGATCACCCAGTAGAGCGAACCGCCGGCGAGAATCTCGTCCCGCCGCTTGGGCGTCATCCGCGTCACATGCGTAAGCTGCGGCTTCTTCAACTGCCGGAGGCGCCGTTCCTGCCATGCGGCGAGGTCGGCGATGGAGTCGGCGCCGACCGCCAGCTTGATAATGTGCAGAGGCACTAAGACTCCGCGAAGCGCAGGAGGGTCGCGCCCTCGGTGACCTGGTCGCCCGCTTTGACGAGAACCTCCGCGACCTTCCTGTCGGCCGGTGCGACGATGGTGTGCTCCATCTTCATCGCTTCGAGCACGGCCAGCGCCGCGCCGCGCTTCACCGATTGGCCGGGTTCGGCGAGCACCTGGATGATCTTGCCCGGCATCGGCGCGGTGATGGCGGCGGCCGTGTCGGAGCCGGCATCCTCGATGTCGAACGGATCGTGCAGGACGAGCGTCGTTGTCTCCGCGCCCATCGCCAGCGTCACGGCGGCCGGCGTCACCTCGTACCAGGCGTCGATGCTGCGGCCGTCGATCGCCGCCTTCAGGCGCCGTCCTTCCAGCTGGGCTGTCGCCGCGAAGCGCTCGTCGCCCGCCGTGACCGCGAAGCCTGCCGCGATCCGTTCGATCCGAACTTCGAGCACGGTGTCGCCATCGGCGAAGTCGACCGTATCGAAACCGCCGCCGCCGATGCGGAAACCGTCGTCGATGGCCCAGGGGCCTGAATCGGCCAGGCCCGAACGCTGGGCTCCGTGCAGCAATGCGGCCAGCGCGCCCAGCGCGTAGACTTCGCCCGATGGCCGCGCGGGCTTCGGCGCCAGGGTCGCAATGTGGCGGTCGATGAAGCCGGTGTCGATATCGCCCGAGAGGAATTCGGGTTGCCGCAGGCAGCGCGCGACGAAGGCGGCGTTGGTCTTCACGCCGACTGTCTCGATCCTTTCCATGGCGCGGGCGAGGGCCAGCGCGGCTTCGTCGCGCGTCTTCCCGTGCGCGATGACCTTGGCGATCATGGGATCGTAGAACATCGTGACGGCGTCGCCTTCGCGCACACCGGTGTCGACGCGCAGACCGTTTTCCGGCGGCAGCGCCAATCTGCGCAGTGTACCGATCGAGGGCAGGAAGTTCTTGGCCGGGTCTTCGGCATAGAGGCGCGCTTCGACAGCGTGCCCGGTCATGCGCACGCTGGACTGGGGCGCGAGCTTCGCACCGTCGGCGATGCGCAACTGCGTCTCGACGAGGTCGAGCCCGGTGATCGCCTCGGTCACCGGGTGCTCGACCTGGAGACGCGTGTTCATTTCCATGAACCAGAAGCCGTCCGGGCGCAGGCCGCGCGACGAATCCACGATGAACTCGACCGTCCCGGCGCCGCGATAGCCGATGGCGAGCGCCGCCTTGACCGCCGCCGCGCCCATCGCCTCGCGCATCGCCGGCGGCATGCCCGGGGCCGGCGCTTCCTCGATCACCTTCTGGTGCCGGCGCTGGAGCGAGCAGTCGCGCTCGAACATGTGGATGCCGTTGCCGTGGGCGTCGCAGAAAATCTGGATCTCGATGTGGCGCGGCCGCGCGACATATTTCTCGATCAGTACGCGATCGTCCCCGAAGGAGGCCGCGGCCTCGCGCTTCGCGCCTTCCAGCGCCTTGATGAACTCGGCATCGCTTTCGACGCGGCGCATGCCCTTCCCACCGCCGCCCGCGACCGCCTTGATGAGCACAGGATAGCCCACGCGATCCGCCTCGGCGCGCAGGCGCTCGGGGCTCTGGTCGTCACCGCGATAACCCGGGACGACCGGCACGCCGGCCTTCTCGGCGATGTCCTTCGCGGCGTCCTTGAGCCCCATGGCGCGGATCGCGCCGGCCGGCGGTCCGACGAAAACGATGCCCGCCTCGGCGCAGGCTTCGGCGAACTCCGCCCGCTCCGACAGGAAGCCGTAGCCGGGGTGGATCGCCGCAGCGCCCGTGCGCTTCGCCGCGTCGATGATCGCGTCGATGCGAAGATAGGAATCCTTCGCCGCGGCGCCGCCGATGTGCACCGCCTCGTCCGCCTCGGCCACATGCCAGGCCTGCGCATCCGCGTCGGAGTAGACCGCGATCGTGCGCAGGCCCATGCGCCGCGCCGTGCACATGACGCGCCGCGCGATCTCGCCGCGATTGGCGACCAGCAGCGATGGAAACATCAGCCCGCCCAGCCCGGCTTGCGCTTTTCGAAGAAGGCGATGGAGCCTTCCTTGCCTTCCGCGCTGACGCGCCGCTCGGCCGTCATGCCGACGGTCTCCTCGTTCAGGTCCTCGTCGATCGGCATGTAGGTGACGAGATCGAGCAGCTCCTTCGCCGCCGCGAGCGCCTCCGGTCCGCCCTGGAGCAGCAGGGAGACGATCCGCTCGCTTTCGGCCGCCAGGGCATTCCGGTCGGCGACGACGGAGGTGACCAGCCCGAGCCGCAGCGCCTCTTCGGCACCGAAGCGTTCACCGGTCAGCATGTAGCGCCGCGCCGCGCGGGGGCCCATGGCTTCGACCACATAGGGCGCGATCATCGCCGGGATGATGCCGAGCCGCACCTCGGACAGTGCGAACGCCGCGTCCGCCGTGGCGATCGCGATGTCGCAGGCCGCCACCAGGCCGAGGCCGCCCGCGATGGCCGAGCCGTGGACGAGCGCGACGGTCGGCTGCGGCAGGCCGCGCAGGCGCAGCAGCATGGTCGCGAAATCGGCGAAGTCGCCGCGCATCTCGCTTTCCGACTGGCCATCGGCCCGCTGCATCTCCTTCAGGTCGCCGCCGGCCGAGAAGCTGGGCCCTGCGCCGTCGATGAGGACGATGCGGATGCCGTCCTGGTCCTCGAGGTCGTCGAATATCTCGGAAAGGCGCTGCACGAGTTCGATGTTGAAGGCGTTGTGCACCTCGGGCCGGTTCAGGGTCACCATGGCGACGCCTTCGGGCGTCACGTTCAGGATGACGGTATCGGACGGCGCGTCGGGGATTTCGTCGGTCATCGGTCTACATCCTGAAGACGCCGAAGCGGGCGTCGGGGATCGGGGCGTTGAGCGTGGCGGCGAAGGCGAGGCCGAGGACGCGGCGCGTTTCGCCGGGCGCGATGATGCCGTCGTCCCACAGCCGCGCCGTGGCGAAATAGGGGCTGCCCTCTTCCTCGTAGCGGGCGCGGATCGGCGCCTTGAACTCGGCTTCGGCTTCGGCGCTCCAGCTTTCGCCGCGCGCCTCGATGCCTTCGCGGCGCACGGTCGCGAGGACGCTCGCCGCCTGTTCGCCGCCCATCACGCTGATGCGCGCATTGGGCCAGGTGAAAAGGAAGCGCGGGCTGTAGGCGCGGCCGCACATGCCGTAATTGCCGGCGCCGAACGAGCCGCCGACGATCAGCGTGATCTTGGGCACCTGAGCGGTCGCCACGGCGGTGACGAGCTTGGCGCCGTCCTTGGCGATGCCGCCGGCTTCGTATTTCCGGCCGACCATGAAGCCGGAGATGTTCTGGAGGAACAGCAGCGGAATCTTCCGCTGGGCGCACAGCTCGATGAAATGCGCGCCCTTCAGCGCGGACTCGCTGAACAGGATGCCGTTGTTGGCGATGATGCCGACCGGGATGCCCTGGATATGGGCAAAGCCCGTGACCAGGGTCGTGCCGTAGAGCTTCTTGAACTCGTCCAGTTCGGAGCGGTCGACGATGCGGGCGATGATCTCGCGCGCGTCGTATTGCACGCTCAGCGTCGTGGGTACGATGCCGTCGAGCTCGGCCGGGTCGTAGAGCGGCTCGGCCGGATCGGCGAGCGGCACGGACGGCGGCGGAACTGCGCCGAGATGGCGGGCGATGCGGCGCGCGATGGCGAGCGCGTGGCGGTCGTTCTGCGCGTAGTGGTCGGTGACGCCGCTTTCGCGGGAATGGACGTCGGCGCCGCCGAGCTGCTCGGCGGTGACGATCTCGCCGGTCGCGGCCTTCACCAGCGGCGGTCCGCCGAGGAAGATCGTGCCCTGGTTCCGGACGATCACGGTTTCGTCCGACATCGCCGGCACGTAAGCGCCGCCGGCGGTGCAGCTTCCCATCACCACGGCGATCTGGGGAATGCCGAGCGCCGACATGTTCGCCTGGTTGTAGAAGATGCGCCCGAAATGCTCGCGGTCGGGAAAAATTTCGGCCTGGTTGGGCAGGTTCGCGCCGCCCGAGTCGACCAGGTAGATGCACGGCAGGCGGTTCTGGAGCGCGATCTCCTGTGCCCGCAGATGCTTCTTCACCGTCGCGGGATAATAGGTCCCGCCCTTGATGGTCGCGTCGTTGCAGACGACGACACAGGGCCGCCCCTCGATGCGTCCGATGCCGGTGACGATGGCGGCCGAGTGGATGTCGCCGTCATACATGCCGTGGGCGGCGAGCGGCGACAATTCGAGGAAGGGCGAGCCCGGGTCGAGGAGGCGCCGCACGCGCTCGCGAGGGAGCAGCTTGCCGCGATCGGTGTGGCGCTTGCGCGAGCGCTCGTCGCCGCCCAGCCGGGCTGCGTCCAGCCGGGCGCGCAGGTCGCCGGTGAGCGCACCCATCGCGGCAGCGTTGTCACGGAATTTGGGGTCACGCGGGGAGACGGACGAGTTCAATCGCGACATGCAGGCGCCTTGCTAACCCTCGGTTCCCGTTGCGGGTGTTGCCCGTTCCATCGTGCCTCGGCCATACACCATGACCGGCCATGCGCCGCAACGGTCATGAACGGGCCGGCACGGGGGGACATTTTGGATACATTCCTGCACGACATCTCATGGGTGCTGCCGCTCCGGTCGCCCCTCGCGACGCAGATCGCCGACGCGTTCACCTATCTCGGCTATGCGCCCTTCTTCGTCATCGCCCTGCCGATCGCCTACTGGCTGTGGGACAAGAAGGTCGGGGTGCATCTGGCGCTCATCGTGGTCCTCACCGCGGTGAGCAACGGGTTGCTGAAGGACATCTTCGACGACCCGCGGCCCGACATCGCCTTCGCCGTCGATCCCCGGGTGGGGCAGTCCTATGGCCTGCCCAGCGGGCACGCGCAGATCGCGGCCGCGATGTGGTTCTGGATCGCGCTGGAGCTGCGCCAGCGCTGGTTCTGGGCGGTGGCCGCGGTGATCGCGGCAGGCGTCGGCCTCAGCCGCCTCTATCTCGGCGTCCACGACGTCGAGGACGTGATCGTGGGATTTGCCCTGGGCCTCGCGACGATCGCGGTCTTTGCCTGGATGATCTCGGACAGCTTCGCGTGGTGGCGGCGACTGCCGGCGGCGGTCCAGATCGGCGTGATCCTGCTCGTCCAGATACCGATCTACCTGCTCTGGCCGGAAGAGGGCGGGCCGGGCAACACCTTCGCGGTCGGGGGAATGCTTGCGGGCTGGTGGTCGGGCGCGCTGCTGGAGCGCCGCTACATCCACTACCGGCGGCACCCGAACTGGGTCATCGCCATTGCCGCATCGGCGGCGGCGCTCGCCTTCTCGTTCTTCGTGCTGACCAAGATCGGCGGTGCGCTGGCGAGCCGGGGCGTGCCGGAGATCGCGGCGGGCTGGATCCAGTATTTCGTCATCGCGATCTTCGTCGCCGCGGCGGCACCCTGGCTTTTCGTGAAGCTGGGGCTTGCGGTGCGGGAGCGTCCGGCGGGCGGCGGCTAGACCAGTTCGACCGCCACCGCCGTCGCCTCGCCGCCGCCGATGCAGAGCGAGGCGACGCCGCGCCTGCCGCCGCGCGCCTTCAGCGCGTTGACGAGCGTCACGACGATGCGGGCGCCCGACGCGCCGATGGGGTGTCCGAGCGCGCAGGCGCCGCCATTGACGTTTACGACATCGTGGCTGAGGCCGTGCTCCTTCATCGCGATCATCGCGACATTGGCGAAGGCCTCGTTGATCTCGTAGAGGTCGACGTCGCCCGCCTTCCAGCCCGTGCGCTCGAAGAGCCGGGCGATGGCGTGGACCGGGGCGGAGGTGAACAGCCCGGGTTTCCCGGCATAGCTCGCCTGGCCGACGATCCGCGCGACGGGCGCCAGCCCCCGCTTGTCCGCCACGATCGAGGAGCCGATCACCAGCGCCGCGGCCCCGTCGGAGATCGACGCCGAGGTCGCGGCCGTCACCGTGCCGTCCTTCGAGAAGGCGGCCTTGAGGTTCGGGATCTTCTTCGGATCGGCCTTGCCGGGCTGCTCGTCGATCGCGATCACGCTCTCGCCGGCCCGGCCCTTCACCGTCACCGGAACGATCTCGGCCGCGAAGGAGCCGTCCGTCGTCGCCCGCTTGGCCCGCGCGAGGCTTTCCATCGCGTAGGCATCCTGGTCGTCGCGGCTGAGCTGATAGGCCCGTGCCGCCTCGTCGCCATAGGTGCCCATGAGGCGGCCCTCATAGGCGTCCTCGAGGCCGTCGAGGAACATATGGTCCTTCACCTCGCCGTGTCCCATGCGCAGACCGCCGCGCGCCTTGGGCAGCAGGTAGGGGGCGTTGGTCATGCTCTCCATGCCGCCGGCGACGATGAGGTTGCCGTGCCCGGCGGCGATCGTGTCGGCGGCGATCATGATCGCCTTCATGCCGCTGCCGCAGACCTTGGAGATGGTGGTGCAGGGCACCGAGTCGGGAATGCCGGCGCCGAGGCTCGCCTGCCGCGCCGGCGCCTGGCCAAGCCCCGCGGGAAGGACGTTGCCCATCAGCGTCTCGTCGATGTCGGCGCCGGTGAGCCCGGCGCGCTCCAGCGCCGCCCGGATGGCGACCGCACCGAGCTGGGGGGCGCTCAGCCCCGACAGCTCGCCCTGGAAGCCGCCCATGGGCGTGCGTGCGGTGGAGAGGATGAAGGTGTCGCTCATCGCGTCCTCGTCTGAGACAGTGCTTGATGCCGGCGCGGCCGGGGCCGCCTGCACGTCCCGCTAGGCCGATGAAGCGGCCGGGGCAAGGGGCGTATCGTCAGGCGGGGTGGTTTTCCTTGTAGTCCTCGATGGCGTCCTTGAGATCGTCATACTCGTCGCAGTCGCCGCAGAGCGAGGCCAGCCTGGCGAGGTTGCCCTCGGCGGACGCGACGTCGTTCTGCATGAGGAACAGCTCGCCCTGGTATTCGAGGGCGCCCAGATGGTCCGCCTTCACCGTCAGCGCCGCCTTGTAGTAGGCGGCGGAATTGTCGAGATAGCCGAGCTTGCGATAGCTGAACCCCAGATAGTTCATGATGTCGGGATTGTGCGGGTCGTCCTTGAGCAGGTCTTCCAGCATGACGATGGCTTCCTGGTAGCGCTTGGCCTTCACCAGCTTCACCGCGTTGCGGTAGCTCGGCTTCATGTCGCTCTCGTCGGAGCCCGACGGCATCGGCATGCCCCCTCCCCCGCCGCCCGACGCGTGGGCGGGCGCGATTGCGAACAGTCCGGCCACGAGGGCCGCGCACATGCCGATCTTCAGCTTTTCCATGGCCAAAACTCCCTGCAAGGCGCCGACTATGGCGACGATGCGGTTTGCCGGCCATGCGACACGGATTCGCGTTCCGCTCACGGCGGCGTGAAGGCATTGGAGTCCGAAAGCGGCGTGCTGCCGGTGCTGTCGACGTTATGTGTCACACGGGGCCACGCGATCCGTCCTATGCTGGCCACCGCCTGGAGGAGCATTCATGTCCCACGCCGACCGCTACGCAGCCTTCGAAAAGCTGCACGACCGCAGCGCCCTGCTGCGCCTGCCCAACGCCTGGGATGCGGCGAGCGCCAGGATCATCGTCCACGCCGGCGCCAAGGCCGTCGCGACGACGAGCTCCGGCGTCGCCAACGTGCTCGGCTATCCCGACGGCAACAAGCTGCCGCGCGACATGGCAGTCGATGCGGTGGCCCGCATCGCCGCTGCGGTCGACGTGCCGGTGTCGGCCGACATCGAGGAGGGCTTCGGCGATACGCCCGAGGCGGTCGCGGAGACCGTCGCGCGGATCGCCGATGCCGGTGCCGTCGGCATCAATATCGAGGACGCGGTGAAGCCGGCCGAAATACTCGCCGCCAAGATCGCGGCGATCCGCAAGCGGCTGGGCGCGACGCCGCTCTACATCAATGCCCGCATCGATACCTGGCTGCGCGGCCACGCCGATCCGCTGAACGAAGCGCTTCGCCGCGCCCCGCTCTACCTCGCGGCCGGCGCCAGCGGCATCTTCGTGCCGGGGGTCGCCAAGCCCGACGAGATCAGAGCGGTTTGCGCGGCGGTGAAGGCGCCGATCAACGTGCTGCTGTGGCCGGGGCTGCCGTCACCGCCGGAGCTGTCCGCCCTCGGCGTCGCCCGCCTCAGCGCCGGCGGCGGCATCACCGCCGCGGCGTTCGGCGCAACGCTCAAGGCCGCGACCGCCTTCCTCGACCAGGACGACTATGCCGCCGTGCGCAGCGACGCCCTGCCCCGCGAGGTCGCGGGCAAGCTCTTCAGCCGCTAATCCAGGTAGAAGGTCACGTTGGTGACGACGCGGACATTCTTGGCGATCGAGCGGTCGTCGCTGCCGTATTCGCCGGTGTTGGCGTCACGGACCTCGAAGCCGCCCTGCGTCGCAGAGCGGATCGACCCGACGCTGACGCCGGCGTTCTTGGCGAACTCGTCGGCGGCGATCCGGGCGTTCTGGGCGGCGTCGCGCAGCATCTCGGGCTTGATGGCGTTGAGGCCGGTGAAGAGATAGCGCGGCTGGCTGTCGGTCAGCAGCAGACCGCGCGCGATGAGGTCGCCGGCCTTCTGATAGGTCGCATCGACCGCCTTCACGTTGGCCGTCGTCACGATGACGCTTGCGACGATGTCGTAGCGCTTCTCGACGAGGGCGCCGTTGGGGTCGCGGAACTCGTTCTCGCTGACCGTCGTCGGCCCGCCGAGCACGGCCTCGGCCGGAAAGCCGTTGTCGGCGAGGAATTGCCGCACGATGGCGGTGTTGGCGGCGACGTCGGCATAGGCCGCCTTGACGTCGGTATTGGAGACCTTGAAGCCGATCTGCCAGATCGCCTGGTCGGCATCGACCATGCGTTCGGCGAGGCCCTTCACGTCGGCGGTGTTGACGAGGGCCGAATTGACCATCGTCCGGCTGACGAAATAGCCGCCGCCGACAAGGCCGAGGCCGATCGCCAACCCGGCGACGACAAGTGCGGCACTATTAGTGCGTTCCATGTGCATATCCTCCCGAAGCGAGGGTCGCGGAGCATCGTGGCGAATTGGCGGCGGAGGCTATTGGCCCAAGGCCTGAGAACTGAAGCGGGCGTACGGCGCTAAACCGCTGTTTGTTTCAACCAATCGAAGATGACCCAGCATTCGTCTGCGAATGTAAGCTTTTTGGGATTTAGCTTCATTGCTGTGCATATCGTCGGCTTGATACGTTCGAACATCATATACCGTTTGAATATATGGCCGCCGCCGGGAAGCCGCGTCGTCGGCTCGGCGCTCTGCAACCAGTCACGAATATGAGAGATCAGGCGGGCAATACTGGATTGATGGTCGCGGAGATCCTGGCCGGCAATGTCCGAGATAAATTTCTGATACCGAAATCTGGAGTGATCCATGATCAGGCAGCATTTTTGCGCCTGTATGCCGCGCCCAAATTCCTTGGCGCCCAGGAAAATCCCCAACTCCAGCGGCATATTGAAGCGCGGCAACTTGCTCCTTGAGTCAAGCTGTGTTCTGGACAAGTCGTGAATACCGAATTTGCATTCGGCGACCAGTTTCATGATTTTTTTGAGACGGATGGCAGCGCCGTCGTCTATTTCCAGCGCACAATGAGGATCAAATCCACAGTCGATGACAGTAAAGATGATAGCTTGAAATTTCCGGTTGAACTTGGAGTCGAATGGGCAGTTGATAAATACTCGTCTTTCGTAGCTCATCTAAGGGCAGCCAGACAGTTTGTAGTTACTTTGAAACCGCCTTCTTAACCGCCGCTGCAATAGCTCTTTTTGACAAGCTTGGCTTGACCGAAGGGGCAATGAAAACCCGATCGACGTCGCCAGCTTTTTTCGATGGCTTTATCTTATGGTCGCCTTCGCGGGTCAGATTGCGGCCCTTTCGGGCTCCAGCCTTGCCAACCTTAAAAAAACCGACCTTGCTTGCCTTCAGGCCGGTGGCGATCTCGTCAAATACTTCGTCAACAGCGCGCTTGGCCTCGGCCCTCGTAAGCACATCCTTCTTGCCGAGGTTGGCGACCAAGTCGATGAAAGCTGCCTTGTTCATTTCACGACTATACCATGATCGGCCGGCATTTCGAGGGCTCAGCAAGCTCCGACCTGCGTTGGCCGCTCACCCCGTCGCCTCGAAAATCTCCCGGCCGATCAGCATGCGGCGGATTTCGTTGGTGCCGGCGCCGATGTCGTAGAGCTTGGCGTCGCGCAGGATGCGGCTGGTCGGGTAGTCGTTGATGTAGCCGTTGCCGCCGAGGCACTGGATCGCCTCCAGCGCCACCTGCACCGCCGTCTCCGAGGCATAGAGGATGGCGCCGGCAGCATCCTGGCGCGTGGTGCGGCCGCGATCGCAGGCCTTGGCGACGGTATAGACATAGGCGCGCGCTGCGTTGGTCTTCACATACATGTCGGCGAGCTTGCCCTGCATGAGCTGGAAGCTGCCGATCGGCTGGCCGAACTGCTTGCGGTCGTGGAGATAGGGGATGACCGCGTCGAGCGCCGACTGGGCGAGGCCGAGGCAGCCGGCGGACAGCACCGCACGCTCATAGTCGAGGCCGGACATGAGGACGGTGACGCCGCCATTGACCTGGCCCAGCACATTCTCCGCCGGCACCTCGCAATCCTCGAAGACGAGTTCGCAGGTGTCGGAGCCCCGCATGCCCATCTTGTCGAGCTTGGGCGAGGTGCTGAAACCCTTCATGCCCTTCTCGATCAGGAAGGCGGTGATGCCGCGCGACTTCGCCTCCGGCTCGGTCTTCGCATAGACCACCAGCGTGTCGGCGTGCGGCCCGTTGGTGATCCAGAACTTGGTGCCGTTGAGGACATAGCGGTCGCCCTTCTTCTCGGCGCGCGTCCGCATCGAAACGACATCCGACCCCGCGCCGGCCTCCGACATCGCCAGCGCGCCGACATGCTGGCCCGAGATCAGCTTGGGCAGATAGCGCCGCTTCTGGTCGTCGGTGCCCCAGCGGCGGATCTGGTTCACGCAGAGATTGGAGTGCGCGCCGTAGGAGAGGCCGACCGCCCCGGAGCCCCGGCTGACCTCTTCCATCGCCACGCAATGTTCGAGATAGCCGAGGCCGGAGCCGCCGAACTCTTCCTCGACCGTCACGCCCAGCAATCCGAGATTGCCCAGTTCGGGCCAGAGGTCGCGCGGAAAGGTGTTGCTCCGGTCGATCTCCGCCGCCCGGGGCGCGAGCTTGTCGCCGACCCAGGAGCGGATGGTTTCGCGCAGCATGTCGGCCGTTTCGCCGAGGTCGAAGTCGAGTCCGCGGAACGCGTTGGGGATCACGTCATAAACTCCTGGTTTTACCGCCCGTTACGCTTGCATGACGGTCAGGTGAAATTTCCCTAACCGGCTGGTTGCACTCCCCTAAACAGGGTAGCACCGCCATGTTGCAATGCAGCATCGAAGGCGCTTTGCTAAGACCCTATGACGAAATCGGTCGCGCCCGAAACCGTGCTTGTCCTCCAGGGCGGCGGTGCCCTCGGGGCCTATCAGGCTGGCGTCTATGAGGGTCTCGCGGAAGCCGGCGAGGGGCCGGGCTGGATCGCGGGCATTTCGATCGGGGCGATCAACGCGGCCCTGATCGTCGGAAATCCGCCCGAACACCGGGTCGCCCGGCTGCGCGACTTCTGGCACAGGATCACCGCCGGCGTGACGGTCGATCCCTGGCTGCCCGGCGACCAGGTCCGGGCGCTGTTCAACACCGCCAGCGCCTATTGGACCGCCGCGGTCGGGGTGCGGGGGTTCTTCACCCCGCGTATCCCGCCGCCCTCCTTCTACCCCGCCGGCTCGCCCGAAGCGCTGAGCGTCTACGACACCTCGCCGCTGCGGAAGACGCTGGAGGAATTCGTCGATTTCGAGCTGATCAACAGCGGGCGGACGCGGCTCAGCGTCGGGGCGGTCAATGTCCGCAGCGGCAACTTCGCCTATTTCGACAGCCGCGCGATGCGGCTCGGCCCCGAGCACATCATGGCCTCCGGCGCGCTGCCGCCCGGCTTCCCGCCGGTCGAGATCGACGGCGAGCATTACTGGGACGGCGGGCTCGTTTCGAACACGCCGCTGCAATATGTGCTGGACCACGAGCACGAGCGCGACCTGCGCATCTATCAGGTGGACCTGTTCAGCGCGAAGGGCGCCCTGCCCCGCAACCTCTCCGAGGCGGCGGAGCGCGAGAAGGATATCCGCTTCTCCAGCCGTACACGGATGAACACCGACGAGGGGCTACGCCTGCGCCGGGCGCGCGCGGCGTTCCGCAGCCTGCTGACGAAACTGCCGCAGGACCTGGCCAGCGACCCCGATGTCACATTGCTGACCGAATTGGCACAAGAAAGCGCCGTGACCGTTGTCCACCTGATCTACCAGGACAAGCCGTATGAGGGGGGCAGCAAGGACTTCGAGTTTTCACGCCGCACGATGCTGGAACATTGGGCGGCCGGTCTCGCCGACGTGCGCCGGACGATGGTGCATGGCGGCGAGATCAAGCAGCGCCCCGCCGGCGGCGGGGCGAAGACATTCGACATTCATCGCAAGGCATAACAGGAGTTCAGTAGAATGAGCTTGGAAGGCAAGTCGGCCGTCATCACGGGGTCGACGAGCGGCATCGGATTGGCGATTGCCCGCGCCCTCGCGGCGCAGGAGGTCAACGTGGTCCTCAATGGATTCGGCGATGCCGATGCGATCGAGACGGAACGCAAGCGGATCGAGCGGGAGTTCGGTGTCCGGGCGCTCTATTCGCCCGCCGACATGACGCGGCCCGTGAAGATCCAGGGTCTCATCAACCTCGCGCAGAAGGCGTTCGGCGGGCCGGACATCGTCATCAACAATGCCGGCATCCAGTTCGTCTCGCCGATCGAGGAGTTTCCGGTCGAGAAGTGGGACGACATCATCGCGATCAACCTGTCGTCCGCCTTCCACACGATCCGCGCCGCCCTGCCCGGCATGAAGGAGCGCGGCTGGGGCCGGATCATCCAGACGGCCTCGGCCCATTCGCTCGTCGCCTCGCCGTTCAAGGCGGCCTATGTCGCGGCCAAGCACGGCATCGCGGGGCTGACCAAGACCGTGGCGCTGGAAGCCGCGACGCATGGCGTCACCTGCAACTGCATCAGCCCCGGCTATGTCTGGACGCCGCTGGTCGAGAAGCAGATCCCCGAGACGATGGCGGCGCGCAACATGACCGAGGACCAGGTCATCAACGACGTCCTGCTGGCGGCGCAGCCGACGAAGCAGTTCGTCACCGTCGACCAGGTCGCTTCGCTCGCCGTCTTCCTCTGCACCGACGCGGCGAGTTCGATCACCGGCGCCAACATCTCCATGGACGGCGGCTGGACGGCGGCCTGACGAGGCGACAAGAGAGAGGGCGTGGCCCCGACGCTCCTCAAGCTTGTCCGCATCAAGCGCACCGATCTGCCGACCGACACGGTTGCGCTCGCCCGTTTCCTGATCGGCGCCGTGGTGGTGCACGACCTGCCCGAAGGGCGCGTCGCGGCGCGGATGGTCGAGACCGAGGCCTATCTCGCCGACGACGCGGCGAGCCATACCTTCCGCGGCGAGACCAGGCGCAACAGGCCGATGTTCGGCCGCCGCGGCCACGCCTATGTCTATCTGAACTACGGCGTCTTCTGGCTCTTCAACATCAGCGCCGAGACCGAGGGCGTGGGGGCGGGCGTTCTGGTCCGCGCGGTCGAGCCGCTTCTCGGCACCGACCTCATGCAGCAGCGGCGGCCGGGCCGGACCGGCACGGAGCTGACGAGCGGGCCCGGCAAGCTGACGCTGGCGCTCGGCATCGGCCCGCAGCACAGCGGCATCGACCTCTGCGCCCGCGGCGACCTCTGGCTCGCCCGCGCGCCGCATGCCGCGGCGGGGATCGGAACCTCGGTGCGGATCGGCATCACGAAAGACATCGACCGGCCGCTGCGCTTCTTCGAGCGCGGCAACCCCTATGTCAGCGGGCCGAGGAAACTGAACGTTTAGGGGTGGAGCGTGCGCCCCAAACCAAGGGGCCCGGACCCGCCGGCGCGGCGGTTCAGGTTCGTCCCTGAGCCGGGCCTGGGCCCAGAAATGTCTTGAGTGGTGCGGCCAAGAGAGTCGGTCTAGGTCGGTTCTAAGTTATTGACTATAAAGGGATTTTAGACTCCACAAGCACTCCTTCCTAGTGGCAAAACTAGTGGAAATTGCCCTTGGGAGGACTCTGTGTCCCTGCAAATTCCACACGTCGAATCGGTCGGCCATGGCCGCCGGTATCGCCGAAAGGTGCCCGCCGACATCCAACCCGTTGTCGGCCGCAAAAGCTGGATTCACCACTGGTCCGGCAAGGTGCCAGAGGACCGCTGGATATTCGAAGCCCGGCGGTTGGCTCGTCAGCATGACCTTGTGATTGAGCGAGCGCGGGCGGGCGAGCTTCTTGATGCAACGGCCGTGTCGGACGCTGAAGCGACGGCTCGCACTATTCTAAACCAAGACGCAAATCGGCGGGCGGCGTTCATCGAACTCGCCACCAACGACATCTTCGGCGTCAGCGCCGACAATCCACGCGGGCCGTGGTTGACGGCCGTGTTGAAGGCAATGGACCACGGCGGCACCTACGTGCCGGACATCGTGTCCCTTGCCGCTGCCTACGAGCGGGACAAGGAGGCCCTGAGCGCACAGGGTAAGACGCGATCTGAGAAGGCCATCCAAGTCGGCGTCGATGCCTTCAGCAGGATAGTCGGCGCCAAGGACGTTCGGCAGATCACCCCGGCCGATGTTGAGGCATGGATGAACGCTGGCCGGAAGGCCGGGCAGTCGCCACGCACCATCTCGCGCCGGGGCGTGTCGCTAAAGGCGTTGGTGAAGAGGGCTTATCTGAAACTAGGCCATACCGGGATGAACCCGTTTGCTGCCTTCAGCTTCAGCGTGAAGGCATCAGCGACCGATAGGATGCCCTTCCATCGTCAGCACCTTGACCAAATTGCCGCCTACATGGCGCGATCAACGCGGCTGAAGCCGGAGACACGGGCACTTGTACTGCTGGCCCGGAACACCGGCTGCGGCCCCGCCGAACTGTCGGGCCTCACGCTCGCCGACATCAGCTTGGAGTCGGCCATTCCCTACATCTGGATAAGGCCCAACCGGATTCGTGGTGTGAAAACCGCCATGCGCGACCGTCGCGTCCCGCTGGTCGGTGACGATGTAGTCGCCGCACTCAACATTGTCAGTCAGCGGGCAACGCGGAACGGCAAAGGCCGCCCGCGCGATACCATCAACCTCTTCCGCTTCCACGCGGAGCGCGGTGCAGATGTAACCTCCGCTGTCCTCAATAAGCTCATCCGCAGCGCTGGCGTCCCGAAGAGCCGACGCCTGTCCGCTTATTCGTGGCGGCATGGCATGAAGGAGGCCCTCAGAGCCGCGCACGTCCCTGAGCACATACAGCGCCGTATTCTCGGCCACTCCGGCACCGCCGTGGCCGACAACTACGGGAGCCCAAGTGGCAGGCTTGAGGAAGCTCGGGACGCCATAACAAAGGCCCTGCCCCACCTTGGCGACATTGACCCGTTGGCATACCGCCCCGGCGAACTGCCGAAGCCGAAGGCGAAGGGAGCGAAGTCATGATGACCTTTGATGAGGCCGTTGACGGCTATCTCAAGCGCCATGTGGCGAAGCTCCGCACCGCCGATCAAGTGGAAGGTATATTCAAGCTGCCGGTATTCGAGCCGTGGCGCTCACGACGGCTGAGCGCGATTGCAGGGAAGGACGTGGCCGACATTCTCGACGTGGTTGAGATGAACGCCGGACCCGCAAGGGTGAACCGTGTGCTTGCAGCGGTTCGCGGGCTATTCAACTTCGCAATGTCGCGTGGCTGGATTGACGCAAGCCCGATCCGGCCCGGCCTCGTGAGGAAGGAAGATTCACGTGACCGAGTCCTGTCCTTCGATGAAGTCGGCGCGATCTGGCGAAGCCTCGGCGACATAGGCGGCCCCTATGCGGGTGCCGCAAGGATGCTCTTCCTGACCGGGCAACGGGCTACGCCGGTTTCCCAGATGCGTCGCTCCGCCATCGACCGTCGCGCCATGCTGTGGCGCACTACCAGCGCTGACCAGAAGAACGGCGTCGCCATGAATGTTCCGTTGTCCCCGGTGGCGCTGAGGGTGATCGCTGATCGGCCCGTGACTGAAGGGCTGGACTTCGTGTTCTCATCGGATGGAGCGCAAGGCGTCACAGCGTGGTCATGGTTTAAGGACCGGGTAGATGTGGCCTCCGGCGTTGAGAACTGGCGCTGGCATGACGTGCGGCGCACGGTCGCCACGATCATGGGCGGCCTTCTCGGCTTCGATCCTGACACGGTACAGGCGGTTCTAGGGCATTCGGGTAGAGCCCGCATCGGCGTGACGGCGATCTATGACCGCAGCGACCGTGAGGATTCCATGAGGCTCGCCCTCAATGCCGTCGCACGCCTCTTGGAGCTTGTCGCTGATCTCGACGGGTGGGCCGTGGTTGACGATCATCTGCACAGTGTGCGGCCGGGCGAGGATGCGAACGGGCCGCGTGAGCGCCGCGCCGCCTTCCGCCATGCCATTCGGGGGAGCGACTCCTGCTGGGGCCAATGGCTCTCATCTGTGACAGGCGCGGCAAACGGTCCTATTCAGGAGCCATATCTTCACAAATCGACCTTGACCGCATCCATAAGTATATGATTTTATTTAATATTATTTCTATTGCGCAATAATATTTCGTCAGCCAAGATATGGGAAGTCGCTCATTGGGAGCGACCTACCCTAGGGCTTTAGGCCCGTAAGGATCACCGCATGGAACAGCGATTGGTGCTGGGCGGGGAGATCGGCGGCTAGGTCGTCTGTCTCGCCTCTTAGCCGAGGAGACACAGATGCTAACGGAGCCTAAGAGCCCATTGGGCTACCGCAGGAAGGAATTGGCGGACCTTTTGAAGTACTGCTTGCCGTACTTCGACCGTCTCGTTTCGAAAGGAAAGCTGCCTAAGCCTGTACGCGTGCTGGGGCGTCCCTATTGGCCGGTTGAGGATGTAGTCATCCACCTTGTCGGCGCTGAGGGCCGAACAAAGATTTATCGAGGCCAACGCGCCACGGCGGCGCAGAACAAACGTGAAAGCGTGACGTGGACGGCGGCCAAAACCTCTCACGCCGCCGGGCCCTCAACGCGAGTCTAGTCATGCCAAACCTTGCCGCACGTAAAGAGTGGGCGCTTAAACTCGCACGACTCGGCTTTGAGATATTCCCCATCCCGGCCTTCGAAAAGAAGCCGGAGATCGGCGGAGGCTCGTGGCTGCTGAAGATGTCGAGTGACCCCGATGTAGTCGCCGGGTGGTTCAACGACACCCCGGATATGAACTACGCTGTCTGTCCCGGCGCTGGCCATGTGGTCATCGACTTGGACCAGAAGAATGGCAAGGACGGCGTAGGCCATTGGGCCGTGCTTGAGTCTCTTGAAGACACGGACGATTGGGTATCCAGCGCCACCCTTAGGGTTCGAACGCCAAGCGGTGGCGTCCACCTGTATCTCAAAACCGATGCGTCCGTTTCGAACGGTCACAACTTCGGCGGAAAGGACTGCGGGGTCGATATCCGGGGAGCACACGGTTATGTCGTTGGCCCCTACTCCTACACCGTCGCCGATGAGCGCTCGAAAACATATGAAGGCGAGTACTCCGTAGAGAACGACGTTGAGATCAGGGCTGCGCCCGAATGGGTGATGAGCCGGACCAACTCAGTCCGCGAGCGGTCGGCCAGCGCTGACGAAGCCCTCACCGAGCTTGATACGGAAGGTGCCATTCTTCGCTGCCGTCAGTTCCTTGAACGCACCACGGTCGCCGTGAGCGGCCAGAACGGCAACAACTGGACCTACGCGACCATCGCCCGGCTCCGCTCCATGGGCCTCAGTGAGGACGGGGCCATCGCCCTGATGACAGAGCCGGACGGGTGGAACGAGCGCTGTGAGCCCGCGTGGTCGCTTGAGGAACTAAGGCTCATCGCCGGGAACGTCTACCAGTATGCCAAGGGGCAGGCCGGTGACTTCGGCGGCGCGATGATCGAAAAGTTTGACCGGGTGTTCGGCGACGGCTCATCGGTCGATAGCGACATGGTGGACGTGTCGTCACTCAATCTCGACGCAGAGGATGCGCCCGTCGCTACGCCTCTCAAGGCTTACCTTGAATCCGAGCTAGACGGCCTGCCAGAACCGGAGTGGCTCATTGATGACGTGCTCCCCGCCAAAGCGCTCAGCGTCGTCTACGGTGCGACAGGCTCCGGCAAGACCTTCTATGAGTTGGACCGGGTGCTGCATCTCGTGACAGGCCGGACCTATGCGGCACCCGAGCACATGCAGGAAGGGTTCGTAGAAGGCTACGCCGTTACTCGCCCGATCAAGGCCACATACGTCGCGGGCGAAGGTGTAACCGGGGTACGAAAACGCATCCGCGCATGGCGTCAGCGCCATGGGTATGAGGGGACGCTTGACCTTTTGATCGTCCCCAACATGCCACGTCTCTCTCAGAAGGACGCTGTTGACGCGCTGATAGCAACGATCAAGACCCGGATGCGTAGTTGCGACCTTGTTGTCTTCGACACCTTGGGCCGTGCGGCGGCCGGGCTCAATATCAGCGCTGCGCCCGACGTACAGCTTATTGTCGAAGCTGCCGAGTACATCATGCGCTCATTGGACTGCGGCGTGACATTCATCCATCACACGGGGAAGGACCGTGAGCGCGGTGCTTTAGGCTCAGAGATGGTGATTGCCAACGCCGACTTGGTCGAACGTATCGATCTGGTTGGCCAGAGCTACGGTCACCGCGTCATCAAGTCCGCATGCGTCAAGCTGAAGGACTCCGAACTACGCCCGGACATCTTGTTCAAAGGGACGACCGAAGAACTCGGCAGGGATTACCGTGGACGAATAATTGACTCGCTCGTCCTCACGCGGCTCGACGCCACGCCTGCACCGGCCAACGAGGACGCGCTACGCGAAGGCAAGAGCCGTAAGGCTAAGTTGGACTACTCAAAGCTCAATCTCGCCCGGTCTCTCATCGAGGCGCACACCGGCCCCCTTAAGCTAACCATGAACGCGTTGGCCGGTGAGATGGCCCACAAGCTGACGGAACGCGACACCACCGTTACAGACGGACAGTTCGAAAGAGCAAAGGAAGAGTGTCGCAATTTCCTTCGCAAGGAAGCGACAGGAGCCCTCGCCCGCTTCGCCTACAAGGAAGGCGAGGGAAAGCAGCCGTGGATATTTCAGTCACCCCACCGCGACGTGTCCGCCATCATGGACAAAATTGAAGAGAGCGAGCAGTCATCCATTGCTGCGGCGTTCGCTGCGGAGTGAAGTACTTAAGAGAAGTGCGACCGGAAGGCGGAGGGCTCATGGTCACCTCCCGGCCGCTGGTCGCCCGCAGTTATGGAGACCGGCGGGCGACTCGTCGCTAGGTACCGGGCATAACCGGCCCACCGATCTTGGCCATCCCAATGGCGTCGCCGTTAAAGAAGACGCCTTGCGATGCAGCTTCGGTGAAGTCGGCGTCCACGGTGTCACACACCTTGACCGCGATGTATGCGTGTTCGGGGAAGTGTTGCCTTCCCCCTGTGATCTCCGACGCCCTCTCACGCGCTATGTCGGCATCGGGGCCGACGACAAGGGCGCTCTGAATACGGAATGGGTTCATTCCATTGGGCTGAGTACGCAGAAACAGAAAAGCGGGCATGACCGATTCTCCTAGTGGATTATTCCGATGGACCACGTTCCCGGCTTCACGCCGGGCATAGTGGCCTTCAGGGTTGCGAGACAGCGACCGAACTCTTCGATGCTGGGTGCCGAGCGCTGCTGGTGAAATAGCGTGAACGCCATCGCCTCTGCGGCCTCGCGCGACTCAGCTGTGATCGGCTCACGCCGGGACCGCAGCCAGTCAGCTATTTCACGGCTTAGCGCCGCCATGCTCTCTGGCTGGACGCGGAAGCGATTTAGGACGTGCGTTGGACGCCAAGGGCTAGGCCGGTTCATGACACAGCCTTCGCAAGCTGGGCGATCCTGTCGTTTGCGAGACCGGTCGCGATCCGCGAGCTAGGAGTCGGCCGTCGCCCCATTGTGTACGCTTGGTTCGCCTGCACCGTGGCTTGGTAGGCTACACGCGTACGCTCGATGGCCAGCAGGGCCTTCTTCATGACATCGCCGACGACGGCCGTGCTGAATGCTTGTGAAGAGTATGGCCGCGCCTTCGCCGGTAGTTCATCCAACCGCATAAGCAATGCCCCGGCCAGCGGCACGTTCTTCGTCGCAACCGCGAGTTCGCACAGGTTACGGACTTCGGCGACATTCGCATGCGCGATCTGCTGCTGGTACACGGAACGGCGTTCATGCCCCAGACTCAGTCGGGACAGCACCTGTTGGGGTGTCCGCCAAAACTTCGCCAACAGGTCAGCCTTCTTGTACTCATCCCGTAGCTGATCCATCGCCGTAGCGCGCGCATCCTTGCTGATCGCGGTGACACGGGTGCGATCATCCGAAATGTCTTTGCTGATGATCCGTTCGGCATCGCCTTTCGAGGTGAGGCCCAAGCCTGCAATGCGGTCACGGATTGAACGCTCAGAGCGCTCCAACTCCTTCAGCCCGGCATCGATGTGCTGCTTGATCGTGTCGGCCTTCGACTGGGCGGACGCAGCAATTGCGTCGAGGTTACTGCTGTCAAAGCCTTCGAGGCCAACCAGCACTTCCAACTGCGGGTCCGAATTGACTGCCAGGTCTTCAAGCGTCACTGAGCGCATCGGCTCCGGTGTCGCGGCAGGGTCTTCCGCTTCGCGGGCGGCGACGCCCGCAGCTATCTTATCCGTCGTACTCATGTTCATGCTCCCGTCCAATCGAGATTTCCGTCGATGTGCGAGAGTGGACACAGAACCTCTCCGGCGGGCTCCCGCCCGTGCTCCGGCGACTTCACAGTCAATTGGAGGACCAACCAATGGAAGTATCACACTCACCACCGGCCGGAGGGTCCATACCGCACGCTGTGAATTTGGACCGGCTGCCGAGGAAGGGATGCCCCACAAATGGCAGCTTGGCTTTAACCACGCGGCTATGCCGCCTTTAGCTCTCTCGCGGCTCGCCGTTCGGCCAAGGCTTCCAGATTCGCGCGCTTCTTCGCTTCGGCCGCTTGGTGCTCTTGCTCATCGAGTTTGCAGCTAAGCGTTCGTGTATTCCGTTCCATAGTGATGGCACGGCGTCTCACGCGCTCCACCTCTTCGCCCGCGCCCGCACAGACAAATTCGAGGTGTTTACGCCACGGGCCGCGTTCCGCCAAAAGCAAGCGCTTCGCTGACTTGCGCTCCGATGCAGAAGCGAACTCCGGCCGGATGGTCCCGTGGCGGCCGGGCACTTCGATGCCGGGAAACGCGTCGGTGAAAGCGCGTATGAGCACCGCTAGCCACAGGCGGCGCTCCGGTGAGGCGTGCGGCTCTTCGCCGTAGGTGACCGGGTGCATGGCTCTAGACCCGGACCACACCCCAAGCCGGTGCGTCACCTTCGGCGTCGCGTTCTTGTTCGCGATTTTTCTCCGGCAGGGCGTTGCTGTGCTCGGCGTTGAAGGCCCGTTCGCGTTCTAGCTGCTGAGCGAGCGCCTCAAGTGACTGCTGTTCCCAGTGTTCCTCAGCCGCTCTTTGGCCAGCCGGACTCTTCGGTGAGTATGTGGCAATGCCGATAGCCGGAGCATATGCCACTTCATCTGGCCTTAGGCCGTACGCCGTTGCGTCCCGCGCCAGTGTTTCCATGGCACCGAGGGCATACAGGACCATCGTCGGGTTCTCGCCTGTAGTAGCCGTTGCGGCGTGGGCCTTTGGCTGTCGTCTACCCGCCATCGTCAACCTCCATGGCTTCGAACTCTGCGTCTTCAATGTCGTCTTCGGCGAACGGCGCGGGCAGTGCGCGATTGTCGGAGATCGTTTCCAAGACAGCCTTCAACTGCCTTCGCTGATCCGGGCTAAGGCGGTTCACGTCGTTGAGGCTGATCGGAACAGCGGCATGGGTATGGCTGTGCTGCACCTCGCCGGTGATGGCGACTTCCTTCCGGTCACCGTAGGTCTCCGGAAGTCGGCGGCTGAGCATGAAGGCCAGCAGCTTGTTGTCGAAAACCTTCTTGCTTCCGGTGATCTCACCGCGCCAGACGATGGGCTCATCCATGCCGTTCACCGCGCGGTCCATCGCGACCTTTTCGAGACGGCTCAGCGCTTTCTGAAGCGCGGCTTCCTGACGAGCGGCGAAGACTCCGTCCCTACGCGCCAAGCTGGCAAACGTAGCGTTGGCCGAAGTGCCATCGCTCAGATGCGGCAATACGGCCAATGCCGCCCATGCCTTTACGCCGGTTTCGGCGAGAACCTCCAAGTAGGCTTCGATGATCGCAGGCGTCAGCTTCCTGCGACGGATCACACCAAGTGGAAGTCCATCCGGTACAGCGTCGGCATGATGTCGGGCCTTGCGAAGGCCCCGAGAGGGAGTGGTCATGCCGCCATGTATGGCGAGAGATGCCGATGGCTAGGACCGCATAAATGCACGCTTGGTGCTTCGTGTGCCGGGATTGCCCTAGTGACACACCGGCAACCACTAAGCTTGCCGCCGCTGTCAAATAATCCGTAGGCTGATGGTCACCGGGCTTCAGTGGGGAGGGGGTCGGGGGCCGCCCCGTTATGCGCAATTGGGACATGCCCTCCCCGGCCTTCTCGATCCCGGCCATCGCTGAGCGCCGACATGGCCTTGCAGGCGAGCGATGACGTGCAGGCGCGTTGCCATTCGAGCTAGCGCACACGTGCATACGAGCGTCCACGCGAGAGGATCAGCGAGCGCGGCCTACCAGATGTAGTGCAACGGCTTAGATCAAGGGTGCCTGTGACGCACTAGGCCAGCCGGTGCCTGCATGAATGCGTTGATTTTGTTGGGTTTCGACGCATGCCGGGCGGCAAGCTCGACTGATACGAAATCAGTCAAGCTCATGAAGGCGCGCAGATCGGACGCGTTGAAGGCGGGGCGGAGCGATCTCGACGCGGACGCGACGCGAGACACGGCTAGGTGCGCGCACGATCGCGAGATCAGTCAAGCCCAAGGCTGACTCGCGCGTGGTTTCAATTACGGGGGTTGCAGCGAGCGGCCCGCCTCACGGCCGATCCTGCCTCGCTTGTCATTCGACTAACGCAGAAACGCATTGTGATGCTCGTGAGCAGCTAAGGCATGCTCGGCATCTCTATCGAACCTGAGAAGCGATGCGATGGCGCTACCCGGCCCACCCGGAGCGGCTTAAGGCATAACGCGCGCCCTGCCCTCGCCTACGGTCTCAGACGCCATGAGCGCCCATGCACATGCGCTTTCAGGGTCATTGCTAGGGGCAGTCCCCTCATCGTCGGGGCAGTGCCCCTTACCGAACTGCGCCGATAGGTTAGCCCCCAGCATCTGCCCCCTGATGACCGTAGTCCCCGCTTGTCCGCCATAAGTGTTCTGATGGACTCCAGCAGAGCCAGCCTTCGGGAATTTTCGGTTGGTAAGTACGGGTTGGTAAATCTCCCCCTTAAGGGGGAGAGATTTCTTACCAAGAGCCCGCCGATGAGCTTGGTAGAAATTGCTTGGTAACTTACCAAGCGCGGAAAACAGGGAAATTTGGCCGTTGGTAGGATTCGGTTTGTAGCTTACCAAGGCTTGGTAGCCCTTCTTACCAAGCGCCGTTTCTACCAAGCATTCTTACCAACGGCCGGGCACCTTCCGGATCGGGCGGAAATGCCCTCCCCCATTTTTGACAGGCGAGGCAAGCCGGCGCTCGGGCGCTTCTACATCATGGCGGCAGAACTCGTTGAGATTGCGATCCGCTCGCCCTCTCATGCGGTGAAAGTTCCATCCGGTTGAAGGGTGTCGAGGCGGTGAAAGTCTATGCAGGCAAACGAGGCGCTGCCTTCGTGAATAACGCCCGCCAGTTGGAATGAAGGCGAAACGGGGCCGCCGAAAACGCGCAACGCTGGGCCACCGCTCATTCCGTTGAACGGGAAATTCGGAGGTATCATCCCATCCGTGCCTGCTATTCCAACTGAAAAGGCAGGATCAATGACGCAGCGAAAATAAGGGTCCCGGGCGTCTGCGGATTGTGTTGGGTTGATGCCTCCAACGAACCCAAAGGAGAAATCGAGTTCGGCGAGCTGCTCCCGAGATTCGCCGGGGAAACCGCCGAACAGAATTCTATCGCCCTTCACGACGTTGTGGGACGGCCACACATCTAGCGCGACCTTAGGCGCTTCGTCGCCAATCTCAGCTAGGTCGCGCGCTGTCAGTTCGAAGCTCGCAATATCCCGCCCGAGACTTCGCCCGATCACCCTTTGGCTGAGATCAACCTGTAAGTTTCCAAACTGGCAATTTACCGCGTCAATTGATGCACGAGCCGCCTCATATCCCTCCACGACATGTTTCGCGGTGATCCCCAATAGTCGTGTGCCCGTTTGGACAACGAAGCCAGTGCCGCCATCGAAGCAGAGCTTTCGATTTTCGTTGCGCCATGTCCATCCAACCGGGAAAGACGCGTTCTTTATGAGTTCGATCTGAGCAAAGGAAAATGGCCCCCCAGCCAGTTCGATAGCCTGAGCCTGAGAGAGCATCTGAGTGGTCATAGTCCATTATATCACAACGGCGAAGGCCGTCCTGAGACGATGACGTAGACAGCGACGATGAGCCAAGCCACGGCGATTGACGCCGGAAGGTAAGCGAACCAACCCATGTCTAGAGCACGGCAGAGATAGGCCAGTGCTGCCCCTACCGCACAGAGCATCAACGGTCGGGCTGGTGAGGCGCGCATTCGCTTTCAAAATCCGAAAGACAGGTCTTCAGGCTCTTCTACGTCCTCTTCAAATGTACCGAGCGACGCCTCCGGCATGTCGCGAACCTGCTTCGACACGGAGAGGATCAACGACACCGCGCCCCCGTGATCGAGGATGTGCTTCCAAGCGCCTTGAACCGTACTCGCGCTGACAACGACATCCTCAACTATGACTATCGGCCGATTGACTGGCACCTGACCGAGGACCGTCATGTTGTCGTAGCGTGGACGCCATGTCCTATGGCCGCTTGCCCCTCGCATCTTCTCTTGAGGCGTCTTCCACCTAACTATCGGCGAACAAACCGCACCGTCGCCGAGAGTCGTTGCAATGCGATTGGCGATCCGGAGCAATCGGCCGCTCGGCTGGGTTCTAACATCCTGATCGTGGCCGGGGATCGGAAGGATGACAGGTGCAGTCAACCTCGCCTGTCTAATGATGTGCGCCAATGCGTCGCCGCTGTGATCGAGCAACGTGTCCTTGGTGCTGTTTGTGATCGTGAGAGGCCGCTTATTGACCGAAAGCTCAACGCGGCGGGTCTTGAGATCATCGCCCTTGATGGCTTGCGTGAAGGTTATCCCACGCCACGCTTCGTTGGTTGGCTTAGGGCCGTCTTTCCCGCCCTGATAGTACTTGCAGACGTAGAGATGCCGCACGATCCGACCCTCTCACTCATCGCTTCATAACAGCGTTGAGAATGTCGGACGTGTCGGCCAGCACCTGAGCGCGCTCATACGCTCCAAGAAAGCGAGCGGGCCACGAAAGGTTGGGATCGCTGGCAACAGCTTTGGTGATGAACAGCCAACGGCCGAGGCGCTGACACTCTGCGGCTTGATGCAACGTGCCTGACGTATCTGACGCTTCGATAATGACCGTCGCATCCGATATGGCTGCCATGAGCCGATTACGTGTCGGGAAGTTGGATTGAAACACGCGCTGGCCGACAGGGAATTGGGAGATCAACAGATGGCGCGAGTAGATGTTTTCTTGGAGCGCGCTGTTTTCGGCCGGGTAAGCCTTGTCGAGCGGCGTTCCTATCACAGCGACCGTCTTGCCGCCCGCTTCGATGGCACTGGTGAGTGCATAGGTATCCACGCCCCGCGCGAGCCCAGAAACTACAGCGACGCCTTCGGTGGCGAGTTCGCGCGCCAGCCGGGATGCGCGGGACGCGCCCGCGTGAGACACGTCACGCGTTCCGACGATGGCGACGCACGGGCGACGTAGGATGTGAATGTCACCGGCATAGAAGACAGGATGATTGCCCGCCTTGTCGGCAGCAGTCGGCCGCCGGTCGAACAGGTCCATAGTGTGGCCCTGCTCTTCATCATCGAAGCGTTGTGTGTTGTGGAGCAGTTCGGCGAGGCCGATGCGATGTGTGTTTGACGGTGACGCATACCGCTGCCTTTCGGCAACGGCCGTCGATGCGTACGCCATGCGACTCCCCCGCTTCGCAGAGCGCGGCCGTGTTCCGGGCGGAGCATTCTTCTGGGGCATCTCGTTCAACATAGCCGGGCCTAGACCGCAATCGCTGCCCCGCCTGAGTCGTGAGACGTTCCCCCCTGCACGCCGGAGTTGGCACACTCCTGCCGCCACATCAGTGATTCTCCACAGCTAAGGCAAGTTCTGTGGACAACTAGAAGTGCGAAACGACTCACTATTGTCACGGATCGACATATATGTTCCTGTTTCGTTCCTTTTTCAACCTGAAACTGGAACCCCCATGACTGCCGACATCGACGTGTGGAGAGCCGCCAATCTTTTGGTGAAGCAGCACGGCACCAATGCGCCGGAGCATGCCGCCAAGCGGGCGGAAGAGCTTCTGGCGCAAGGTGCCCGCACCGGAGCGATCACGATGCAGCGGGTGGCTGATGCTTGTCAGACGCTCGTAAGCGAAGCCGCCCCCGGCTGCGTGAGGCACTAGCCATGCCGCGCATCACGAAAGAATTGGTCATGGCCGAAGAGCTTGTGACAAAGATGGGCGAACTATCCATCCCGCATGCGCGTGCAACGGCAGCGAGATACGAGTCTGACCGCTGCATCCCCGCCGTCCGGCGCTGGCGAGAGGTGGCCGCTTGGTGTGAGGCTATGCAAACACCAAAGGCCGCCGTCAGCGCTACCCCGTCTCGCATTGTAGCGGCGGAGGAACGACGCGCCGCGTGAACTGGAAATCTTTGCCTTTTCAAGACTGATGCAGACGATGGCCCAAGAACGAAACAAAATTCATTTCTCAGCCGAGGTGCTTGAATCGGTTCAAGCGGCGGCAATGGAGAATGCGCAGTCTTTGGTAGCGGAATCGGCGTTGTTGTCCGCGAACGGCTTTTACGCACGCGCCTACTTCTTGGCGGTCGCCGCTATCGAGGAGGTTGGCAAAGGTTGGATGTCGTTCACGGCGCGGGGGCGCGATTTGAACGCCCCTGACGTTCAAGCCACCCTGAGACGCGAGTTCGAGGACCACGCAAAAAAGATTCTTCTCGGGTTCTCTGGCGTCGTCACCAACATGCCGCCAGATCAGCTACGCGCGGAAATACTAGAAGTCGTCAATCGCATGATCGCGCTGAAGCATGGGCGTGAGCCTTCGATGTACGTAGATGTGTCGTCGCAAGGCAACGTGACTTCGCCCCTGAAGGTCGTTCGGCCGGTAAACGGGGTCGATGCCCCACATCTTGCGCGACTGTGCCTTAGCGAAGCGCTCCGCGCTTTCGAAATGCGCTCACCGCCTCGGGTCTCCAAGTTTCAAGATCGCCTCTATACGCTTGGGAAGGGCGCTCTAGCCGTCGCCAATACGCAGGACTTCTGGGAATTCTTGCTCAGTAGGTTGGAAGCCCATCCGAAGCCTGTGACGAACGAGAAATACGCCGAGCTATGGGCCGAATGTACCGTCACCTATCACGACGCATACTTCAAACGCGGGCGCACTTTCCTGCAGAAAGCCGTCGAGGATGCTGCTGAGCAGGCGGAGCCTGCCGGAGAGGGGGTTCAGTAGCGCCCACCGCGTGTTTCTGTTATGTTCACGCCATGGCCGAATCTTTCGCTGATCTTTTGGAAGGAGTTGACGAAGCTTGCCGCCCTCCCGAGCGGGCGTGGTCGATTCATTTCAAGATGGAGCAGGACTTCAATCCAGATGCGCTGAATACGATTGCGCGGTCCATCACAGTAATTGCGCTTCATCTCCTGAAGGACGGTTTTGACCTTTCCCGCTTAGACGGCATCATCATCGCCGAGGATTATCCGAAGGCGCTACGGGAACTGGATCGCGGTTTTCAGCCATCCCGAGCTTTGACGCATACTCAAACCTCGTTCGGCTCTGGCGTTGCCATGGCGGTACCTGTCATTCGCGATGACAAATACATGGCGCACATCGTCTTTGACGTGCGTGGCGTCGTCATGTTCATCGCAGAGAGCCAGAGCGAGCAAGCGATCTCACGCTACCTCGTGGCGCACGAGATGGGCCACGTGCACGACTTGGCTATGCAGTGCACCGGAATGCCGTCGCTAATGCCGACCGATCCAATAGAAGGCGAGCTTGAAGGCTATCTGATAAGCGTCGCTCGCGCTTGCTGGGATGAGTACATCGCCTGCATTGTGAGCGCTCCCTACAACCCTGCTGAGGTTGAATCGAGAGAGCGAGTACTGGTTGATTGTGTGGCTGGGCTTCAGAAGGACATCAATCTGACCAAGATTGATTTCGTCAAAACTGGCGACGTTGGTACCGCATGGCCGTCGTGCGCAATCTTGGCAGGCGATGCACTGAAGTTTGCGGCCTATCTCATAGGCCATCTGGAAGGTGCCAATCAAAAGCTAGAGGAGCACGCTCCCGAGGCCGCGAGTGTAATTCGTGGCTCGTTTTTCGAGCGCCACTTTTCGGCGCTGGAAGAAGCCCTCCGAACGATGATGCAATCTTACGGCAAATGGGGTGACTTCTCGTCGTTTCAGCCGGTCAAAGACGTAGCCCTCGCCTTCCTACGGTCGCTAGGCGTACGTCCTCGTCCAATGGCCGATGGCAGCCTATGGGTGGATATTGACTATCCTGCCGACCTTACCGCGCTCGACGTTCTCCGTTTGAGGATGCAGGGCGCGTGGGAGGCGAACTCCCGCGCTTGACCGATCCGAGAGAGTTCCTATGTTTAGGTATCCGGTCTCTCCTGTCGGAGTTTCGAATGTTTCCCCAAACCCCCAACCGCGACTACATCAAGGTCCCGTATCGAATGGATGGCCTCCGCTGTTCCATGGAGCGAGTGGGCTTCTTCACAGAACAATGTGATGGGCGGCACTACCTAATGCGTCAGGACATTGGGGCGAATCTCAGCAACCCGGCCGTTTACGCGCTACCTGCCTTTAAGAACGGCTGGGCCGTCCGGGTTCAATAGCCGTCCGGGCCATCTCCTTTTGCTCCAGAGTCGCCGTACCAGCGCATCTGTGCGTCATCTAGCGCTTTGCCAAGAGCGTCTTTCGCGCTCGTGCCATCCGCTTCTTCGACATCGGCGACGACCGTGACGGCATTTTCGCCGCTCGCTGCTTTGAAGGCGCGACTCTCAAGTACGCGCCATGGCGCAGGCAATATGGCGCGCAGTATTTCGAGCGAGGGATAGGCGGGCTGAAACCTGATTTGCTCACGAATTTGCATCCGGCCCTCTCCGCGAAGAACTAGTGGAAAACCTAGTGGAAACGCAGACTTTGCAGCCGAGATAATGCCGTAAAATCAATGTGTTATAGGTAAAATGGTGCGGCCAAGAAGACTCGAACTTCCACGGGAGTTACCCCACTAGCACCTCAAGCTAGCGCGTCTACCAATTCCGCCATGGCCGCATCGGGAGTCGCCCGTTGGGCGACGCAAGGGCCGCGCGTATAGCAAGGTGCCACGGCCTTGTGAAGCGCTGTTTGAGGGGCGAAATAAACGCCGCCAGAGGCGGAAATCCGGCATTGGCCCGGCCCAGCGGCGGCAGAACCTCAGGCGGCGGTCTGGAGCGTGCGGGTGACGGAGACGCAGATCTTCTCGCCCTGGATGACGATGTCGCCGCGGGCGACGGGCTGTCCGTTCGCCAGGATCCAGGCTTCGTCGTTCTGGTGGGCGTCGAGTTCGATCACCGCGCCGCGGCCCATGCGCAGGAGCTGATGCATCGGAATTGCCGTCTTCCCGAGGACGACGGAAATCTCGACCTTGACCTGTTCGACTGCCACGTAGCGCCCCTGACCCGGTTGCGACGCTAGCGGCGGGCGCTTACTTGAGCGTTAATGACTTCGGCGTCGCATATCGAGTGGCGGATATCGGAGGGTCTCGTCCCCTATCCCGAGGCGCTGGCCTTCATGGAAGCGCGCGCCGCGGACATCGCCGACGGAACGGCGCCGGAGACGATCTGGCTGCTGGAACATCCGCCGCTCTATACCGCGGGGACCAGCACGCAGCCCGGCGACCTGCTGGAGCCGGACCGCTTCCCGGTATTCCAAACAGGCCGCGGCGGACAATATACCTATCACGGGCCGGGTCAGCGGGTCGGCTACGTCATGCTCAACGTCAAGGCGCGCGGCGGCGACGTCAGGAAGTTCGTGCAAGGGCTGGAGGAATGGCTCATCCGGTCGCTGGCGCGGCTTGGGGTGGCGGGCGAGCGGCGCGCGGGCCGCATCGGAATCTGGGTGCGCGACGAGGCGACCGGGGGCGAGAACAAGATCGCGGCCCTCGGACTGCGCATCCGCCGCGGCGTGTCGTTTCACGGCGTGTCGTTGAACGTGGCGCCCGACCTCTCGCATTTCGCCGGCATCGTGCCCTGCGGTATCCGGGCGCATGGCGTAACGAGCCTGAAGCAGCTCGGCCTGCCGCACGACATGAGGCGCGTCGACACCGCCTTGCGTGCGACGCTGGGCGAGGTCTTTCCGGGCGCCGCGCCGGCCATGGTAAACCGGAGCTGAAATCTCAAGGTAAACGCGCATAAAGCCTTCGCTTACGCGGATTTCACCGCTGTTCCGTAGACTGAGAGACGGTTCAGGTCTCGGAAGAAATCCGGCGTGGTCTTCAGCGGGCGAATTGCCTCGGTGCTAGGTCTGGTCGCGCTCCTCGCGGGCGTGGTTGCCGTGTACGTGCCGGCCACGCGGGTCAGCGCGGAGATCGACAGCGCCCTCCAGCGCGAGGAAGACGTCGTCGCGGACTCACTGAAGATGCGCCTGCTCGCCGATGCCGAGGAAGACGTCCAGGCCCTTGCCGGCGCCACGACGGCCCGCGCGCTCGACGATCTCCGCAGCGGTTATGGGGAATCGATGCGCCAGGCCGTGAAGGTCAGCGGCTTCGCGCTGTTCGACGCCACGGGTGCCGAGATCGCGTTCTTCGGCAGCATCGACACGCCCAGCGGCCTTGCCCGAACGACCGCGGCCCGGCGCCTCGCCCAGCAGGCGGCGGTAGGCGCGGAGAGCCAACACTTCGGCGGCTTCGTGCTTTCCTACGGCCAGGTCTATGTCACCGCCGCGGCCCGGGTCGCCCTGACCGAGGCAGACGGCGGAAGCGCCGAACCGGCTATCGCGGTCACCTTCACGCGGGTCGAGCACTCCGTGCTGAGCCGCCTGTCGCAGGATTACCGCCTCCGCGGTCTCGATTTCTCGCAAGACAGCGTGCCGGACAAGAACGCCCTGCCGCTTGCCGACAATCGTGGCGGCATCGTCGGCTATCTGGTCTGGAGCCGGACGAGCCCGACCGAGACAATGCTGCGGTCGCTGGGCCCATGGTTCATGGCAGTCGTTGCGGCTGTGACCCTGATCCTGACGCTTCTGGTGCTGCTGGCGATGCGCGAACACCGCCGCGCGGCCGCCGCCCAGCTGGCGACCGAAGTGGTAGTCAAGTCGGAGCGCGCCAAGAGCATGCTCTTCGCCAATCTCAGCCATGAGTTCCGGACGCCGCTGAACGCCGTCATCGGGTTTGCCGACGTCATGCGGCTGCGCATGTTCGGCTCGCTCGGGCATGCGAAATACGCCGAGTATGTCGACGACATCCACGCGAGCGCTTCGCATCTCCTGACGCTCATCGAGGACGTGTTGATGCTGTCCCGGTACGAGGCCAACGAGGCCGAGCAGCTCGATGCCCCGGTGTCCCTGGGCGCCGCCGTGGACGACGTGCGGCGGATGCTGGCGCAGACCGCGGCGGACAAAGGCCTGACGCTTCAGACCGATATCGCCGGCTCCCCCATGGTGCTGGCCTCGGAGAAGGCCATCCGGCAGATCGTGACCAATCTCGTCGGCAACGCCATCAAATACACGGAACGGGGCACCATCCGCATCGGAGCCGGAACATCGCGGCTGGGCAAGCATGTCTGGATGACGGTGACGGACAGCGGCATCGGAATCCCCAAAGAGCATCTGAATCGTATCCTCAGCCCCTTCGAGCAGGTCGACGATGTCTATGCCCGCAAGCAGGGGGGCACCGGCCTCGGATTGTCCATCGTCGGCACCATACTGGCGCGGGCCGGAGGCAAGATCCGTATCGAGAGCGAACCCGGCGTCGGGACTAGGGTGAGCGTTACCCTGCGCCGCGCCGACACCGGCGTCGCCAGCGCCAACGTGCCGCACGCACGCGCTGCTTGATCGGCGCCAGCGCGCGCCTACGATCGGCTTCCCGGCCGCATGGCACGCAGCCCTTCGCGCCGGTGGGCGTTGAACGGTCGTTGCACAAGCGAGGATCTCATGACCAAGGCGTCCGCAAAGACGGCGAAATCGAAGACGATGAAGGGCGCAGCGCCCAAGGCGGCAACGGCACGCAAGACCAAGGCGATGCTGCGGAAGGTGACGGCCGAGAAGGCCGCCAACGCGACGCCGCCGGCAAACGACGTTTCCAAGAAGGCGCATCCGCGCGTCGCCGCGCTCAAAGGCGCGAAGAAGCCCGCCGGCGCAAAGCCCGGTGCGGTCGCCGAGCGCGACACGGCGGCCGCGAAGAGCCGTAACCATGCCCTGACCGGGCGGTCCCAGCTCAATTTCCGCGGCTAGACAGGTCATGAGCGGGAGATATCGGATGAGGCCGGCACTCCTTGCACTCGTCGGCGCGGCGGTCTTCGCAGGCGCCACGGCCCAGGCCGAGCACGACAGCCCCTTCATCCAGATGAGCTTCCTGAAGGGAGACTGGGTACAGGTCAGCAAGGGCGAGACCGTCGAGGAGCACTGGATCGGTCCGACCGCCGGCACGATGGCAGGCGTCACCATCAGCTACACCGATGCGAAGGACGCGCTCGGCCGGATCGAGTTCATGAGCATCGAGCAGCGCAACGGCCGGATCACCTTCATCGCCCGCATCGGCGACGAAGCGCCCGTCGCGTTTCCGCTGAAGGAATCCGACAACGGCTATGCCGTGTTCGAGAATCCCGCGCACGCCTTCCCGCAGCGCGTCGTCTACGCCTACGGCGGTGACGACACGCTGGATGCCCGGATCGAGGGCACGAAGGACGGGAAGCCGCTTACGATCGGCTGGCACTATGTCCGGATGAAACCGGCGCCCTAGTCGAGGTCCTTGCCGTCCATGCCGGCGTTCTTGCGCGCCCGGGCGACGAGGTCGAGGGCGATCGGGCCGATCTCCTTGGGGTCCATCACCGGCTGGGCGGTCGGACCGCGGTGCCAGCCTTCGGCGATCGCCAGCACGCCGCCGCTGGCCTCCCACATGCGGCCGGAGACGTCTTTCGATTCCTCGCTCGCCAGCCATACGGCGATCGGCGCCACCCATTTGGGGTTCATGGCGACCTTGCGTTCTTCGGTGACCGGACCGCCGAGATTCTCCGTCAGGCGCGTCAGGGCGCCCGGTGCGATGCAGTTCACCGTCACGCCATAGCGGCGGAGTTCGCGCGCCGCGATGATCGAGAAGGCGGCGATGCCCTGCTTCGCCGCGCCGTAATTGGTCTGGCCGATATTGCCGTAGATGCCCGATACCGACGAGGTGTTGATGATGCGGCCGTTCACCGGCTGGCCGGTCTCCTTGTTGAGCTCGCGCCAGTAGTTCGCCGCGTGATGGGTGGGCGCGAAGGTGCCCTTGAGGTGCACCTTGATGACGGCGTCCCATTCGGCCTCCGTCATGTTCACCAGCATGCGGTCGCGCAGGATGCCGGCATTGTTGATGACGACGTCGAGCTTGCCGAAGGTCTTGATCGCCTGGTCGATCATGGCCTTGGCCTGATCCCAGTTGCTGACGTCGGAGCCGTTCGAGACCGCCTCACCGCCCTTCGCCTTGATCTCGGCGACGACGCTGTCGGCCGGGGACAGGTCGGAACCGGTGCCGTCCGCCGCGCCGCCGAGGTCGTTCACCACGACCCTGGCGCCCTCTTCCGCCAGCATCAGCGCATATTCGCGCCCGATGCCGCGGCCGGCGCCCGTCACGATGCAGACCCGGCCCTCGCACAATCCCGCCATAACCCGCTCCCTTCCTGATATAAGTGGGGCGATTGTAGCGGTGCGGTGCGCGCCGACAACCATGGACGGCGATGGAGAGCGAGACCGAGAACCTCACCCCGGTGCTGACCTGGCTGGCCGAGGCGACGCTGCGCAACAAGCCGATCGACCAGATCGTGGTCGGCACCTGCGAGCGGCTCAATGCGCTGGGTTATGAAATCGCGCGCAGCCATGTCTCGACGTCGGCACTGCATCCGATGGTCGAGTCGTATGCGATCACCTGGAATGCCGACAGGCCGCTGGCGCGGATGGTCCAGCCACACGGCCAAACGCCCAGCCGCGGATGGCTGGACAGTCCGCTGCATCACATGCTGACCAAGCGCGAATTCTTCCAGCGCCGGCTGCTGATCGAGCGCCAGGACGAATATGAGTTTCCGGTGTTCCAGGATTTCGCCGACGACGGCATGACCGACTGGATGGCGGTTGCCGAAGGCTTCGCGCAGGCTGCCGACAACGTGCCGGGCGGCGAGTTCGGCATCATTGTCTCATGGACGACCAAGGCCCCGCGCGGCTTCCGCCAGGATCGCATCGGCGGCCTGCGCCTCGTCGCAAAGACGCTGGCGGTCGCGGTGAAATCCAACTTCATGCACGTGATCGCCCATGCCGTGCTGGGCGCCTATCTCGGCGAGGATGCGGCGCGGCGGGTGCTGGCCGGTTCGATCACCCGGGGCGGCGTCACCGAGCTGCCGGCGGTCGTGCTGATGGCCGACATCAAGGGTTTCACGCGGCTCTCGATGGAGCGCCCCATCGGCGATGTCGTCGCGACCCTCAACGGCGCCTTCGACGCGGTATCGGACGCCGTCACGACGCATGGCGGGACCGTGCTGAAGCTGATGGGCGACGGCGCGCTCGCGATCTTCCTCCTGAAGGACCGCGAGCCCGGCGCCGCAGCGATGGACGCCGCCGAGGCTGCCGCCGCGATCCAGGCTGCGCTGCCGGACGGCGTGGCGATGGATATCGGCCTCAGCCTCGGCGACGTGCATTACGGCAATATCGGCGCCGCCGGCCGGCTCGACTTCACCGCCATCGGCCCGGCGGTGAACGAAGCGGCACGGCTGGAGGCGCTCTGTGCCGTCGTCGACGAGCCGCTGCTCGTCTCGGCCGCCGTGGCGGAGCTGCTGCGCCAGCGGGGCGTCATGCTGACATCGCGCGGCACCCACCTGATGAAGGGCTTCGACCTGCCGCGCGAGGTCTTCGCGGTCGTTTGAATCAGAGGCGGCGTTCGCCGTGCGTCCTTCGAGGCTCACCTGCGTTCGCAGGTGAGCACCTCAGGATGGCAAATGTGGGAGTGGAAAAGAGGATGCCATGGTGAGGTGCTCGAATCGCGAAGCGATCGAGCCTCGAACCACGCACACCTCCTATCCGGCGAATTCCATGATGACCGCGTCGACCGCCAGGCTGTCGCCTTTCTTGGCGTTGATCTTGGAGACCGTGACGTCCTTCTCGGCGCGCAGCACGTTCTCCATCTTCATCGCCTCGACGACGGCCAGCGGCTCGCCGGCCTTCACTTCCTGGCCTTCCTCGACATTGATCGAGACGACGAGGCCGGGCATCGGGCAGAGTAGGAATTTGGACGTATCGGGGGCGACGCGCTCGATCATGTGCGCGGCGAGCCTAGCACCCTGCGGGGTGCGCACCTTGGCGCTCACGCTGGCCCCGCGGTGCCACAGGCGATAGCCGTCGAGCGTCTTCACGATCTGCGCCGTGAAGGGCTTGTCGTCGACCAGCGCCGTGAAGACGTTCCTGCCCGGCACCCAGTCGCTTTCGACGACGATCGTGTCGGTGAAGGACTCGCCGTTCCTGGCGTCGTGGAAACGGAAGGTCATCGGGCCGGCGGGGTCGGCCGAGAGCCACACCGAAAGCGCATGGTCGGTGCCGTCGAGGTTGACCACCCACTCCGACGGGTAGGGCCCGTCGGGATGGATGCGGCCCGACACGTGGCGGGCCCGGGCATTGTCGCGGGCATGGGCGAAGACCGCCGCGGCGGCCAGCTTCTCGGCGGCGTCATGCAGCAGGCCGACGCCCTGGAAGCCCTCGGGGAATTCCTCGGCGATGAAGCCTGTCGTGATCCGGCCGCTCTTGAAGCGCTCGTGGCCCATCACGGCCTGGAGGAAAGGCACGTTCTGCTGGATGCCTTCGATGTAGAAGGCGTCGAGCGCATCGGCCATCAGGGCGATCGCCTCGTCGCGGGTCGGCGCGTGGGTGCAGAGCTTGGCGATCATCGGGTCGTAGTACATCGAGATCTCGCCGCCCTCGTAGACGCCCGTGTCGTTGCGGATGAGGCCGCCCTTGCCGGTCGGGCCTTCCGCCGGCGGGCGGTACTTTACGAGGCGCCCGATCGACGGCAGGAAGTTGCGGTACGGGTCTTCCGCGTAGATGCGGCTTTCCATCGCCCAGCCGTCGATCTTCACCTCGCCCTGCTTGATGGCGAGCTTCTCGCCGTAGCCGACGCGGATCATCTGCTCCACCAGGTCGATGCCGGTGATGAGCTCGGTCACCGGGTGCTCCACCTGGAGGCGGGTGTTCATTTCGAGGAAGTAGAAATTGCGTTTGCCGTCGACGATGAATTCGACCGTGCCGGCGCTGTCGTAGCCGACGGCCTTGGCGAGGGCCACGGCCTGCTCGCCCATCGCCTTGCGCGTGGCATGGTCGAGGAAGGGCGACGGGGCCTCTTCGATGACCTTCTGGTGGCGGCGCTGGATCGAGCACTCGCGCTCGTTCAGGTAGATGCAGTTGCCGTGCTTGTCGCCCAGCACCTGGATTTCGATGTGGCGCGGCTCGGTGACGAATTTCTCGATGAAGATGCGGTCGTCGCCGAAGCTGGCGCGCGCCTCGTTCTGCGAGGACTGGATCGCCTGGGCGAGTTCCTCGGGCGAGTTGCAGACGCGCAGGCCCTTGCCGCCGCCGCCGGCCGAGGCCTTCACCATCACCGGATAGCCGATCTCCGCGGCGATCTTCGCGGCGTGCTCGACGCCGTCGATCTCGCCGATATAGCCGGGTACCGTGTTCACCCGGGCGGCGGCAGCGAGCTTCTTCGATTCGATCTTGTCGCCCATCGCGAAGATCGCCTTGGGGTTCGGCCCGAGGAAGGCGATGCCGTTGGCCGCCAGGGCTTCCGCGAAGGCGGTGCGTTCGGACAGGAAGCCGTAGCCCGGATGGACCGCTTCGGCGCCGGTCTGCTTGCAGGCGTCCAGGATCTTCTCGATGATCAGGTAGGACTGCGCCGCGGGCGGCGGGCCGATGTGGACGGCCTCGTCGGCCATCTCGACGTGCAGCGCGTCCTTGTCGGCATCGGAATAGACGGCGACCGTCTTGATGCCCATCTTGCGGGCGGTCTTGATGACGCGGCAGGCGATTTCGCCCCGGTTGGCAATCAGGATCTTCTTGAACATCGCGACGCGTCAGCCCCCTCCCCGCTTTCAGCGCGGGGCACCCAGATTTCGGCCGCTTGGTATTTCCATATCGGCCCCCGCCGTCAACGCGAAATAACCGTTGCCGGCTGACAGCTTATCAGGCTCAGGCCGAGGCCGGCCCACTCGTGGTACCGCTTTCCGCTGCGTCCGCCGCGGCCCGCGTGCGCTCGATCCCGCGCACCAGCCAGATCGAAATCTCGTAGAGCAGCAGCACCGGGATCGCGAGGGCGAACTGGCTGAGCACGTCGGGCGGGGTCAGCACGCCGGCCACGACGAAGACCGCCACGATGGCGTAGCGCCGGCCGCCGGCGAGCTGCTTGGCGGTGACGAGGCCGACCCGGCCGAGGAGGGTCAGCGCCACGGGGAGCTGGAAGCAGAGGCCGAAGGCGAACATCAGCGCCATGGTCAGACTGAAATATTCCGACACCCTGGCTTCGAGCTGGATCGGGAGCTGGCCCGGCGCGGACGGCGCCTGGAAGCTCAGCAGGAAATGCAGCGCCATCGGCATGATGAGGTAGAGCACCAGCGCCGCCCCTGCCACGAACAGGACCGGTGTCGCGATGAGATAGGGCGCAAAGGCGGCGCGCTCGGTGCGGTAGAGACCGGGCGCCACGAACATCCACATCTGGGAGGCCAGCACCGGAAACGAGATGCACAGCCCGCCCCACATCGACAGGGTCAGGTAGGTGACGAAGGTTTCCTGCGGCGAAGTGGCGATCAGCCGCTGGTTCGGCTGGCCCTCGAGGGCATGGTAGAGCGGCTGGGCGAGGAAAGCGTAGATCTGCTGGGCGAAGACGTAGCAGACGATGAAGCCCAGGAAGAATGCCAGCACGGCATAGAGCAGGCGTTTGCGCAGCTCGATCAGATGCTCCAGCAGCGGCGCCCGCGAGGCCTCGATCTCAGCCTCGTCCTGTTCCGAACGGCTCATGATGCCGGCGGGGCGTCGGCGGCCGGCTGGGCGGGCGGCTCCGGCGCGGAGGCTTCCGTCCGGACCATCTGCGCGGCGGGCGGGGCGGTCACGCGGGCGGGCGCCAGCGGGGCGTTCACCTCGCGGTGGATGGTCTTGAGGTCCTTGCGCAAATCCTCCAGCTCGCTCTGCCGGATCATCTCGTCGACGCCGGCCTGGAAGTGCTGCGCCATGCGCCGCATCTTGCCGACCCATTCGCCGATCGTGCGCATCATGCGCGGCAGGTCATTGGGGCCGACGACCAGGATCGCGACCACCGCAATGACGAGGATTTCACTCCAGCCGAGATCGAACATCGGCCACCTACCTGACGCCGGACGGCCTTAGACCTTCGTCGCGTCGGCCTTCACATTGTCGGACACCGGCTTCTCCGGCTGCGCGGTCACCTGCGGCTTGGGATCGTCCGCCATGCCCTGGCGGAAATTCTTGATGCCCTTGGCCACGTCGCCCATCAGCTCGGACACCTTGCCGCGGCCGAAGAGCAGCACGACGAGGACGACGATGACGATCAGATGCCAGATGCTGAAGGAACCCATGAGCCTCAACTCCTTGCGCCGCGAGCCTCACCGGCGAACGGCGCGCCACGCGGCATTCTGACATTTATCGCCCCTGAGCCGCAATCACGGTGCACGTTCGGCGAACACGAAACCGTGCCCCGGGCGAAGAGCTATACGCTCCGTGCACCCGATGCGGATGTGGGTGTTCGGATCGAATACGGCAAATACTCCGTGCGGGACGCCGTCCGCCGGGGCGAAGGCGACATGAAGTCCGTCGGAAGCCAGGCTGACGCTTCGCGGCGTGAGCGCCATTCCGGCGTCCGAGAGGGCGATATCCCGCGGACGGATCGCGATGACAGCCGGAGTTCCTTCTGCAAGCCCCGGAGCGGGCCGGGTTCCAAGCGGCGTGACGATCTTGCCCGACTGCACGACGCCGGGCAGCTTTGAAACGGGCGAGAAAAAGCCCGCAACATCGAGGTCGGCCGGGTTTTGCCAGAGCGCGTCCGGCGTGCCGGCCTGGGCGATCCGGCCCTCGCGCATCAGCACGATGCGATCCGCACTCCTCAGCGCTTCGTCCGGGTCATGGGTGACGAAGAGCGTTGCCGTACCCTCGGACCGGAGCACGCTCAGCACCTCGTGCCGCACCTTGTCGCGCAGGCGGTCGTCGAGTCCCGAGAAGGGCTCGTCCAGCAGCATCACCTGCGGTCGCGGCGCCAGTGCCCGCGCCACCGCGAGGCGCTGCTGCTCGCCGCCGGAAAGCTGGTGCGGGTAGGAGGTCCGGTGCGCCGCGAGGCCGACCATTTCCAGCAGCGTGTCGGCCCGCCGGAGCGCCTCGCGCCTCGCTGAACGGAACAGCCCAAACGCCGCGTTCGCCCGCGCATCGAGATGCGGGAACAGCGCGAGGTCCTGGAAGACGAGGCCTACCCGGCGCTTCTCCGGCGGGACAAAAATTCCAGCTCCTTCAACGCGTTGTCCGGCAATGCTCACATCGCCTTCATCGGCCCGCTCGATGCCGGCGACGATCCGCAGCATGGTGGACTTGCCGGAACCGGAGTGCCCGAGCAGGCACACGACCTCGCCAGCCCCGGCCTCGAAGCCGATATCCTCGGCGACGCGCCGCGCGCCGAAGGACTTGCCTACGCCGCGAACGGACAGAATGGGCGCAGGGTTCATCGGGGCGACGCTACATGCGACAAGGTCGCAATGCCAGAGGCGCCGCTAGTCCTCGTCCAGCGGCGCGAGTAACTCGGCGGCATCCGCCTCGTCCAGCGGGTCCTCATCGGGCGCCAGCGCGTCCGACGGACTCGGCACGCCGAAGCCGGCCGGAATGGCGCTGTCGAGCAATCCGGCGAGCTTCAGCTCCTCGATGCCCGGCAGGTCGGCCAGGCGGTCCATGCCGAAATGCTGGAGGAACGCGTCGGTCGTGCCGTAGGTGACCGGGCGCCCCGGCGTACGGCGGCGGCCGCGCGGGCGCACCCAGCCGATTTCGAGCAGCAGGTCGAGCGTGCCCTTCGAGACGCCGACCCCGCGTATGTCCTCGATCTCGGCCCGCGTCACCGGCTGGTGATAGGCGACAATCGCCAACGTCTCGATCCCGGCGCGCGACAGGCGCTTCTGCTCGACCGTCTCCTTGCGCAGCATGAAGGCGAGGTCCGACGCCGTGCGCAGCGCCCATTTTCCCGAGACTTTAACGAGGTTTACGCCGCGCGGTTCGTACAGCGACTGAAGCCGGACAAGGAGCTGCGGCACGTCCGCTTCCCTGGGCAGGCGCGCCGCCAGGGTTCCTTCGTCCAGAGGTTCAGCAGCGGCAAACAGCAGCGCTTCGAGCATCCGCAGATGCATGCCGGTTTCGGGAAACAACACAGCGACATCGGCTGTCTCGGAAATCGCTTCCGGCGCCTCGTCCTGTTCGATGGGCTCTTCGTCTGGCTGCATGGAAACCGCGGAATGCGCTCGTTTCATCTGGCGTGATACTTCCCTTTGACGCGACGGCCGGCCACGTCAAGCGTGACTGTCGTTGGCCGCCTCGGCAGGTGCCCGGAACGGGCGGCGGAGAAAGATCGGAGCGAAGGGGCTGGCCTGGCGGATTTCCAACTGGCCGTCCTTGGCCATTTCCAGGCTGGCGAGCAGCGTGCTCGCCAGGGCGCTCCGCTTCAGTTCGTGCAGGCCCGGCAGATCGGGAAGGAAGACATCGAGCCGGCTCCACTCGAAAGCGAGGCCGATCATGCGCTCCAGACGGCGCCGCGCCTCCTCGATCGCGAAGACAGGCGCGCGCTTCACCTGCATGTGGACGCCGAGCTTGCGGGTGCGCTGCTCGGCATAGGCCTTGAGCAGATCGTAGATCGTGTCGCCCCATTGCGGGGTACGCACCACACGGATGCCCTCGGGCTCGCCGCGGAAGAAGACGTCGCGGCCCAGCCGGTCGCGCGCCATCAGGCGGCCGCCCGCCTCGCGCATCGCCTGGAGCCGCTGGAGGCGGAACGCAAGGCGCGCGGCCAGCTCGTCGCCCGACGGCTCGCCATTGGCGCTCTCGTGCTTCGGCAGCAGCAGGCGCGACTTCAGATAGGCCAGCCACGAGGCCATCACGAGATAGTCGGCTGCGAGGTCGAGCTCGATCCGCGCCATCTTCGCGATGAATTCGAGATACTGGTCGACCAGCGTGACGATCGAAATCCTGCGCAGGTCCACCTTCTGCGACCGCGCGAGCGTCAGAAGCAGGTCGAGCGGGCCTTCGAAGCCGTCGACGTCGACGATGAGCGTCTCGGCCTGCGTGGATGCAGGGAGGGTGAGGTCGAAGACAGTGTCTTCGCCCGGCCCGCCCTCATCGGATTGTTCCGTCATACGACTGCGGTTCCGCCGTTCAGCAGATGCGCCAGCCTCGCGGCGCCCTGTGCGGGATCGAAGTCGGCCGGGGGCGTGATTCTGTCAAGCGCTTCGGCGGCGCGGCGGGCCGCCTCGCCTTCGAGGGTCCGCGAGCCCCTGGCACAGGCGATCATCTCGTCCATGTCGCCGCTGCAATGAAGGGCGACGTCGCAGCCGGCGACGAGCGAACGATAGGTGCGGTCCTTGAAGTCGCCGGCCAGCGCCTTCATGCCGACGTCGTCGCTCATCAGCAGGCCGTCGAAGCCGATCTCGCCGCGGATGACGTGATGGATGAGGCGCGACGACCAGGTCGCGCAGCGCTCGTGGTCGATTGCGGCGTAGACGACATGCGCCGTCATCGCCATCGGCATGTCGGAGAGGCTGCGGAACGGTACGAAGTCGGTGCGGCTGAGTTCCTCGTGCGGCGTCTCCACGACCGGCAGCGACTCGTGGCTGTCCGCCTTCGCCCGTCCGTGTCCGGGGATGTGCTTGATGACCGGCAGTACGCCGCCGTCCATCAAGCCGGTCGCGACGCTCCGCGCGAGCTCCACGATCTGGTGGGGATCGCTGCCCAGCGCCCGGTCGCCGATGATGCCGTGGCCCTCGGGATGCAACAAGTCGATGCAGGGCGAGCAGCTCACATTCACGCCGACTTCGGCGAGCTCGGCGGCGATGAGGCGGCTGTTCAGAAGCGCCGCTTCCTGCGCCGTCTCCACATCCTGGGCAAAGAGATTCGCGAAAACGCCGGCGGCCGGGGGCAGGCGCCACTCGGGCGGCTTCAACCGCGCGACACGCCCGCCCTCCTGGTCGATCAGGATGGGCGTGTTCGCCTGGCCCGTGATGTCGCGCAGGCTGTCGGTCAGCGCGCGCAATTGCCGCCGGTCGGCGCAGTTACGCTGGAAGACGATGAAGCCCCACGGCCGGACGTCGCTGAAGAAGGCGCGCTCTTCGGCCGTCAGCTCCAGGCCGGACAGGCCGAAAATCAGCGCCGATGTCATGCTCGAATCAGTACGGGATCAGGATCCCTGCACGATGCATTGCACGCCGCGCGACTTCAAGACTTCGCATTTGGCGACCGCGTTCGCCCGCGTCTCGAACGGACCGACGCGCAGGCGGTACCAGATGCCCTTGCCGCCCAGGTCGACGCGCAGGATGTCCGGCTTCAGCGAGCCGAGCACGTCGGCATTCCGGCGCTTCAGCTCCTGCCATTTCGACGCGGCTTCGGCGTCGGCCTTGAAGGCGCCGACCTGGACCACGAAGGCACCGGAGGCGGCGGTCTTGGCCGCGGCATCGGCGGCGCCGGGGTCGATGGCGTCGATCTGCGAGGTCAGGGCCGCGGCCTGCTTCTTGGCTGCGGCTTCGGCGGCGAGCTGTTCCTGGGTCGGGGCGGCGGTCTCGGCCTCCGCGGCAATGGCGGCGTCGCCGGCTTCGGCCGCGCCGGGCGTCTCCTGCGGCGGGGCTGCCGGCGTCGCATCTGCCGTTGCGGCGGCACGGGCGGCCTGCGCGTCGACCGGCGGCGGCAGCGGAAGGTCCTGCGGCTGCTCGGGCGGCGGCGCGAGGGTTTCCTCGACCGGCGCCGAGCCCTCGGCCCCCGCGATCCGGTCGTAGATCAGCTTGTCCTGGTCGGGCACGGTCACGCCGCCCGGGTCCTCAGGGGCTACGCGGACGGGGCCCTTGTCGGCGGCGATCGTGATCGGTGCGCCGCGATCGCCCTGCTTCACGCCCTGCTGGTAGGCGACCCAGACCACCGCGCCGAAGGCGGCCAGCACGAGCACCGTGAGGATGACGAAAAGCGGCGAGCGACCGCCGCCGTTGTCGTCGTCCTCGAGCGTCGCGTCGTACATGAAATCGCCGTGGAAGCGGCGGTCATACTCCGCCTGGTCGAATCCACCGCGGTCCGTCTGACTCATCTTCGATCCCTCAACACCCGCCGCGGCCGAACCCCGGGCCGCGCACCCGAGTCACTGGCGCTGAACTATACGCCAATCCTGGCAGAATGCGGGCATCGGCCAGACGCATGCGCCTTATTGGTCAAGATGTCGTTAAGGTTTGACGGCTCGCCCCTATAGCGGATCGGCGTCGACGCCGAAGATCCGCTTGTGCTCGACGAGGGCGAAACGGTCGGTCATGCCGGCGATGTAGTCCGAGACGACGCGCGCCGTGACGGCATTCGCCGGGCCCTGAGCCTGGGCGCGCCATTCGGTCGGCAGGAGCCTTGGGTCTTCGATGAAGACCTCGAAGAGATCGCTGACCACCTGGCGCGCCCGGCGCTGCATGCGGAGCACGCGAAAGTGGCGGTACATGTTCTCGTAGAGAAAGGCCTTCAGGGCCTTCTGCGCCCGGTCGATCTCGCGCGAGAATGCCGCCAGCGGCTCGCCCTGCGCCCGCACCTCGGCCGCCGACCGGACGCCGGTCGCGCGCGCGCGGCGCTGCGTTTCGGCCACGACGTCGTTGATCATCAGGCCGATCAGCTCGCGGATGCTCTCATGCACGATGCGCTGGCGCTCGATGCCCGGCCAGCGTTCCTCCGCGCGGCGGAAGATATCCCCGACCAGCGGCAGCGCCAGCAGCGCGTCGAGCGAGAGCAGCCCGGCGCGCAGCCCGTCGTCTATGTCGTGATTGTTGTAGGCGATGTCGTCGCTGAGGGCGGCGACCTGGGCCTCCAGCCCGGCAAAGGTGGCGAGTTCGAGGTCGTGGCGGGCGTTGTATTCCGCGATCGCCTCCGGGAGCGGATCGTCGGGGGCGCGCGGAACCAGGGGGCCGTTGTGCTTGGCGATTCCTTCCAGCGTCTCCCAGCACAGGTTCAGCCCGTCGAACGCCGCATAGCGGGCCTCCAGCTTGGTCACGAGCCGGATGGCGTGGGCGTTGTGGTCGAAGCCGCCGTATTTCACCATGCAGGCGGCAAGCGCCTCCTCGCCCGAATGGCCGAAGCAGGTATGGCCGAGGTCGTGCGCCAGGGCCGTCGATTCGGCGAGGTCCTCGTCCAGGCCCAGCGTGCGCGAGATCGAGCGGGCGATCTGCGCGACCTCCAGCGAGTGGGTCAGGCGGGTCCGGTAATAGTCGCCCTCGTGATACACGAAGACCTGGGTCTTGTGCTTGAGGCGGCGGAAGGCGCCGGAATGGATGATGCGGTCCCGGTCGCGCTGAAGCGGCGAGCGGGTCGTGCTCTCCGCTTCCGGATACAGCCGGCCTCGGGTCTCGAACGCTTTCGTTGCGTAAGGCGCCAGGCCGTCGGGCGTCTCGAACGGATCGGTGGCGGGGCGGGCCAAATCAGGCTCCGTTTGAAATCGGCGCGGCGGAGGCCCACTATATAGGGGCAGCCTCGCCATCCAACCGCCGGAATATGACAACCGACACCCTGCCCGTCTCGATCTCGTCCAGCGCCGCCCGGCGCGTGGCCGCCATCCTGGCCAAGGAACCGCCCGGCACCATGCTGCGGGTCGCCGTGAACGGCGGCGGCTGCCAGGGCTTCTCCTACGACTTCTCGTTCGACGCCCGCCCGGCCGACGAGGACATGCTCATCGAACGCGACGGCGCCCGCGTGCTGATCGACCCGATGTCGGCCGAGTATCTCCAGGGGTCGGAGATCGACTGGGTCGATGCACTGATCGGCGCCTCGTTCCAGATCCGGAACCCGAACGCCAAGTCCTCCTGCGGCTGCGGCACCTCGTTCTCGCTGTAGCACCCGGCCTTTGACCGCCTGCGCGACGCGAACTAGCGTTCCGCATGATCGTCCGGGAGACCCCATGAAAGTCGCGACTTGGAACGTGAATTCGGTCAAGGCGCGCATCGACGTGGTGCTCGCCTGGGTGAAGCAGGCCGATCCCGATGTCGTCGGTTTCCAGGAGATCAAATGCCTGGACGAGAACTTCCCGCGCTTCGAGTTCGAAGCGCTCGGCTATCACGTCGAGACCTTCGGCCAGAAGAGCTATAACGGCGTCGCCATCCTCTCGAAGCATCCGATGCAGGACGTGGTGCGGGGCATCGACGGCTATGCCGACGAGCAGTCGCGCTACATCGAAGTGCTGGTGACCCCGAAAGGCGGCACGCCGCTCCGCTTCGTCAATCTCTACCTGCCGAACGGCAATCCGGCGCCGGGGCCGAAATACGACTACAAGCTGGCGTGGATGGCGGCGCTGCAAGCGCGCGTCGCCAGCCTGCTGTATGACGAGGAGCGCCTGGTCGTCGCCGGCGACTACAACGTCATTCCGGAGCCCGCCGACGTGCACAATCCGGCGGCCTGGCTGAAGGACGCGCTCTTCCTGCCGGCGACGCGCGCCGCCTTCCGCCGCTTCGAAGCGCTCGGGCTCACCGACGCGATCCGCGCCTGCAACGCGCTGCCCAACCAATATACGTTCTGGGACTATCAGGCCGGCGCCTGGCAGAAGAACAACGGCATCCGCATCGACCACCTGATGCTGTCGCCCCAGGCCGCCGACGTCCTGCGCGAAGCCGGCATCGACCGGCATGTGCGCGGCTGGGACAAGGCGTCGGACCACGTTCCGGCCTGGTGCGTACTCAACTGAACCATGGCTTTCTCGGGGAGACGATCATGCATACGCGACGACTCTACGCCGCAGCGCTACTTGCGGCTGTATCAAGCCTGGCGCTCACGGCATCTGCCGCGGAACTCGAACTGAAGCGGGTGATGCTGTCCTCCGGCGGCGTCGGCTATTTCGAGTATCAGGCCGAGGTCAGCGGCTGGGAGACGATGGAGATCCCGGTCCGCCTCGACCAGGTCGACGACGTGCTGAAGAGCGCCGTCATCTTCGACGAGGAAGGCGGCAGCGGCGTCATCGAGCTCCAGGGCCGCGACTCGCTGAACGAAATCTTCCGCACCATGCCCATCGGCCCGGAAGCCTTCGCCTCCCCCGCCGCGCTGTATGCGGCGTTGCAGGGGGAGGAAGTGTCGGTCGACGAACCGGTTTCCGCGAAAGGGCGCATCGTCTCGGTCGTGGAGGAGACGGAGGACACTGAGAAAGGCGGCACCAAGGTCCGCCACCGCATGTCGATCATGACGCCGAACGGCCTTGTGCAGTTCATCATGGAGGACGCGCACGGCATCAAGTTCACGGACGACGTCCTGGACGCGAAGGTGAGCGGCGCGCTCACCGCCATTTCGACCAACAGGCAGCGCGAACTCCGTACGCTCAAGGTTACGGCGCGCGGCGACGGCACGCGCACGATCACGGTCGGCTTCGTTATCGAAGCGCCGCTTTGGAAGACGTCGTATCGGCTGGTCGCCGGCACCGACAACAAAGCCCGCATGCAAGGCTGGGCGATCATCGAGAACGCCAGCGGCGCGGACTGGAAGGATGTCGAGCTGACGCTCGTCTCAGGCAATCCCGTCACCTTCCGCCAGCAGCTCTACGACAAATACTACGTCGATCGTACCTACGTGCCGGTCGAAGTGCTCGGCCGCGTCAACCCGCGCCGCGACGACGGAAGCACCGACGGCGACGAAACCGAGTGGGAGCAGAACGGCCAGGGCACGCCAATCGAGCCCGCGCCTGCGCCAGCGCCGACAACGCTCGCTCCGGAAAGCCCGGCACCAGCCATGCAAGAGGGCGATGAAATAACGGTCACTGCCGCACGCATGCCGTCGCAACCAGGCCAAGTCGCAGCCGAAAGCACGGAAGCAGCAACCTCGGTCATCTTCACGCTGTCCAATTCCGTGACTGCGGGTTCGGGCCAGTCGCTGACCGTGCCGATCCTGGATCGCGAAATCCCGGCGGCACGCATCTCGTTCTACCAGCCCTATACGCACCCCACCCATCCCTTGTCTGCGATCCGGCTGACCAATGAGACCGGTACGGGCCTGCCGCCGGGCATCACCACGCTGTTCGACAATGCGAGCGGGCGCACGGTGTTCGCCGGCGACGCCGTCCTGAGCGTTCTGCCGATCGGCGAAGACCGCATCCTGTCCTTTGCCGTCGATCAGAAGGTGCGTGTCGACAAGGCCGATACGCATGACGCGATCATTTCGGGCGCGAAAATCAGCCATGGCGTGCTGGAGACCAGGATCGTCCAGCGCACCGTCAACAGCTACACCGTGAAGGGCGCGGCGAATGAAGACCGAACGGTGATCATCGAAACGCCGCGCTACAACTGGGACCTCAAATCGCATGACATCGCGAAGGTCGACGCGACCTACAACTATCTGAGACTTCCGATCACGGTCGGTGCCGGCAAGACCGAAAAGATGGACGTCGTCTGGGAGAAGGTCGAGGCGGAAACAAGGACCATCCTCGACCTCAACGCCAATACGATCGGCTACTACGCAAGCGCTGACGGCAAGCTGCCGGAACCCGTCCGCGCCGCCTTCGCACGCGTCGCGGAACTCGTTGGCGGCGTCGAAGCAATCGATTCGCAGATAACCGCCGCCACAGCCGAACGTGACCGCATCTACGAAGGCCAGGAACGCATCCGCGCCAATCTGGAGGCTGTTCCCGAGGGCAGCGATATCCAGCGCCGCTACCTGGCCTCCCTGGCGCAGCAGGAAGACCGCCTGCTCGAACTCGAACAGCGCATCCAGCAGCTCACGCTCGAGAAGCAGACGGCCGAGAAGGCCTTGTCGGATTACGTGATGAGCCTGGACATTTAGCTCTGAAAGGCCTGGAGCGGCGCGCGCAGATCGCGGCGGTCAGGCGGCCGTGGAGGCCGCCGCGGGCGGGTTCCGGCGGCGCGGGCGGTGGCTCATGTGGTTGCCCCGTCCGGAAGGCCGGGCCCTCCGGCGGGTTCGCGCCGGGCCCCGGGTCTGCTATGTCCCTGCGTTCGCGTATCTTAGGACCTTGCCATGCCTGCCCTTCGCTCCCGCACTTCCACCCACGGCCGCAACATGGCGGGCGCCCGCGGCCTCTGGCGCGCGACGGGCATGCGCGATTCCGATTTCGGCAAGCCGATCGTCGCCGTCGCCAACTCCTTCACCCAGTTCGTTCCCGGCCACGTCCACCTGAAGGACCTCGGCCAGCTCGTGGCGCGCGAGGTCGAGGCGGCCGGCGGCGTCGCCAAGGAGTTCAACACGATCGCGGTCGACGACGGCATCGCCATGGGCCATGACGGGATGCTCTACAGCCTGCCCTCGCGCGAGCTTATCGCCGACAGCGTCGAGTATATGGTGAACGCGCATTGCGCCGACGCCCTGGTCTGCATCTCGAACTGCGACAAGATAACGCCCGGCATGCTCATCGCCGCGCTGCGGCTGAACATCCCCACCATCTTCGTCTCCGGCGGTCCGATGGAGGCCGGCAAGGTCGTGCTCAAGGGCGGCGCCCGCAAGGTCGACCTGATCGATGCGATGATTGCGGCCGCAGACGACGCCAACAGCGACGAGGACGTCAAGGTCATCGAGCGTTCCGCCTGCCCGACCTGCGGCTCGTGCTCGGGCATGTTCACCGCCAATTCGATGAACTGCCTCACCGAGGCGATGGGCCTTTCGCTGCCCGGCAACGGCTCGGTGCTGGCGACCCACGCCGACCGCAAGGCGCTGTTCCTGGAAGCCGGGCGCCGTGTCGTCGCGCTGGCACGGCGCTATTACGAGAAGGACGACGCCTCGGTCCTCCCCCGCGCCATCGCGAGCTTCAAGGGCTTCGAGAACGCCATGACCGTCGACATTGCGATGGGCGGCTCGACCAACACGGTGCTGCATCTGCTGGCGGCGGCGCACGAAGCGGGCGTCGCCTTCGGGATGGGCGACATCGACCGCCTGTCGCGCCGCGTGCCCTGCCTCTGCAAGGTGGCGCCGAACAAGGCCGACGTGCACATGGAAGACGTCCACCGCGCCGGCGGCATCATGGCGATCATGGGCCAGCTCGACCGCGCCGGCCTCATCCACACCGACCTGCCGACCGTGCACAGCGCCTCGCTGAAGGACGCGCTCGATGCCTGGGACATTGCGCGCGCGCCGTCCGAGGAGGTGCAGACCTTCTATCGCGCCGCGCCCGGCGGCGTCCCCACGCAGACCGCCTTCAGCCAGGCCGAGCGCTACGACACGCTGGATGCCGACCGCGAGAGCGGCGTCGTCCGCAGCGCGACGCACGCCTTCAGCCCGGACGGCGGCCTCGCCGTGCTCTTCGGCAACCTCGCCGAGGAAGGCTGCATCGTGAAGACCGCGGGCGTCGATGAAAGCATCCTGAAATTCGCCGGCCCGGCCCGGGTCTACGAGAGCCAGGACGCCGCCGTCGCCGGCATCCTGAACAACCAGGTCAAGGCGGGCGATGTCGTCGTCATCCGCTATGAAGGCCCCAAGGGCGGCCCGGGCATGCAGGAGATGCTCTACCCGACGAGCTACCTCAAATCGAAGGGCCTCGGGAAAGCCTGCGCGCTCATCACCGACGGCCGCTTCTCGGGCGGCACCTCGGGCCTCTCGATCGGCCATGCCTCGCCGGAAGCGGCGGAAGGCGGCGCGATCGGCCTGGTGCAGGACGGCGACCGGATCGAGATCGACATCCCGGCCCGCTCGATCCGCCTCGCCATCTCCAGCGCCGAACTCGACGCGCGCCGCGCCCATATGGACGCGCGCGGCGCGGCGGCGTGGCAGCCGGCGGCCTCGCGTCCGCGCAAGGTGTCGCCGGCGCTGAAGGCCTATGCCGCCCTCACGACCAGCGCCGCCCGCGGTGCCGTGCGCGACGTCGACCAGTTGAAGCCGCGCGCGGCCAAGGGCCCGGCCACTTCGGCCGAAGCCGCCGAGTAGGCGCTACGCCAAGGCGGCTGCGCGGCGGCGCCAGGCGGCGTTGACCGGGCTCTCCGGCTTGCGCGCCAGGCGTTCCGCCGCCAGCGCCTGCGCCGCACCCTTGTCGCCGGCCCGGATCGCGGCTTCGAGCGCCGTCCAGCTCAGGATATCGCGCTGCGCATGACTGCCGCCGAACAGCGCGGCGCGGGGCATCACGCCGATCAGGTGATCCAGCGCATCGCCATAGCGCCCGCGCCCGAATGCTTGCAGCCCGCGCGCGGCGCCGACGCCGACCTCGCGTGCCATCAGGGCATTCGTGCCCGTCCCCGCCGCCGAGCGTTCCAGCGTCGCAATCTGGGCGTCCAGCTCGCGCTCGCGGCCGGTCGCGGCGAAGGCCATGGCGGCGTGGACATCGTTGAATGCGTTGATGCCGTGCTCGACCCGCGTCGCCCATTGGGTCGCGACCGGCCCCCAGCGCTCGCCGACATCGTGCCCGAGCATCCAAAGGCGCCACAGCAGCGCCGAGCCGTCGACCGCCGAAAGCGCCTGATCCAGCACCGAACCGATATTGCGGTCATAGACCGCCAGCACCTCGGCCGGATTGCCCTGCTCCAGCCACATCAGCCCGAGGTGCCACCACAGGTGATAGGCGAGCAGGCCGGTCTCGTTCCAGCCGCCGCTCGTGTCGTCGATCCACGCGATGCCTTCGAGCGTGCGCGCCTCCATCTCCAACACATGCGCGACGGCATGGGCGGCCCAGGCGTCCTCAGGATTGACCTCCATCGCGAGGCGGCCATGCTTCTCGGCCGCGCGATATTCGCCCGCCTCCTCCAGCCCGAAGGCATACATGCCATGCACGAAGCCATGGCCCGGCACGTCCGGCGTCCACGCGCCGATGACGCGCGCGATGCGGTCGCGGAGCATCAGCGACTGGCCCTGGAAGAAGTCGCCCTGCTGCGCCATCTGGATCGCCAGGATGTCGCGCGGGTGCTGCATGGCGACCCGGCCCCAGGCCTCCGTCGCGCCGGCGATGTCGCCGTCGACCCAGCGCCGGATCGCGCCGATATGCGCCCGCTCGCGGTCGGTGGCCTGGGTTGCCAGATCCTCCGCCGCCTTCAGGGCGCGCAGCGCGTTCGGCAGCAGCGTCTTGTCCATCGCGGTCGCGAAGATGGCCGCGAGGAATACATGGGCCATGACGAAGTCCGGCTCCGCCTTCAGCGCCTGCGCGACCGTGCGCACCGGGTCGCCGCGGAACGCATTGAGCTGCGCGACGGCGCTGTCGAGCGCCGCGATGGAGTCCGCTGTGCCCGATGAGAGCGGATTGCCGTGCCGATCCTGTTTCATCTCTCCAGCCTAGCCGGTTCGCGCAGCCGCGTTGAGCCCCGCCAGCACGGACGAGACGGCGCTGGGCAGGTCGTCCGCCGTCATCCCGATGCCGGCCTGACGCGCCGCTGCGCCATGCAGGAAGACGCCCGCGCAGGCCGCATCGAACGGCGGCAGGCCCTGGGCCAGCAGGCCGCCGATCATCCCTGCGAGCACATCGCCGCTGCCGGCCGTCGCGAGATAGGGCGGCGCCTGGTCGTCGATTGCTGCGCTGCCGTCGGGCGCCGCGATCACCGTGTCGGCGCCCTTGAAGAGGATCGTAACCCCGGAACGGCGCGCCGCGGCGCGGGCGGCCGCCAGCTTGCCGATGCGCGGCAGCTCCTGTGCGATATCGGGATAGAGCCTTGCGAATTCGCCCTCATGCGGAGTCGCGACGCAGCGGTCGTGGAGCGGCAGGCCGGAATCCCTGGCGACCAGCGTCAGCGCGTCGGCATCGAGCACACTCGCGCGCCGCGCCTCCAGCACCTGGCGCAGCTGCGCCGCGGCGGCGTCATCGAGGCCCAGCCCCGGCCCGACGACGACGGCATTCCGGCGGGCATCGCCAAGGAGGTCGGCCAGAGGATCGGTGCGCACCATGATCGCCGACAGATGCGCCCGGTGCAGCGCGGCCGCGCCGGCGTCGGCGGCGATAGTTGTAAGCCCGGCGCCCGCCCGTGCGGCGCCCTGAGCCGCGAGCCGCGCGGCGCCCGCGCTGTTCGCGCCCCCCGAGACGACGAGGCAATGCCCGCGCCGGTATTTGTGCGTGTCGAGCTTCGCCGGCGCCAGATGCCCGCCGGCAAGAGCCCATGTGTTCTCCGCGCTGCCCTCCAAGGCGCGCAGGCAGGCCGCCTGCGGCATGCCGATATCGGCCACCACGACGTCACCGCATTGTGCACGCCCCGGCATCAGCAAATGCCCCGGCTTGCGCCGCACGAAGGTGACCGTGAGGCCGGCATGAAAGGCGATGCCGCCCAGCGCCAGGCCGGTGTCGCCGTGGATGCCGCTCGGGACATCGACCGCGACGATACGGTCGCGCATGCGCGCCGATGCCGCGGCCAGCCGCGCCGCATGGCCCTCGAGGGGCCGGGAAAGGCCGGCGCCGAACAGCGCATCGACGAAGAGTCCGGCCATCGGATTGTCCTGCGAGACCGGCAGCGTCTCGCCGGTCCAGCGCCGGAAGGCCTCGGCGGCATCGCCCTTCAGGAGCGAAATATCGCCGAGCGCTTCGCACCACACCGGCCAGCCGCGCTGCGCGAGGAGGCGCGCCACGACATAGCCGTCGCCGCCATTGTTGCCCGGTCCGCACAGCACGGCGGTCGGGCGCGGCGTGAAGCGCCGGCCGATGGCGTCGGCGACGGCGCAGCCGGCCTTCTCCATCAGCGTCATCGACGGCACGCCGCACTCCGGCGCGGCGGCATCGGCGGCGCCCATCTCGGCCACTGTCATCAGCCGTTCGAGCGAGGCCGCGACGCGCATCAGAAGTCCGGCGCGTGGCGGCGATGTTCCGGTCGCCCCATCTCGAATGTCGCTGCGGCGCGCAGGACGCCTGCATCGTCGAACATGCGGCCCACGATCTGGAGCCCGATCGGCAGCCCGGCCGACGTGAAGCCGCAATTGATCGAACAGGCCGGCTGCTGGGTCAGATTGAACGGATAGGAAAACGGCGTCCACGGCATCCAGAGCCAATAAGGGTCGGTCTCGCCCGGGGCGATCCGGTCGAGCCCGAACGCCGGAACGGCCGTCGCCGGCGTGAGCAGGAAGTCGAAATTCTCCATCCACACGCGCATCTGCGAGCCATAGCGGCCACGCGCCAGGGTCGCTTCGAAGAACTCCGCCAGCGTGTATTTCAATCCCTCGGCGACCATCTGGCGGAGGCCGGGATCGAGCAGCGCCTGCTTCTCCTGAGGCAACGTGCCCAGATACTGCCCCGCCGCGCCGAACCACAGGGTGCGGAATATCTCGGAGGGATCGCTGAGCGGCGGATCGACTTCGTCCACCTGCGCGCCGAAATCCTGGAACGCCAGCGCGGCCTGCTTCACGGCCTCACGGATCTCCGGGTCCACCGCCGGCGCAAACCCGAGCGTCGGGCAATAGGCGATGCGCGCGCCCTTGATTCCGGCCGCGAGGGCCGCGGTGTAGTCGTCGACGTCCGGCGGCACCTGATGCCAGTCGCGCGCATCCGCCTTCGCCATCGCGTTCAGCAGGAGTGCTGCATCCGTGACCGTCCGCGCCATCGGGCCGACATGCGCGAGCGTGCCGAACGGCGACAGCGGATAGGCCGCAACGCGCCCGAAGCTCGGCTTCAGTCCGAACGTTCCCGTGAACGACGCCGGGATACGCACCGATCCGCCGCCGTCCGTGCCGAGGGCGAGCGGCGCGAAACCGGCCGCCAAGGCCGCCGCGGAGCCGCCGCTCGAACCGCCCGGCGTTTTCGACAGGTCCCACGGATTGCGCGTCGTACCCGTCAGCGGCGAGTCATTGGAGCCCTTGAAGCCGAACTCCGGTGTCGTCGTCTTGCCGAGCAGCACGGCGCCGGCCTCGCGCAAGCGCGCCACCGACGGCGCGTCCTCGGCCCAGGCCTGGTTGCGGTCGACCGTGCGCGAGCCGCGCAGCGTCGGCCAGCCTTTGGTCAGCAGCAGATCCTTGACCGCGACCGGCACGCCGTCGAGCGGCGACAGCGGCTCGCCCGCCGACCAGCGCTCCTCGCTGGCATAGGCCTGGGCGATCGTCGCGTCGCTGTCGATCACGCAGAAGGCATTCACCCGCGCATCCAGCGCATCGATGCGGCCCAGCAGGCCCTCCGCGATCTCCACCGGCGAGAAGGAACCCGCGGCATAGCCGGCGCTCAGCTCGGCCGCCGTCATCCATTGCGGGTCGTCGTCGCTCATCGCCGCTTCGTCCTTCCCGTCAGTTGAACACGCCATGCGTGAACATCACCACGATGATCAGAGAGACCACCGACGTGATGAAGCCGAGCACCGAGAGGATGAAACTCCACCAGAAAGTATTCAAGCGCAGGCGGATGTAGCGCGCCTTCATCTCGGCATACTCGTCCGGCGCGGCCGGAACCGCGTCAGCCTCCTGCCGTTCCTCCGGCTCGTCCTTCAGGAAGGCGAGATAGCCGCCCTTCAGTGCCCAGAAGCGGCCCGCATTGGTCAGGCGGATCTGGCTGCGATCCTCCGAGCAGTAGCGTGCCATGCGCGAGCTCACGAGGATCGCCGCACCGTCGCGCGCCGCCGTGAGGCGCTCGGCCTCCTCGCCGGCGAAACCGGCCGACTGGTCGAAGAAGTCGAGCCGCCGCGTGTCGTAGGCCGCCTGCAAGAGGATGTCGGCCGCCTGTTCCTTCGTCGTCGCCTCCGCCATGCGCCTTACCGGACGACCGTCGCCGCTTCGCGCCCCTTCTCGATCAGCGTCAACCGCCTGCCGTCGGTTTCCAGCACCGTGATCGACCCGTTGCCCGGCGAGAAATGCACCACCGTGTCGTCGTCGAGGGCCGCACCCACCGCGACGTTGATCGCGACGAAATGGCTGAAGATCGCGCAATCCGCCCTCTGCGCGACAAGGCACGCGACCACGGAGTCCTTCCAGGCCCGCCGCGGCGCATCCGCCGCCGACCAGGCCCCCGCCATGATCGCGCGCAGCCAGTCGCCGCGCTGGTCCAGCGGAATGTCGGGCGACGGGACTTCGGCCACGCCCGGCTCGATCCGCGCGTGGGTTTCCCACAGGCGCTCCAGCGGCGCTGCCGTCTCGCGGGCGCGCGCCAGGGGGCTCGACAGGATCGCCAGCGGCCCCTTCGGCGCCAGCGCACGCGCCGCGGCCTCGGCCTCTTCGCGGCCCAATGGCGACAGCCCCGGATCGTGCGCCTCCGCCCAGGTCGACGCCGCCTGGCCGTGCCGGACGAGATAGAGACGCGCCATGCCTTGTCCTCGAATTGCTCGGGCGCGATGTCGCGCGGTCGCAGGTGATTTGTCCAGTTCCGCACCGTCAGGACTGGCATCGGCCGGAAGCCGCAGGTTAAGTGCCGCCCACAACAGAACGACGATCAGGGAGGCCCCTGCCATGACCGGATGCCGTCAGGCCCGATGAGCGGATTGGAACTCGCGCGCTTCCAGGAGGACGTGACCGAGGCGTGGCTGACGCAGGCGCTGCGCCAGGCCGGCGTGCTGCGCGACGCCAAGGTCATCGGCCTCACCACCAGGCGCGTCGGCAACGGCATGTTCGGCGACAGCGTCCGCTTCGGCATCACCTATGACCGCGCGGAGGACGAGGCGCCTGCCAGTGTCGTCGGCAAGTTCGCCTCCAAAGACCCGGTCAGCCGCGCCAACGGCGCCTCGGTCGGCCTCTACGAGACGGAGATCAACTTCTACCGCTCGTTCCGGTCCTCGGTCGATATCCGCACGCCGCGGCCCTATGTCGTCGACATCGACGACGCGACCAAGGAATTCACGCTGATCCTGGAAGACCTGACGCCCGCCCGCGGCGGCGACCAGCTTACCGGATGTTCGATCGATGACGCCGTGCGCGCGATGGACCAGGCGGCGGCGCTGCACGGGCCGCGCTGGGGCGATCCGGCGCTGCTGGAAATCCCCTGGATGAACCGGCGGGGCGATACGAACGCCTTCATCCAGGAAGGCTTCAAAGGCTATTTCGGCGAGTTCCACGCACGCTATTGCGACATGCTGGAGCCGGAATACATGGCCGAATGCCAGCGCTTCAGCGACCAGATCGGGCAGTATTTCGCGCCGCGTCCGACGCCGCCCGCGCCGCAGCACACCGATTTCCGCCTCGACAACATGCTGTTCGACGCCAAAGGCGGCAGTGTGCCTCTGGCGGTGCTCGACTGGCAATCGATCAGCACCGGCTCGGCGATGCTCGACGTCGCTTATTTCATCGGCGCCGGCCTGCTGCCCGATGTCCGGCGGCAGCACGAGGAACGGCTGGTCCGGCACTATCTGGACAGACTGCGCGGCTATGGCGTGACCGGCTATGGCTGGGACACCGCATGGCTGCACTACCGGCTCGGCCTGCTCCAGGGCGTCTTCACGGCGATCTTCGCGTCGGTCGTCACCGGGCGTACCGAGCGCGGCGACCAGATGTTCATGACGATGGCCCGCCGCCATTGCCAGCATTCGATCGACCTGGAGTCGCTGAAGGCCTTGCGCGCATTCGCCGGCTGACGCGGCCCGTCATCCGATCGGGGCCGCGGCGCGTATGGACTGAAGCGAAACCCTTCAACCGGAGTAAGTCCCATGCTCACCGTCCATCATCTCGGCGTGTCGCAATCGGAACGGATCGTCTGGCTCTGCGAGGAACTGGGCATCCCCTATGAGCTGAAACGCTACGACCGCGACGCCGTCACGCGCATGGCGCCGGCCGACTACAAGGCGCTGCACCCGATGGGGATCGCGCCGGTCATCACCGATGGCGACCTCGTGCTCGGCGAATCCGCAGCGATCATGGACTATATCCTCGCCAGATACGGCGACGGCCGGCTGGCGGTCGGCAAGGACGCGCCGAACTTCGCGGACTATCTCTTCTGGTATCACTTCGCGAACGGCACGATGCTGCCCAGCGGCATGAACGCGATGATCCTGAGCCTGCTGGGCGTGGAGAAGGCCTCGCAGATCGGCCAGGCGCTCATGAGCCGCGCGGACCGGTCGCATGCGATCGTCGAGGAGCGGCTGGGCAAGGTCCCCTATTTCGCCGGCGACGCATTCACCGCCGCCGACATCATCATGGTCTTCGGCCTGACCACGATGCGCGCCTTCGCGCCACGCGACCTCGCACCCTATCCGAACATCCTCGCCTATCTTCAGCGCATCGGCGCGCGGCCGGCCTACCGGCGCGCCATGGCAAAGGGCGACCCCGACATGCCGCCGCTGCTGACCTAGCCTGCCGCGCCCGACAGGGCGCCGGGCTTCAGTTCGTGCACATAGACTTCGTTCAGCACGATCCGGTCGCCCTTCAGCACCACGAGGTCGAAGCCGCGCAGCGCCGGCGCGGCTTTCGGGTCGTTGCCGATCACGCAGTACCAGCGCCCGCAATAGCCGTTCGGCGTCGCCCAGATTTCCTCAGGGTCATAGCGCATCGCCGGCGTCGCGCCGAACAGGCCGGTCAGATAGGCCCGGAGGGCCTCATGCCCGATCGCGCCCGTCGGAACGCCGGGATCGTAATATTTCACGTCCTCTGCGTAGAATTTGAGCAGCCCGTCGACATCCTTGTTGGTCCAGCATTGGAGCCAACGCGCGTTGTAGTCCTTGAGGTCCAGGCTCATGCCGCTTCTCCCAGCACGCGTGCGCGGTGTTCGGGGGTGAAGAATTCGGGACCGATCGACTCCGGCCCGGCCATGATCGCGAAGGCGTGGATGCCGAGCGAGGGATCCTTGCTGCGGCGCTCTTCCAGGGCACGGCGGCGCTCGCGGGGCGCGGGGCCGAACTCGGCGTCGATCGTGGCGACCAGCGAGGCCGCGAAGCGCAGGCGCCGCATGCGCTCGGCGCGCTCGGTCGCGTAGGGTTCGAAGGCGGCCGGAGACCAGTCATCCGAAGCCTTGAGGATGTCGGTCACGAGGCGGACGTCGCGATAGGTCAGCGAAAGCCCCATGCCGATGATGGGATCGGTGCAGCCTGCCGCGTCGCCCACCAGCACCACGCCCTCGGCGAAGGGCCGGTCGGCCCAGGTGCTGTTGTTGAAGAATGTGAGCACCGGGCCGGCCGGACGTCCGTCCGCGATATGCCTGTTCGCCGGCGCGCTGTTGATGCGGAAGGCGTCGAGGAAATGCTGCGGTCCGTCCGGGCCTGCAAAGCGCCGCCGGGCCTCGAGCTCGAAGCTGCCGTAGACACGTATCCGGCCGTTGCCCTGGGGAAAGACAAGGAAGGCGAAATCCCCTTCCGTCCCGATCGCCTGCAACTTCTCGTCCCAGCCCTTGACGTCCTCGACCAGCATGCCGGCAAACAGGTGATGCGGGCGGTCCTGGTCGAGCACGATGCCGGCCGGCTCGCGCACCGTCGAGGTACGGCCGTCGGCGCCTATGATGAGCCGCGCCGTTGCGACCCTGCTCTTGCCCTCGTGCTCGAAGGCGACCTCGGGGTCGGCGCCGAAGCGCATGGAGGTCACGTCGACGCCGCGCAGGGCTTCGGCGCCGCAGCGCGCCGCCTCGTCGAAGAGCGTCTGGCAGTGATGGGGATGGCCGATGCAGAGCGGGCCCGGCACCCCTTCCACGAACATGGACAGCGGCATGGCGGCCGCCTCGGCCTCTTCCGGCGCCCGGCTTTCATCGTAGCTGACATGGCGGTCGAGATGATGTCCGCCTGCCTTGAGGAGCAGATCGTAAAGCCCCAGCCGCTTGGTCTCGGCCACGCCCCACGGCGCGATCCACTCGCCGCGCACCTTGTCCTCGAACGTCGTGGTCCGCTCCAGCAGGAGCACGGAGCGGCCGGCCTTCGCCATCGTTGCGGCAAGCGCGCTGCCGCCGATGCCGCCGCCGATGACGATCAGATCGTAGCGGGCTGTCATTTTCCTGCTCTCCTGTTCGGCGCCGGGCCAGGGCACCCGGCGAGATTAATTTACTTGATTTAGCGTGTTTGGAGTAGCCCGCAAACCGGCGCAACGGGGAACCGATCCTGACAGACCGTTCAGCTTCGTCTCGCGCGCGCTTGTTTTGAAATTCATCGCGTTTGGCGGGATTCTGTGCGCGTCGGTGAGCCACACCGGCTTGGGGCCCGAACATCCCCCGCAACGCAAAAGCCCCAAGAACGGGCCTTCCCCTGCCGGAAGGCCCGTTCGCTTTTCCGGCGCCCGCCTATCCGGCCAGCGTCTGCAACACGCCCGTCCCGTAGCGCCGCAGCTTCGCCTCGCCGACACCCGACACCCGGGCGAGATCGTCGGCCGTCCGCGGACGGATGACGGCGATCTCGATCAGCGTCCGGTCCTGGAAGATCACATAGGGCGGGACGCGTTGCGCCGCGGCGATGTCGCGGCGCCAGGCGCGCAGCCGGTCGAAGGCCTCGCGCGTCTCCGGCGGCAGGCTGTCGAGCGCCGCAGCAGCCTCGCGCGATGCGACCTTGGCGCGGCCGCCGCGGCGCGGATCACCGGACGCCGTCGTCGGGTCGAACGCCTCCGGCGCACGCCGCAGGTCGATCCGGCGCTGCTTGCGATAGACCGCGCGCACCGCCTCGGGATCGCCGAGCGCCAGCAGCGGCCGGCCGTCATTGGTGTCCTCCTCCAGCAGGCCTTCGAACATCAGGTGGTCGATGATCTCGCGCCAGCTTCGCGGGGCGATGTCGCGCCCGACGCCGAATGTCGTCAGTGCCGTCTCCCATGACTGCACGTCCTTCGTCCGGCCTGTGAGATGATCGATCACCCGGCCGCGTCCGAAGCGGCCGCCGAGCCGCTGCACCGCGGCCAGCGCCTTCTGCGCCGCCTCGGTGACGTCGACGCGCGCACCCGCTTCGCGGCAGACGTCGCAGGTGCCGCACGGATCGGCTGCCGTCTCCCCGAAATAGCGCCGCACCGACAGTGCGCGGCAGTTCGAGCCGTCCAGGAAGCCGTAGAGCTGGTGCACCTTGCGCACCTGCACCTGCTTGACCTCGTCCGGCATGTCGCGGCTACGTATGCGGCGCAGCGCCCAACTGGCGTCGGAGGCGCCGTAGAGCGTGATCCCTTCGGCCGGCTCGCCGTCCCGGCCGGCGCGGCCGACCTCCTGCCAATAGGCCTCGACGGAGGACGGCGGGTCGGCGTGGATCACGAAGCGCACGTCCGGCTTGTCGACACCCATGCCGAAGGCGATCGTCGCGACCATCACCGCGCCGTCCTCTGCGAGGAAACGCGTCAGTCGCTTGTCCCGTTCGGCTGCCTCCAGGCCGGCGTGATAGGACAGCGCCGGCGCCCCGGCAGCGCGCAGCGCTTCGGCGAGCTGGTCCGATCCGTCGCGGGAGCCGCAATAGACGATGCCCGACTGGCCCCGCCGCGCCCGGACCAGTTCGATCGCGCGGCGCTCTCCGGCCGCCCGTGTCCCACTCTCCTTGCGCTCCGCCGACAGGCGCAGATTGGGCCGCGCGAAACTGTCGACGAAGACCGCGGCGTCCGGGATGCCGAGGCTGGCCAGGATGTCGTCGCGCGTCCGCTGGTCCGCGGTCGCCGTGAGCGCGATCCGCGGCACGCCGGGGAACACCTCGCCCAGCCGTCCGAGCGTCCGGTAGTCGGGCCGGAAGTCATGTCCCCACTGGCTGACGCAATGCGCTTCGTCGATGGCGATCAGGCCCAGCCGCAGCCGTTGCAGCCGCTCGCGCACATGGCCCTGCGCCAGCCCCTCCGGCGAAACATAGAGCAGCCGCAGCCGGCCCTGCTCGGCCGAGCGCCAGACGGCGTCACGCTCCGAGGCCGGCAGGCTGGAATCCAGCCGCGCCGCCTCGACGCCGAGCTGCCGCAGGCTTTCGACCTGATCGGCCATCAGCGCGATCAGCGGCGAGATCACGAGGCCGAGACCGGGACGCAGCATCGCGGGGATCTGATAGCAGACGCTCTTCCCGCCGCCGGTCGGCAGCACGGCGAGCACGTCCTGCCCGTCCATGATCGCCGCGATGATCGGAGCCTGGAGTCCGCGAAAGTCGCCATGGCCCCACACCTGCTGAAGAAGCTGGCGGGCGCTCGTTTCGGACTGCGGACTCATGACGCGACGCATGCCCAAACGGGCGAGTCGTGTCCACCGCACAAACGAAAAGGCCCGGACTCTCGCCCGGGCCTTCGCAAACGATCTGAGCGGAGCTCAGACCGAGTAATACATCTGGAACTCGATCGGATGCGGGGTGTGCTCGAAGGCGTAGACTTCCTGCATCTTCAACTCGATCCACGCGTCGATGAAGTCATCCGAGAAGACGCCGCCCTTCTTGAGGAAGGCGCGGTTCCTGTCGAGGCTCTCCAGGGCTTCGCGCAGCGAGCCGCAGACCTGCGGGAAGTTCTTCGCTTCCTCGGCCGGCAGGTCGTAGAGGTCCTTGTCGGCGGGACCGCCCGGATCGATCTTGTTCTCGATGCCGTCAAGGCCGGCCATCAGCAGCGCGGCGTAGGCGAGATAGGGGTTCGCACCCGGATCGGGGAAGCGCACTTCGATGCGCTTGCCCTTCGGCGACGACGAGAACGGGATACGCACCGAAGCCGAACGGTTGCGCGCCGAATAGGCGAGCATGACCGGCGCTTCGAAGCCCGGGATCAGGCGCTTGTACGAGTTGGTCAGCGGGTTCGTGAAGGCGTTGAGGGCCTTCGCGTTCTTGATGATGCCGCCGATATAGTGGAGGCAGGTCTCCGACAGGTCGGCATAGCCCGAGCCCGCGAAGGTCGGCTTGCCGTCCTTCCAGATCGACTGGTGGACATGCATGCCCGAACCGTTGTCGCCCTTGATCGGCTTCGGCATGAAGGTCGCCGACTTGCCGTATGCCGCCGCCACCTGGTGGACGACATATTTGTAGATCTGCATGTAGTCGCCGCACTTCACGAGCGTGTTGAACTTGAAGCCCAACTCGTGCTGCGACGGCGCCACTTCGTGGTGGTGCTTCTCGGGCTCGATGCCCATCTCGCCCATGACGGCGAGCATCTCGGAGCGGATGTCCTGTCCCGAGTCGATCGGCGGCACCGGGAAGTAGCCGCCCTTGACGCCCGGACGATGGCCGAGATTGCCGGTCTCGTACTCGGTGCCCGAATTGTAGGGGCCTTCCGCGGAATCAAGGAAGTAGTAGCCCTTGTTCATCCCCTGTTCGAAGCGCACGTCGTCGAAGATGAAGAATTCGGCCTCCGGGCCGAAATAGGCCGTGTCGCCGACGCCCAGCGACTGCATGTAGGTTTCCGCCGCCTTCGCGATCGAACGCGGGCACCGGCCGTAGCGCTCGCCCGTCGTGGGCTCGCAGACATCGGCGGTCAGCGCGAGGGTGGTCTGCGCGAAAAACGGATCCATCACCGCGGTGTCGAGGTCCGGCTTCAGCAGCATGTCGGACTCGTTGATCGCCTTCCAGCCGGCGATCGACGAACCGTCGAACATCGTGCCTTCGGTCAGGAAGTCGTCGTCGACGAGCGAAAGGTCGAACGTGACGTGCTGCATCTTGCCGCGCGGATCGGTGAAGCGCAGGTCAACGAACTTGACCTCCTTGTCCTTGATCAGCTTTTGGATCTTATCGGGTGTGCTCATGTGTCCCCTGCTCTCCTGAAGTCCTTCGTTCGTGTCCCGCGGGACCGTTGCTTGATAGTGCTAGATGGCGTCGCCGCCGGTCTCACCGGTGCGGATGCGAATCGCTTCCTCGACGTTGCTGATGAAGATCTTGCCGTCGCCGATGCGCCCGGTGCGCGCCGCCTTCTGGATCGCCTCGACGGCCTTATCCAGCAGATCGTCCTTCAGCACGACCTCGATCTTCACCTTCGGCAGGAAGTCGACCACGTATTCCGCGCCGCGATAGAGTTCGGTATGTCCCTTCTGGCGTCCGAAGCCCTTGGCCTCGGTCACCGTGATGCCCTGGAGCCCGACCTCGTGAAGCGCTTCTTTCACCTCATCGAGCTTGAAGGGTTTGATGATCGCTTCGATCTTCTTCATCGCGTTTCGCGGTCCCTGTGGCGCATGGCAGAGCCCGGCGCGCCTTGCGCCCGCCGGGGCTGGGGGATCGTTAGCACGCCCCGTGCCAGCCTGCCGACGGTGACAACGGGGCAATATCCGCAATATTTTGGGCCGTCATGAGCCGCAGGCCCCCAGCAATAGCCATTTGACGCCTATATTTTAGGCATTTGCACAAGGATTCAGCTTCGATGGGTTCGACGACGCTGCCCCAGCCCAATCCGGTCTTCGGCGGGCTGGGGACCACGATCTTCACCGTGATGTCCGCCCTCGCGCTGGAGCACAAGGCGGTCAATCTCGGCCAGGGCTTTCCCGATGAGGACGGCCCGCTTTCGATCCGCGAGGCGGCCGCCCGGGCGCTCATCGACGGCCCCAACCAATATGCGCCGATGCCCGGCATGCCTGTCCTGCGCCAGGCGCTCGCCCGGCATGCGAAGCGGCACTACGACCTCGATCTCGACTGGGAGCGCGAGATCTGCGTCACCTCGGGCGCGACCGAGGCGATTGCCGACTGCCTCATGGCCCTGCTGGGCCCGGGTGACGAAGCGATCCTCATCGACCCCGCCTACGACTCCTATCGCCCCATCGTCGAAGCGGTGGGCGCGAAGACGGTTGGCGTGAAGCTCGACGAGAAGGCCTGGGGCCTGCCGCTCGACGCGATCGCCGCCGCCGTCACTAGCCGGACCAAGCTGGTGATGATCAACTCGCCCCACAATCCGTCCGGCCGCGTCTTCAGCCGGGGCGAACTCGAGGGCCTGGCGGAGATCCTCCGAACCAGAAACCTGCTGCTGGTGTGCGACGAGGTCTACGAGCATCTGACCTTCGACGGCGTGGCGCACATCCCGCTCATCACCCTGCCCGGGATGCGCGAGCGCACCGTGCGCATCGGCAGCGCGGGCAAGATCTTCTCGATCACCGGCTGGAAAGTCGGCTGGATCACCGGACCTGCCGCGCTGATCGGCACCATCATGAAGGCCCACCAGTTCGTCACCTTCACGACCTCGCCCGCCCTCCAGATCGGCGTGGCGCATGGCCTCGACCACGAACAGGACTGGTATCTCGCGCTGCCAAAAGAGCTTCAGAAGCGCCGCGACATCCTCATCGGCGGACTGCAAGCCGCCGGCTTCCGCACGATGCCCTGCGAAGGGACCTATTTCGTCACCGCCGACTTCGCGCCGCTCGGCATCAACGAAGGCGACGTCGCCTTCGCAAAGCGCCTCACCGCCGCGCAAGGCGTCACCTCGATCCCGCTCTCGGTCTTCTACGGCGCCGACGCGCCGCAGCATTATATCCGCTTCGCCTTCTGCAAGGCGCAGGCAACGGTGGAGGAAGCGCTACGGCGCCTCAAGGCTCAGCGGATCGGCTCGTAGCCAACCGCTTCGCCCGTCACTTCTTGAGCGTCAGCCACACCGGTGCATGGTCGCTGCCATGCGCGTGGGCGCGGACCTCGCGATCGACGCCCGCTTTCTTCAGCCGCGGCTTCAACTGCGGACTTGTCAGGATGTGGTCGATGCGCAGGCCCGCGTCGCGCTCATAGCGTTCGCGCCAATAGGTCCAGAACGTATAGCTCGGCGTCTTCGGTCCCACCGTCGCCAGCGTATCGGTCCACCCCTGCTCCAGCAGCCGGCGATAGCTCGCGCGCGGCTCGGGCTGGACCAGCGCGTCCTTCGCCCAGGACTTCGGCGAATAAATGTCCCGCACATCGTCGCTCGGCACGACATTGTAGTCACCCGCCAGCACGACCGGCACATCGGCCTTGAGCAGGTCGCGCGCATGCTTCAGCAGCCGCGCGAACCAGCGCTGCTTATAGTCGAAGGCCGGCCCGGGCCGCGGATTGCCGTTCGGCAGATAGAGGCTCGCGACGACGACACCTTTCACCGCCGCCTCGATGTAGCGCGACTGCGTATCCGCCGGCTCGCCCGGCAGGCGCCGGCGGATGAGGTGCGGCTCGCCGCCCCGCGCCAGGATCGCGACGCCGTTATAGGCCTTGTCGCACTGCCAGACCGCGCCGTAGCCGGCCTTCTCCAGCGTGATCGCCGGGAAGCGGAGCTCCGGCACCTTCAGCTCCTGGAGGCACACGACGTCGGGCCGCGTGTCCTTCAGCCATGCGACGAGCTGCTCCAGCCGCGCATTGATGCCGTTGATGTTGTAGGTCGCGATCTTCATGGCGCGGGAACGTATGGCGCGCGGCGGCGTTTCCCCGCGCGAACGCCATGACCTTCCTCATGCCATTTGCCGACTGGGCGCTCGCGCTGGGCTGGAGCGCCGTCTTCGTCCTTTGGCTGGCGCGGCGGCAAGGCCCGCAGCTTTAGGCGGCTTCGGCCGCGCCCGCCGGTTCGACGGGCTTCTCGGCGCGCGCCGGCTTCTCCCAGATGCGCGGCACGGCCACCGTCAGGAAGGCCGGCAGATGGTCGCCGAAGCCGACGACCGACGGCCCCAGATCGTCCTTGCCATAGCGATCCCGCCGGTCGCGCCGCTTCTCCTCGCGAGAAGCCGGCTTGACGGGCCGCTCGGGCTGCGGTTTCGGCGCAGCGCGTTCGGACTGCGGCTTCGCTGCGGCGCGCTCGCGGCGCGATTCTTCCTTGCGCGGACGCTCCTCGCGCGCGCTCTCCTGCCGCTTGGCGACGGCCGACTTCTCCGCCGGCGCGGCATTCTCGTCGGGCCGGAAGGCTTCCATCGAGACGCCCTCGTCGAGCGAACGCGGCGGCGGCGCATGGTCGAACTTGCGGCCGCGATCGCGCAGGCGGCGGGCACGCTCGTGGCGATCCCGGCGGCCTTCGCCCTCGCCTTCGCGGGGCGGACGGCGCGCCTCTTCCAGGCCCTCCATCGCGAAGCGCTCGATCGGCTTGCCGGTCAGCTTCTCGATGGCATCGACGAATTTCTGGTCAGCCGGCGTCGCCAGCGTGATCGAGATGCCGCTGCGTCCGGCGCGGCCGGTGCGGCCGATGCGGTGGACATAGTCGTCGGAGTGGATCGGAACGTCGAAATTGAAGACGTGGCTCACGCTCGGCACGTCGAGGCCGCGCGCCGCGACGTCGCTCGCGACGAGTATCTGAAGGTCGCCCGAGCGGAAGCGGTCCAGCGTCGCGGTGCGCAGCGACTGGTCGAGGTCGCCGTGGATCGGCGCCGCGTTGAAGCCGTGCTTCTGGAGCGACTTGCCGACGATGTCGACGTCGCGCTTGCGGTTGCAGAAGACGATAGCGTTCTGGACATTGCCTTCGCGGATCAGGCGGCGCAGCGCCTCGCGCTTGTCCTGCGCGTCGATCACCGTCAGCTTCTGCTCGATGGTCGAGGCGGTCGTCGCCGGGCGCGCCACTTCGATGCGCACCGGGTTGTGCAGGAACTGGTCGGCGAGCCGCGTCACTTCCGGCGGCATGGTCGCCGAGAAGAACAGCGTCTGGCGGGTGAACGGCAGCAGCTTGCAGATACGCTCGATGTCCGGGATGAAGCCCATGTCGAGCATGCGGTCGGCTTCGTCGATCACCAGGATCTGCACCTGGCTCAGCATCAGCTTCGACCGCTCGAACTGGTCGAGCAGGCGGCCGGGCGTCGCGATCAGCACATCGACGCCGCGGTCCAGCTTCTTGTCCTGGTCGCCGAAGGCCACGCCGCCGATGATCAGCGCCTGGTTCAGCTTGTGGTACTTGCCGTATTTCTCGAAGCTCTCGCTGACCTGCGCGGCGAGTTCGCGCGTCGGCTCCAGGATCAGCGAACGCGGCATGCGCGCCTTCGCCCGGCCCTGCGCCAGGATGTCGATCATCGGCAGCGTGAAGCCGGCCGTCTTGCCCGTGCCCGTCTGGGCGAGGCCCAGGACGTCGCGGCCGCGCAGCACCTGCGGGATGGCTTGCGCCTGGATGGGGGTGGGGATGGTGTAACCAGTATCAGCGACAGCCTTCAGCACATCCGTGCCGAGGCCCAACTCTTCAAACGTCGTCATCGACTCTCTTTTGCGGATCGGCGTGAATTTTCCGAGCCGACGATGCCGATCCGGGCGTCCGCCAACTCCCTCGTAAGCGCTTGAATTCGCTTGGGTCTGGCCGGGAACGCGAGGACACGCTCGACCGGCGATCACGCCCGGCAGCCTCCGCCGCCTGCGACTCGCACGTCACGTTGCGCTGCAATATGGGAACATAAGCCCACCTGTCAAGAGTGATCCGCAGGTTTGCCCAAATCCCCATGCCCGGCGCTCGGACGGAACCGGTTCCGGGCGCCTCCGGATTCTAGAGGGCGCAGGTGATCGAGGCGAAGGCGCGACACGTCCCGCGCTCGCAGCGCTGCCCGCCCGGCACCACCGCATCCGGCACGTAGCGCCCGACGGCATAGGTCGTGGCGCGCCGGTACCCGCCGACATCCGCGCAATACCGGTCGGCCGAGGCCTGGAGGCAGGTCGCATCGCGCTTCCCGCGGGCGCAGATGGCGACCGGCGTCCCGTCGAGCCAGCGCGGCGCATCTATCCGCGTCGACCACTCCAGCGCCCGCAGCGTCTCCAGCGCCGTCGCCCGCATCGAGGCGTAGATGCGCGAATGCGGCCGGATCGAGTCGATGCGTCCGGTGCAGGAAAGGCCGATCGTCGCGACGCGCCCGTTGTCCTCGGTGCCGAAGATCGCCCGCGCCGCGAGCCCGTCATGCGGGTTCGCGTCCGATGCGCCGCATTCGATCCGCTGCACGCTCAGCGGCGGCGCTGCCGACGCCCGCCTGCGCTTGGCTTTGCCCTTCCGGGGCGCCTCTTCCCTCGCCCAGGGTCCGATCGGCGCCAGCGTTCGCCCGAGGCCGTCGCCGCAGATGAGCTGCACAGCCGCCAGGCGCGAGACCCTGCCCTCCGACCGCGCGCCGGTGCGCAGCCCTACGACCACATGATCCGCCGGGCACACGAGATCGTCGCGGGCCGGCGCATCGCGCAGCTCGACCCGCGTCACCGGGGACGGCGCGGCTTCGCCGTCAGCCCTGACCTGTTCCTGCACCGGCCGCTTGATCTCGATGATCAGCGCCCGGCTCGTCCGCTCGCGCGTGACGCCGGACGAGCTGGCGCGCAGCACCGTACCCTCGCCGCGCACGACCCGCGTCACCGTCTCCATCTTCGGCGGCGGAGCCGGTGCCGGTTCGGCGAGCAGCCCGGCGGTACCCAGCCAATGCGCACCGCTGTCGTCCAGCTTCACCCGCGCACAGATGGCCCGCACCCCGGCGATGCGCCCGTCGTCATGCAGCCGGATGCCGACCAGCCGCTCGGCGTCGGGGCATTTCATCAGCCAGACGGGATCGAGCTGCCGGCCGCCCGGGCCGGCGTCGATCTGCACCGCCTCGCTGGTCACGGCGCGCGCAGGACCGGCCACGAGCGTCAACAGCGCCACGACGGCGAAAAGGATGCGCATGATTTTGGATGATAACGATTTGTGCGACCTTGTGCGGCGCCGCTACCGCCGGCGCGACGCTATGTCTCTGTTAACCTTAAGACAAGCGGGCGGGCCGAGGCGAGTTTATCGCAGCCAGCCATTCTCCCACGCCGGGCAGGCGGCCCCGATCGTCTGGGCGCGTCCGGAGTTTATGCCTGCGCGCTCAACGGCTGACGCGCGCATTGGCTCGGGAGACGGACGATCTAAACGTCGATCTCCTCGACGAACTTCGCGTGCTCCTGGATATACTGGAACCGCAGCTCCGGCTTGCGGCCCATCAGCCGCTCGACGAGGTCGCCAGTGTCGGCCTCTTCGCCGTCGGGAATGGTGACCTTCAGCAGCGAGCGCTTGCCCGGCTGCATCGTCGTTTCCTTGAGCTGCGCCGGCATCATCTCGCCGAGGCCCTTGAAGCGCCCGATGTCGACTTTCGAATTCGCCCGGAACGCCGTCTTGATCAACTCGTCGCGGTGGCCCTCGTCGCGCGCGTACATCACCTTCGCGCCCTGCTGGAGCCGGTAGAGCGGCGGCATGGCGAGGAAGAGCCGGCCGTCGCGGATGAGCCCCGGCATCTCGCGATAGAAGAAGGTGATGAGCAGCGACGCGATATGGGCGCCGTCGACGTCGGCATCGGTCATCACGATGATCTTGTCGTAGCGCACGTCCTCGCCGCGATATTTGAGGCCCGTACCCGCACCGATCGCCTGGAGCAGGTCGGCCAGCTCCTGGTTCTGCTGGAGCTTCCCGGCCGCCGCGCTCGCGACGTTCAGGATCTTGCCCCGCAGCGGCAGGATGGCCTGCGTGTTGCGGTCGCGCGCCTGCTTGGCGCTGCCGCCGGCGCTGTCGCCCTCCACCAGGAACAGCTCCGTCCCTTCGCCGGAGTCCTTCGTACAGTCGGCGAGCTTGCCGGGCAGGCGCAGCTTGCGCGTCGCCGACTTGCGCGCGACCTCCTTCTCGGCCCGCCGCCGCATCCGCTCGTCGGCGACCTCGATCGCATGCTGGAGCAGGCGGTCGGCATCGGCCGGGCTCTCCACCAGCCAGTGGTCGAAATGGTCGCGCACCGTCGATTCCACGAAGCGCTGCGCCTCGGGGTTCGACAGCCGGTCCTTGGTCTGGCCCTGGAATTCGGGATCGCGGATAAAGACCGACAGCATGCCGCAGACGCTGCCCATCACGTCGTCCGCGGCGATGTTGCCGGCCCGCTTGTTGTTGGTGAGGTCGGCATAGCCGCGCAGGCCCTTGGTCAGCGCGCCGCGCAGGCCGAGGTCATGCGTGCCGCCCTGGGGCGTCGGGATCGTGTTGGCGTAGGAGTTCAGGAACCCGTCGCGCCCCGGCGCCCAGTGCACCGCCCACTCGACCGCGCCGCGCTTGTCCTTGGCCTCGAAGCGGCCGGCGAAGGGCCGCGGCGTGACCGTCGCGTCGCCGTGCAGCGTCGCGCCGAGATAGTCCGACAGGCCGCCGGGAAAGTGCAGCGTCGCCTCGGCCGGCGTGTCCTCGCCGTCCTTCAGCAGCTCGGGCGCGCAGGACCAGCGGATCTCGACGCCGCGATAGAGATAGGCTTTCGAGCGCGCCATGCGGTAGAGCCGCGCCGGCTTGAAATGCAAATCCTTGCCGAAGATCTGCACGTCCGGGCGGAACGCGATCGTCGTGCCGCGGCGGTTATGCACCGCGCCCAGATTCTTCAGCTTCGTCTTCGGCTGGCCGCGCTCGAAGCGCATCGACCAGAGCTGCCGGTCGCGCGCCACCTCGACTTCGAGGAATTCCGAGAGCGCGTTCACCACCGACGAGCCGACACCGTGCAGGCCGCCTGACGTGTCATAGGCGTCGCCGGAGAATTTGCCGCCCGAGTGCAGCACGGTGAAGATCACTTCGAGCGCCGATTTCGGCTTCTGCTTGGGGTGCGGGTCGGTCGGGATGCCGCGGCCGTTGTCGCGCACCACCAGCACGCCGTCGGCCTTCAACTCGATGTCGATGTGGTTGGCATGGCCGGCCACCGCCTCGTCCATCGCGTTGTCGATGATCTCGGCCGCGAGGTGGTGATAGGCGCGCTCGTCGGTGCCGCCGATATACATGCCCGGCCGGCGCCGCACCGGCTCGAGCCCCTCCAGAACCTCGATGTCCTTGGCGGAGTAAGACTTGCCGTCGCCGGAACCGCTGAAGAGGTCGTCTTTTGCCATGACAATGCTGGATGTGTGGGGAGGCGCGAATCGCTTGCCGCCAGCTTAGCCCAACGCGACTCCCCGCCTCAAAGCCCGCTTGCCCGCCTCGCGTGCCCATGCCAGCAAGGCGGAATGGCGACCCCCACGCCCGCCCTCGATCCGCGCATCGCCGCGGCCTTCGACGCCCTCCGCCGCGGCGATGCGCGCGGCGCGCGAAGTGCGTTCGAACGGCTGGCACAGGGCGGCGGCACGGTGCTCATCTGGGTCGGCCTCGCCTGGGCCTGCCAGGCCCTGAAGGACGACGCCGGCCTCCATGCCGCAGCGGACCGCGCGCTTGCCCTCGACCCGCGCGACCTCCGCGCCCTGCTGCTGAAGGCCGACAGCCTGGCGGCGCGGAACGACAGGCGCGCGGCGCTCAGCTTCTACAGCACGATCGCCGGCCTCTACCCGAACCCGGACGCCCTGCCGCGTGACGCCGCGGACCAGGTGCGCCGGGCCCACGCAGCGGCAACCCGGCTCAGCGCCGAGGTCTATGACCATCTCCAGCGCGAGCTTGCCGAGGCGGGATACGATCCGGGAACCGCCAGCCCGCGCTTCACCCACTCGCTCGCGCTGCTCTCGGGCAAGGCGCAACGCTACGAGCAGGAGCCGCGCTCCTATTTCTTCCCCGAGCTGCCGACCGTTGCATTCTATTCCCGCGCCGACTTCCCCTGGCTCGACGCCGTCGAGGCGGCTACCGACGACATCCGCGCCGAACTCCAGGCGCTGCTCGCAGGCCCCAACGTCTTCGCGCCCTATATCGAGGCCGAGAAGGACCGGCCGACCGACCGCAGCCACACCATGCTCGACAGCGAGGAGTGGACCGCCTGTTACCTCTGGAAGAACGGCACGATCGTGCCCGAGATCGCCGAACGCTGCCCGAAGACGATGCAGGCCCTGGCGCATGTCCCGCTCGAACGCGTGAAGGCGCGCGCCCCGTTCATCCTCTTCTCCAAGCTCACGCCCGGCGCCTGGATCAGGCCGCATAGCGGCTTCCTCAACACCCGCCTCGTCTGCCACCTGCCGCTGATCGTGCCCGAGGGATGCTGGTTTCGCGTCGGCGCCGAGACCCGGCGGTGGGAGGAAGGCAAGGCCTGGGTCTTCAACGACACGATCGAGCACGAAGCGCGCAACGACAGCAGCGACACCCGTATCGTGCTGATCTTCAACGTCTGGCGCCCCGAACTCACGGCCACGGAACGCGACCTCGTCGCGGCCCTGCTGGAGAGCGTCGACACGGCCTGATGCCTGATTCTGCCCGGTTGCAACGGTAAGCGAGCCGTTAAGTTCGAGGCCGACAATCCTCCCTATCGCCAAAAGGCGGGCTTAAGGTCGGCCATGCATAGTGCCGTCCGTCATAACTTTGCACAACGATGCTCGCCGGACTGCTCGTTCATCCTGTTACGCCGCATTCGCACGCCGCGCGGCTGGTGCGGGAACAGATCGTCTATGCGATCAAGGCGATGAATCGCGGCATTCCAGGCGTCCTCGTCCTTGCAGGGGTGCTGGCGGTGGCGGTCAACGTGATCCCCGCGCTCGGCCCCGTGCCGCTTTCCGACTCGGCGTTGTTCTGCGGGTGCGTCGCGACGTGGTGCCTGATCGCGCGCGCGCTGATCCATCTCTACGAGCGCCAGGAACCGGCCGACCGCGCGCTGCCCATATGGAAGGGCCTCTTCTCCACGCTCTTCCTGGCGAACGGCATCTGCTGGGCGCTGCCCGTGTTCATCCTTTGGGTCGACGGCAGCGCGATCAACAATTTCGCTGTCATGCTCCTCTCGGTCTTCTGCATCGCCAACGCGTCGAACGAGCATGGCGACGACTTTGGGTTCTTCCTCTCGCTGGCGGCCGGCTGTTTCGTGGTGACCATGGCCGGCATCCTGCTGCACCCTTCGCCCGTCCGGGACGCCGGCCTCGTGCTCGTCCCCGCCGGTTCGGCCTGGTTCGCGCTCATGGCGACCCACGCGCGGCGGCGCTTCACGGAGCTGGTTCTGACCCGCCTGACCAACGAGGACCTCGTGTCGGGGGCGCGCGCGGCGCGCGACGAGGCGCTGGAAAACAAGGCGCGGGCCGAAAGCGCGTCGAACGCCAAGTCCGCCTTCCTCGCCAACATGAGCCACGAACTGCGCACGCCGCTCAACGCGATCATCGGCTTTTCCCAGATCGTGCGCGACGAGATGTTCGGGCCGCTCGGCAACGCCCGCTACAAGACCTATGTCTCCGACATCGAAACGAGCGGTCAGCACCTGCTCGGCATCATCAACGACCTGCTCGACGTGGCCAAGATCGAGGCCGGCCGCATGGAGCTGAAGTGCGACTGGACGGCCCCGGAGGATTTCATCCAGGCTGCGATTCAGGTCGTGCGCGGACATCCGGCGGCGGCCGGCGCCCGCATCACCACCGATTTCGGCCACGGCAGCTCGCGGGTTTACGCCGACGGGCGGATGATGCGGCAGACGCTCGTCAATCTCCTGTCCAACGCCGTCAAGCACAACCTGCCCGGCGAACCGATATCGGTTTCCACCCGCCTGGGCGCCGACGGCGCGCTGCGCATCGTCGTCGCCGACCGGGGCGTCGGCATCCCGGCCCATCTCCTCGACAAGGTCTTCGAGGTGTTCGAGCAGGCCGACAATTCCTATGCCCGCGAGAAGCAGGGCACGGGCCTTGGCCTCGCGCTCGTGCGGGCGTTCGTTACGGCGCATGGCGGCAAGGTATGGCTGGAAAGCGAGCCCGGCGCCGGGACAAGGGCGATTATCGAACTGCCCCGTCCCACGCCGGCCGCGCTCAGCCGCGCGGCCTGAACACGACCGCGGTGCGCTACTTGGCGATCTGCTTCCCCAGGAGCGCCTTCATCTTGTCGCCCTAGGGCGGCTTGAGGCCGGCCAGCTTGGCGACGTCGACGCGCGCCTGCGTGTAGACCGCCTTGCTGTGGCTGAAGGTGCGGAAGCCGTCGATGCCGTGATACGAGCCCATGCCCGAAGGCCCGACGCCGCCGAACGGCAGGTCCTCCATCGAGACATGCATGACGACGTCGTTGACCGTCACGCCGCCCGATGTCGTCCGCGTCAGGACCTTTTCCTTCTCGGCACGGTCACTGCCAAAATAATAAAGTCCCAGCGGCCGCGCATGCGCGTTGACGTAGCCGACCGCGTCGTCGATCCCGGCATAGGTCTTCACCGGCAGCAGCGGCCCGAAGATTTCGTCCTGCATGACCTTCATGTCGTCGGTCGGGTTCAGGATCAGCGTCGGCGGGATCTTGTGATAGGGCTGCTGGCTGAAATCCTCCCGGGCCGGATTGATCTCGACCACCCTCGCGCCCTTCGCCCTGGCATCCGCGACATAGCCTTGCAGGCGGTCGAAATGGCGCTGGTTGACGACCGAGGTATAGTCCGGATTGTCCTTCAGCGTCGGATACATCTCGCCGACCGCCTTCTCCGCCGACGCGACGAATTTGTCGGCATCGCCGTCCGCCACGAAGACATAGTCCGGCGCGAGGCAGATCTGCCCGGCGTTCAGCGTCTTGCCCATCATGATCTTGCCGACGGCGGCATCCATGTCGGCGCCCTTGCCGATGATCGTGGGCGACTTGCCGCCCAGTTCCAGCGTGAGCGGCACCAGATTCTCGGCCGCCGCGCGCATGACGTGATAGGCGATCGACGTCGCGCCGGTGAACAGCAGGTGGTCGAACGGCTGGCGCGAGAACGCCTCGCCGACGGCCGGGCCGCCCGTGACGACACCGACCTCGGTCTCGTCATAGGCCATGCGGAACATGCGGGCCATCAGCTCCGACGTCGCCGGCGTGTATTCCGACGGCTTGATCATCACGCGATTGCCGGCCGCGAAGATGCCGGCGAGCGGCGTGAAGGTCAGGTTCACCGGAAAATTCCACGGGCTTATGACGCCGACCGTCCCCTTGGGCTGAAACTGCACCTCGGCCCGCGCACCGAGGAAGCCGAGCATGGCCGGCGTGACCTTGCGCTTCTCCGGCCGCATCCAGCCGCGCAGATGCTGCCTGGCGTGCTTCAGGGTCCCGATCGACCCGGCGACGTCGGTGAACAGCGACTGCTCGTGCGAGCGATGCCCGAAGTCCTCCGCCATCGCCTCGGTGATCTGGCTCTTGTGCTGGACCAGCAGGTCTATCGCCCGGTCGATCCAGTCGATGCGCCGTTCGGCCGGCTGCGGGCCTTCCTTGATGTGCGCCTTCTTCTGGCGCTCCAGCATGGCGCCGATCGTCTGATGGACGGCACTTGCCTGTGTCGATGAACTCACGGCCTCACTCATCTCTCGTCCCTCCGCGGCAGAGCGCCGCACACTAATACAAAATGGCGGCGCGCGTGTCGCAGTTCGCTGCGTGCCTCCAAAACTGGATAGGCAAACACTCTATCTCTGGGTGCCAGCGGCCAGAACACGCCAATTTTGGATACGTCTTGTTAACCGGAAATTGGGCGATGCCTGGCAATATCGTCCAAATACACCGTCTTGGGGGCGGACGATAATGGTTGCACAAATGGGGACGCTCGACATCGAGCACACGCGCGCGATCTGCGCCAAGGCTCTCGGCATGATGGAGGCCTATGGCGTAGGACCGGCGCCGCGGAATTACGAGATCTGGTATGCCCATGCGACCGGGACGGTGCCCGGGCTGGCGATGGCGCTGGAAGCCGTTTTCACCGGCGACGGGGAATGGAGTTCGCAGGCGGCGGACGATATCTATCTGCGCTTCTTCCCGGCGGTGCCCAATCCGGCGTCCCTGGCCGCCATCGGCGATGCGCTCCAGCACGAGATGGCGTCGATCCTGAAATCCGTGACCGAGGCCGGGGCCGAGACGAAGTCCTATGGCGCGGCGCTCGAAATCGTCACCGGGCAGATGGACCGCGGCGTCGATGCGAACCGCCTTCCGGCCATCGCCCATCAGCTCGCCGTTTCCACGCGTGCGATGCGCGCACGCACCGACGCACTCGAGCGCGAGCTGGAGCAGACTTCGAAGGAAGTCGCGGCCCTGCGCGCCAAGAACGAGGCGATCCGTCAGGAGGCGTTGACGGACTCGCTCACCAATCTCGGCAACCGCAAGCATTTCGACGAGCGTCTCGCAGAGGCCGCGGACGCAGCGATGAAGACGGGCGGACCGCTTTGCGTGATCATGGCGGACGTCGATCGCTTCAAGGCCTTCAACGACATGTGGGGACACCAGACGGGCGACCAGGTGCTGCGCCTCGTCGCCGCGTGCTTCTCCGACAATGTCAAAGGGCGCGATACCGCGGCACGCTATGGCGGCGAAGAGTTTGCCGTCATCCTGCCGGAGACTTCGCTCGCCAATGCGCGCGTGCTCGCCGAACAGATACGCCGCAACGTCCAGGCGAAGAAGGTCGTCAAGCGCAGCACCGGGGAGACGCTGGGGGCGATCACGATCTCTCTGGGCGTCGCCAGCCTTCAGCCCGGCGAACACCCGCAGGACATGCTCCGCCGCGCCGACAAATGCCTCTACGCGGCCAAGCATGCCGGCCGCAACCGGGTGATGGACGAAGACTCGGCAGGTCAGCCGAGCGCAACGGCCGCCTGATCCTTGGGTCAGGCCAGCGACAGCATCCGCGCGAAATTGCCGGCGTAGAACGCGTCCTTCGCACTGTCTCTCGCCCCGGCGAGGCCCGCTTCGAAGCGGGCAATCGGGGCGCGGCCGCCTTCGATATGGGGGTAGTCGCTGGAGAACATGTAGAGCCGCTCGTCCGACTGGCGGATCAGCTCGGCCACGTTCTCATACGGGAACGGCGTGAACGCCAATTGGTCGATCACCTGCTGCGACGGCTTGCGCTTGAGGTTCGCCAGCTCCGGCTCGGACTTCTTCCAGATGCCGGCGATCCAGTCGAGCCGCGCCAGCATCGACGGCACCCAGCCGGCGCCCAGCTCGATCGCCCCGCCGCGCAAGCCCGGATGACGCTCCAGCACGCCGTCCAGCACCATCGCGCCGATGAAGGTCTCGGCGCCGTGATGCAGGCTCGTCATGTCCTTGCCGCGCACGCTCTCGCCAGCCCCCATGAAGTCCCTGGGCTCGGCCCGCCCGGTGTTGAACCAGCCGCGCGCCACCTGGATCGGCGCGCCCGCGACATGCAGCAGGAACGGGATGCCGGCCTTCGCCATCAGCGTCCAGACCGGATCGAAGTCGTTATGCCCCGGCGAGCGCTCGCCCGGCAGGCGATGCGGCAGCCATGCGGCCTTCAGCCCGGCGTCCACGATGTGCTGCAACTCAGCCAGGGCCCGCGCCGGCTCGTCCAGCGGCAGCAGGCCGACGCCGAGCAGCCGCCTGTCGCTCGCACAGAACGCCGCCATGCCGCGATTATGCGCCCGCGCCGCCGCATAGCGCGCTTCGATCGGGCGGCGCAGGTCGAAGGCCGGCCCGGCGCTGTAGCTGGCGAACACGAGCTGCGAGCGGAAGCCCAACAGGTCCAGCGCCTGCGTCCGCTCCTCGGCATTGAAGGCGCCCAGCGCCGCATGGCCCTTCGGCCCGGTCAGCAGGCGATCGCCGAGGGCGAGCATCTCCGCCACCTTCTCCGGCGAATGACGGCCCGCAGCGGCCGACTCGGCATCCAGCACCGCCAGCGCGCCGACCGTCGGCATGGCCATCGTCGGCACGAGGTCGCGCTCGGCCGCCGAGGCGTGCGCCTTGAGGAAGTCCGGCAGCTCCATGATGTGGCTGTCGGCATCGTGATAGATGCGCCCGGTCGCATAGGTCATGGCGGCTGCTTCCCTGCTTTTTGGTGTCTGTTCCAAAAAGAAAGGACCAGCGGGCGCGACGCGTCAAGCCGCACCGACGGCCTTGCGCCGGGCCTGCATGGCTTTAGCGTGCGCTCCGACAGAAACGAGGACGCGCCCATGGACTTCACCGCCATCACCGTCGCCATCGCCGATGGCGTCGCCGAGCTGACGCTCAACCGCCCGCAGGCCCTCAACAGCCTCAACAAGACGCTGATCGACGAGACCCGAGTCGCGCTGGGCGACCTGGAGAAGAACAGCGACGTCCGCGCCGTCCTGCTCACCGGCGCGGGCCGCGGCTTCTGCGCCGGCGCCGACCTCGCCAATGGCGGCTTCCCCAACGAGGAGAAACGCTCGCCCGGAGAGCAGACCGCGCATTCGATGCTGATCGGCTTCAACCCGCTGGTCCACGACCTCGCGCATTTCCCTAAGCCCGTCGTCACTGCGGTGAACGGCGTCGCGGCCGGCGGCGGGGTCGGCCTCGCGCTCTGCGGCGACGTCGTGCTCGCCGCGAAGTCGGCCTATTTCGTGATGGTCTTCGGCCCGCGTCTCGCCCTGGTGCCCGACATGGGCGTCACCTGGTTCGCCCCGCGCCTCATCGGCCATGCCCGCAGCCGCGCCATGGCCCTGCTGGGCGAGCGCATCCCGGCCGAGAAGGCGGCGCAATGGGGCATGATCTGGGACGCCGTCGACGACGACAAGCTGATGAGCGAAGCGCGCGCCCTTGCGGCCCGCCTCGCCAAGGGGCCGCGCGAGGCCTTCAAGAAGATCAAGGAAGTCCTCGACGCCTCGCTCGACAATACGCTCGACCAGCAGCTCGAACTCGAACGCCTGACCCAGGGCAAGCTCGGCGATCTTCCCGACACCCGCGAAGGCGTCATCGCCTTCCTCCAGAAACGCGACCCGGCGTTCAAATAGGCGGGTGGCGGCGCGCCTGACGCCCTGCCCCTATGGGTCGCGTCTGAAGAGCTGGAGGTGGAGGGCGGTGGTGTTGCCGGAGAAGTAATAGTGCCGCCGGGTGAGGACGCGTTCGGGGCCCTCGGCCGTGTAGCCCGCGCCGAGGAGTGTCCGCGCGGCCGCCTCGTCGCGCGTCCAGGCGAGCAGGACCCGGGGCGGCGCGTCTTCCGGGCGGAAGGCGACGGCACCGGGGATGTGCTGGACGAGATTCTCGGTCAGCACATCCATGTCGCCGGCGATCGCGAGGGGCGGCGGGGCGAGCGCGGTGATGTCGGCGGCGAACTCCGCATAGGGCACGGCGAAGCGGTGGCGTCCGAAGAGGGTCGTCTGCGGCCAGGCGATGGTGATGAGCACGGCGATGGCGAGGCCCGTGAGCAGGAAGTGCCGGGCCCCGAGGTCGCGCTGCGGCCGGGCGAGGACGAGGGTGAGCGGCAGGGCGACGAGGATGGGTGTCAGGTAGCGGACCGAAAAACTGTGCGCGTCGACGGCGAGGATACCCACCGGCACCGCGACCGCGCCGAGGAGCAGCATGCGGGCGAGCAGCCGGCGCAGCTCCGTTGCGACGTGACCCTCGGCGGGCGGCGCGAGCGGCGGGCTGAGGCGGCGGACGAGGAACCAGACGGCGATCAGCGGCAGGGTCGCCGACGCCATGTCGACAAGCAGGTCGAGCAGGCCGTCTATGCCGAGATACGGCAGGTCGAGCCCGGCATAGGGGCCTGGGCGGGCGAGGCGCGCGAGGCGGGCGGTCGATTCCGCCACATGGTTCAGCGCCCAGAGGGCATGCGGCAGGATCAGCACCGCCGTTACGCCGAGAGCGAGCAGCAGGCCGCGCCCGTCGAGCCGGCGGCGGAGATCGGGCAGGCTGAGGCCGGCGACCGTCAGCAGGCCGACGAAGATCGTGAAATTATACTTGGCGTAGAGCCCGGCCCCCGCCGCAAGGCCGAGCCAGGCATAACGACGCAGCTCCGGCCGTTCGAGCACCAGCACCAGGGCATGGATGACGGCCGCCGCCGCCGCCGTCGCGAGCACCGAATGGGAGAGCGCGACCTGCGACTCCCAGACGATCTGCGGCACCAGCAGGAGCCCGCCCGCGAAAAGCGCGCCGCCGACCCTGTCGCCGGTCGCCCGCCGCCCGGCGTCATAGGCGAGGAGATAGGTCGCGGCGAGGAGCGTGTTCTTGGCGAGCGCGATGGCGAGCGGCCAATAGGGCACCGCCGCATGCACCGCCATCACCAGCCACTGATACAGCGGCGGCTGCGAATTGCCGTAGCCGAGCGCCCAATGGGCGTTCTGCACCATCTCGGCCTCGTCGGGTTCGAGATTGCCCGAGAGGAGGACGCGGAGGAGCACCTGAAGCGGGAAATAGACCGCGACCGCGTACGGAAACAGCGCGGCGAGACGTGCGGCGGTGAGGCGGGGTTCGCGGGCCGGCATGGGGCAGCGGCTTAGGCGGGCGGCGGCGCGAAGTCCATCAGGCGGTGCGGTCGAAGGCGGCGGCGAAGAAGCCGTCGGTTCCGCTGGAGGCCGGGCTGAGGGCGAGGCCGGGTCCGCGCACGAAGCCGGGATGCGCGGCGGCGAAGGCGGCGGCGACGTCCTCGCCCTCCTCCGGCAGCACCGAGCAGGTGATGAAGAGCAGCCGGCCGCCGGGCTTCACCTGCGGCGCCGCGGCTTCCAGCAGGCGGCGCTGGAGCGCGGCGAGTTCGGCCAGCCGGGCAGGTGTGAGGCGGAGGCGGGTCTCGGGGTTGCGCCGCCAGGTGCCCGAGCCCGAGCACGGCGCATCGATGACGACACGGTCGAACAGGCCGTCGAAGGGCGGCGGACCGTCCAGCCAGTCCGGCGCCAGCAGATGCGGCTCGATGATCGTCGCGCCGGCGCGCCGGGCCCGCGGGGCAAGGCGCTTGAGGCGCACCGGGGCGATATCGGCCGCGACCACCCTGCCCCGGTTCGCCATCGCCGCGGCGAAGGCGAGCGCCTTGCCGCCGGCCCCGGTGCAGAGATCGAGCACCGCCATTCCGGGCCGCACGCCGGCAAGCGCGCAGACCATCTGGGAACCGGCATCCTGAATCTCGACGAGGCCGGCTTCGTATGCGGCACTCGATTCCACGTCGGCCGATCCGGCAACGACACGCAAGGCCGACGGCGCACCGGCGACCGGCTCGGCAACGACACCGTCTTCGGCGAGCAAATCCATCGCACGTTCGGGCATCGCCTTCAGCGCGTTCACGCGCAGATCGAGCGGCGCGCGTTCGGACAGCGCGCGGATCTCGGAAGCCGTAGCGTCACCGAAGCGGCGACGTAGCGACACGTCCAGCCATGTCGTTGCGGACGTGTCGTCGTGCAGGAGCGTGCGCTCGTCTTCGCTCAGCGCGACCGGCGCGTGGCGCTCCCCGCTGAACAAGGCCTCGATTGCTGGAATGCCAATGTTTTGCTGCCTCAGCGCGTCGATCATGGCGCGGCGCGGATCGCCGCACGATGCGTTACGCAAGGCCGCGTAGACATGGTCTGCGATCGCGCGACGGTCCTTTGAGCCTGCGAAGCGGTTGCTGCGCCCCCAGGCCTGGAGTGCGCGGTCGGCAGCCTCGCCGCGATTGAGAATGCCTTCCAGAATCAGGATGGCGGCCTGGATTCGCGCATCGTCTCTCATGCCGCAACGACACCCGGCGCATTCGCCCTACGACATGCGTTGCAATGATGCATCGTTACCGAAGTTCCCGCTGCCATCGCCCGCTCCGATCCGGTGTAAGTGCGCCCTGCGGTCTTTCCGGACTTGAACCTGCTGTGGGCGATACTTAGCAATACGGGAAGCGTCGTCCCAGTCGGCAACGAGAACGCAGCGACTTTCGTACACAGGGTCTTTCCGGGAGAGAAACCTCTACCAATTACCCCACACCACGCACGTCGCACCCGCCCCAGGGCGCGACGCCATCCAACTGCGGTCCGCGCCCCAGGCGCGCGACCTTCGGGAGCAAACATGAAGAACAATCGATACGGCCCCAGGGGCCGGCGCTATTCCATTGCCGCCGCGCTGCTGATGACATCGGCGCTTGGCGGCGTCGCGCTCGCCCAGGACGACGGCTCGGAAGAGATCACCGTCACCGCGCAGCGCAGCGGCGCGGCGCAGTCGGTCCAGAAGATTCCGATTGCGGTCACGGCGATCAGCCAGAAGGAACTCGAGGCGAAGGCCATCGAGAGCTTCAAGGACCTCCAGTTCAACGTGCCGTCGGTCACCTATTCGAACGGCAATTTCGGCGGCAACAACTTCCAGATCCGCGGCATCGGCATCTCGTCGGTCGCGACCTCGGCGGACTGCAATACTGCTCGAAGGATACCGGCCCCGCCAATATCGGCGGCCTCGGCTTCTCGGCCAACCCGCTGGTGGCGAACATCCAGCGCGGCCAGTTCAGCCAGGGTTGCCGCGCGACGTCGCTGTATGACGACGACGCGCTCGGCACGATCAACACCCAGGCGACGCTCGGCGGCCTCTTCGGCCTGCTCGGCGGCTTCCAGACGGGTGATGCGTTCGCCGGTAAGATGCAGGATCCCAATGTCCGCAACATCGAGTCGTCGTTCGATCCGATCTACAAGTCGAAGACCGACATCTACGAGTTCAGCGCGGACTGGGACATCACCGACACGCTGCGCCTGTCGGGCCTCGCGTCCTACACGAAGTTCAACCTCTACACGCGCCAGGACTATAACCGCTACACGCCGAGCGTTGCGTTCAACGCCGCGCCGAACCCGGTCAACGCGATCCCGCTGCCGTATGCGCAATACGCGGCGATCTACGCCCAGCTCTTCCCGGGCGGCAACGTTGCCGATGCGCAGAACGGCACGTCCAACGAATTCCGCACGAGCGACATTTCGTCGGCGTTCACGGAACAGTCGACGGTCGAACTTCGCTTGCAGTCGAGCTTCGACGGGCCGTTCAACTTCAGCATCGGCGCGAACTATCTGAACTTCGACGCGACCGGCGACTACTACGTCATGTTCAACACGGGTACGGCCTGGTACCAGTTGAACAACTTCCTGTCGTCGCTGGGTTCGGGCGGCGCGCTGCCGTTCCCCTGCCCGGAGAACAATCCGTCCTGCGTCTTCGTCGACCCGAACGAGAATCCGAACCGTAGCGGTCACAATTACTACGACGCCTACTCGCCGTATAACCTCGAGTCGACGGCGATCTTCGGCGAGGTCTATTGGGACATCACCGACGAGTTCAAGCTGACCGGCGGCCTGCGCTACACCGACGACCAGAAGGAGATCGAGAATCACCAGGTGAATCTCGGCACCCCCGGTTCCGGCGTGAGCCCGGCCATTCCGGGCACGCCCGCGATCTCGAAGGTGGACTTCCAGGAATTCACCGGCCGCGCCGTGGCCGAGTGGCGTCCTGACTTCGACTGGAGCGAGTCCTCGCTGTTCTACGCGTCGTATTCGCGCGGCTACAAGGCGGGCGGTCTGAACTCGCCCTGCTCCGGTGGCGGCGGCGTGATCTGCGGTCCGGCGAACTTCGAGCCCGAGTTCATCAACGCGTATGAAATCGGCACGAAGAACACGCTGGCCGGTGGCTCGGTCGTCCTGAACCTGTCGGCCTTCTACTACGACTACAAGGGCTATCAGGTTTCGAAGATCGTCAACCGCGCTTCGACGAACGAGAACATCGACGCCACGGTGAAGGGCCTCGAACTCGAGTCTTCGTGGTCTCCGGTCAAGGGTCTCCGCTTCAACCTGAACGGCGGCTACCTCCAGAGCGAGATCAAGGAGAACTTCTCGATCGACACGTTCGACCGCACGCAGGGCAATCCCAACCTGATCGTCGTGAAGTCGAGCGCGGCCTCGAACTGCGTCGTGACCGTCGCGCAGGCCCAGGTCGCAGTCTCCACGGGCAACCCATTCAATCTGCTGGGTCTGTGCTCCGGCGCGTTCCAGTTCGTCGACGGCGTGGCGCCCAGCGACGGCGTGCTCGTCAACCTGAAGGGCAACAGCCTGCCCAACGCGCCGAAGTGGACGATCTCGTTCGGCGCCCAGTACTCGTTCGACGTGACCGAGGATTGGGAGATGACGGTGCGTGGCGACTACTACTACCAGTCGAGCACGTATGCGCGCATCTACAACACCGAAGCCGACCACATCAGGTCGTGGGACAACGTGAACTTCACGCTGACCCTGGCGAACGAGTCTTCGGGCTGGCAGGTCGATGCCTACCTGAAGAACGCATTCAACCAAAAGGCGATCACGGACACCTACCTGACCGACGATTCGTCGGGCCTGTTCCGCAACGCCTTCTACACCGACCCGCGGACCTACGGCATCGGCATCACCTACAACTTCTCGGCTGACGAAGAAGTTGTTGAAGCGCCGATCGAGACGCCTCCGCCGGCTCCGGCAGCGGCCAAGACGTTCATCGTGTTCTTCAACTTCGACCGGTCGGACCTGACCGCCGAGGCGCAGACGGTGATCGCGGAAGCCGCAGCGGCCTACAAGGCCGGCCAGTCGGTCAATCTGCGCGTCCAGGTGCGTGGCCACACCGACACCGTCGGCTCGGCCGCCTACAACCTGCCGCTCTCGGAACGTCGCGCCGAAAGCGTGAAGGACGGGCTGGTTGCCAACGGTGTCTCGGCCGACGTCATCTCGACCTCGGGCGCCGGCTTCTCCGAGCCGCTGGTCCCGACCGGTCCGGGCGTCAAGGAGCCGCAGAACCGCCGCGCCACCATCGACCTCACCGGCGCCGGTTCGTAACGAACCTGCTCCAGACAAACACGCGAAGGGCGGCCGAAAGGCCGCCCTTTTCGTTTGGGGGGCGCCACCTCGCCCATACGGGGCAAGCTGCGGTCGTCGATACCTCAGATGCCAGTCTCAGCCGTGGAAGTCCTGCGCCGCATGCGGGATGACGAAGACACCATTCAAAGTGCCGGCGTCGCCTACGCCATTCTCCGTCAAGCCGCGCCGGCCGGATTGTAGTTCGGCGACTCGCGGGTGATCATCACGCCGTGGGCGTGGCTCTCGCGCATGCCGGCATTGGTGATGCGGACGAACTCGGCGCGGGCATGCAGGTCGGCGATGGTGGCGCAGCCGGTATAGCCCATCGCGGCGCGCAGGCCGCCGACGAGCTGGTGGATCACCGCTTCGACAGGCCCCTTGTAGGGCACCTGCCCTTCGATGCCCTCGGGCACCAGCTTCATCGAGTCGCGCACCTCGGCCTGGAAGTAGCGGTCGGCGGAACCGCGCGCCATCGCGCCGAGCGAACCCATGCCGCGATAGGACTTGTAGGAGCGCCCCTGGTAGAGAATGACCTCGCCCGGGCTCTCGTCGGTGCCGGCGAGCAGCGAACCCACCATCGCCACGTCGGCGCCCGCGGCGATCGCCTTCGCGAGGTCGCCGGAGTAGCGGATGCCGCCGTCCGCGATGACAGGCACGCCCGCCGCCTTCGCCGCCTCGACGCAATCCATGACGGCGGTGAGCTGCGGCACCCCGACGCCCGCGACGATGCGCGTGGTGCAGATCGAGCCGGGGCCGATGCCGACCTTGATGGCGTCCGCACCGGCGTCGATCAGCGCCTTCGCGGCACCCGCCGTCGCGACGTTGCCGGCAATGATCTGCGTGCCGTTCGAGCCGCGCTTGATGCGCGAGACGGCTTCGAGGACGCGGGCATTGTGGCCGTGCGCAGTGTCGACGACGACGACGTCGACGCCGGCATCGATCAGCATCTCGCTGCGCCGGAAGCCGTCTTCGCCGACGGTCGAGGCGGCGGCGACGAGCAGCCGTCCCTGCGCGTCCTTCGCGGCGCGCGGATGCGTCGTCGCGCCCTCGATGTCCTTCACGGTGATGAGGCCGATGAGGCGATAGTCGTCGTCGACGACCAGCAGCTTCTCGATCCGCCGGCCGTGGAGCAGCCGCTTCGCCTCTTCGCGCGAGATGTTCTCCCGCGCGGTCACCAGATTCTCCTTGGTCATCAGCTTCGCGACCGTTTCCGAAGGATTGGTGGCGAAGCGCATGTCGCGATTGGTCAGGATGCCGACCAGGCGGCCGGGCCGGCCGTCGGCGCGGTCGGTGACGACAGGGAATCCGGTCACCCGATGCCGCTCGGAGAGTTCGCGCGCATCCTTCAGCGTGGCTTCCGGCCCGATGGTCACGGGATTGACCACCATCCAGCTCTCGTAGCGCTTCACGTCGCGCACCTGGCGCGCCTGCTCTTCCGGGCTGAGATTGCGGTGAAGGACGCCGATACCGCCAGCCTGCGCCATCGCGATGGCGAGCCGCGCCTCGGTGACGGTGTCCATGGCCGACGAGACGAGCGGGATGTTCAGCGAGATGGACCGCGTCAGCCTTGTCCGGGTGTCCGCCTCGGCAGGCAGAACGTCCGACGCGCCCGGCACGAGCAGGACGTCGTCAAAGGTCAGGGCTTCGCGGATGGCCAAGGTGCACCTCGGGTATGTGACCGCCCGCGGCGCGGAACGCGCGACTCGTGCGGCGATGTCGAAAGTGCGCGCCCCTCTACCGCGCAGGCGGGCCGGAGTCAAAGCGCGCGCTGCCGGGTTCCATGGGGACCTCACCGGCCCGTTCGGCGTTTGGCTTAAGCGGGGGGCCGGAGCGCCTGTCATGAAGTGGTTGAAGCTGATACTGCCCGGAGCGGCGCTCGTCGTCTCCCTCATCGCGGTGGCGCAGGCGGCGCCGCTGTAGCCCAGCCCTATTCCTGCCCGGATAACCAAGATTTTGCCCGCTCCGTTGCGGGTTTGGGCTGCTTTCTGCATAGCTGGAACGTGCCCCAACGGAAGCCTCCCGAGCCGCCGCTCACCGATCCGGATATCGCGCCGTCGGATGCCCAGATGCGCGCGGCGGTGTCGGTCGTGGCCGGCCCGGTCGACGACGATCTGGAGGAAGCGTTCCGCGTCATCGCCGATGCGGCGGAGGCGGCGCCCGACCGGTTCGCGGCGGCGATTGCCGCGACGATCGAGGATCGTTCGGGTCCGACCGGGGCCAGCATCGTCAACGACGCCTGGCTGAGCTCCCTGGTCGTCGCCGGGGGACGCATCGCCTTTTCCGACGCGAATCTCGCCATCGCCGCACGCGCCCCGGAATTCGCCGATGCGGCTCTCGAACTTGCGGCACGCGTGACGCGGCGCCGGGCCTTTGCGGTGCTCCCGCACGGAGGGAAGCGCTTCATCGCGGTCGCCGCGCAGGGCGCTGCGAGCATTTCGTGGCCGCTCCCGGCCGCGGCGCGCGAGGCCCTCGCGCTGCCGTCGGCAACGGCGATCCTGGTGTTCGCGCCGCGCTTCGGCGGGGACCTGCCTTCGCTGATCGAGCGCAGCTTTGCGCTCACCCGGGCGGAAGCGCGCGTGTGCGGCGCGCTATTCGAGGTCGACACGGTCGAGGAAGCGGCGATGCGGCTTGCGATCTCGCCCGCGACGGCGCGCGAGCATGTACGCACGATCCTGCGCAAGACGGGATCGTTGCGGCGCGCCGACCTGATCGCCCGCATCACCGAGCTGATGGCCGGCGACTATCTTCGCAGCAGCGAACGCACGACCCTCTTGCGCGAGGCCTTCGGGCTGACCGCTGCCGAAGCGCGGGTGGCGGATGCGGTGGCCCTGGGCCTCACGGTGCCCGAGGTGGCCCAGCGCGACGGCGTCAGCGCACACACCGTCCGCACGCAGCTCGACGCCGCGCTGACGAAGGCGGGTGCCGGCCGGGCGCCGGACCTCGCCCGCCTCGTGTGCGAGCTTTGCGCGCTCGCGGCGTGGACGTCGTGCAGCGAGCCTCGCCGCCTCGACCAGCAGCGGCTGATCGCCGCGACCCGCATGATCCCGGCACCGGGGCGGCGCCATATCGCCGCGGCGGATTACGGCCCGGCCGAGGGCATGCCCGTGCTCTATTTCCCGCCGGGCTATTGCTACAGATGGGTCCGGCGGGCGCTCGTCACCGCACTGAACGCACGCGGCTTCCGCCCGCTGTCGTTCGATTTCCCCGACAGCGGGCTCACCGACGCGCCGGAAGCCGGTGCCGACCACATTTTCGATGCGGTGGCCGACGATGCGGCGCGCGTGATGACAGCCCTGAAGCTGCGCCGGACGCATCTCTTCGCCGAGTTTGGCAGCGCCGGGCCGGCAATGGCCTTTGCGGCGCGCTACCCCGATCTGGTCAATGAGGCGGTGCTGCTGATGCCGCGCGCCCCGAGCGCCGAGCCGACCTTTCCGGGCCCGATCGAGCGCGTATGGCGCGGGCTCTCCGCCAGTCCGGCCCTGGCATTCGCCGCCTATGAAGCGCTGCGCACGGGCGGCAGCTCGCGCTATCTGCGCTGGATCCAGACGCGCATCTCGAACGCGGTCGAGGCGGACCGCCGGGCGATGGCGGACCAGGACTTCGTCGACGAGCGGATCGGCGAGATGCTGGCCAGCGGCTCGCGCAGTTCGCGCGGCATGATCGCGCTCGATCGGGGGCACATGACCGGTTGGCCGCGGCCGGCCGGGATCGGCGGCAGGCGCTGGACCATCGCCGCCACCGAGGTCGAGCCGTTCCGTTCGGCCGAGACGACGGAGCAGCAGTGGGGCTGGCTTCCGGCGGTGCGTTTCGTGAAGCTCGCCGGCGCCGGCCGGCTCGCGACCCACACACATGCGCGGGAGATCGCCGGGCTGTTCGGAAAGACCTAGCTGCGGCCGCGAAAGCCGGTCGCGACCACGTACATCTCCGCCGAGTCGGCGCGGCTGGCGGGCGGTTTGATGTGCCGGACCTCGCGGAAGTCCTTCTTCATGGTCTGGAGAAGCTGGCCCTCGGTGCCGCCGCGCTGCACCTTGCAGACAAAGGCCCCGCCGGGCTTCAGGACCTCCCGCGCGAATTCGAGCGCCGCCTCGCACAGGGCCATGATCTTCATGTGGTCGGTCTGGCGATGGCCGGTGGCGGGGGCGGCCATGTCGGACAGGACCGCATCCGCCTCGCCGCCGAGGATCGCCTTCAGGCGGTCCGGCGCGGAGGGGTCGAGGAAGTCGAGATGGAGGATTTCGGCCCCGGGCACCTCTTCCATCGGCGAGATGTCGATGCCGATCACCCGGCCCTGCGGGCCGGCGCGCTCGACGGCGATTTGGGTCCATCCGCCGGGCGCCGCTCCGAGGTCGACGATATGCCCGCCCCTGCGGATCAGGCCGTGGCGGTCGTCCAGTTCCTTCAGCTTGTAGGCGGCGCGCGAGCGATAGCCTTCGCTTTTCGCGGCGGCGACGTAGGGGTCGTTCAACTGGCGCTCCAGCCAGCGCACCTGGCCGACGGAGCGGCCGCGCGCCGACTTCACGCGTACTTTGAGCGTCCTCCCGGAACCTCCTGGATTTGCCCCCTTTTTTCCTCCGCTCATGCGCTGCGCCTGTCGCGTTTCCAGCGCCGGTGCCGTTCCTTCTCGGCCTTCGCCATCAAGGTCAGCAGCATGCCCTCGCGCAGGCCGCGATCGGCGATGCGGATGCGCCCGCAGGGAAAGCGGCGGGTGATCGCCTCCAGGATCGCGCAGCCCGGCAACACCAGCTCGGCCCTGTCGTTGCCGACACAGGGATGCGCGGCGCGGGTTTCGAAATTCTGGGTAACCAGGCCGCGCGCGATGCGCGTGATGTCGGCCACGTCCATCCACAGCCCGTCGATCCGCCCGCGGTCATAGCGCGTCAGGCCGAGATGCATGCCGGCCAGGGTCGTCACGGTGCCCGACGTGCCGAGCAGATGCATGCCGGAGGGCGCCGACGGGCCGCTGAACCCGCCGCCCGACAGCGCCTCGGCGAACGCCTCTTCCGCCGCCGCCGCCATCGCGGGGTAGTCCTCCATCCTCAGCGGCGCCCGGCCGAGGCCGAAGCGTTCGGCCAGCGAGACGACGCCGACCGGGACGCTCACCCATGCCGCCATGCGGGGCCGAACCTCGGCGCGCGGCGGCGTGCGCCGGAGCCAGATGAGTTCGGTGCTGCCTCCGCCGATGTCGAAGATGACGGAATCCTCAAGGTCCGGATCGGTCAGCGGCGCCACGCCGTGCGCACACAGGCGCGCTTCCTCGCCGGGCGCGACGATCTCCATGCGAATCCCCGTCTCGCGCTCGATCCGGTGGATGAAGGACGCGCTGTTCGAGGCGCTGCGGCAGGCCTGGGTGGCGATGGCCCGGCTGTGGGTCACGCCGGCCCGGCGCATCTTGGCGGCACAGACTTTCAGGGCGGCAAGCGTGCGCTCTATGGCGGCCTCGGACAGCGCGCCGGTGGCCGAAAGCCCTTCGCCGAGACGCACCGAGCGGGAAAAGGCGTCGACCACGCGGAAGCCGTTGCGACCCTCGCCCCGGGCGATGAGCAACCGGCAATTGTTGGTCCCGAGGTCCACGGCCGCGAATGTGTCGCGCGGGCGCCGTACGGGCCGCTCGCCGCCGACGACCGGGGCGTCGGGCACGGCTGCGCCTTCCGGACTCTCCGTCCCTGGCTCGTCTGCGGAGCGGTCTGTCACGACGGCGTCCGGGCTCCTCTTCCGCGCCGGACAGGACGCCGCCGCGCTCGCCTAAGACGATAGGGTGCCTTGTGCGTTGCAGCAAGGGGCGCCGCCGGAGCGGCCGCCCGGAGCCGCGCGGCGGTCAGTTGGACCAGTAGATGAAGACGTCGCCGGGCTTCGACGGCTTGCCGAGCGGCGTATCGACGTTGATCGCGCCTTCGAACAGGGCCGGCCAGATCGGTTTGGCCTGCTCGCGGTCATGCGCATCGAGCAGGGCCGTCAGCTCGGCGACCACCTCAGGGTTCGCCGCCGCCACGTCCGCCTTTTCCGAGGGATCGGCGGCGAGATCGTAGAGATACGAGACCTTCGGCGTCTCCATCGCCTGGAGCTTCCACCGGCCCTTCTGCACGGTGCGATAGGGGCCGCTGCGCCAGAACAGGATGTCGTGCGGACGGCCCGCCGCGGTGCCGGCGAGGAACGGAAGAAGGTTCACGCCGTCGATCGTGCGGTCGGAGGGAATGGCTGCGCTGGCGGCGGCCGCGGCAGTCGCGAACACATCGAAGTGACTGACCGGCGCGTCATAGGTCGACCCGGCCTGGATCACGCCCGCCCAGCGCATGAAGAACGGCACGCGGATGCCGCCTTCGTAGAAGGTTGCCTTCCACCCGCGATAGGGCGCGTTCAGTCCGTCGAGGCCGATATAGTTGGCGCCGCCATTGTCGCTCGTGAAGATCACGAGCGTGTTCTCGTCCAGCCCCTCGTCCTTCAGCGCCTGCAAGACGCGCCCGACGTTGCGGTCGAGATTGCGCACCATCGCCGCATAGACGCGCCGGGTGTGATCGGGGATACCCGGCAGCGCGTCGAAGTCCTCCCTGGTCGCCTGAAGCGGCGTGTGAATGGCGTTGTAGGCGAGATAGACGAAGAAGGGCCGGTTGCGATTGGCATGGATCGCCTTGACCGCCTCGTCGGTGAGATAGTCGGTCATGTAGCCCTTGGGCTCGAACATCTCGCTGCCGTTGTAGCGCACGCCCCAGGGCAGCGCGGCCCACAGGAAGCGGTCGATCGGGTCGAAGTCCTGCTTGGCATTCACGACATCCGCGTCATCGGCCTTCAGGAACATTGAGGCGCCAGCATAGAAGCCGAGGCTTTCGTCGAAGCCGCGCGCGTCGGGCCGTGTCGCATCCGTTTCGCCGAGGTGCCACTTCCCCAGATGGAGCGTGTGGTAGCCGGCCTTCTGAAGCAGCGCCGCGATCGTCACCTCGGTCGACGGCACCGCCATGTCGGCCACGTCGGGCGTCTCCGCCTCGCGGTCGGCATGATAGATCGAGGGATGGCTGCCGTCGCCGATGCCATGGCCGACGACACGCGCGAAACCGATCGGCGTCGGCGTGAACTCGAACCCGAAGCGCGTGGGATAGCGGCCGGTCATCAGCGCAGCCCGCGACGGAGCGCAGGTGGCGTTGCCGGCATATCCGGCGCTGAAGCTGACGCCTTCGCGGCCGATCGAGTCGATGTTCGGCGTCGGCACGGATGCGTCGACACCGCCGCCGTAGAACGAGATGTCGTTGTGCCCCATGTCGTCGGCCAGGATCAGCACGACATTGGGCGGGCGCCGCCCGGCCGGAGGCGTCTGCGGCCCCTGCTGCCAGGCGACCTCGCGATGCGGCGCCGGCGTCGGCTTGCGCCAGCTTGCGACGAGAAGGATTAGCCCCTCGCGTCCGCCGATGGCGTACCATCCGCCAATGCCTGCGCCGGCAAGAAGTGCGAGCGCCAGCGCGCCGCGCTTGATCCACCTGTTCATGGATGTCCCTCCCCATTTGTGTTCTCGGCGGTTCGCGCTGCGCTCTGGGGCGGCCGGACCACCGTTCGGAATCCGATATGCGACGCGCCGTCACCGGGATCGGCTCCGGTGCGCGCGGCGGGCCGATAGCGGAAGCAATAATTGTCCGCACACAGGAACGAGCCGCCCTTGATGACCCGGCGCGGCACCGACGGCGCCTGCGGATCGAAAGAGGCCGACTGCGGCGCCAGCTCTTCGTCGTCGAAGGCGCCGGGCACATAGACGTCCGTCGTCCACTGCCAGACATTGCCCGCCATGTCGTACAGGCCGTAGCCGTTCGGCGGATAGCAGCCGACCGGCGAGGGGCGCATGCGATAACCGTCCGTGCCGGTGTCTGCATAGGGGAACGGCCCCTGCCAGGTATTGGCGCGCGATGTGCCGGATGTCGGATCGCCATCGCCCCAGGCATAGGCCGCGCCGTCGATGCCGCCGCGCGCCGCGTATTCCCATTCCGCCTCGCTCGGCAGTTCGCGGCCCAGCCAGCGCGCATAGGCAAGCGCATCCTCATAGGCGACCTGCACGACGGGCAGATGGTCGCGCCCGTCGATCGAACTGCCCGGTCCTTCGGGATGGCGCCAGTCGGCACCGGGGACGATGCGCCACCAGTCGGCGATGTCGCGGACCGGCTCGTCTCCGTCCGGCGCGACGAAGACGAGCGATGCGGGGGTGTCGCCGCGCTCCGCCCGCGTGACATAGCCGGTCGCCGCGACGAAGGCCGCGAACTGCGCATTGGTGACGTCGGTCGCATCGATGAAGAAGGCCGCGACCTCGACACGGTGCGGCGGCCCCTCCTCAGCGCGCAGCGGCTTGGCGCCCATCAGCATCGCGCCGCCGGGCACGAAGATCATGCCCGCGGTACCCTGCCCCGGCGCCGCCGGCGCTTCGCGGACGCATATCTCCGAGGCCACCTGCCGGTCGCCCTCACCGCCGCATGCCGCCAACGACAGCAGCGCGGCGCAGGCGAGAGTCGGCTTGCGCCGCATCAGACCGGAGCGGTGATGAGCGGCAGGCATCCCGTTGCCTCCAGCAGATCGCCGACGACACGGCGCGCCTCGCCGGCCAGTGCTGCGAAATCCTGCCGCAACCACGCGACGCATTTGCCCTGATACGGGAAGGGCTGTTGCGTCCACGGCGTTCCGTCGACCTCGGCCGTCACCGTGTCGGCGCCGGCGTTCAGCGCGCGGGCGTTGGCGAGCATCACCGGCACATAGCTGCGCGCCATTTCGCGCAGCAGCTCGCGCAACGTCGCGGGCAGCGCGTCGGCGCGCGCCCAGCCGTCCTCGGGCGCCTCATGGCCCGAGAGGTCCTCGACGGCATCGACCCAGGCATAGACGCGCGGCGCCTCCTTCAGCGTCAGTGCCGTCGGCGTCGGATCGAAGTGCGAGAGCTGCGTAAGCTGCCCGAAAGCAGCGAAGTCGCTGGCGCCGGGCCGTCCGCCCATCAGGAAGGGATGCGCCTTCAGATGCGCCTCGAAGATCGCGAGGAAGCGGCGATAGCTCGCCTCGATCACCGGACCGGTCGCCGGGTTGGAGCCCACCACGTAGAGTCGCCCGATCTGCCGTTCGGAGAAGGCCTTGCGCGCCGCGTGCCACTCCGCATCGGGCAACTGCGTGTCGCGCCAGAGCGGCAGGATCGCGCCCGCCTTCTCGATGTCGTCAGCGTACGCCCAGCGATAGTGGAACATCGCCTTCGTCAGCCACTCGTCGGCGTAGTCCTCCAGCAGCGCGTCGAGGAAGGCGAGCGCCGGATCGGGCGGCACAACGGCGCGCCCCGCCTGCATCGCTTCGAGGCGGCGGATGATCGGCGTCGAGTCGACGACCGCCTCGTGCGCGCCGGATCCGGACGGGAAATAGAAGGTCGGGAGCAGATCCACCTTCGGCCGCGGCAGCCCGGCGCGTCCGCCGTGCCCTGCGAGGAGGAAGCGGTAGGGGACGCGGCGATAGCGCAGCACGGCCAGCATCTTGCGGGTATAGGGCGAGCCAGGCGCGCCCGAGAGAAGAACAGGCTCACTCATACGGCACCGCCTCCACCCTGCCCGCTCGACCAGGAGCGTCCAGCGCTTTTGGACGCGCCTTGACCGGCATCCCTTATAGTGACACCAGTAATGCCAGTATATTGTCCGCGCACGATGCGTCAAGACCGCCGCGTCGCAACGCGGCGAAGAGAGGGCAGCGCCATGGAAGTCGTCAACGCCGTCTACCCCCAGCCCGCGCAGATCGCCGCCCTTCTGGCGCAGGAGAGCGAGGCGCCCGTCGTCATGGTCAATCTGCTGAAGTTCAAAGCGGCTGCGGCCTATGCCGATGGCCGCCCCACCACGCTGAGCGGGCGCGACGCCTATATGCTCTATGGCGAACAGATGACGGCGCTGGTGGCAGCCCAGGGCGGACGCATGATGCATAGCGTCCGGGTCGAGGCGCTGGTGATCGGCGAGGTCGGCGAATTGTGGGACGCCGTGGCGCTCGTCGAATATCCGTCGGCCAAGGCCTTCGTCGCCATCGCGACCTCGCCCGAGGTGAACGCGATCGGCGTGCACCGCGCCGCCGGCCTCGCCGGGCAACTGCTCATCCAGTGCCGGACGCTGTAGCGGCGCACGCGCCTCTCGGCCGCCTCAGGCGATCCGGACGGGCGGGGCGATCACGCCCCCGTCGCCGAGAATGACGGTACCGGACAGGGGCTCGACCCAGATCAGGTCGTCGACCACGGACGTGACACCCGGCGTGTTCTCGGCCGCGACCTTCGCCGCAAGGCGGGCGCGTTCGTCGAGGATCATGCCCGACAGCGTCACCTTGCCCTGATCCACCTCGACGCGGATCATGTCCTTGCCGCTCCAGGGCTGCTTTTCGAGTTCGGCCGACACCGCCTTGCGGATGGTGTCGTCCTGCACGTCGCGCGGCGCCGGTCCCGGCAGGGTGCCGGAAAGCGCCCGCAGCACGTCGGAACGCGCCAGTATGCCCAGCAGATTGGCGCCCTGCATCACGAGCACGCGCTTGATGTGCTTCTTCAGCATGAGGTCGATGGCCGCCACGAGGGGGGCGTCCGGCGGCAGGCTGACGACATGCTCGGTCATCACTTCGGCCACCTTCCGGCCGTGACTGCGGACATATTCGTCGGCAGACTGACCGGGCCCGGCGAAGAATTGCAGCCAGCGCGATCTGGTCCGCTCGGTCCCCAGTTCGTTGCGGCGCAGGAGGTCGCCTTCCGTCACCATTCCGATGGGTGCGCCGCGATCGTCCACGACGGGCAATCCGCTCACCCGGCGCGCAAGCATCGCCGCAATGGCCTCCCCGATCGTAGCGGTGGAAGCGACAGAGAGCACCGGGGCGGTCATCGCGTCCCTGACCAGCATGTTATCCTCCTGCCTTGAAGTTGCTGTCTTGCACGATAGCGCAACCGGGTCTTAGAGCTAGATCAAACAGGCAGGCGCCGGCCTTGGATGGACGACACCATGAAGGATCCCTACGAGACGCTCGGCGTATCCCGCACGGCCAGCGACCAGGCCGTCAAGGATGCCTTCAAGAAGCTGGCGCGCAAGCACCACCCCGACCTGCATCCCGGCGACAAGACGGCGGAGGAGACCTTCAAGTCGGTATCGGCCGCCTATGACCTGCTGAAGGACAAGGAGCAGCGCCGCCGCTTCGATGCAGGCGAGATCGACGCAAGCGGGGCCGAGCGGCCCCAGCCGCGCTATTATCGAGACTTCGCGGACGGGCGGACGGCGGGCACCCATGCAGCGCAGGACGGCTTTGCCAGCGACGCCGACCTGGAGGATTTCCTGGCGCGCGCCTTCGGCGGGGCGCGGGGCGGCGGCGAGGCGGCGTTCCGGATGCGCGGCCAGGATGCGAGCTTCAGCGTCCAGGTGCCGTTTCTCGATGTCGCGAACGGCGCGACCCTGACGCTGACGCTGCCGCAGGGCCGGACGCTCGCCGTGACGGTGCCCGAGGGGAGCGAGGACCGCCAGACGATCCGCCTTGCGGGCCAGGGCATGCCGGGCCACGGCGGGGGTCCGCCGGGCGATGCCTATGTGGAACTGCATGTCCAGCCGCATGCCTTCTTCGAGCGGCGCGACGACAACATCCACGTCGACATTCCCGTGACGCTCAAGGAAGCGGTGCTGGGCGCGAAGATCGACGTGCCGACGATCGGCGGCCCCGTCACGCTGACAATCCCGAAAGGCTCGAACACCGGCAAGACGCTGCGCCTGCGCGACAAGGGCGTGCGCAACCGGAAGACCGGCATGCGCGGCCATCAGCTCGTCAAGCTGAAGGTCGTGCTGCCGGCCGGCGACGAGCCGGAGCTCGCCGCCTTTCTGGAAGGCTGGTCGCCCAGGAGCGGCGACACGCCGCGCAAGGAGATGCTGTCATGATGGGCATCGACGAACTCGTGGGCGCGATCGCCGCGCTTCAGCGGCGCGACCTCGAAGCATGGATCGCCGAAGCGCTGGTGCAGCCGCGCACCGAACCCGGCGGCGCCGTGTTCTCCGAGGCCGACTGCGCGCGCGTGCGCCTGATCTGCACCCTGCATTACGATCTCGATGTCGAGTCCGGCTCGCTCCCGATCGTCCTGTCGCTGCTGGATCAACTTCATGAGAGCCGGGCCCGCCTCGCCTCGCTGGGCCGGGCCGTCGCGGCGCAGGACAGCGCCGTCCGCGAAGCCGTGCTCGCAGCCCTTTCGGTGCGCCGCGCGGATTGAGCCGCGCGCGTACGGAAGGTCTGCAACAATCGGCTCCGGAACGCGTTAACGGGGCAGCGCCCCCGGGGCGATCGCGGAGACCCGGCCATGCTCACCGTCCTGACCCTTGCTGCGATCGTCAGCAACGCGGAGCTTTTGCGGGCCTGCGGGGCGCGAACCGAGGCCACGGCTTATGCGCCGGGCGCGGCTCAGACCGAGACGGCGACACGCTGCACCGCCTATATCGAGGGTGTGCTGGGAGCCGGCCATGTCGATGCCGCCATGGGCCAGCCGCTCTACTGCGCCAAGGGAATCACGGCCGAAAAGGCGCGCCGGCTCTTCGTGGAACTGGCGCCCCTGGCGCCGGAGCAGATCGACAAGGAAGCGGCCGCCACGCTGATCGTGATCCTCGCGGGCAAGTATCCCGGCCCCGCCCGCCCCCGCTGAAAAGGCCCGCGCCGCCTGCAAGCGGCATTCAGCCAAACCCGCCGGAGCATTCGCCCGCGCAAAGAGCGCGCGCGCACACGCACTTAGCGTGAGGCTGAGGATTTATGTGCATGTTGTTCGACGCCTACAATTCCGTGGACGAGATCATGCGCCGCTACCCGGCGACGATCGCCGTGTTCCTGCGCCACGGGTTCGGCTGCGTCGGATGCCCGGTGGCGCCGTTTCACACGGTGATCGACGCCGCCGCCGAACACGGCGCCGATCTCGACAGCTTTCTGGACGAACTCCTGTCCGCGGCGCGCGCCCCCGCTACTCCGCCTCCCCTTCCGACAGTAGAAAGAGGCGATGGGGATCGCGCACGGTGATTCGCTTGCGCGCGCTTTCCACGATGCCCTTCTCCTCCCAGGCGCTCAGCGTACGACTGACGGTGTGCAGCGTGGTCCCGGTCATCTCGGCGATGTCCTGGCGGGTCAGCGGAAAGTCGATCTCGATGCCTTCCGGAGTCTTCCGCCCGGCCTGATTGACGAGGCGCAGGACGGCGTGGGCGATGCGCCGCTCGACCTGCTGGGTCGCCATTTCGCGCACCCGCGCGTGGCTCTCCTGAAGGCGCTGGCCGACCGCCTGGAGGGCATTCGCCGCCAGCACCGGCGCCCGAGCCACGAACGCGTCCCACTGGGACGACGGCCACGCCAACGCCAGGCTGTCGACGGCAGCGATGGCGCTTGCCGGGTAATCGGGACGCCGCATCGCGCGGGCGATGCCGAACGGCTCTCCGGGGTTGATGTGGCGGACGATGATCTGCTGCCCGTCCGGTGTCGTCTGCACGACCTTCAGCCGCCCGTGCAGCAGGATGAAGAACTCCCGCGCCTCGTCGCCCTGCTCGAACGCCGCGGCGCCGGGGGCGAGCTGGCGCACCCGAGCAGACGCAAGGATGGTGTCGAGATCCGCCGGCGCCATGCTGGCGAAAATCTCAAGCCCTGAAATCAACGATCGATCGAGCGCAGCGGCCACGAAGCCTCTCAAGCAGATTCGCCGTTCGCGATTGTGCGCGCAGTTTGCGAGGGCACAAAGAGAGCGCACGCGAATGGGTGTTCTTGATGCTCACATTCAAGGAGATGAACACCATGATTACCCGCCGCGCAACGCTGATGGGCGCCGGCCTGGCCGCCTTGCTGGCGACCGCGCCTGCGCTGGCCCTGGACGAAGCCGAGAAGCTGGAACATGTGACCGTGGAACTCGTCGCGCCGCCCTTCGTACACCCGCACGAGCAGGCCACCAAGGCCAAGCCGAAGGTGATCGAGTTCCACATGCCGATCATCGAGAAGAAAGTGGTCGTCGACGACGAAGGAACCACCTTTCAGGCCATGACCTTCAACGGCTCGATGCCGGGGCCGACCATGGTCGTGCATGAAGGCGACTATGTGCAGCTCACGCTGGTCAATCTCGAGACCAACTCCATGCCGCACAATATCGACTTCCACGCGGCGACCGGTGCGCTCGGCGGCGCCAAGCTGACCTTCGTCAATCCCGGCGAACAGGCGACGCTGCGCTTCAAGGCGACGCGGACCGGGGTATTCGTCTATCACTGCGCGCCGGAAGGCATGGTCGCCTGGCATGTCGTCTCGGGCATGAGCGGCGTTCTCATGGTGCTGCCCCGCGACGGTCTGAAGGATGCGCACGGCCGGCACCTGCACTATGACCGCGTCTACACGGTCGGCGAAAACGATCTCTACATCCCCAAGGACGCGAACGGCGCCTACAAAAGCTACGAATCGCCCGGCGAGGCCTATGCCGACACGCTGGAGGTCATGCGCACGCTGACGCCGACCCATGTCGTCTTCAACGGCGCCAGGGGTGCGCTGACCGGTGAGCATGCGATGACCGCCAAGGTCGGCGAGACGGTGCTGTTCATCCATTCGCAGGCCAACCGCGACACCCGGCCCCATCTCATCGGCGGCCACGGCGACTGGGTGTGGGAGACCGGCAAGTTCGACAACCCGCCGCAGAAGGATCTGGAGACCTGGTTCATCCGCGGCGGCTCGGCGGGCGCGGCGCTCTATACCTTCCTCCAGCCGGGCGTCTACGCCTACGTGAACCACAATCTCATCGAGGCCAACGAGCTGGGCGCCGCGGCGCATGTGAAGGTCGAAGGCAAGTGGAATGACGACCTGATGAAGCAGATCAGCCCGCCCGGACCGATCGTCGCCCACTAAACAGCAAACGTAAGGAAAAGGAGGCCGCGATCGCAGGATCGCCGCACCCCAAGATGGCGCACGCCGTCAAACTGGCCCTCGCCGCGATGCTCTCCCTTGGCGCCTATGCCGGGGAAGCATCCGAAAGCACCGACGCCGACACCACGCCGCTCGCGACCATTGCCGCCACACCCATCGCCTACCGGCTGCCCGGCGAATTCGTGGCGGGCGACATGCCGGTCAACGGACCGGTAATCGAGCTGAAGCCAGCGCAGAGCTTCACCATCATGAAGCGTCAGGTGAGCGAAGCGGACTATGCCGCCTGCGTCGATGCCGGCGCCTGCCAGAAGCTGGCGGGAACGCCGGGACGGGCGGACGACCTGCCCGTCGTCGGCGTGAGCTGGCAGGACGCCGAGGCCTATGCTCGCTGGCTGTCGGTGCAGACGGGGCATCGCTATCGCCTGCCGACCGATGCCGAATGGGCGCTCGCGGCGGGCCCCGCCTATCGGCCCGACGCCCTCACCGACGTGGCCGATCCCAACGACCCGTCCAAGCGCTGGATCGCCGTCTATGAGGCGGAGTCCAAGGCGGAAGCGGTCGCCGAGCGGCGGCCCCAACCCTTCGGCACGTTCGGCACCAATGCGAGCGGCGTCATGGATGCGGGCGGCAATGTCTGGGAGTGGACGTCGGCCTGCTATACCCGCCAGGCGTGGGACGAGACCGCCGGCGCCTTCCGCCAGACGACCGAGAATTGCGGCGTCCGTGTCGTCGAGGGGCGGCATCGCACCTATATGGTCGTCTTCATCCGCGATCCGCGGGTCGGCGGCTGTGCCGTCGGACGGCCCCCCGCCAATCTCGGCTTCCGCCTCGTGCGCGACGACACGGCCGAGCCGTCGTCCTGATTTTTCGATCGACCCCGATCTGTCCCCGGCGCCCGTGACGGCGCCTCTGCAAGGAGTGTAGCCATGCCTGCCCGTATTCGCCTCGCGTTCGCCATCGCCGCCGGCCTCGCCTTGGCGGCGTCCGCCAGCGCCACGGAGTTCGAGGTGAAGATGCTGAACAAAGGCGCCGCCGGCCCCATGGTCTTCGAACCGGCGCTGACCCGCGTCGCGCCCGGCGACACCGTGCATTTCCGCGCGACCGACAAGAGCCACAATGCCGAGACGATCCCCGGCATGCTGCCCGACGGGGCGGAGGGCTTCGCCGGCGGCATGAACGAGGACGTCACCGTCACCTTCACACAGCCCGGCGTCTATGGCGTGAAGTGCAAGCCGCACTACGCCATGGGCATGGTGGCGGTTGTGGTGGTCGGCGACCCCGTCAATCTCGACGCGGCGAAGGCGGTCAAGCAGACGGGCAAGGCCAAGAGCGTGATCGAGCAGATCCTCGCCGGGCTCTGATCCGCCCTCAGCGGCCGAAGCGGGGCTCGCGGCGCTCGAAGAAGGCCGCGAGCCCTTCGCGGAAGTCGGCGGTCGCGGAGAGGGCAAGGAAGCCCGCGGCTTCAGCGTCGAGCTGGTCGTCGAGGGCGCTGTGCGTGGCACGCCATACCAGGCGCTTGAGCGAGGCCTGGGCGGCGGCCGGCCCCGCGGCGAGGCGGGCGGCGAGCGCGGCGGTCTCGGCGGCGAGATCGGCCCGCATGACGACACGGTTGACGAGGCCCGCCACGGCCGCCTGCTGCGCCGGCATCGGATCGCCCAGCATCAGCCATTCCAGCGCGCGGCGTTCGCCGAGCAGGCGCACCACCGACCACGTCGTACCGCCATCCGGGTTGGCGCCGATCTTCAGATAGGCGGGCGTGAAGACGGCGTCGTCGGCGGCGATCACAAAGTCGCAGGCGAGCGCGAGGGCGACGCCGCCGCCCGCGACCGGACCGTGGACCGACGCGACAACCGGGACGGGCAGCGCGCGGATCGCCCGCGCCGCGGCGTGGAACGGCTCGATCAGCGCGCGCACCGCCTCCGGCGCCTTCTTGCCCGCGTCGTGGAAGCCCTTGAGGTCGCCGCCGGCCATGAAGGCCCGCCCTGCCCCCTTCAGCACCGCGACCTTGACCGATGCATCCGCGGCGACCACCGCCAGCGCCTCGACCAGCCGCTCGGCCAGCACACGGTCGATGGCGTTCAGCTTCGCCGGCCGGTTGAAGGTGATGTGCGCGACGTGCTGCGCGATCGCCAGGTCGAGGATGTCTTCGCTCATCGCAATGCTCCTGTCGCCTAGCGGCCGCGGAAGCGCGGCTTGCGGCGGCCGAGATAGGCGTCGAGCCCTTCTTTGTGGTCCGCCGAGAAACTCGCCAGCGCGAACTGGTCGTTGTCCATGTGGCTGGCGAGATCGTCGAGCGCGTGGGTCAGGCGGTTGACCGTCAGCTTGGTCATGGCGACAGGCAGCGGCGGCTGCGCGGCGATCTTCGCGGCGAGCGCCATCGCGGCGTCGAACGTGCCGCCCGGCTCGGCCAGTTCCTCGACCAGGCCCCAGCGATGGGCCTCCTCGGCACCGATGCGCTGGTCGGCGAGGATCACGGCCTGCTTGGTGCGGGCGGGACCGATGAGCGGCAGCATGCGCGGGATGCTCTGCCAGCTCATGTTCATGCCGAGCGCGATCTCGGGCAGGCGCATATGGGCGTCGCGCGCCATCACGCGGAAGTCGAGCGCCACCGCCAGCGACACGCCGCCGCCGATGCAGAAGCCTTCGATGGCGCCGATGGTGATCTGCTCCACCTCCTGCCAGGCGCGGGTGAGGCGCGGGCCAAGCTTGAGGTGACGGCGCAGGGCGCCCAGATCCAGGTCGCGGCGCGCGCGGCCCTCGGCGTCCTTCAGGTCGAAGCCGGCGCAGAAGGCTTTGGCGGCGCCGGCGAGCACGACGACCGAGGTGTCGCCGTCATCCTCGAAGCTCCGCGCCGTATCGGTGAGGGCGCGTATCGCCTCGGGCGAGAGTGCGTTGACGCCGTCGCCGCGGTCGAAGCGCACCACCGCGATGCGCCCTTCCGGCCCGAGCCCCTTCTCGACCGTCACGATGCCTGCCACCGTACTATCCCCCCTAGAGTTTCTGCCGCCTGATCCGCATGCCGGCCTTCTCGCGATCCCAGGTATCGTCGGTCAGCCCGGCGGCGCGCAGTATATGCTTCTGGATCTTCTGCGTCGGCGTCTTGGGCAGCGCATCGACCACGCGGACATAGCGCGGCACCATGAAATGCGGCATGCGCGGCACCAGGAAGTCCAGCAGCTCCTTCGGATCGATGGTCTGCCCCGGCGTCGGGGCGACGACGCACATCACCTCCTCCTCGGTGAGTTCGCTCGGCACCGGCACGACGGCGACCTCGTTGACGGCGGGATGCGCGGCGATCTCGGCCTCGACCTCGAAGGACGAAATGTTCTCGCCGCGGCGGCGGATTGCATCCTTCATGCGGTCGACGAAAAAATAGGTGCCGTCGGCATCGACACGGAAGGCATCGCCGGTGTGGAACCAGCCGTTGCGCCAGGCGGCGGCGGTGGCTTCCGGGTTCTTGTAGTAGCCGCTGTTCAGCGCCCACGGCGCATCCGTCCGAACGACCAGTTCTCCGACGCTCCCTTGCGGCACCTCGCAATCGTTTTCGTCGACCAGCCGCAGCGTCACGCCCTTGCGCGGCCGGCCGCACGAGCCGGTCGCGCTGGGGTTCACCTCCGAGACGAGCGGCGTCGATATCTCGGTCATGTTGTAGATGGTGTAGGTCTCGACCCCGAACCGCGCGGCGAAGGCCGGCGCGCCGTCTGTCAGGGGCACGATGATGGCCTTCTTAAGCGGATGGTCGCGGTCCTCGGGGCCGGGCGGCCGCTTGAGGATGAAATTCGCCATCGCGCCGAGCAGCATCACCGCCGTCGTGCCGGTTTCGCGTAACGCCGGCCAGAACTCTTCTGTGGAAAACGACGACACGAGCGAAACCGAACCGCCGCGCGACAGCATCGCCATCACGCCGAAAGTGCCGCCGACATGGAACAGCGGCAGATTGCACATGAAGCGATCGTCAGCCGTCAGCATGGGGAAGCTCTCCACGCCGGAGGTGGCGTGGAGATGCGCATAGGACGACATCACGCCCTTCGACGCCCCCGTGGTGCCGGAGGTGTAGACGATCGACTGCATGTCCCACGGCTTTATGTCCGCCTCGGGCGGGCCGGCGGCGTCTGCACGATCGAGCATCGAGGCCGGAAGAACGCGAAGCGTGCGAATGGGCGCAGGCGCGCCGAAGACGACTACGGTCTCGACCTCAGCGGTGTCGGTATCCTCCAGCAGCCGAGCCAGGCTCGCATGCGCGACCATGACTTTGGCGCCGGCATTGCGCAGGACATGCTCAAGCAAATGGCCTTTATAGGCCGTGTTGATCGGCACATAGACCGCACCGAGCCAGTTGATGGCGAACCAGACGCGGATGCAGTCGACGCCGTTCGGCATCCACACGACGACCTTGTCGCCATGCTTGACGCCCAGCGCGGCAAGGGCGGCGGCCGTCGCAGCGACGCGGTCGCGCATCGCGCGATAGCTGACGCCGTCCTCGCTTTGGGCCTTGACGAAAATCTTTTCGGGTTGGGCTTCGGCCCATCTCTCCAGCAAAGGCCGCACGACGCACGCTTCCGAGGGCGGTATGCGCGTGTCGAAGGTGCTGATCATGTGGGAACCTCCTGTCGGGCGCGCATGGCATAGCCGCGGCCGCCGAAAGCAACGAAAGGCTCAGGAACTCGGCAGATGCCGCGCAACTTCCGGCCTCAGCTTCAATGCCGCGGCCCTGCGCTCGAAGATCTTGAAAATCCGCTCCGGGTGAAAGGTCATGTCCGCGAATGCGGTGCCGCAATCGGCCACTTCGCGATACTCGGCGATCTTGCCGTCGCGGAGTGTCATGATCGACACCGCCTCGAACATCGTGCGCGCATTGTTCGCTTCGGGCAGCTTCGAATTGTAACTGAAGATATAGCGCGTATAGAGCCGGTCGCCCTGGAGCGCGGGCTCCAGCATGTCCCAGCGCATGTCGCGGGCGTGCTTGAAGAACCACTGGTTGATCATCTCGGCGATGCGGGTCCGCCCGGCGAACGCGCCGTAGAACCCATCATGATAGACGCCGTCCTCGGTGAAATACGAAGCGAAGCGATCGCCGTCGACCGCTTCCGCGGCGCGGCAGAGCCCATCCAGCATCGCGCGGATTTCTGTTTCGCCCATCCCCCCGCCCTCCTCCTGCCGGCGCGCCCTTCGCGACGCCCGTCCCGGCTCGCCGCCAGCTAACATGTTAGAATGAAGCCGTCTAGTTGGAGCGCGCCGTCGCGACCATCGGCTTCGGGTTTCCATGCCGCAGCGCCGGCGAAGGCGCCGGGCAGACAGGACGCCGCTATCGTGCCGTTACCGTGGGCGGGCTCGCACAATCGGTACCGGCTCTGTCCGGATCTGCCAGGGCGGCGCGGCCTTTTCACGCGTTCCGGTGTCGTCACCGTCTCGGGATGCAAGCAGCATGACGGCGATGCCCATCTGCGCGCTGCCAAAGGTGATGCTCATGCCGACGAGCAGAAGGCTGATCACCAAGACCCGATCCGGCGACGCCAGGATCAGCGTGCCCAGCCCGCCCACATCGGCTAGGATCAGGTAGGCCGCAAAGGCCACCCCGAGCCCCACGCCGGTCAAGGCGTGCCGCACGAGGAACCGGACCAGTTTCGGCATGTGCCGCCTCCCTCAAGGATGACAACCGCCATCTAGACCCATCTGAAGCAGAACGTAATGGAGTTAGCGGTGTTCCGCCCGGTTCGTGAAAGGCGCGATGGCGGGCGAGAGCGATGAAACGGAGAACCACGTTTACGCCGCAGCACTCCAAGACAATCCCCGAAACCACCTGTAATCGACAGGAATTACGCTGCTTTCTGGTATTCTTTCAGATCGTGGCATGGACCGCGTTCCAGGATCGTCCGCCGTGCGGGGGCGGTCTCTCCTGGCGCGACTTGCACCGGCTGCGGCTCTGCAAGACAGTGGTTGGCCCCCGGTGGGTAGAGATGAAATGCACGATAGCGTCACCGGAAACGGCCTCGTGATGCGCTGGGCTGACAGGCTGCGCGATCTCTCGCCGGCCTATTTTGGCTTGGTAATGGCGACGGGGATCATCTCGCTCGCTGCCTTCATGATGGAGCATCGCCTCATCGCCATCACGATGTTCTATCTGAACATCGGGCAATATGTCGTTCTTTCGGTCCTTTATATCCTGAGGCTCTGGCGCTTTCCCGGTCGCTTCTTCGGCGACATGTTCACCCACGCGGTGGGGCCAGGCTACTTCACCTCGATCGCCGGCACCGGCATCTTGGCCAGCCAGTTTCTGATCCTGGGAGAAAATCTGGCCGCCGGCGCGGCCTTCTGGGGCGTTGCAGTCCTGCTGTGGCTTTGCCTGACCTACACGATCTTCACCGCCCTGACGATAAAGCGCGACAAGCCCAGCCTCGACAAGGGCATAAACGGGGCCTGGCTGCTGGCGGTGGTGGCGACCCAGGCCTTATCCGTCTCCAGCGCCCTGCTCGCTGCCCGGATCGGCCAGCCCTATCGGTTGGAGCTCAACCTCCTCGCCCTGTCGATGTGGCTGTGGGGCGGTATGCTCTACATCTGGATGATGTCGCTGATCTTCTACCGCTACGCATTCTTTCAATTCTCGCCGGGCGATCTGGCGCCACCCTACTGGATCAATATGGGCGCGATGGCCATCTCCACGCTGGCCGGTTCGCTGCTGATCCTGAATGCGCCGCACGCTCCCTATCTGACGTCCCTGCTCCCCTTCCTGAAGGGCTTCACCCTCTTTTACTGGGCGACCGGGACCTGGTGGATACCCATGCTGGTGGTGTTGGGCATCTGGCGCCACGGCTTCGAGCGCTTTCCCTTCCGCTACGACCCACTCTATTGGGGCGCGGTTTTTCCGCTCGGCATGTACGCGGCCTGCACCCGGCAGATGAGCAACGCGATGGAGTTCGACTTCCTGTCGGGCCTGCCGGGGGTATTTCTCTATATCGCGTTCGCGGCCTGGACCGTGACCTTCGTCGGAATGCTGCGCGCCCTGTTCCGCATCAGCAGCGCCCGATCCTGAACGGTCCGCCACAGAGCGTGGCAACCGCATGCCCAGAGGCGGACTGGAATTGGCGGAGCCGGAGGGATTCGAACCCTCGGTACGGCTTTTCAACCGTACAACGGTTTAGCAAACCGCCGCCTTCAGCCTCTCGGCCACAGCTCCGTCGGGCTACAGGCGCCGGAAGATCGGTCCGGCGCATGTTCGTGCTTCGCCCCGCGCGAGCGGCGCTTCTACCTTCCCGCCCCGCCCCTGCCAAGCCGTTTCGCCGCGCCCGTCCACAGGATCAGGCCGCGCCGCTGAGGCCGGCGGAAGGGGCGCCCCGCGCGCGGCCGAGGCCGGTGCCCGGCGGGCGGATCGCAGGGGAAGCGCGCCGCCAAGGACAGCGGCCCGCCGGGCCGAACCCGGAAAAGTGCAATGTTTTGGCGGAGTTCCCGCGCCGGAACGCCGTTAAACGGGTTGCAAGACTATTCGGGGAGGATCGCAGCGAGACAATACCGATGCTCCCACGATCCTATATCCAGGCCGGCCGCGGTTCGCTCCTCACCCGCTATGCGGACACGATGGGCGAACTGGCGCTGCGCCATCAGACCGAACTGGCGATGGCCACCGCAAAGGCGGAATCCGACCTCGCGAACCGTGCAAAATCGTCGTTCCTCGGGACGATGAGCCATGAGCTGCGGACGCCGCTGAACGCGATCATCGGCTTCTCGGACCTGATCGGAAACGCCGACCCGGACACCCCGGCCGCCACCCAGACGGCGGAATATGCCGAACAGATCTCCAAGGCCGGCCGGCACATGCTGAGCATCATCAGCGACGTGCTGGACATGGCCAAGCTGGAGAGCGGCACGTTCCAGCTCAATCTCGACATGCACGACATCGGCGAGGTCATCGAGGACAGCGTGCCGATGGTGCGCCAGCGCATCAAGGACAAGAACCAGACGCTGGAGGTGCGGCTGGAGAAGAACCTGGCCGAGCTGCCGATGGATGCCCGCCGCATCCGCCAGGTGCTGATCAACCTGCTGTCGAACGCGCACAAATTCACACCCGAAGGCGGCCGCATCCTGGTGACGGCGCGGCCCACCAGGGACGGCGGCGTAACGGTCGCGGTGGTCGATACCGGCATCGGAATGACGCCCGACCAGATGGCGGTCGCGATCCAGCCCTTCGGCCAGGTGCAGTCGCACTATACGCGCACGAGCGAGGGCTCGGGGCTCGGCCTCGCGATCGCCCGCGGCCTCGCGCACCAGCATGGCGGCGATCTCTACATCGAGGGCGAACCGGACGTCGGGACCGCCGTCGTGCTGACCCTGCCGGCGCGCAGCAATGCCGGCCCGCACGCCTCGACCGCGGGCGCAGGCGGCGGCGAACGCGCCAAGCCGCGCCGCGCCACCGTGCCCAAGAAGGAGAAATCCGCATGAGCCAGGCCGCGAAACTGGAGATCGCCGAGCCGGTGGGCCGCGAGCGCCGTGGCGTGCCGGCCGCCCCGCTGGTGCGCATCGGGCATATCGTGTCGGTGACCGGCGCCCAGGCCGTCGCCGTGCTGGAGCGCGCCGCCGACGAGGCCGCGCGCAAGGACGATCCGCGCATCCAGATCGGCGCGGTGATCCAGGTGCATACGCCGACCAGCGCCGTGATGGGCCTCATCACCGCCGTGACCGCCCCCATGCCGGCGATGGCCGGCAAGCGTGAGGACATCGCGCTGATCGAGATCAACCTGGTCGGCGAGACGATGAAGAACGAGGCGACGGGCCGGCTGGCGTTCCGCCGCGGCGTCGGCCACATGCCGAGCATCGGCGACCCCGTCCTGCTCGCGGACCGGCACGATCTGACGCGCATCTACGCGCCGCCGACGGTCGCGAGCATCAAGGTGGGACAGCTCTACCAGGACCCCGGCGTGCCGGCGCGGCTGCTGACCGACGATTTGCTCTCGAAGCATTTCGCGATCGTCGGCTCGACCGGATCGGGCAAGTCCTGCGCGCTGACGAGCATCCTCCAGCGCCTGCTCGAAGGTCACAAGGCGGCGCATGTCGTGATCCTCGACGTGCACAACGAGTATGCCGACGCCTTCGGCGAGCTGGTGGAGAAGATCAGCCTATCCGACTTCAACCTGCCGCTCTGGATGCTGAACTTCCACGAGCTCTGCGTCGCGCTGACGGACGACGACGACAACCAGGACGAGGAAATCGACATCCTGAACGAGGCGGTGGTCCACGCGAAGAAGCGCTATTCCGATGCCGCGGCGGGCCGCGCCGGCCTGCTGGCGCGCAAGAACGCCGAGGCGCCGATCCTTACCGCCGACACGCCGGCGCCGTTCCGCGTCTCGGACGTGATCGCCTTCATCGACGACGAACTCGGCAAGCTCCAGCGCCTGCGCAAGATCCTGCCCTATCGCCGGCTCAAGGCGCGCATCGAGGCGCTGGTCGCCGACCAGCGCTACACCTTCATGTTCGGTAGCCTGACGGTGCAGGACACGATGTCGGACGTGCTGGGCCGGCTCTTCCGCATTCCGAACGACGGCAAGCCGATCAGCGTGATCGACCTCTCCACCGTTCCGCACGAGATTCTCGACGTCGTGATCTCGGTGATCGCCCGCCTCGCCTTCGACCTCGCGGTGTGGGGCCGCGGCAGGCTGCCGCTGCTGCTGGTGTGCGAAGAGGCGCACCGCTATGCGCCGGCCTCGGGCGACGACAAATTCGTGCCGACGCGCAAGGCGCTCGGACGGATCGCCAAGGAGGGGCGCAAATACGGCATCTCGCTGGCCCTCGTCACGCAGCGCCCGTCGGAACTCGATCCGACGATCCTCTCGCAATGCTCGACCGCGATCGCGCTGCGCCTGTCGAGCGACCGCGACCAGCAGGTGATCCGGCAGAGCACCTATGAGGGCATGACGGACGTCGTCGACTTCCTGCCGCTGCTCGGCGACCGCGAGGCGATCGTGCTGGGCCAGGCGGCCTCGATGCCGATGCGCATCCGCTTCGACGACCTCAAGAAGCGGATGACGCCCAAGAACATGAACGAGGGCTTCTCGCAGTCCTGGAAGGGCGACACGATGGACCGCGCCGAACTGGACGCCATCGTCACCCGCTGGCGCAACACCGGCCGCGAACGCAACCCCGCGGCGGATTAGAAAGGCGGCCCCCGCTCGCGCGAGGACCGCCTTCATCCCGAACCGTAACCTCAGGCCATGCGGACGAGGCGGCGGCCGAGGAGGGTGTGGTCTTTCTCGTAGCGGGCAAAGAGCGCGGCGCCGGCGGCGGTCATCGCGCCGAAGAGCAACGACACCGCGATCCAGAGGCTGGTATAGGCCGCCGTCTTGCGGGCGATGTCGGCGGTCTGCTTGACGTCGGCATTCATGGTATCGACGCGGCTCGTCGCTGCCTCCACCGAAAGCCCCGTCTGGCGCGCCGTCACCTGAACGAGCCGTTCGTGGTCGGCGGCGTCGACGAGGCGGCCTTTGGGCAGCGCGGTCATGATGATGGTGCCGGCCTCGGCCCGCGCAGCCTCCGTGCCGGCGCCGGCGGGCGTCGCCGCCGCGTCGGCGGGACGGAACAGGCGGTCGACCAGGTAGTTGCCGGCGGCCGTGTCGTCCTTCTCTGCCGCGGCGGCGCCGTAGAGCGCGGCCGTGGTCGCGCCCGCGCCGCCGGCCCACAGGCCTGCGAAGGCGACGAGCAGGACCGAGGCGAGAACGGCGATGGCCCAGGCCATGAAGCCGTGCGACGCGACGCGGAAGTTTTCCTCCGCATCGCGCGCCTGCACCGGACCCAGATAGCGGCCCACAAGGTGGCCGCCGACGGCGAAGCTGAAGGCCTGGGCGGCGAAGAAGTAGATCGCGCCGATGCCGAGGAAAACCGGCATCGACGGCGCTTCCTCGGTCACCGGATTGACCAGCATCAGGCCGAAGCCGGCGCCGAGCGTGAGCAGGAAGAACATGACCGCGGCGGCTGCGATGCCGCCGGCGATCACGACGCCCCAGCGGAAGCGATGGCCCTCTGTCAGGCTGATCTCTTTGACGATGACGGTGTCGGTCATCCTACCCTCCCCGTCACGCGTGGCCTGTGATCAGCCACAGGATGATGATGAGCGGGATCGGGATTCCCAGGAACCACAGGAGAAGGCTGCGCATCGTTGTTTCCTCCGCAAACTTGTCTCCGCCGTAATGTTCCTGGACGCGAACGGTTCCCTCTCCCGCCGTGGCCGTCAGCGCCAGCGGCTGTAGCCCCAGCCGCCGCCGAGCACGAGGATGAGGAGGACGATGATGAGGAGCAGTTCGAGCGACATGTCAGGACTCCGTGCTGCGGCGCCGACCGGATGCGACACCGTTCCGGCGGGCTAACCCGCGAGGGATACGCGGGGTTCCGCGGGCGGGCGCCCGTGCCGGACATGGCGTCCGCGTCAGGTTGACGCGCGGGCGTCGGCGTCGGAGTGTTTCTGGAACAGATACTAAAATCGGAAACGCACCATGACGGAGTTCTCGGTCTTCTTCATCGGCCCCACCGCGGGCCAGGGCAGCGAAGGCGAGGTGCAGCAGGCGATGCTGCGCGAGGGCCGGCTGGCGGAGAAGCTCGGCTTCGACGCGATCTGGCTGGCCGAGCATCATTTCGACGCCACCTTCTCCACCCTGCCCTCGCCCAATCTGCTGATGGCGGCGCTCTCGCAGATCACCGAGCGCGTGAAGCTCGGCTGCGCCATCAATGTGTTGCCCTTCCACCACCCGCTGCGCATCGCCGAGGAAGGGGCGATGCTGGACGGGCTGTCGAACGGGCGCTTTCAGTGGGGTATCGGGCGCGGCATCACCGGGCACGAATTCCATTCATTCGGACTGCCGCCGGCGAAGTCGCGCCAGACCTTCAACGAGATCCACGACGCAGTGATCGGCGCCTGGACGACCGGGCGCATGCACTATGAGGGCGAGGTCGTTCGCGTGCCGCCGACGGATCTCGCGCCGAACGTCGTTCAGCGCCCGCATCCGCCGGTATGGGTGACGGCGCAGAGCCCGGACTCGGTTGCCTGGGCGGCGCAGCACGATTATCCGGCGATGCAGATCGGCGAGTCGCTGGCGGTCGGCGCCGAGCAGAAGCAGCGCTATCGCGATGCGGCGAAGGCGGCCGGCGTGACGACGAAGCGTGGCGGGATCGTGCCGCTGCGCATGGTGCATGTCGCGAAGTCGGACACCGCGGCGAAGGAAGAAGCGGCCGAGCGCGTCCTCTATTTCTGGGATCACGCGGCGCGGACGACGGCGCCGAACTACAAGTCGCCCGGTCCCGCCAAGGATCAGGTCGGCTATGAATACTGGCTGACGAACAATCCCGGCCGCCACGGCGTGCTGAGCTATGAATCGCTCTGCGAGGCGGGCCTCGTGATCGCCGGATCGCCGGAGACGGTGGCCAGGGGCATCCAGGCGCAGATCGACCACCTCGAATGCAGCCACATCATGTGCGACTTCTGGCGCCCGAGCGGCATGGACAAGCGCGAGGAGTCGATGCGGCTCTTCGCCGAAGAGGTCATGCCGGCCTTCAAGGGCCGCGCGCGGGCGGCCGCGGCCTGACGCCTGGCGCTACGCGGCGGCGATGGCGGACTTGGCGGCCTGGTACCAGCGCCTGTTGATGCGTTTCACGTGGGGCGGCGAGGTGTCGATGGTGCGCACGATCTTGCGATAGTGCCCCATCGCCTCGTCCTTGCGGCCGATCTGCTGGAGATACTGGGCGTAGCGGCAGAGCGCCTCGGGACCGGGGAAATACCCGATGACCGCCTCGTATTCGTCCAGCGCGGCGGCGCGTTTGTCCTGGCCGGCGAGCGCGCGGGCGTAGAGCAGGTGGCCTTCGGCGTCCGTCTTGTTGGGATGCTCGCGCTGGAAGCGGTCGAGCACCTCCTCGGCCTCGGCGAAATTCCCCGTCTCGACCAGCGCCTGCGCATAGCCCATCTGGAGCCGCGGGTCGTCGGCGAAGCCGGTCGGCGCCAGCGCGCGGTAGATCGGCAAGCCCTCGTCGGCCCGGCCGATGCGCAGATACTCGTCCGCCAGGCGCTGGCGCGCATCGACCGAGTTCGACAGCTCCGCCTCGTGCCTGAACTTGCGCAGGTTGCGTTCGGGATCGCGCAGGTCGAGCGCGGCGTCCTTGATCTTCTGCGCATCCGGACTCGCCCACACCTGCGGCAGCACGTTGACGATCAGATAGGCCAGCGAGCCGATGAAGGGCAGGAAGACGATGACGTAGATCCACGGCATCAACAGGCCGTTGCGCGCCGCGTGGATGACGCAGGTGAGCATCAGCAGTCCGACGCCCAGCAGATAGATATAGCCCATGACCGCATCCCCTCGGCGCGCATTGACGGCACGGCGCCCGGCGGTTGCAAGCCGCTTTCGCACCCTTTGCCATTCTACCGATCGATGCTTGCCAAGCCGTTTTGCAGATGCGACTAAGTCCTATTATCGTTATCTGCGGCCTCCATGCTCAAGATCGTCCTGTTCCAGACCCATTGGTTCATCGGCATCACCTTCGGAACGATCCTCGCCATCGGCGGCCTGACGGGCGGGCTCCTCAGCTTCGAGGACGACATCCTGGAAGCGATCAATCCCGGCATCCTCTCGGTCGTCCCGCGCGATACCGCCCCGCTGACGCCGCAGCAGCTCGCCGATGCGGTGCGGGGCCGCGACGGGAGCGCCGCCGTCGCATCCGTGACCGTCGCGTCGGCTTCCGATGCAAGCGCGACGGTTGGGCTGGTGCCGACCGGACAGGGCCGCGGCCGTCAGGTCTATCTCGATCCTTACACCGGCGAGGCTCTGGGCGAGCCGTCCGGCCGCCCCTTTTTCCAGACGATGGAACAGATCCACCGCTGGCTCGTCATGCCGGGCACCGCCCAGGGCATCGGCAAGCTGATCGTCGGTATCTCCACGCTGTTGCTCGTCTTCCTCGCGCTGTCGGGCCTCTATCTGCGCTGGCCGGCGCGCGTCACCAACTGGCGCGCCTGGTTCAAGCTGAAGCTGCGCTATCGCGGCCGGGCGCTGTTCTGGAACCTGCACGCCGTCATCGGCACCTATGTGCTGCTCGCCTATCTCGTCATGGCGCTGACGGGGCTGTGGTGGTCGTTCGACTGGTACCGCAACGGCGCCTCGCTGCTGCTCACCGGCAAACCCGCCCAGACCCAGCAGCGCGGGCCCGGCGGCGGGCCGCCCGGACAAGGCGGCGGATCGCCCCAGCCGGTCCCGGTCACCGATCTCGCGCCGGCCTGGCAGGGCTTTCTCGGCGCCACCGGCGGGCACTACGAGACCGCGACCTTCACCCTGCCGCGCAAGGCGGGCGATCCGGTCCAGGTGCGCTTCCTCGCCGAGGGCGCGGCGCATGACCGTGCCGCCGACCAGATGAAGCTCGACGCGGCCACCGGCGCCGTCCGGAGCCACGAGAAATTCGCCGAGAAGAGCTGGGGCGAGCGTCTCTACGGCAGCGTCTTCGCGCTCCACAGCGGTTCGTATTTCGGCGTGACCGGGGTGGTGCTGTGGATGATTGCGAGCCTCGCGATGCCGGTCTTCTACGTCACCGGCTGGCTGCTCTATCTCGACCGCCGCAGGCACAAGCGGCGCGACCGCGAACGCGCCGCCGCCCGCAAGGCCGCCGCCGCGGCGTAGTCGCGGCTCAGGTTTCGGCCCAGAGCCGCAGCAGGTTGTGATAGGTGCCGGTCAACGACACGATCGACGCATCGCCCTGCCCGACCGCCTGGCCCAGGCGCTGGATCGCGACATCCATGTCGAACAGCGCCGTGCGGTGAGCGTCGCTGCGGACGAGGCTCTGGATCCAGAAGAACGAGGCGACGCGCACGCCGCGCGTCACCGGCGTCACATGGTGCAGGCTGGTCGCCGGATAGAGCACCAGATCGCCCGCCTCCAGCTTGACGCTGTGCACGCCATAGGCGTCCTCGATCGTCAGCTCGCCGCCGTCATAGCTCTCCGCCGGGCTGAGGAAGAGCGTCGCCGAAAGATCCGTGCGGATGCGTCGGCCGGTCGCCGGGTTCTGGCGTATCGCGTTGTCGACATGATTGGCGAAGCCGTGGCCGGCGCCGTAGCGGTTGAAGAGCGGCGCCAGGACGGTGTGCGGCAGCGCCGCCGAGGCGAAGAGCGCGCTGCGCTCCAGCGCCGCCGTGACAATCGCACCGGCCGCCTTCGCCGCCGCGCCGTCGAGCGCCAATTGCTCGTTGCGCTTCGCCAGCGCAGCCTGGAAGCCCGACGTCGCGTTGCCGTCGGTCCACGGCGCCGCATCGATGATGCGGCGCACCTCGGCCAGTTCGGCCGGGCTCAGGACCTCGGGGATTTGCAGCAGCATGGGGACTCCGTCTCAGGCCGCCGGGCGACCGGTCAGAAGGTGTAGCTGACGCTCAGCGTCGCCTGACGCGCATCGCCCGGCACCGCCCAGCCATTGTTGCGGACGCGGATGTAATACTCCTCGTCGAACACATTCTTCACGTTGAGCTGGAGCAGCACCGACTCCATCGGCTCATACGAGATCATCGCGCTGTGGACCCAGTAGTCGTCCACCGCATAGAGATGCGCAACCGGGTTGCCGCCGAGATTGGTGACGGTGTTCTGCGGGTAGAACTTGCCCTGATAGGTCGCGCCGTAGCCGACCGTGATGTGGTTCCGGAAGGCATAGGTCACCCAGAAACTGCCCGAATGCTCCGGCGTCGCGAGCAGCGGGTTGCCCGGCAGCGGCGTCGTGGCGGTGTAGCAGGCCGCATTGGTCAGCGGCTGCGTCATGCAGAAATCCGAGACGCCCTGGATCACTTCGCTGTCGAGATAGGTGTAGTTGGCGAAGACCGTCAGCGCATCCGTCACGCTGCCTGTGGCGCTCAGCGTCAGGCCGCGGACGCGGGCCTTGCCGTCCAGCACCTGGTCGGGCGGCAGGGTCGGATCGACCGCCGGCACCTTGTAGTTGGAGCGGTCGTTCTGGAAGATCGACGCCGACAGCAGCAGACGGTCGTCCAGCACGTTCCACTTCACACCCAGCTCGAAGATCTCGCCTTCCTCCGGATCGACGGTACAGGTCGCCGCCGTGCAGCCGCCGTTGACCGACGCCTGCGAAGAGGTCTGCGTGTTGCCGTAGGCGAAGTAGATGTTGGCGTCCTCGACCGGCTTGAAGACGATGCCGGCACGGTAGGAAAAGAGGTCGTCGTCGCTGCGGAAGACCGGCCCCTGGACGAGCGCCGGCCGGCCGTTCGGCCAGGGCGGCAGGTTGCCCGCGAGGCCGGCCGCCGGAAGCGCGGCGGCCGTGAAGTCGCCTTCGACATGCTCGTAGCGCAGGCCGAAATTGAACTCCCATTGCGGGCTGAGCGCCATCGTGTCGAAGAGATAGACCGCCCGGCTGTCGAGCGAACCGTCGCTGATGCCGGTGACGATGTAGTTGATAGGCCCGGTCCACAGGCTGTCGGGATCGGCGATGCTCATCGGCGGAAAGGTGTAGCCGCCCGGTGTCGTCGTGGCGCCGTTCGGGAACGTGCCGTCGGCATTGCGCAGCGTCGGCCCGGTGGCAAGGTGGTAATCCTCGCTCGAGAAGGCGAAGCCGAGCACGGCGTTGTGCTTGATGCCGCCCGTCATGAACTCGGCGGAGAAATCCGTCTGGTTGTAGAGCAGCTCGTTTTCCGTATCGCGCCGGTTGCCGCGCGGACCGCTCGGGACGAAGGTTCCGGTGTAGGTGCAGGGCGCACCGTTCGAGGCGGCCGTCGACGACACCAATATGCCGCTCGGCAGGCAGATGCCCGCCGACTGCGGCGGGTCGACCACCGAGGTCTGGGTGACGCGCTGCCAGCGGGTCAGGTTGCGGACGGTCAGCCAGTCGTTGAAGTCGTGGAGGATGGTGCCGGTCACCTGGTCGACGGCGATCTCCTGCCGGTCGATGTTGCGGTAGCCGTAGTAGTTGCCGGCGCCGGCGTCCGGCAGCGGACCGTCGTTGAAGGCGCTGAGGTAATACGGCACGCCGTATTGCGGGATGTTGTCGTCTTCCTGGTGGACATAGCTGAGCGTGAAGCTGGTCGGCGAGCCGAGGCCGAAGGTGATCGACGGCGCAAAGCCCCAGCGTTCGTATTCCTCGACGTCGCGGCCGGGCACGTCGTTCCGGTGCCCCATCAGGTTCAGCCGCAGCGCGACGCCGTCGGCCACCGTGTAGTCGGCATCGGCCGTGCCGCGGTAATAGGCGTCGGTGCCGATCGCGGCGGTCACCGTGGTCGTGTTCGCGCCGCTCGGCGCCTTCGAGACGATGTTGATCGTGCCGCCGAGCGAGCCCGATCCGCCGTAGACGGAGTTAGCGCCGTTCACGAGTTCGATCTGGGCGATGTTGAACGGATCGGTGCGGGTGTATTGCGCGCTGTCGCGCACGCCGTCGATGGTGATGTCGCTGTTCGCGGCATAGCCGCGCAGGTTGATGCTGTCGCCGTAGCCCCCGCCGCCTTCGCCGGCGCCGAAGGTGATGCCCGGCGCGGTCGACAGGATCTCGCGCAGGGTGAGCAGGTTCTGGCCGCGGATCGTCCCGGCGTCGATGATGGTGATGGTTTGCGGCGTATCGAGGATGGGCGCCGTGTATTTGGGCGAATCCTGCTGCGTCCGGCGGCCGGTCACATTCACCGTCTCACCTGAGACAGCCGCGACGTCCGCGGCCGAGGCGATCTGCGTCTCCGCGGCGCCCGGCGCCTCGGCCCCTGCCGCCGGCGCCTGCAAGGCGAGGCCAGCCAGCCCCGCCACCGCGACGCAATTCAACCGCTGGCGCGCCTCGGCGCGCACACCCTTCCACTTCGTCATGCCCAAGCCCCTGCGGCGACCTGCCGCTTATTTGCAACTGCGAATGCGCCGCAGGCTTATCTTAGGAGCTTACAGATGACAATGCGAATAATTCGCAGGAAGCGATTTTCTAGTTGCATCGCGGATGCCATCAGCGCTTGCCAATCGCGCTTTTGGGGCGCCCGCCCAAAATGAAATCATCGCTGCCCCTCACATCCCAAAATGTCATCGCCGGACTTGTTCCGGCGAGCCATGGTGCAGTCGCACGAGCCGGCGCAGGAAGTCGCTGCGGCAACCCTCGCGCCGCGAAACCAGGCTTTTCGCGTGGCGGAACGATGGCTCGCCGGAACAAGTCCGGCGATGACAATAAGGGGACGAATCCGCGCCGCCCTTTCCCTTTTACCTGTCCTCCTCCGGCGCGCCGCCGATAGGCGCCGCGACCGGGGACCCATGCCAGGGCTTGTCAGAACGCGCACCGCCGCATC
>JADZAI010000107.1 GCA_020852655.1 Alphaproteobacteria bacterium
AGGTGCGGGATCGCCAGCGCGCCCTTGATGTTGTTGGCGACCGCCTCGCTGGCGGCGTTCGACAGGTCGTCGACCGGCAGGATGACGACGTGGTTGCGCACGCCGACGCGCCCGTTCTCGCGGACATAGCCCGAGAAGGTGGCCTTGGTGATGTCCATCCCTACCACCGCTTCGTCTTGACGTTGTGGACGTGGAGGTGCGCGCCGACCGGGATCGGCGCGACGACGCGGCCGATGTCGACGCCGTACTTGATGACCGTGTCGCCCTCGGCCAGCGCCTTGGTCGCCAGCTTGTGGCCGATCGGGATGTCCTGCGTCACCCGGACGTGGATCGTCTTGTCCTGGTCCATCACCCAGCCGGTCAGCGTCTCCCCGGCCTTGATCCCCTCGACGACCACGACCCCGCAGGAGTCGTTCTCGTCATGCACCAGAAAATGAATCATCGGCGCGTTCCCCTCCCGGGACCCTGTTTCTGTCGGCCGGGATTGCTACGCCCACCGGCCCCCATGGTCAATCCGAGCGGGACCCCGGCCGGGACGGGCCGCGGCGGCGGTCCCGCGGACGCATCGGTTGTGCTATCCTGCGCATGTCAACCGCCCGGCGAGAGCAGGCGCTGTTCTGGCCGGCGGCCGCTACCCTTCCGCGTCATCCTCGAGGCCCCGAGCCCGAGAAGTGAAGGAGGAGCACGCCATGTTGCTCGCACGCTGGCAGATCGAAGCGCGCTTCGGCCAGAAGCAGGCCGTCATCGAATTGCTGAAGACCTGGGAGCGCGACATCGCGCCCCAGATCGGCTGGGGCGCCGGCCGCGGCCGGCTGCTCTCCGGTTCGATCGGCCCGAGCGAGGCGACCGTCGAGCACGAGTGGCTGGTCGAGGACCTGGCGGCGCTCGGCCGCGCCTGGGAGGCCCTCGGCCGCATCGAGGCGCACCGGGAGTGGGGCAAGGCGCTCGAGCCGCACGTCGTCTCGGGCTCGGCGCGCTGGCAGGTGCTGCGCATCGTCTGACGCGGCGGCAACGGCGAGTTCGGGCGCCCCGGAACCATCGTCCGGGCGCGTCCGGCTCACCCCGCCTTCTTCATGGGTTGGGCCAGCGCGTCCGCGAGGAAGCGCTCGACGAGGGGAACCATGGCAAGGCCGTTGTGGGCGACGCCCGGCAGGACGTCGTGACGCACCGAAATGCCGTGGCGCTCGAAGCTCGCCTTCAGCGACCGCATCCGGGCGAGGCGGTCGGGGCCGGCGAGGTCGGCACCGGGCATCCAGCGCGGGCTGTCCGGCGTGATCGTGATCTCCCAGGTTTCGGTGTCGTCGCCGCCGATCACCATCTGGACGCCGACCCGGCGCATGGCGTCGAGTTCGATCGGCTTGCCGAAGACCCGTTCGAAATCACGCACGCCGACCCAGAAGTCGTGGTCGAAGTCGAGCAGGGTGACGACGCCGGGGGCGCCGATCGAGACCGCGGACAGCCGCTCGGGATGGAGATAGAAGAAGCGATGGGCGAAGGGCCCGCCGCCCGAGAAGCCGAACATCGAGAACCGGCTGGGGTCGACCGGCCAGCGCCGCGCCGCCTCCTCGACCATCGCCAGCATCACCGCGTCGTAGTGCAGGTCGCCCGCGCGCATGAACTTGTAGCTGCCGAGATCGTCCGGCCCGGTGATGCCGGCCGGGAAGAGCGGCGCCAGCACGACGACGCCCGCGCGCTCCGCGAAGTCGGCGAAGAGGTCGCGGTAGGCGGTCATCAGCCGGCCGGTGCCGTGGACGGCGACGAAGAGGGGGAAGCGCCGGTCCGGCGCTTCCTCGACCGCCTTCGGGACATAGCAGCAGTAGCTGAACCGCGGGTCGAACTGGCAGGCATAGATCGTCGTCCGCCCGCGCGCGTAGAAGGCCTGCTCCTTGTGCTTGTCCACCATGCCCGTCCCCCGCTCCCCTTCGCCGATCCCCGGAGGCTCAGCCCGCCTTCCACACGCCCCACGGCAGCGGCTTGCCCGCCGGCCAGGGTGTGTAGCCGCGGACCTTCGGCCCCGTCGCCTCGATCTCGGTGCTGAAATAGAGCCCGATCACCGGCACCTGCTCGGCCGCCATGCGGTGCAGTTCGACGAAGATCGCCTTGCGCCGCGCCTCGTCGAGGGCCCCGTTCGCCTCCGCCAGCAGGGCGATCGCCTTGGGATCTTCCCACTGCGCCCACTTCAGCTTGTCCTTGTCGCCGATGAGGGCGGAGTACATCAGCCCCGGGTCGAAGCGCGCGGAGTAGCTGAACGACTGAACCTGGAAGGCGCCCTTGAGGTAGTTGTCGAGCTGGGTCGCCCATTCCAGCACCTCGAGCTCCGCCTTGATGCCGGCCGCCTGGAGCATCGCCTGGGCGACGACGGCATTGTCGTACATCCCGGTGTAGCGCTTGTTGGTCTGGATCCGGATCGTCTCGCCCTTGTAGCCCGCCTCCTTGAGCAGCGCCTGGGCCTTGGCCGGGTCGTGGGCCGGCCACTGGGCGAAGCTCCGGTCGAAATAGGGCGTCGGGTCGGCGACGGCCGAGGGGTTGGCCTTCGACAGGCCGAGCGTGCGGGCGTCGGCGATGTCCTGGAGATTGAGCGCGTGCGCGATCGCGCGGCGCATCCGCGCGTCCGACAGCAGCGGGTCGCGGGTCTGGATCAGCAGCGACGACCAGCCGAGGCCGGGCGTCGTCTGGACCGCCATCCCCTTCTGCTTCAGCCCGTCGATGCGGTGCGCGTCGACGTCGGGCAGGACGTCGACGGCGCCGCTGACCAGCGCCGCCTCGGCCGCGCTCGCATCGGGGATGACCCGCACCATCAGGTGGTCGACATGGGCGATGCGGGCCCCGGCATAGCCGCTCGCCGGTTCGGGATTGGGGACGTAGTCCGCCACCCGCTCCATCGCCACATACTCGCCGCGCTTCCATTCCTTGAGCCTGAATGGGCCGGTGCCGATCGCCTCCTTCCACTTGCCCTCGGCGTCGAAGGCGGCGGGATGGATCGCCACCACCGCGCACTGGAAGTTGGCGAGCTGCTTCAGGAAGAGCGCGCTCGGCTTGTCCAGCCGGTAGACCACGGTCCGGGCATCGGGCGCCTCGACCGCCTCGACCTTGACGCCGCTGCTGCCGTTGAAGAAGCGCGCGCAGGGCCACGCCTTGTTGGCGACCTGGCGGTCCCAGCTCGACTTCACGTCGGCCGCCGTCACCGGCTGGCCGTTGTGGAACTTCGCCCCGTCGCGCAGCG
>JADZAI010000108.1 GCA_020852655.1 Alphaproteobacteria bacterium
AGTCCGCGGCGATCGGCCGCGCGGCGGTGTTCCTCTGTCCACATCGGCGCCTCCCTGCAAATCGCGGCGCTCCAACATGAATCACAACCGACTCTTCCGATTCAACATCTTTCCGGTCAGGCTCTCAGAGCGGCTCGCTATCTCCTGACATAAGTCCCCCATAGCTTAGCCAGATCGTCGGCGGCCAAGATGTTCGAGGACATCTTCCTCGATTTGCTTACGCCCAGGACCCACCGCGCTTAAGAGAGCTAGCGAATCCCGATTCGCGTTGAACATGCAAGGTGGGTGCTTGCGCTCACTCGTTTAGCGTACTCGAATGCCAGTGACATTCTCGGGACGCCAAAACTCCGAATTACCGAGCTTCTGAGGCGGTAAGGCGTGGATGGTTCGCTTGCGCGAAGAATGACAGGATATGCCGATGCTCGAGCGAGCCAAAACAAGACGCAAGAAGGCGAACCCTTACAGCGGCTCGACGCTCGAGTCCTGGCTGAAGGAGGACGGCATCTATGAAGAGGTCACCGCCTCCGCGCAGAAGGGCGTCCTCGCCTGGCAGATCGAGCAGCTCATGGCGAAGCAGAAGATCACCAAGACCGAGCTTGCCAAGCGCATGAAGACCAGCCGCGCCGCCGTCGATCGCCTGCTTGACCCGAACAACCGCTCGGTCACCCTCCTCACCCTCACGCGCGCCGCCTCAGCCCTGGGGTAGCGCGTGGAGATCGGGCTGGTGAAGGCGGCGTGAGCCAATTCCGGGCAACACACCCACGAAGTCCGCGCGCACAAACTGAAGGGCAAGCGGCTGGGTCGGCCGGGGGCGCCGAAGACGTTTGGAAGCCGGCGGAAGTGAAACTATCTCTCGCGCTGGCGGCTCTCCTGTTGGCTGGCTCGGCTCACATCGATCCGAGGCGGCAGCAAGCCCGGAAAGCGGCGGGCGGCGCTAGTCCTTGGGGCGGTAGAGGGGGACCGGGCCGCCGCGCTGGGCGGTCGCGATCGCGTCCTGCTCCGGTTCCGGCTTCTTCCGGCGCTTGCGTTCCTCGTTGAGCGCGCTGCGCACGCCCAGGAACGCCAGCACCATCAGGCCCACGACGACCGCGACCCCGATCAGGATCAGCATCACCACCAGGAACCCGAGTGCGCGCATGCGACTCTCCTCGTCGGGCTCCTTTGCCAGCCCGCCCGCCCCGCGTCCAGCCGGACGGAGCGGAAGGAAGGGACGGCAACCGCCCCGCGCCTACTTGCCCTTGAGCTGGCCGTGCCAGGCTTCCATGACGGCGGTGGCGGGCGGCTGCTCGGGTTCGCCGGCCTTGGGCGGTGGGACGTCGTCGACGACGGCGATCAGCACCTCGCGCGGGCCGTCGAATTTCGGCAGCGGCGAGGGGAACGACACCGGCCCGCCGCCCTGCCCGATCGCGATCGTTTCGCCCGTCGCGGCGTCATAGGCATTGGCGAGAATGTTCCGGCCGTCCGACGAGCGTGCGACGAAGAGGTAGTTTCCCGGCGCCTCGACCTTGATTTTGAACAGCGCGACCTTGGCCTTGAGCTTCTCGTTGTAGACGTCCATCGGCGCCGCGAAGTCGCCCACCTTGTCGATGCCGGGATTCGGCTCGGCCATCTCCCGGAAGAGCTGGACCCAGGTCGCGAGCAACTGGTCGGGCGTGCGCAGGAAGGCGTTCGCCTCGTCCGCCCACATCTTCTGATAGTCCGCCAGCCTGGCGTCGGCGGCGCCGTCGATCAGTTCGCGCAGCATGTCGACGCGCTGGGCGTACTGGATGCGCGCCCCGGCATCGACGCGCACCGGCTGGTCCTGCCCCGGCATCTCCAGGAACTTGAACGAGCCGGCGCTATGCAGCGCGACGACCTCGCCTTTGGCGTTGAAGATGGGGCTGCCCGAGGCGCCGCCCGCGCCGGCGAGCGAATGCTGCACGAGCTGGTTCTCGGCATCGCTGCCGCGGGTCAGGAAAAAGCTGGTGAGGCCGGTGATGATGCCGGCCTGGCTGTTCGGTTCCGGCCGCATCCAGTCCGTGCCGGGCGTGCCCTCCGCCGGGTGGCCGATGAGATAGGCCTCCTGCCCGGCGATCAGCGCGTTGTAACTCTCCGGCGGCGCCAGTTTCAGCGGCTGGGCGACCTGCGAGGGGTCCTCGACAAACAGCAGCGCGACGTCATAGCCCAGGATGAAGTTGAAGCTGCGGACCTTCAGTTCCTTGCGCTTCTCCATCATGTCCATGAGGATTTTCTGGAACGCCAGATAGCCGGGGTGGAGCTTCACCTTCACGACCTTGAGCCGCTTGTAGTCCGGGCCCTTCGGCTGGATGGCGACCATGTAGGCGTCGGCCGGCAGTTCGTGGCCAATCTGGTCGAACATCTCGGCGACGTGGCTGTTGGTGGCGAGGGCCCGGGTGCCGTCGGGCATCTGCACCGCCCATGCCGTGCCGCGCCCGATCCACTCGCCCATCGGGCTCATCACGGCGACGAGATAGACCGACTCCTTGTTCTCGCGGATCAGAGCCGCGAGGTCCGTCTTCTTGCCGAGGCCCTGCACGGCCTCCTCCATCGACGGCACCTTCTGGTTCAGCGCCGCGACCTCGCGCGAAATGTCGGCGACCTGGGACTGGGTGGTGGCGACATCCTGCGACACCTGCGCCACCCGGCCCTGCGTCTCGGCCACCTGGCCCGCCGTCGTCTGCACGTCCTTGTTGAGGTAGTAGACGCCCGCCGCGACGACGGCGATCGCGAGCGCCGCCAGGGCGAGCGCGTTGCGCAGGCGGCGCCCGCCGGCCTGGGTTTGCTGCGCGAAGTCGCCGATGTCCTGCCCGCGCGCCAGCACGCGCGTCTTCGGCATGTTGCCCTGCGCCCCGTCGATGCGCTCGATGCGCAGGCGCGGGCCGGTCGGACCGGAGAGCTGGATCGTCGTGACCTTGTCCAGTTCCTCGCCGTCGAGGATGGCCCGGCCGTTGGCGAAGACCGGCTTTTCGCGCGAGATCACGAATTTGTAGATGCCGAGTTCGCGCTGAAGGCGGAAATGGTCGCGGCTGACGACGTCGAGATCGGGCGGAAAGCCGATATCGGCGTCGATCGCCCGGCCGAAGGTGACGACATCCTTGTCGTCGCCGATGGTGATCTCTTCGCCGGCGTGCGGCTCGCTGAGAAACTTGACAACCAGACCCACGGGCAACCTCCCCTCGTCACGAAACCGCAGCGTGCCACGGCCCCAGGGACGGCGACAGTCCTCCAAACAGGGGCGCCTTATGGCGCTACACGTCCCGCGCCTGCGTGACGACCGGCGGCTGCCAGCCGGGTTGGAGCGATTTCAGCGGATGCGAGGCCGTCACCTGCCCCATGAAGGGCGGCCAGATATTGTAGCCGAGCAGCGACTGGAGGCGCGGCGACATGCGCGCCGCCCACGCGCGCGGAACGCCGAGATAGAAATTCTCCTGCGTCCGCGCCCAAGGCTCGCAATACTGGTTGGTGAAGGCAAGCCGCGGCGCGTCGCTGCGATTGGCGCCGCCGCGATGCAGCAGCGTGCCTTGGAAGACGATCGCGGCGCCGGCCGGCATGACCATCGGACGCAGGTGCTTCTCGATTCCTCGTTCCGTGCCGGTGCTGCCGACGCCGTCGGCGTTGCTCCCGAGCAGGCTGTCGACCTCGGCGCCGCTCCAGGTGTGGCTGCCGGAGATCACGTCGGTGGCGCCGTTCTGCGCGGTGAAGGCGTCGATCGCGCAGATGACGGAAAGGCTGATGGCGGGCCGCGGCCGCGGCTGGCGGTAGAAGCCGTCGTCGAAATGCACCGCCTGTGCCTTTTCGCCGGGATAGATGCAGATCGCCTGGCTCGCGGTCAGGAGATAGCCGGGCTGGAGGAAGCGATCGAGCAGCGACAGCAGCCGCGGTTCCTCGGTCACATCCTCGAAGACCTTGCCGCGGGCGACCAGCGTATAGACCCGCTCCGTCTCATGCCCTTCGAACGGGTTGCGCCCCAGATGCGCGCCCAGATGCGGCGTCAGCGCCGCACGCGCCGCGCCGATCTGCTCCGCCGACAGGAAGTCCGCGATGACGGTGTAGCCATCCCGGCGCAGCCGCGCCTCGTGCGCCTCGACATCGAAACTCATGGCCGTCAGCCCGCCGCCTTGTTCTTCACGACGCGGATGATGTTGTAGGGCCCCTCCAGTGTCACTCCCGTCGCCGTCGGCGTGACCGTAAAGCTGTCGCCGAACGGTCCCACGCCGCGGCTGTAGCGCATGACGCCGGCCCCCACCTCGCGGGCCTTGAAGCTGCGCAGCGCCCAGGCGTTGCGGATCGCGGCGGCGACCGATTCCGGCGTCGCGGCCGCCATTTCGAGCCGCGCCGGCCGCATCATGAAGCCGAACGCAATGGCGAGCACCAGGGCGGCGACGGCCGAGAAGGCAATCGTCGCGGCCAGCGAACCGAGGCCGCCGGTGACATAGAGCCCTGCAAGAAGGCCGACGAAGACGGCCAGCCCGTAGATCGCGGCCTTCGTGACCGAGAATCCCATCTGCGTGCTCCTGCGCCCCCACGCACAATCCCGCTTACACTGACGAGGCGCGGACTCGGTGGAAACGCGGCATCTCGCCGCGAAAGGTGCGACGAAGTGACTGGTCCTAATCGAACGCGCGGGCGAGAAAATGCGCCAGTGCGGCCTGCGCCCGGGGCGTCGAGCCGATCGTCGAGTGGCGCGCGCCGTCGATTTCCATCGCGGTTACGGTATCGCTCTCCGGCGGCACGCAAGTGCGCCAGTCGACGATGCCGTCCTCCCGGGAATAGAGCGCCAGCATCTTCTGCGGAGGCATCTGCACGTCGTCCATGACGCCGGCAACGAGGCCGGGGTCGAACGAGCGCTGCAAGGCCCACACGAAGGGCGCCAGCGGCGTCGGGATCGGCAACCGGGCCGGCGAGCACATGGTCGCGACCGCGCAGACATGGTCCGGCATCATGCGGGCAACCTCGCGCGCGAAGACGCCGCCGAGGCTGACGCCGGCGACCGCGACCTTGCCGCCGGTCTGGTCCGCCAGCCGCGCGACGCGCGTCTTCAGCCGTTCGATCGCGCGCGAGCGCGGGCCGAGATTGCGGCCGGCCCGCCAGCCCTCCGCCCGATAGCCGAGGCCCCACAGGAAGGTGCGCAGCCGGACCGTCGTGCCGTCGCCGGTGAGGAATCCCGGGATGACGAGCACGCCTTCGCCGTTACCGCGCGGCAGCGCCCCGCGCTCCGGAAAGGACGGTGGAAACGCCGACCACTTCGCGAGGCGAACGGATTCCCTGAACCAGCTTCCAACGCCCAGGCCGGAACCTTTCTCCGGCCAGGTCGCGAGCGCGCGATGATCGATACCCTGCATGGCGAAGCCCAACTCCTCACGCCTTGCTCCTGGCGCGTGACGACGTTGTCTTCGAAAATTCACGAAACTTCTACCGCGCCGACAACAAATTCGCGGCGCTGTGCCCGACGGCACAATCGCCGCGTTTCGCTGCGCGGAACTAGCCTTCGCCGCGTATCGTGAACATCACGTCGCGCGCCGCCGGCGCGAGGCTCTGCCCGCCGTCGACGATGAGATTCTGGCCGGTAACGGCCTCGGCATCGACGAGGTAGCGCAGCGCGCGCACGAGTTCCGCGGGGCTCGAGCCCCGGCCCAGCGGTGGCGTCCGGCTTGCGACCTCGAACTCGGCCGGCGTCTGGTCCGCACTCGGCAAGGTGATGCCGGGCGAGATCGCATTGACGCGAACGCGCGGTGCCAGCGATTGCGCCATCATCGTCGTCGCGGCATGCAAGGCGGCCTTCGACATCGTGTAGGCGAAGAAGTCGGGATTGAGCTGGGCGAGCTTCTGATCCAGCAGATTCACCGCCAGACCCTTGGCATCGTCGGGAAGCTGCGCCGCCAGGGCCTGGGTCAGCAGCACCGGCGCCACGGCATTCACGGCATACATCCGCTCGAGCCTGTGAGGGGTGGCGTCGGCTGGGGAGTCGAACTCGAACAGCGACGCGCTGTTGACGAGGAGCGACGCGAAGCCCGGTTCCCCGCGGCTTTCGAAGATCGCCCTCGCCCCCTCGGGCGCCGTCAGCTCGGCCTGCGCGAGGTCGCAGCGTCCACCCCTGGCGACGATGCGCGCCGCGGTTTCCTCCGCCTCGCGCCGCGACGTGTTGTGGTGCAGGCGCACGAACCAGCCGTCCTCGGCCAGCGCCTCCGCAAAGGCGGCGCCAAGCCGGCGCGCCGCGCCGGTGACGACGGCAAAGCCGCGACGGTCGGGAGAGCCGCTCATGGCTGCTCGCTCCGCAGGCGATAGACCTCGAGGCCCGCGCCGGCCGCCTCGTTGAAAATGTCGGGCTTCAGGATCGAAACCCGGCAGGCCTCGACGCGCGGATCGCGGAAGCAGAGCCCGATCAGTTCCTCGATCAGCGTCTCGATGAGATCGGTATGGTCTTTCTGCGGCCAGGCCCGCAGCTCGTCGCGGATCGTGTCGTAGTTCAGCACGGATGCGACACCGGAGCCGCTGAACGGGCGTTCGAGATGGGCGAAGAGTTCGACGTTCACGAGGATTCGCGTCGGCCGCTCGGCGTGGCGCTCCCAGGGGTGGAGCCCCAGCCGCACCTCGGTGACGATGTCGCGCAGGAGGATGCGCTGATATCCCCGCGCCGCATTCCACAGGGCGCCGCTCTGGACGCTTCCAACCGGCTTCATGCCTGCCTATCTTCCTTCGTTGTCCGCCGATCTTGAACATGGCTCGGCGAGGTGCAAGGACACCGCTCGTGAAATCCACGCCCAATGTCCAGCCGTTGCGCATCGCCGACGCTTCGCGTGCGGTGCGGCACGTCTTCGTGCGCGATCTCCGGCTCGGCGCCCATATCGGCGTGCATCGTCACGAGGAGGGGCATCCGCAGCCCATCCTGATCAATATCGACCTCACCGTGCTGGAGGGTGCGGAACCCGTCGCCGACCGGCTGTCGGAGGTCGTGGACTATGAGCAGGTGGTCAACGGCATCCGCGCCATCGTGAATGCCGGGCACGTCAAGCTGGTCGAAACGCTGGCCGAGCGCATCGCAGCCTATGCGCTTGAAGACACCAGAGTTCGCGCCGTGCGCGTACGGATCGAGAAGCTGGAAATCATGCCTGACGCGGCCAGCGTCGGGGTCGAGATCGAGCGCCTAGCCCCTGATTTGTGAAAGGCAAATTGCTCCGGCCCCGGAGATTTTCAACAGCAGCGCGGGGCGTCCCAGCCGACCGGATTCAGCGCGATTCTCACATGTTTTCCTATCATGAACAAAAGTAAACGAGAAATTTCTTTCAAGATCAAGGCCTTAGGGTCTTTACGCGTTCGTCATTTTACCGACGCGAGGCCGTCATGGACTGCGAAGGTCATTCCGCAGGTAAATTCGGCCACAGAATTATCCACAGGCCCGGCCCGGCCATGACGAACGATGGAACTTTCCTTGAAAACAGCCTCTCGGGCGCGGGCCTGATCGCTGAAAAGGTCCGTACGCTGCCGAACGCGCCCGGTGTCTACCGGATGATCGATAAGGACGGCGAGGTCATCTATGTCGGCAAGGCGCGCGACCTGAAGAAGCGTGTCTCGAACTACACCAAGGGCCAGGGCCACACGTCGCGCATCGCGCGCATGATCATGAACACGGCCGACATGGCCTTCGTGCAGACGGCGTCGGAGACCGAGGCGCTGCTGCTGGAAGCGAATCTCATCAAGCGCTACCGGCCGCGCTACAATGTGACGCTGCGCGACGACAAGTCGTTCCCGAATATCCTGGTCACCGGCGACCACGCCTTTCCGCAGATCGTGAAGCATCGCGGCGCGCGCTCGCGGAAAGGCATCTATTTCGGCCCGTTCGCTTCGGCCGGCGCGGTGAACCGCACGCTCAACACGCTCCAGCGCGCCTTCCTGCTGCGCTCCTGCACCGATTCGGTGTTCGAGACCCGCACGCGGCCCTGCCTGCTGTATCAGATCAAGCGTTGCAGCGCGCCATGCACCGGGCGGATCGACGCGGCCGGCTATGGCGCGCTGGTCAGCGACGCCGAAGCTTTCCTCAACGGCAAGAGCCGCGCGGTGACCGAGGCGCTGGGCGCCCAGATGGAGGATGCGGCGGCGAATCTCGATTTCGAATCCGCCGCGCGGCTGCGCGACCGCATCCGCTCGCTGTCGCATATCCAGCAGACCCAGGGCATCAACCCGCAGACCTTCGACGACGCCGACCTCTTCGCCATCCATGGCGCGCATGGCGAGACCTGCATCCAGGTCTTCTTCTTCCGCGGCGGCCAGAACTGGGGCAACCGCGCCTATTTCCCGCGCCACGATCACGGCGCGCCGGTCGACGAGGTGCTCGATGCCTTCGTCGCGCAGTTCTATGACGGCCGCGAGGCGCCGAAGCTGATCATCCTGTCCGTCGACATTCCCGGCCGCGAGCTGCTGGCCGAGGCGCTGACGGTGCGCGAGGGCCGCAGGATCGAGGTGCTGGTGCCCCAGCGCGGCGAGAAGCGCGAGATCGCCGACCAGGCGGCGATGAACGCCCGCGAGACGCTGATGCGCCGTCAGGCCGAGAGCGCCGCCGAATCCGAGCTGCTGCAGGGCGTCGCCGAGGTGTTCGGCCTGGAAGGTCCGCCGCAGCGCATCGAGGTCTACGACAACAGCCACATCCAGGGCTCCAAGCCCGTGGGCGGCATGATCGTCGCCGGGCCGCGCGGCCTGGAGAAGAGCCAGTACCGCAAGTTCAACATCAAGTCGGCCGCCGGCAATGACGACATCGCGATGATGCGCGAGGTGCTGGTCCGCCGCTTCGCCCGCATGGCCGAGACGAAACGTACCGCCGACGATGCCGGCGCCCCGATCTTCGATGAGAACGAAAAGGACACCGACGAGGGCTGGGAGCGCCCCGACCTGATGCTGATCGACGGCGGCCCGGGGCAGCTCTCCTCGGCGCTGGAGGCGCTGAAGGAAGCCGGCATCGAGGGCATCACCATCGCCGGCATCTCGAAGGGGCCGGACCGCGATGCGGGGCGCGAGAATTTCCATCTGCCCGGCAAGCCGGCCTTCATGCTGGAGCCGAACCATCCGGTGCTGTTCTATCTCCAGCGCCTGCGCGACGAGGCCCACCGCTTCGCCATCGGCACGCACCGGGCGCGGCGCTCGAAAGCCATCGCCGACAATCCTCTGGACGCCATCGACGGCATCGGCGCCAAGCGCAAACGGGCGCTGCTGCTGCATTTCGGCTCGGCCAAGGGCGTGCGGAATGCCAGCGCCGCCGACCTGGCCGCCGTCGAAGGTGTCAGCGAGGCGCTGGCCCGTCGCATTTACGACCACTTCCGGGCATAAGCGCTCCATCATGCGCCTCACCTGGCCGACCATCCTTACACTGCTGCGCATCGTCCTCATCCCCGTGATGGTCGCGCTCTTCTATGTCGGGGGCGATGCCGCGCGCTGGGCGGCGCTCGGGGTCTTCATCCTCGCATCGCTGACCGACTGGCTGGACGGCTATCTGGCGCGCCTGCTGAAGGAACAGTCCCGCCTCGGAGAGATGCTCGACCCGATCGCCGACAAGCTCATCGTCTGCGCCGCGCTGGTGATGCTGGTGAAGGACGAGACCATCCACGACTACACCGTGATCGCCGCCATCGTGATCATCTCGCGCGAGATCCTGCTCTCGGGCCTGCGCGAATATCTGGCGGCGGCCCAGGTGAAGGTCCGCGTCTCGCGCATCGCCAAGCTGAAGACGACGATCCAGATGGTCGCGATCTGCGTGCTGATCGGTGCGCCCCCGGTCGCCGCATCCTGGCCGCTGATCGACGACATCGGCGCCTGGGGCCTGTGGATCGCGGCGGCGCTGACGGTCTACACCGGCTGGGGCTATCTGATCGGCAGCCTCAGGCACATGGAGGACGGCGCGCCGTGAGGATCCTCTATTTCGCCTGGGTGCGCGAACGCGCCGGCGCCGCTGAGGAAACAGTCAGCCCGCCCGCCGGCCTGACGACCGTCGGCCAGCTCGCCGACTGGCTCGCCACGCGCTCGCCCGGCCATGCGGCGGCCTTCGCCGACCGCAGGCGCCTGCGGGTCGCGATCAACCAGGAGCAGGCACGCTTCGACGATCCCGTCGGGCCGGGCGACGAGGTCGCCTTCTTCCCGCCGATGACCGGGGGCTGACCATGGCGGTGCGCATCCAGGCCGCCGATTTCGACGCGGGTGCCGAGATCGCGGCGCTCACGGCCGGCCGCGACGACATCGGCGCGGTGGTGTCCTTCACCGGCCTCGTCCGCGGCGGCGAGGTCAGCGCCATGACCCTCGAACATTATCCCGGCATGACCGAGCGCGCGCTGGAGCAGATCGAGGCCGAGGCAAACCGCCGCTGGCCGCTGAAGGCCTCGCTGGTCGTCCATCGTGTCGGACGGCTGGAGCCCGGCGCAAACATCGTGCTGGTTCTCACCGCCTCCGAAGGCCGCCACGCCGCCTTCGAAGCGGCGTCGTTCCTGATGGACTACCTCAAGACAGACGCGCCGTTCTGGAAGAGCGAGGAACGCGCGGACGGCAGCACAAGCTGGGTCGATGCGCGCGAGGCGGACGATAGCGCGAAGACGAGATGGGAGAGTTAGTCTTCTCCGGCGAGCGCTGCGTCGTAGTCACGCGCACCGTGAAGTATGCGAACGATTTTGACGGTCTCTGCGACGCGGTAGAACACCAGATAGGGTCCGACGACGCGCTTGCGGTAGCCGAATTCCGCAAAGCGCGGCTCGATTGCATAGGCCAAGGGATAAGGCCCGAGGTTAGTGCACGCCTTGCGGAGACGTTTGACCACCTCGACCGCGGCTCGCGGGCTGTCCTGCGCTATCCAATCTGCAATCGCCTCAAGATCGCGCTCGGCATGCGCGGTGAGGACGACCTTCACTTGGCCATCGCCTCATACTTGGCAAGCAGACGATCGAACACGTCATCGGCATCGACGACTCGACCTGCATCGATATCGGCTTGGCCTTCCGCCAATCTCGCATCCAGCTCCGCCAGCCTCTTCTCATGCTCATCGAGAAGTCGCACCCCCGCACGCAGCACCTCGCTGCGTGAACCGTAGCGGCCTTTGGTCACCAGGTCGCTGACGACCTTTTCCAGATGCTTTCCGAGATTGACACTGCTGGGCATGGTGGCTTCTCCCCCACGGAGAATACACTCCCGATAACTATTATCAATCCTCGCTCACCGGTTGGCCAAGTCGATGACTGGTTGCTGGAGCCAGAAAATCTCCGTTGCAGGCTCGCACCAGAACCCCTCGAAAAGACTCGGGATATCCAACCGGACCAGTTCGTTATGCTGGCCGAACAGCACCGTGAAAAAGCTGTCCCACTCGACGACAGCTCGGATGCCTCCGCATGTCGATGTGATGCATTGCGGAGAAAAGCCCGTGACATGGCCATCGAGGTTGGCCCAAAGTGGCGGCGCGCCCATGATATCGTTTGAGCAGGTGACACACTCGTCGGCCAAAAGCCGCTCGACGTCGAGATGAACTGAAAAGTCTCCAAACTCATCCTGCAAGAGCACATGCTCCAACCCGGCGCGCCGAAACATTTCACCCAGTGGCCGTTCCATCCTTGCCTGGATTCGCCCTTCGCTCGGTTGGATTAGCCCGCGAGCCTCGACCAGGGTATTCAACCGAAGTTCGCCTTCGCGATCCATCAGGTGTTCGCGGATCCCCAAGATCGATGTGCGCAGGACGCGATCGAGTGCGCGATGATCGTGGAGGCCTAGTTCGTCGATTACAGCGCTCCATCTGACAGTCACGCCGACTCGCTTTTCGAGCTCAAGCAAGGCCGTCGTGCTGAATTTTGACGGATCGCCCTGCTTGAGGCGTGCGATCATGTCCTCTGGTTCAAGTTCGTCACCCGGACTGACGGCAACGGCTGTGGTCATGGGTCGAAAATCGGACGGACGAATGCCGGGCACGAAACAGAACGGATGCAGCGCGACAAAGGCCGCATTGTAGCGACCGTCGAACGACGCCAGAATCGGGTCGTCGATGAGGTTGCTCACCAATCGCGGTTACGCCGCCTTCGCCCGGGTGCCGCGCACTTCGGCGGCGTAGTCGTCCATCAGGGTGCGACTGAGGGCGGCGGGCGTGTATCTGTGCGGGCCGATCTCGGAGATCGGTGTCACTTCGGCGCCGGTGCCGCAGAGGAACGCCTCGGTGAAGCTGCCGAGCTCGTCCGGCATGATATGGCGTTCGATCACTTCGATCTGCCGCGCGCGGGCGAGATCGATCACCGACTGGCGCGTGATGCCGTTCAGGAAGCAATCCGGCGTCGGCGTGTGGATCTTGCCGTCCCTGATGAAGAACATGTTGGCGCCCGTCGCCTCGGCGACATAGCCGCGATAATCGTACATCAGCGCGTCCTGATAGCCCTTGGCCTCGGCCGCATGCTTCGACAGCGTACAGATCATGTAGAGCCCGGCGGCCTTGGCATGGCACGGCGCCGATTCCGGGCTCGGCCGCTTCCAGTCGGAAACGTCGAGCTTGATGCCCTTCATCTTCGTCGCCGGATCGAACATCGACGGCCAGAGCCAAGCTGCAACCGCCACATGGATGGTGGAATGCTGGGCGCTCACCGCCATCATCTCGCTGCCGCGCCAGGCGACCGGGCGGATATAGGCATCGGAAAAGCCGTTCTGCGCGACCACGTCCGCTTTCGCCGCGAGGATCTGCTCACGCGAATAGGGAATCCTGAAGCCCATCAGCTCGCCCGACTTGAAGAAGCGGTCGGTGTGCGCTTCGGACTTGTAGATCTTGCCGCCATAGGCGCGCTCGCCTTCGAAGACGCAGCTCCCATAGTGCAGGCCATGGGTCAGGCAGTGAATCTTGGCGTCGCGCCAAGGCACCAGCTTGCCGTCGAACCAGATGACTCCGTCGCGATCGTCGAACGGAATGATGGCGGCGGACATAGGACCCTCCGGTTCGGACTGAATTTTGTTGCCGTGTGCTACTGTTAGCCGCTAAATATGTCAACATGACTGACGTAAAATCGCCGGTTAGCCCCCAGGCTTCCTCGCTCCTCTATCTGCGCGAGGACGAACTGCGCCGCGGCATCGAGTTCCTGTTCTTCGGCTATCGCGATTTCCTGTCCGAAGCGGACGGCGAACTGGCGGCGATCGGTCTTGGCCGCGCCCATCACCGCGCGCTCCATTTCGTCGGCCGCAATCCGGACCTGCCGGTCAGCGAGCTTCTCGCCATCCTCAAGATCACCAAGCAAAGCCTGGGGCGCGTCCTGAAGGACCTGCTCGCCCGCCGTCTGATCGAGCAGAAGCCCGGACGCCGCGACCGCCGCCAGCGCCTGCTCAGCCTCACGCCCGAAGGCCAGGCGCTGCACGCCAGATTGCTGACCTTGCAGCGGACGCGGATGGCCCGGGCCTTTCGCGAGGCCGGGCCGGACGCGGTCTTGGGCTTCCGCAAGGTCCTCTCAGGGCTTATTTCGGACGACGAACGTCCGAAAGTCCTCGCCATGATTGGAGGAGGCGCCTGATGAGCCAAGCCGCAGCCCTCGATGCCGACAGCCGCCACATCCTGGTGGTCGACGACGACACGCGCATCCGCACGCTCTTGCAGCGCTTCCTGTCGACCAACGGCTACCGCGTGACGATGGCCGCGGATGCGGCCGAAGCGCGCACGCATCTGAGGAATTTCGCCTTCGACCTCATCGTGCTCGACGTCATGATGCCGGGCGAGGACGGCCTCAGCCTCACGCAGTTCCTGCGCAAGTCGAGCGACGTGCCGGTGCTGCTGCTCACCGCCAGGGGCGAGGCGGCCGATCGCATCGCGGGCCTCGAAAGCGGCGCTGACGACTATCTGGCGAAGCCCTTCGAGCCGCGCGAGTTGCTGCTGCGCATCGCAGCGATCGGACGCCGCGCGCGGGCCGAACGCTCGGCGCTCAAGGAAGTCCGCCTCGGGGCCTTCCGTTTCGACCCGGAGCGCGGCGAAATGACGCGCGACGGACGCCAGGTGAAGCTGACCGGCGCCGAGACCGCCCTGCTCCGCCTCCTCTCCGCCCATGCCGGCAAGCCGATCAGCCGCACGGAACTGGCGCAGCGCACGGGCGCCGGCCTGGAGCGTTCGATCGACGTCCAGGTCACCCGGCTGCGCCGCAAGATCGAGACCGACCCGAAGATGCCGCTCTACCTTCAGACCGTGCGCAGCATCGGCTACGTGCTGATCCCCGACGGCGTTAGCTAGTTGTTACGAGTCCGTTTACCTTCCTGAAATCGCGACCGAAGACACTGCGGAACTCCGCAGAGCCCCTTCACGTCGCATGTCCGTTCGAAGCCACCGCGATCTCGCCGCGCTCGCCACCAGCGCCTCGACGAGCCGCGTCCTGAATCTGGCCCTGCTCGACTCGCGCCACGGGACCGAGGCGGAGCACCGGGAACAGCCGCTCTTCAAGAGCCGCCAGCTCAATACCGCGATCGTCATCAAGCACCGGCTGCGCTCGAATGAACGGGCGAGCGTGAAGACCCAGCGCCTCAACGCCACCAAGGTGGTTCTGCCGTTCGATCTCAGCAATCTCAGGATCGGCGGGCAGGCCTTCTTCGTCGGCGAGCCGAGCCAAGCGGCCATGCTGCGCGAAGGGGCCGGCGTATCGGCCGACGATTTGCGCCACGATCTGTCGGTCCTCGGCCAGATCGACGCCCTGCCGTCGCTCGACCCCTTCCTGATGCGCGAACAACTACGCCGCAACGGCTTCAACGCAGCCAATACCTATTTCAACATCCTGCCGAGCGACCTCGCGCGCATGCAGGCCTTCGTGGCGTCGGAGATCAAGGCCCTGGTGTCGTTGGCCTTCGGCGTGGGCGGTGGTGGCGACTCGGCAGCCCGCCTTGCCGACGCCCTGCTCTCCACCCAACTCGACGAACGGCTCGAGCCGCTTCGGGTCACGCTCCGTCTCGAAGGCGATCAGTTCCGCGAGGGCGTGTTCTGCTGGAAGGGCTTTCTCTATTACAAATGGCTGCGCGAGGGTCTCACCGGCGACGTGGTGCGGGTGCTGAAGGAGATCGGCACCCTGCGCATCATGGGACCGCGCGACCGGGGCTCGATGGAATACATCGCGACGACGCAGACGAAGGTGCGCGATTGCATCCGCGCCGAGATTGCGGCGGCCAAGGCGTCGATCGACGACTATGATCGCATGTTCGACGACCTCGTGAACAATTCGAAGGCGACGGCGTTCCGCGAATTCCTGCTGAGTGCCCCGGAGCGCTTCCTCAAGCTCGGCGAACGCCTCGGCAATGTCGCGCATATCGCGAGCTTCTGGCGTTACCGCGTCCCCGATCCCAAGAATCTTGCGCTGACCATCGAGGAGGCGCTCGACATCCTTCAGGACTTCGAGACCAGCCTCAGCGGCAGCGCCTAGCCGCGGGTCAGCAGACCGCCTTGGCGATGATGTCCTTCTGCACCTCGGTGGTGCCGCCGTAGATCGTCTGCGCGCGCGTGAAGAGATAGCTCGCGACCGAGGGCTGGGCGAACCGGGCTTCCTCGCGGATGTCGTCCGACCAGTCGTCCTGGCGGCGATCATAGGCCGGCAGGCCGTCATAGCCCGACAGCTCGACGAAGAGCTCGGTCAGCTTCTGCGCATTCTCCGTCGCCTCGATCTTGAGGCGCGACGTGGCGAGCGGGCCTTCGATCGATCCGGTCAGCACCCGGAAGACCGATATCTCCAGGTGATCCAGCTCGATCTCGTAGGATGCGATCTTGGCGGCGAAATCCTCAGGCAGCGGCGCGTTGGAGCCGCGCCCGTTCAGCACATCGCGGGCCCGCGCCTTGAGGATCTTCAGATCCTCCCGCTTGCGCGAGATATGCGCGTAGGACAGGCGCTCGTTGCCCAGGATGAACTTGGCCAGCCCCCAGCCCTTGCCCTCCTCGCCGATGAGGTTGCGGCGCGGCACACGCACCTGGTCGAGCACGACGCTGTTCAGATAATGCGATCCGTCGATGCCGACGATCGGCTCGACACTGACGCCCGGCGAATCCATCGGCAGGCAGATCACCGAGATGCCGTCCTGCTTGCGCGCCTCCTGGCTGGTCCGCACCAGGCAGAAGATCCAGTCGGCCCAGTGCGCCTGGCTGGTCCAGGTCTTGCGGCCGGTGATGACATAGTCGTCGCCGTCCCGCTCGCCTTTGGTGCGCAGCGAGGCGAGGTCGGAGCCTGACTCCGGCTCGGAATAGCCCTGGGCCCAGAAGATTTCGGAGTTCAGCGTCGCCGGCAGCCAGGTCTCCTTCTGCCACGCGGTGCCGTATTCGCAGATCAGCGGCCCGATATAGATGACGCCCATGGGGATCACGCCGGGGGCGTTCGCGATCTCCAGCTCCTCGTCGAAGATATAGCGCTGGCGCGGCGTCCAGCCGGGGCCGCCATATTCCTTCGGCCATGTGACGGCGAACCAGCCGCGGCTCTGGAGCGCGACCTGCGAGCGGCGGTGATCGTCGCGCGTCAGAATCTGGCCGTTGCGCACCTTGCGAAGGATGTCCTGCGGATAGTCCTTGACGAAGAATCGCCGCACCTCGGCGCGGAAGGCCTTGTCCTCGGCCGTTTCGGTCAGATGCATCTCTCCTCCGGCAGTCTCGTCGGTTGCGTCGCCAGGCGTTTCTGCACCAACCCCGCAAATTTCGCACCTTCCCCGAACGTCAGCCCTTGCGGCGCGCAGCACTTCGCCTGAAACATGTTTCGGTTTTGCGTGCAGTAGCCGACACGAGATCGGCCGGTTGTCGTGACGACGGACTCTTTGGGGCCGCGCCATGAGCACCCATATCCTGCCGCTCGGGGGAGGCAGGTTCCAGGAAGAATGACACAGCCCATCATTTCGATCTCGGGCCTGGAAAAGGCCTATGGGAACGGCTTCCGCGCGCTCAAGGGGGTGGATCTGGAGATCCGCAAGGGCGAGATCTTCGCCCTGCTCGGCCCGAACGGCGCCGGCAAGACCACGCTGATCGGCATCGTCTGCGGCACCGTGACGCCGACCGGCGGGCAGGTCCTGGTCGACGGCAAGGACGTGATCCGCGACTACCGCGCAACGCGCGGACGGATCGGCCTGGTGCCGCAGGAATTGTCGATCGACGGTTTCGAGCGGGTCTATTCGACGGTCCGCTTCAGCCGCGGCCTCTTCGGCAAGCCGCCCAATCCTGATCATATCGAAAAGGTGCTGAAGGACCTCGCGCTCTGGGACAAGAAGGACAACCAGGTCCGCATGCTCTCCGGCGGCATGAAGCGCCGCGTGCTGATCGCCAAGGCGCTGGCGCATGAGCCCGACATCCTGTTCCTCGACGAACCGACCGCCGGCGTCGATGTCGAGCTGCGCCGCGACATGTGGGAGATGATCCGCCGCCTGCGCGAGGCCGGCACCACGATCATCCTGACCACGCATTATCTGGAAGAGGCCGAGGACATGGCCGACCGGGTGGGGGTCATCAACAAGGGCGAGATCGTCCTCGTCGAAGACAAGCAGGCGCTGATGTCGAAGCTCGGCCGCCGGCAACTTTCGCTGCAACTGGCGAAGCCGCTCGACGCGCTGCCCGAGGCGCTCAAGGGATGGAGCGTCGACCTGAACGGCGGCGGCAACGAACTCGTCTTCAATTTCGATTCCGCCAGCGAACATGCCGACATCGCCGCGCTGCTGCGCCGCCTCGGCGAGCTCGGCATCGACTTCAAGGATCTCCACACCCGCGAGTCCTCGCTCGAGGACATCTTCGTCGACCTGATCAGGGCGCCCGCCGCATGAACGTCTACGCCATCCGCGCCATCTACCGCCAGGAAATGTACCGCATGTGGCGGACGGTGCTGGGCAGCATCTTCACGCCGGTCATCACGACCTCGCTCTATTTCGTCGTGTTCGGTGCGGCGATCGGCTCGCGCATGCAGCCGATCGACGGCGTGCACTACGCCAACTTCATCGTGCCCGGCCTGATCATGATGCAGCTCCTGACGCAGGGCATCTTCAACGCCTCGTTCGGCATCCACATGCCGAAGTTCAACGGCACGATCTACGAGGTGCTCTCGGCCCCCGTCTCGCCCATCGAGATCCTGGTCGGCTATGTCGGCGCCGCGGCGACCAAGGCCGTCATTCTCGGCCTGATCATCATGGGCGTCGCCTGGGCCTTCGTGCCTTTCCACATCCTGCACCCCTTCGTGATGCTGGCCTTCCTCGTCGTGACGGCGCTGACCTTCTCGCTCTTCGGCTTCGCGATCGGCATCTGGGCCGACGGCTTCGACAAGCTCCAGGTCATCCCGACGATGATCGTGATGCCGCTGACCTTTCTCGGCGGCACATTCTATTCGATCAACATGCTGCCCGGCTTCTGGCGCACGGTCGCGCTGTTCAACCCGATCGTCTATCTGGTGAACGGCTTCCGCTGGAGCTTCTATGGCATCGCCGACGTGACGCCCCTGATCAGCCTCGCCTTCACCGGCGGCTTCATGCTGATCTGCCTCGCGGTCATCTACTGGATGTTCCGGACGGGCTACAAGCTGAAGGTCTAGGTGAAATCCGGCGGCCATCGGCGCTAGAATGCGTCCATGTCGCTGAGCACCCAGGCTTCCGCCGCAAGACCCGCGCCACGGCTCCGCCCGCGCGGCGAGGGATGGCTTCGCCATCTGCTGCCGCGCGGCCTTTTCGTCCGCTCGCTGATCATCGTCGTTGCGCCGATGGTGGTGCTGCAAGCCATCGTCGCCTATCTGTTCCTCGAAGATCACGAGGCGCGCACGACCCGCAACCTGACGCGGGGCGTCATCGACCAGATCGCGCTGGTCACCCAGCTCGAGAGCCAGCTCAAGGATGACGAGGCGCGGCAGGAACTGGCGGCCGACGCGTCGGCGCGGCTCGGCATGGCGGTCGCCTGGCTGCCCGGCGAGCGGCTCCCGGGCGATCCCGGAACGACCGACACGACCGTCGGCGAGCAGATCGCCGAGGAAATGGCGCTGCGCGTGCCCGAGGCCCATTGGTTCGACGCCCAGCGCTTCGGCGAGCACGTCGATATCCGCATCGCGCAGGCCAGCGGAACGCTGCGCTTCCTCGTCGAGCGCAAGCGCTTCATCAACATCAACATGCATGTGCTGCCGGTATGGATGATCGGCTTCTCGCTGATCCTCCTCACCATCGCGATCCTCTTCCTGCGCAACCAGATCCGTCCGATCCAGCGCCTTGCGGTCGCAGCCGAGGCTTTCGGGCGCGGCCGCGACGTGGCCGACTTTCGCCCCTCCGGCGCGGCCGAGGTGCGCCGCGCCGCCATCGCCTTCATCGGCATGAAGCGCCGTCTCGCGCGCCAGATGCAGCAGCGCACCGAGATGCTGGCCGGCGTGAGCCACGACCTGCGCACGCCATTGACGCGCATGAAGCTGGAACTGGCGATGCTGGACGAGTCGCTTGTCGGCGACCTCCGCTCCGACATCGCCGAGATGGAGCGCATGCTGGAAGAGTATCTCGCCTTTGCCCGCGGCGAAGGCGGCGAGCAGGCGACGGACACCGATCTGGCGCAGTTGATGTCCGAAATCGGCGAGGATGCCCGCCGGAAGGGCATCACCGCGCTCGACGTGACGGCGACCGGCGATCTGATCGTGCCGGTGAAACGCAACGCCCTGAAGCGCTGCATCACCAACCTCGTCGACAACGCAGCGAAATACGGGACGCGCGTGGCGCTCGGCGTGGCGCGGCTCGAGGACGAGATCGAAATCGTCGTCGACGACGATGGCCCCGGCATTCCGCTCGACCGGCGGCTCGAGGCCTTCAAGCCGTTCCGCCGGCTCGACGACGGCCGCAACCTCACGCGCGGCGGGGTGGGTCTCGGCCTCGCGATCGCGCTCGACATCGCCCGCGGTCACGGCGGCGACGTCACGCTGGACGACAGCCCGCTCGGCGGCCTGCGCGCCGTGGTGTCGATCCCGGCCTGATCAGGCCGCTTCGGACGCCCTGCCCCAGCCGAGCCGCTTGGCCCAGCGCTCCGCCTCGTGCAGCCGCGTGTCGAGCGCCGCCATCGTCCGCGACAGGCCGTCGTCGTCCTCCGCAAACACCGCGAGCACCAGCGCCAGCGTCCGGGTCAGCGCAGCGATCCGCGCCGCACCGGCAGCGCCGTCCGCGCCGACTCCCGCCCGCTCCAACGAGACGCGCGCGAAGCGGCCGAGGCTGCGCCAGAAGGCGGCGCCGGCGACAGGCCGCCAGCGATAGGCCGCCAGCAATCCGCCGAGCCCACTGCGACGATCCTTGAGATGGTCGAACACATTCATGGCGGCATCGAAGATCCGGTCCTTCGGCGACAGCGATGCATCCGGCAGCGCTTCGGCCATCGACGCGATGACGGCATCGTTCAGCACGGCGGCGGCGACATCCCCGGGCGACTGGAACAGCGCATAGGCCTGCCCGAACGGCACCCCGGCCGCCTCGCTCAGCGTGCGCAGCGTCACCGCCTGCCAGCGCCCGTCCTCGGCTGCCGCCAGCGCCGCGGCGAGGAGCGCGCCGCGCGGATCGGAAGAATGGGATTTGCCGGAACGTTTGCGTGCCATGCCGCGCCTTGTAGCGCAGATCGCCGTGTCAGGCGCCCAATTCCTTGGCGCGCTTCGTGGCGGCCTTCACCGCCTTGGCCATCAGCGGCGCAAGCCCGCCGGGCGCCATCAGCACCTTCAGCGCCGCCTCGGTCGTACCGCCGGGGCTGGTGACGTCACGCCGCATCGTCGCCGCGTCGCGATCCGGCCAGGACTGCATCAGCGCGCCCGATCCCGCGATCGTCAGCCGCGCCAGACGCATCGCGAGATCGGGCTTCAGCCCCGCCGCGATGCCTGCCGCCGCCAGCGTCTCGACCAGCAGGAAAACATAGGCCGGGCCCGACCCCGACACCGCCGTCACCGCGTCGATCGGCGATTCGTCGGTGAGCCATTCGAGCGCCCCCGCCGCCGACAGCAACGCGCCGGCGAGCTTTCTCTGCGCCGCCGTGACGCGGTCATTCGCGGCCGCGACCGTCGCGCCCGCGCCGAGCGCCGCCGGCAGGTTCGGCATGGCCCGCACGACGGCCGCCCGGTCGCCCAGCCATGTCCCGAGCTTCCTGAGCGCGATGCCGGCGGCGATCGAGATGAACACCGGCTTGGCGCCGGCAAACCGCACGGCTTCCCGCGCCACGCTCTCCAGCACCTGCGGCTTCACCGCCAGCACGACCGCCTTCGGCGCGCCGATGAGCGCGGCCTTCGGATTGAGCCGGCCGCCTGCCTTCTTCAAGGCCTTGGCGAAGCCGGCATCGACCGAGGGCTCCAAGACGGTGATCTCAGGGCCGCGACCCTGCGCAATCCAGCCCCGCGCGAGCGCCGCGCCCATCCGGCCGGCGCCGATGAGGAGGATCGAGCTCACGCCTCGCCGTGGCAGTCGAGAATGGCCGCCTCGACCGCCTCTTCCGCCGTCTTGCCGCCCCACAGCACGAACTGGAACGCCGGGTAGAAGCGCTCGCACGCCGTCAGGGCGGCATTCAGCATTGATCCGCACTGGTCCGAGCCGAGCCGCGTGGCGCTGCCCAGCGGCGTGCTCTGGCGATAGTGGATGGAACCGTCCGCCGAGCCGAGCTGGAAATGCCCCAGCGCCAGGCGTTCGTTCACCAGCGCCAGAAGGACGCAGAGTTCGACACGGCGGGGCTTCGGCGCCCGGAAGTCGAACGCCGCGGTGAGATGCAGGATGGAGCTGTCGCACATCGTGATCGACAGCGTGTAATCGCACCACGATCCCGCGACGCAGATATTGATCTCGCTCTCGCCGGACCGCTCGAACGGCCACTCATTGCCGTTCGCCAGTTCCTCGATCGCGTCGATCGGATTGTCGTGCACCGACTCGAAAGCAGCCAGCGTCGCTGTCATGGGCGCCTATGGGTCATGAGTCGGCACATGACGTTAACCAGACCCTAGCCCTTGGGCCTGTCAACGATTCGCATACAAGCGCGTACAACGAATCGTGGATAAACCTACTTCGCCTTCAGCGCGGCGATTTCGGCCTCCAGCGCCGCCACGCGCGCGCTCAGCGCCTCGTTCTCCTCGCGTGCCTTGGTCGCCATCGCCTTCACCGCTTCGAAGGCGTCGCGGTTGACGAGGTCCATCTGGCTCAGCAGGCGTTCCGCCTGGCCGCGCATCAGCGCTTCGACCTCCTGCTGAAGGCCGCGGGCGGCCCCGGCGGCATTGGTCGCCATCTTGGCGAGTTCGTCGAACAGCCGGTTCGATGTTTGCATGCGCGTCTTATACCGCGCCGCGGCGGGCAGGTTCAACAAAGCCTCGCTTGACTTGGGCGTGAAGCGGCAACACACCCGCCACACCAGTTCGGGGCGACACGCGCGTCATGCAAATCCTGCCGGCTCTGTTGCTGACCTACCCGCAGATCGACCCGGTGATCTTCGAGATCCCCGAGGTCTTCGGGCTTGGTCCATTCGCCATCCGCTGGTACGCGATCGCCTATATCGCCGGTATCCTGCTCGGCTGGTGGTATGCCGTCCGCCTGTCGCGCAGCCGGACGCTATGGACGCGCTGGGGCGGCCGGCCGCCCATGACCGACCGGCAGATCGACGACTTCATCGTCTGGGTCACGCTCGGCATCATCCTCGGCGGACGGATCGGCTACATCCTGTTCTACGGCATGGTCTACCAGCCGGAAATCTACGGCAATCCGGCGAACTGGATCCGCATCTGGGAAGGCGGCATGTCGTTCCACGGCGGCCTGATCGGCGTGATCGTGGCGATCGTGATGTTCTCGATCCTCGCGCGCCTCGACATGGTGCGCGTCGGCGATCTCGTCGCCAGCGTCGTGCCCATCGGCCTCTTCTTCGGCCGCATCGCGAATTTCGTGAACGGTGAGCTATGGGGCAAGCCGGCGGACGTGCCGTGGGCCATGGTCTTTCCCCACGCAGGCCCTGAGCCCCGGCACCCGAGCCAGCTTTACGAAGCGCTGCTGGAAGGCGTCGTGCTGTTCCTGATCCTCCGCCTCCTCGCGACGCGCTTCCGCGCCTTCGACCGGCCCGGCGCGATCATCTCGGCCTTCCTGTTCTTCTACGGCCTCTTCCGCATCGTCGGCGAAATCTACCGCGAGAGCGACCAGTTGATCGGCGACGGCACGGTCTCGATGGGACAGGCGCTGAGTGCGGCGATGTTCGCCGGCGCGGCCTTCTTCGCGTGGTGGGCGTGGCGGCACCGGCCCGCGCCCGCTTGAGCGATCTCGCCGCGCATCTGGCCGCGCTCATCCGGCACGACGGGCCGATGCGGCTCGACCGCTTCATGGGCCTCGCCAACGCGCACTACTATGCGACGCGCGATCCGCTCGGCGCTTCCGGCGACTTCACCACCGCGCCGGAGATCAGCCAGCTCTTCGGCGAGATGATCGGCCTCTGCCTCGTCGACCATTGGGAGCGCAGCGGCGTCCCCGGGCGGATCGACCTCGTCGAGCTCGGCCCCGGGCGCGGCACGCTGATGGCCGACATCCTGCGCGCCGCCCGCATCCGCCCGGCCTTCGCGCGGGCCGCCCGCGTGACCCTGGTCGAAACCAGCCCGGCGCTGCGCGCGCGGCAGGCGGAAACGCTGAAGGCGCATGACATCGCCTGGCGTGACAGCTTCGCCGGCATCGGCGGCGACGCGCCGCTCTATCTGGTGGCGAATGAGTTCTTCGACGCCCTGCCCATCCGCCAGTTCGTCGGCGCAGAGGGACGCTGGCGCGAACGTTATGTCGCACTGTCGGACGAAGGCTTTGCCTTCACCTTACAGCCGTCCGCACCGCCGCGCCCCCTTTCCGCACCCCAGGCCGACACGCTCTGGGAGCTGAACGAACCCACGGCCGCCATCGCCGCCGCGATCGGCGCCCGGCTCGCTGCCACCGGCGGCCTCGCGCTCGTCATCGACTACGGCCACGCCCGCAGCGCGCCGGGCGACACGCTCCAGGCCGTCCGGCGTCATGCCTTCACCGACCCGCTCGACGCCATCGGCGAGGCCGACCTGACGGCCCATGTCGACTTCGAGGCCCTGGCGGCAGCCGCCGGTGTCGCCGCCTATGGTCCGGTGACGCAAGGGACGTTCTTGACGGCACTCGGCATCGAAGCGCGGGCGGCAACGCTGGGCCGCGCCCGTCCCGATCAGGCGGAGGTGCTGGCCGCGGCCGTCGCGCGGTTGACCGGACCGGACCAGATGGGAAGCTTGTTCAAGGCGATGGCGCTCACTGGACCGGGCGGCCCCGTTCCCGCAGGATTCGGCTCATGATGGGGGTGACCGGCTTTCAGTTGGACGGCATGCGGGCGGCGCGCGGCGTTGCGCATGGCTTCTTCGCGCGCACCGGCGGCGTCTCGCAGGGCCTCTACGAGGGCCTCAACTGCGGCCTCGGCTCCAACGACGACCGCGCCGCCGTCCTCGAAAACCGCCGCCGCGCCGCCGAGCGCCTCGGCGTCGCCGGCGACAATCTCGTCACGCTCTACCAGGTCCACTCGCCGGACGTCGTCACCGTCACCGAGCCCTGGGCGCCGGGCGACGGACCGAAGGCCGACGGCATGGTCACGCGGACGAAGGGCTTCGCCCTTGGCGTCCTTGCCGCCGACTGCACGCCGATCCTCTTCGCCGACGGCGAGGCCGGCATCATCGGCGCCTGCCACGCCGGCTGGAAAGGCGCCCTCGCCGGCGTCGCCGACGCCACGGTCGCCGCCATGGAAGCGCTCGGCGCCTCCAGGCAGCGCATCATCGCCGCGATCGGCCCGACCATCCGCCAGATCTGCTACGAGGTCGGTGCCGAGTTCCGCGACCGCTTCGTCGCGGACGCGCCCGGCAACGCCGAGTGGTTCCGGCCGGGCCGCGCCGCCGGCAAGTTTCACTTCGACCTGCCCGGCTACCTCACCCGCCGCCTCGAAAAGACCGGCATCGCCGGCATCGAGGATTGCGAGATCTGCACCTATTCCGACTCGCGCTTCTTCAGCTATCGTCGCACCACGCATCGCGGCGAGAGCGACTATGGCCGCAACCTCTCCGCCATCGTCCTCACCCCATGAAGGCCTGGTTCGCCCTTCTCCTGGCGCTGTGCCTCGCCGCCTGCGGCGGGCTGGAAGAGGCGACCGGTATCCCCGATCCGTTCGGCACGCCGCAGCCCTTCCGCGGCACCGGCGACCAGCGCCTCGTCGCCGGCGTGCTCGGCGAGCGCCCGATCTATATCGGCCCGATCGCCAATCTGGACGAGAAGGCCGACGCGGCCCTCCGCGCCGCCATCTCCAAGGAGGCGGAGGCCTTCGACGTCATGGCCTCCTCCACCGCCATGACCTTCCAGGCGCTCACCCTCGCCGGCACGGCGCACGGCAGCAGCGTCGCCTTCACCCTGTTCGACGGCAGCCGCACCCTCGCGACCTTCAGCGCGACCGGCGACCCGGCCTCGCTCGCCGCCGATGCCGCCCGCCAGCTCGCCCAGGCCATTGGCCGGCTCGGCGACCTGCCCCCGACGCCGACGCCCGAGAACGCCCCGCTGATCTTCGTGCGCGAGGTGACCGGGCCATCCGCCGCCGTCACCGAGCCGCTGAAACGCGCCGTGCACGACAAGCTCGCCGAGATGGGCGCTCGCATGGCCGAAGGTCCGGCCGAAGGCGCCTATGTGGTTAGCGGGGCGATCACCCTTGCCGACGGCGGCAACGGAACCACGTCGATCGCCCTCGTCTGGCGCGTCCTGGCGCCGGACGGGCGCGACCTCGGCAAGGCCGACCAGGCCAACGCGCTCCCCACCGACGCGGTCCAGAAGACCTGGCCCGAGATCGCCACCATGGCCGGGCGGGCCGCCGCCGGCTCGGTCGCCCAGATCATCGCCACCGACTTCAACAAGCCGAAAAGCTGACGCAACGGTCGCGCTTCCCATCGCGCCGCTTGGCGGCTAGAACCCCGCGCGTCACAGCATTGCAATCTTTTTCGGTGGAGCACCCATGGCCAGCGGCGTGAGGGGCATGAAGCTCATTTCGGGCAACTCCAACCGCCCCTTGGCTGAAGGCATCGCCAAGAATCTGGGCATCCAGTTGGTCCGGGCGAATGTCCGCCGCTTCGCCGACCACGAGGTCTTCGTCGAAATCCTAGAAAACGTCCGCGGCGAGGATGTCTTCGTCATGCAGTCGACGTCGTTCCCAGCGAACGACAACGTGATGGAGCTGCTGATCGTCATGGACGCGCTGCGGCGCGCCTCGGCCCGGCGCATCACCGCCGTGATCCCCTATTTCGGCTATGCCCGGCAGGACCGCAAAGCCGGCCCGCGCACGCCCATTTCGGCCAAGCTCGTCGCGAACCTCATCACCGAGGCCGGCGCCAACCGCGTGCTGACCGTCGACCTGCACGCCGGCCAGATCCAGGGCTTCTTCGACATCCCCACCGACAATCTCTTCGCCGCACCCGTCTTCGACCGCGACATCGAAGCGCGCATCGGCACCGAGAATCTCATCATGGTGTCGCCCGACGTCGGCGGCGTGCTGCGCACCCGCGCCCTCGCCAAGCGGCTGAACGCCGACCTCGCCATCATCGACAAGCGCCGCGAGCGGGCCGGCGAATCGGAGGTGATGAACGTGATCGGCGACGTGCAGGGCCGCACCTGCATCCTGGTCGACGACATCGTCGATTCGGCCGGCACGCTGTGCAACGCCGCCGAGGCGCTGATGAGCAAGGGCGCGACGCGCGTCTTCGCCTACGCGACCCACGCGGTGCTCTCGGGCGGCGCGGTCGAACGCGTCTCGAAGTCGATGCTCCAGAGCCTCGTCGTAACCAATTCGATCGAGCCGACGCCGGATGTGAAGGCCTGCAAGCAGATCCGCATCATCGACATCGCCGGCCTGCTCGGCGAGGCGATGCGCCGCATCACCAACGAGGAATCGGTCTCCAGCCTCTTCGACTGAACCGGGAAGCGCCGCCGCGAAGCGGATTGCCGTAGCGGAAATTTAGCCCGCTCCCGGCCGCCTGGGCCCGGCGGGATAGGGTAGCCGGGAACGATTCGCCGTCTCCGGCGATGGGCGCGCTGGGCAGGGTCAAAATCTGCTGCCGCAAGCGGATTTCGGCCCCGCCGCCGGGTTGCCTCGCCCCCGCCTCTCCTGTAAAGAGCCGCCCTTTCCGGCGGAGCAGCTTCGCCGGTCCGGCATTCAATTGAGTAGCGCAGACCCGCGCCCGCTCCGGCACCGGCCGGACACGAGGCCCCGTCCGCGCGAGAAGGATTTGGTTCGATGGCCCAAGTACGTTCCCTCAAGATCCAGTCGCGCGAGCGCACCGGTACGGGCGGCGCCCGCGCCACCCGCCGCCAGGGCCTGATCCCGGGCGTCGTCTACGGCGGCAAGGACAAGCCGGCCTCGATCGCCATCGAGACGCGCGAGCTCGAAAAGGCCATGACCGGCGGCCGCTTTACCTCCTCGCTCTTCGAAGTCGAGCTTTCGGGCGCCAAGACCCGCGTCGTTCCCCGCGCCGTCCAGTTCGATCCGGTCACCGACCGCCCGGTCCATTTCGACCTCTTCCGCCTGGAGACCGGCTCCAAGGTCTCGCTCTTCATCCCCGTCACCTTCGTCAACCATGAAGCCTCGCCGGGCCTGAAGCGCGGCGGCGTCCTGAACATCGTCCGCCACGAGGTCGAGCTGACCTGCCCGGTCGACAATATCCCCTCCGAGATCATCGGCGACCTGACCGGCCTCGGCATGACCGATTCGCTGCACATCTCGGCCTTCAAGCTGCCGGAAGGCGTCAACCCGGCCATCCAGGGCCGTGATTTCACCGTCGCCACCATCTCGCCGCCGGCCGTGATGACCGACGAAGGCCCCGCCGAAGGCGAAGGCGCCGAGGGCGCCGCTGCGGCGCCCGCCGCCGGTGCGAAGGCTCCGGCCGCCGGCGCGAAGGCCCCCGCCGCGGGCGCCAAGGCCGCGCCCGCCGCCGCCGCGCCCGCCAAGAAGAAGTAAGTCGCGAGGCCTCCGCCTCGCTGGGACAGCGTCATGTTGCTGCTCGTCGGTCTCGGCAATCCCGGCCGCGACTATGCCGGGCACCGCCACAATGTCGGCTTCATGGCCGTGGACGCGATCGCCGCGCGCCACGGCTTTTCGCCCTGGAAGAAGCAGTTCAAGGCCGACGTCTGCGACGGCGTCCTGCGCACGCCCGAGGGACCGAAGAAGGTCCTGGCGCTGAAGCCGCAGACCTACATGAACCTCTCGGGCGAGGCGGTTCAGGCGGCCGCGCATTTCTACAAGATCGAGCCGCGCGACATCGCCGTGCTCTATGACGAGCTCGACCTCGCCGCCGGGAAGATCCGCGCCAAGACGGGCGGCGGCGCGGCCGGGCACAATGGCATCCGCTCGATCGCCGCACATCTGGGGCCCGACTTCCGCCGCATCCGCATCGGCATCGCCCATCCCGGCGACCGCGCCCGGGTGACCGGCCATGTGCTCGGCAATTTCTCGAAGGACGACCAGCAATGGCTCGAGCCTTTGCTCGACGCCATCGCCGACGCCGCGCCCTTCCTCGCGATGAACGACGACGTCCGCTTTATGAACAAGGTCGCGGTCCTCCGCGGCGAACCGGAAGAAAAACCGGCGAAGAAGGATGCGAAGGCTCCGGCCGCGCAGCCCAAGGAGAGCTAGATGGGTTTCAAGTGCGGCATTGTCGGGCTGCCGAATGTCGGCAAGTCGACGCTGTTCAATGCGCTGACGCAGACCGCTGCGGCGCAGGCGGCGAATTATCCGTTCTGCACGATCGAACCGAATGTCGGCGAGGTCGCGGTGCCCGATCCGCGCCTCGAGACGCTGGCGAAATCCGCCCGGTCGGCGAATATCGTCCCGACACGGATCAATTTCGTCGACATCGCCGGCCTCGTGCGCGGCGCCTCGAAGGGCGAAGGCCTCGGCAACCAGTTCCTCGGCAACATCCGCGAAGTCGATGCGATCGTCCATGTCCTGCGCTGTTTCGAGGACGGCGACGTGACGCATGTCGAAGGCAAGGTCGATCCGATCGCCGACGCCGACACGGTCGAGACCGAGCTGATGCTCGCCGACCTCGACAGCCTCGAAAAGCGCATCGTGCCGCTCGAGAAGAAGGCGAAGACCGGCGACAAGGAATCGATTGCGCTCGCCGCCCTGATGAACAAGGCGCTGGTGCTGCTGCGCGAGGGCAGGCCCGCGCGCCAGGCCGACCTGACGCCGGAGGAGGCGGGGCCATACGCCCAGCTCGGCCTCATCACCTCCAAGCCCGTGCTCTATGTCTGCAATGTCGACGAGAGCGACGCGGCGCGCGGCAATGCGCATTCGGCCCGCGTACTGGAGAAGGCCAAGGCGGAAGGCGCCGAGTCCGTGATCTTCTCCGCCAAGATCGAGAGCGAGATCGCCATCCTGCCCATCGAGGAGCGCGCGGACTACCTGGACGCCATCGGCCTTCCCGAAGCCGGCCTCGATCGCATGATTCGCGCCGGCTACCACCTGCTGGGGCTCATCACCTATTTCACCTGCGGCCCCAAGGAGACGCGCGCCTGGACCATCGTGAAGGGCACCAGGGCGCCGAAGGCCGCCGGCGTGATCCACACCGATTTCGAAAAAGGCTTCATCCGCGCCGAGACGATCGCCTATGACGACTATGTCGCCGCCGGCAGCGAAGCCGCCGCGAAGGAAGCCGGCAAGATGCGTCTGGAAGGCAAGGACTACGTCGTCAAAGACGGCGACGTCATGCTGTTCCGGTTCAATACGTAACGCCAATTCCCCTCCCTGCCATGGTGAGGCGCTCGAATCGCGAAGCGATCGAGCCTCGCACCTCACCATGGCAAGAGTTTTGGACTGCTGCCGTGCACGTACCGGCGTATAGTTCGGCGCACCGACATCCCAGAACTCCGGAATCGCCCATGCCCGATGCCATCGGTTACGCCGCCCAGTCGGCGACCTCGCCGCTCGCCCCGTTCCACTTCCAGCGGCGCGAGATGCGGCCCAATGATGTGCGCATCTCGATCCTCTATTGCGGGGTCTGTCACAGCGATCTGCATCAGACGCGGGACGACTGGAAAGGCACGATCTATCCCTGCTGCCCGGGCCACGAGATCGTCGGGAAGGTGACGGCGGTCGGGACTCAGGTGAGCAAAGTGAAGGCAGGGGATCGCGTCGCGGTCGGCTGCCTCGTCGATAGCTGCATGGCATGCGACCAGTGCCTGAAGGGCGAGGAGCAGCTCTGCCGCAATCGCTCGACCGGCACCTATAACGGCAAGGACCGCATCACCGGCGAGGTCACCTATGGCGGCTACACCGACCATATCGTGGTGCGCGATCATTTCGTACTGAAGGTGCCGGACAGGCTGGATATGAAGCGCGCCGCACCGCTGCTCTGCGCCGGCATCACGACCTGGTCGCCGCTGAGGAAGGCGAAGATCGGCAAGGGCAGCCGCGTCGGCGTGGCGGGCCTCGGCGGGCTCGGCCACATGGCGGTGAAACTGGCCGTCGGCATGGAGGCCGACGTCACGGTCATCACCACCTCGCCGTCGAAGGAGGCGGACGCGCGGGCGCTCGGCGCGCACAAGGTGCTGATCGCCACCGACAAGGCGGCGATGCGCGCCGCGACCTCGAGCTTCGATCTCATCATCGACACCATCCCGGTGCCGCATCCGGTGATGCCCTATCTTCACCTGCTCGACGTCGACGGCACGCTCTGCATCGTCGGGGCGATCGACCAGTTGCCGCCCTTCCACTCCGGCCTGCTGCTGGGCCAGCGCCGCTCGATCACCGGCTCGCCCATCGGTGGCATCCGCGAGACGCAGGAGATGCTCGATTTCTGCGCCGAGAAGAACATCCTGCCGGATTGCGAGATGATCGACATCCAGGACATCAACCGCGCCTATGAGCGGCTGCTGAAGGCGGACGTCAAATACCGCTTCGTCATCGACATGGCCTCGCTCGCGAAGGAAGCGAAGCAGGCGGCGTAGCGCGGGACAGGCCGGCGGCGCGCTACAGCGTGTGCCGCCGCTTCAGTTCGGCGTGCTCGGCCGCGTAGGGCGCGTAGCTTTCCTTCATGATGGCGCTGTTCAGCAGCATCGTCGCCAGCACGTCGTGGCCGCCGGGCGCGTAGACATGGGTGCGCACCCACATGCTCTCGGTGCGCTTGCTTTCGGAGAGGCCCACGATCTCGCGCTCGAACTCATAGGTCTCGCCCACGAAGAGCGGCCCCTTCACCATGCGGATTTCCTGGTCCGCGAAGAGGCCGACCGCCGGCCCCTTCGCCGGGAAATCGCTGCCGACATGGTTCAGCAGCACGCTGACCATCTCGAACGGAATGATCGCCCGCCCGAACGGGTTGTCGCCGCCCGCATACCACGGCGAATTCTCCGTGATGCGCTTGAGCTTGTCGTTCAGCGAGAACGGATAGAGCGCGCCCATGTTCTGGTCGGCATCCATCCGCACGGTCTGGCGCGGCGTCTTCATGCCGACCGCGACGTCGCGCAGGATGACCAGCAGATGCGGCGCCGGCAGCCCCGCAAGCCGTGCCGTCAGCGCCGTGGTGGCCGCATCGCCGATACCGATCGTGCCCTTCAGCACCTCGGTCCCGTCGTCGCGCTCCATGCGCAGTTCGGCCTGGCTTTCGCCGTCGGCCGGCACGGTCACGGCTGCGCGCGCCTTGTCGCCCTCGAAACAGGCGTTCCGGTAATGCGCGCTGATATTGCCTTCGCTGAGGAAGCGCTCGCCCCACAGCCTAACGCCCAGCGGGACGACCTGGCTGAAATGCGTCGGCCCCTCGATCGTGCCGCCCTTGAAGCCCAGCTTCTGCGCCGTCGCATCGTCGTGGATCGAGGCATGCCCACCATATTCCTGGCTGGCGAGCATCTGCCGCGGCCCGCGCCACGGACCGGTAAGCCGGCCGCCGGCTTCCGTGATCGGGGTATCGAAGGGCTGGGCCATCGGCGGTCTCCTTTAAGGCAGCTTGCCCGGCGCGTCAGGCAAAGTCAGCCCTCCCCAATCATATCCAAACCCCATAGGGTGCGCCCGCTTTTCGACCCCAAATGACGGGAACGCCCATGTCCGAGATGATCAAGCTCACCGCCTCCGACGGTTTCACCTTCGGCGCCTATCACGTGCCGGCCAAGGGCACGCGCAAGGGCGGCCTCATCGTCGTGCAGGAGATCTTCGGCGTGAACGACGACATCCGCCGCACGTCGGAGGATTTCGCGGCGCTCGGCTACGAGGTGCTGGCGCCCTCGATGTATGACCGCGTGAAGCCGGGCCTGAAGATCGACAGCCACAGCCAGGAGGCCCTGGCCGAGGCGATGCCGGTCGCCCAGGCGAACGGCCTGGAAAACCCGGTGAAGGACCTCCAGGCCTGCGTGAACTTTCTGAAGCCGAAGGGCCCGGTCTACGTCACCGGCTTCTGCTATGGCGGCTCGGCCTCGTGGATCGCCGCGACCCAGGTCGAGGGCGTCAACGCCGCCTCCTGCTATTACGGCTCGCTGCTGCCGAACCTCGCGCATCAGCAGCCGAAATGCGCCGTCATCGCCCATTTCGGCGCGACCGACCCCTTCATTCCCATGGAGAATGTCGAGCGCTTCAAGGCCGAACAGCCCAAGGTGCCGGTCTATCTCTACGACGCCGGCCACGGCTTCTTCACCAAAGGCGGCATGGCCTATGACGAGGCGGCCATGAAGGCGTCCCTGAAGCGCACGCTCGACCTCTTCGAGGCAAATGCGTGAGGCGATAGGCATTGCGCGGTTCGAGGCCCGGCCGTCGGCCGGCTCCTCACCATGGCAGGAATTTTCCCATCCCAAGAGGTTGCCATCCTGAGGCAGCATGAGTGATCTGATCCATTACGAAGACCTGCCCGTCGGCACGGTGATCGACTGCGGCGCGCGCCATGTGTCGCGCGAGGAGATCATCGCGTTCGCCGAAGAGTTCGACCCGCAGCCGCATCATCTCGACGACGCGGCCGCCAATGCCTCGATGCTGAAGGGGCTCTCGGCGAGCGGCTGGCACACCTGCGCCATCATGATGAAGCTGATGGCGGAGAATCTTGCGGTGAAGTCCGCCTCCATGGGTTCGCCCGGCATCGAGGAGATGCGCTGGATGAGGCCGGTGCGTCCCGGCGACACGATCAGCCTGAAGGGCACCGTGCTGTCGGCGCGCGTCTCGAAATCGCGGCCCGAGATGGGGCTGGTCGAGATCGACTGGAACATCTCCAGCGAACGCGAGCAGGTGGCGTCGATGCGCGCCATCGGCCTTTACGGTGTGCGGCATCCGGGGAAGACGCGCTGATGTATTGGGAGGATATCGAGCTCGGCCTGCGCAGCGACCTCGGCAGCTACACCTTCACGGAGGACGAGATGATCCGCTTCTCGCGGATGTGGGACCCGCAGCCGTTCCACATCGATCCCGAGGCGGCGAAGTCGTCCTTCTACGGCGGCATCATCGCCAGCGGCTGGCACGTCGCGGCGGTGTGGATGAAGCTGATGATCGCGCACGGCCGGAAGCGCGCCGCCGAAGGCATCGTCTCGCGCGGCGGTGTCTCGCCCGGTTTCCGCGAGATGCGCTGGCATCAGCCGACACGCCCCGGCATGACGCTCCACTACGATTCGACGACACACGAGAAAGTGGAGCTGAAGTCGCGCCCCGAGATGGGCCTCATCCGCTCGTTCAACCGCGGACTGGACGACGCCGGCAAGCCGGTGATGAGTTTCATCGGCCAGGGCTTCGTCCAGCGCCGGCCGAAATAGCCCCAGCCTGGAGACGAACGCGATGCCCGGTGAAACGATCACACTGAAGTCGCTGCACGACGGCTTCGCCTTCAGCGCCTATCACGCCACGCCGGAGGGCAAGCCGCGCGGCGGCCTCGTGCTGGTGCAGGAGATCTTCGGCGTCACCGATCACATCCGCGAACTCTGCGACGGCTACGCCGCCGACGGTTTCGAGGTCCTCGCGCCGTCGCTCTATGACCGCCAGCAGCCGGGCTTCGAGACCGACTATTCCCAGGGCGGCATCGCCAGGGCGATGAAGCTGCGCGACGGCCACGACATGGCGTTGTCGGTCTCCGACGTGCAGACCTGCATCGACTGGCTCGCCGTGCGCGGCAACGCCGCCGTCTGCATCACCGGCTATTGCTATGGCGGCAGCGTCGCCTGGGTCGCCGCCTGCCGCTGCACCGGCCTCGCCGCATCGAGCGGCTATTACGGCCGCGCGATCATCGACTATGTCGCGGAAATACCGCGCTGCCCCACCATCCTGCATTTCGGCCGCGCGGATAAGTCCATCCCCATGGAATGGGTCGACACGATCGCCGCCCGCCATCCCGGCGTGCCGGTCTACGTCTACGAAGCCGGCCACGGCTTCAACTCCGACCGCCGCACCGACTACAGCGCCGCCGACGCGAAGCTGGCGCGCGAGCGGACGCTGGAGCTGTTCCGTATCGCGTGTCGTTGAGTCTCTAGAGACGACGAGCGCTTGCCCCCAATTGCCCCGCGCCTACGCCTTTCGCCGCTCCGGATACAAGCTCAACAGCCCCTCCTCCGTCGCGGCACACCGCCCGCGCTCCGTCACGAACCCCGTCACCAGACGCGCCGGCGTAACGTCGAAGCCCGGATTGGCGGCGGGCGAACCCGGCGCCGCGATTTCCACCGTCGCCAGCGAACCGTCCGGCAGGCGCCCGGTCATCCTCAACAATTCGTCCGCCGAGCGTTCCTCGATCGGGATCGCGTTCACGCCCTTCGGCATCGTCCAGTCGATCGTCGAGTGGGGCAGCGCGACGTGGAACGGCACGTCGTTGTCCTTCGCCGCCAGCGCCTTCAGATACGTCCCGATCTTGTTCGCCACGTCGCCATTCGCCGTCACGCGGTCGGTGCCGACGATGCACATGTCGACCGCGCCCGCCTGCATCAGGTGCCCGCCGGCATTGTCCGCGATGATCGTGTGCGGCACGCCGTGCGAGCCGAGCTCGAAGGCCGTCAGCGAGGCGCCCTGGTTGCGCGGCCGCGTCTCGTCGACCCAGACATGGACTGTGAGCCCCAGGTCATGCGCCATGTAGATCGGCGCCGTCGCTGTGCCCCAGTCGACGCAGGCGAGCCAGCCGGCGTTGCAATGGGTGAGCACGTTCACCGTCGCGCCCGGCTTCCGCGCCGCGATCTCCTCGATCAGCTTGAGGCCATTCTCGCCGATGCGGCGGCAGGTCTCGACGTCGTCCTCGATTAGCTCCGCCGCCCGCGCATAGGCCGCCGCGACGCGCTCGGTGCGCGGCCGGTTGCGCACCGCCGAGGCGACCTCGTTCAGCGCCCAGCGCAGATTGATCGCCGTCGGCCGCGTCTCCGCCAGCATCTTGCAGGCGCGCTCCAGATTCTCATCGGACGCGTCCTCGCGCAGCGCCATGCAGAGGCCGTAGGCGGCGGTGGCACCGATCAGCGGCGCGCCGCGCACCATCATGGTCTTGATCGCCGCCGCACACGCCTCGGCCGAGGTCAGCGCCTTGGTCTCGAAGCGATGCGGCAGCTTCAACTGGTCGATCACCTCGATCGACCACCCGTCCTCGCGCAGCCAGATGGTGCGATAGGCTTTGCCGTTGATCTTCATGGGTGGCTTCCCGCTCCGCCTCTTGCTCCCCCCGCTTGCGGGGGGAGACAGGCGCGCAGCGCCAGAGGGGGGCATGTCAGCGCGCGAAATGATCCGGCATGCGACCGCATCGCCTAGTGCCCTTCGAAATCCACCAGCGTCAGAACGGGCTTGCCCATCGCTTCGATCCGCTTGCGGCCGCCGAGCTCGGGCAGGTCGACGATGAAGCTCGTGCCCACCACCTTGGCGCCCGCGCTTTCGATCAGCTTGATGCCCGCCTCGCAGGTGCCGCCCGTCGCGATCAGGTCGTCGACGATCAGCACATTCTCGCCCGGCTTCACCGCGTCGACGTGGATCTCGACGATGTCCTGGCCGTATTCCAGATCATAGGATTGTTGCAGCGTCTTGAAGGGCAGCTTGCCCTTCTTGCGGATCGGGATGAAACCGATCGAGAGCTGGTGCGCGATTGCCCCGCCGATGATGAAGCCGCGCGCCTCGATGCCCGCCACCTTGTCGATGCGCACGCCGGCGAAGGGCTGCACCATCAGGTCGATCGTCGTCCGGAACGCTCGTGCGTCGCCCATCAGCGTCGTCACGTCGCGGAACATGATGCCGGGCTTGGGATAGTCCGGAATGGTCCGGATCGAATCGCGCAGATCGAACTTCATCCTGGATGTCTCCGAGGTCAGGCGTTCAGCACGCGGCCGGCGACCGCGTCGAGTTTGGCGAACAGCGCAGGATCGCGTTTTTCGGGCGCCGTGATGAAGGCGGTGTCGAGCACATGCTCGATCCCCAGCGGCGACGGCGTGCGCTTGGGGCCGAGCAGCGGCGCGACCTGCTTCACGAGTGCACGCGCGTTGTCGGCATTCTGGTTCAGGATTTTGACGACCTGGTCGACCGTGACGTGGTCGTGGTCGGGATGCCAGCAGTCGTAATCGGTCACCATGGCGACGAGCGCATAGGGCAGCTCCGCCTCGCGCGCGAGCTTGGCTTCGGGCATCGCCGTCATGCCGATCACCGAACAGCCCCACGACTTGTAGAGGCGCGATTCGGCGAGCGTGGAGAATTGCGGGCCCTCCATCGCGAGATAGGTCCCGCCCTTCACGACGGTCACGCCGGCCTTCTGCGCGGCCTCGTAGAGCGCTGCGTCGAGCTTCGGACAGGTCGGGTGCGCCAGGCTCACATGCGCGACGAAGCCCGGCCCGAAGAACGATTTCTCGCGTGCGAAGGTGCGATCGATGAACTGGTCGACCACCGCGAAGGTGCCGGGCGCCAGCTCCTCCCGGAACGAGCCGCAGGCCGAGATGGAGATGAGGTCGGTGCAGCCCGCCCGCTTCATCGCATCGACATTGGCCCGGTAGTTGATCGACGAGGGCGACTGGATGTGGCCGCGGCCGTGGCGCGGCAGGAATCGCATCTGAACGCCGTTCAGCGTGCCGAACAGGATGTCGTCGGACGGTTCGCCCCAGGGGCTCTCGACCCTGGTCCAGGTCGGGTTCTCCAGCCCGTCGATCTGGTAGAGGCCGCTGCCGCCGATGATGCCGAGCACCGTCTCAGTCATGGCGCTAGTCCCTTCGCGATGTTCCGGAGCGCGCGGCTTTTAGCACGCGAGGCCCTTCGAGCAAGAAAAACGGCGGGCCGCGGCCCGCCGTTCCCGTCTCCGTGGAGTTTGACCCGCCGATCAGTGATCGACGTTCCGCCACACCCGGCGATACGAGAGATACAGCAGCACCGACAGGGCGCCGAGAAACAGGATCGCGCCGAAGCCGACGCGCTTGCGGACTTCCATCTTCGGTTCCGCCGTCCACATCAGGAAGGCCGAGACGTCCTTGGCATACTGGTCGACGGTGCGCGGCACGCTGGCGTCGGCATACTCCACCTGCCCGTCGCTCAGCGGCTTCGGCATGGCGATGACGCCGCCCGGGAAGTACGGATTGTAGTTGCCGCCCTCCGGAACCTGCACGCCCTCCGGCACCGGATGATCGTAGCCGGTGAGGATCGCGTGAATATAGGAGGCGTTGCCCTCGCGCGCCTTGGCCATCAGCGAGAGGTCCGGCGGCGCCGAGCCGTTATTCGCCGCCTTGGCCGCGATCTCGTTCGGGAACGGCGCCGGAATGTGGTCGGAGGGCAGCCCCTTGCGGGTCGTCGCCTCGCCGGTCTCGTTGTCGATCGCCGCGACGTCATAGCCCGCGGCGAGCGCCTTGACCTCGGCCTCGGTGAAATGCGGCCCGCCCGCATCGCCCAGATTGCGGAACGCCACGAATTTCAGGCTGTGACAGGCGGCGCAGACTTCCTTGTAGACCTGGAAGCCGCGCTGGAGCTGAACGGGATCGAAGGTCCCGAACACGCCGGCGAAGCTGTAGTCGACGTGCGGCGGCTCTTCGGCGCCGCTGGCCGCCGCCGGCAATATGGCCAGGCTGGCGAACGCGGCCGCGATGATGGACTTGCGCATGTTCGTTTGGCCCCTCAGATCCGCGTCTCGGGCGCAGCCGCCGCGCCCGCCGGCGTCCCCGCGCCGCCCCGCTTCAACACCGATTGCGCAATGCTCTCCGGCAAGGTCCGCGGCGTCTCGAAGAGGCCGAGCAGCGGCATGATCACCAGGAAGAAGGCGAAATAATAGAGCGTGCCGATCTGCGCGAGATGCGTGACGTTCAGTCCCGTGGGACTGCCGTCGGCCGCGACGCCCATCTGGACCAGCACGGTGCCCGCCGGTTGCAGGCCGACCCAGGACAGCATCGCGAAGTCGGCGCAGAAGATCCAGAAGCACCACCAATAGACCGGGCGGTAGTTCGCCGAGCGGACCCTCGAGGTATCGAGCCAGGGCACGATGAAGAGGATGCCGATGGCGCCCAGCATGACCAGCACGCCGAGGATCTTCGAATCGAGGATCAGGTTGAAATCGATCGCCCTGAGCATCGCGTAGAAGGCGCCGAGGAACCATTCCGGCGCGATATGCGTCGGCGTCTTCAGCGGATTGCCCTCGACATAGTGGTCCGCGTGGCCGAGCAGGTTCGGCGCGAAGAAGACGAACACGGCGAAGGCGATCGTGAACAGCGTGATCACGAAATAATACTTCGCCGTGTAGTAGGGCATCAGCGGCACGGTGTCCTGCGGCCCCTTCGGGTCGATGCCCGTCGGGTTGTTGTTGCCCACGTGATGCAGCGCCCAGACGTGAAGCACCGAGACGCCGAGGATCACGAACGGCAGCAGATAGTGCAGCGAGAAGAAGCGCTGGAGCGTCGGGTTGTCGACCGAGAAGCCGCCCCACAGCCACTGCGTGAAGTCCTGCCCCAGCACGGCGCCGAGCAGGTTGGTGATCACGTTGGCGCCCCACAGCGACATCTGCGACCACGGCAGCGTGTAGCCGAGGAAGCCGGTCGCCATCATCAGCAGGTAGATGATGACGCCGAGGATCCAGAGGATTTCGCGGGGCGCCTTGTAGGAGCCGTAATAGAGGCCGCGCGACATGTGGACATAGACGGCGATGAAGAAGAACGACGCGCCGTTCATGTGCATGTAGCGCAGCATCCAGCCGTAGTTCACGTCGCGCATGATGTACTCGACGCTCGAGAACGCCAGCGCGCTGTTCGGCACGAAATGCATCGCCAGCACGATGCCGGTCACGATCTGGATGACCAGGCAGTAGAACAGGATCGCGCCGAACGTGTACCAGTAGTTCAGGTTCTTCGGCGTCGGGAACGACAGCAGGTTGTCGTTCGCGAAGCGGATGATCGGAAGGCGCTCGTCGAGCCAGCGGGTGAGCCCGTTCGACGGCGTGTAGTTCGAATGACCGGATGCCATGTGTGAACCTTCGAACTAGCCGATGCGGATGAGCGTGTCGGAGACGAACTGGTACGGCGGCACCGGCAGATTCGCCGGCGCGGGTCCGTGCAGGATGCGGCCCGAGGCGTCGTAGACCGAGCCGTGGCAGGCGCACAGATAGCCGCCCGGCTGCTTGGAGTTGTCGCGGTTGGGAATGCAGCCGAGATGGGTGCAGATGCCGATCACCACCAGCCACTCCGGCTTCTTCACGCGATCCTGGTCGGCCTCCGGATCCTTCAGCTCCGAATCGGGCATGGCGCGGACCTCGTCGATCTCCGCCTGCGTGCGCTTGCGCACCCAGGTCGGCTTGCCCTGCCACATGACCGTGATCTGCTGGCCGTCCTGGATCGGCGTGAGGTCCACCTCGGTGGCCGCAAGCGCCTGAACCGCGGCGCTGGGGTTCATCTGGTCGATGAACGGCCAGGCCGTCACGGCAACGCCGACGCCTGCCGCCGCGCCGGAGAAGACATAAAGAAAGTCACGGCGCGAAACGTCGTCGTGCGATGCTGCTGACACGGGCGAACACCCCTAAATCCCATAGCCCCGGCGCGAGCACATACATCGGCCCAAATCGGATTTCGACTGAAATCTGTAGGGGTGGCCACCTTCCGTCACGGCCACCTTCCCGTAGGGGAACCGGCCATCCTAAGCTTCGACAGGCAAGGCGCTTTCCTGTAAGGGCCGAAGCGTCCAATCGGGGAGTTTCGGATGCGGTGGAGATCCTTCGGCGCCTTGCTGGCAGCGGCCGCCCTGTGGGCCGGCCCCGCGGCGGCCGATGACCCGTCGATCGACGCCTTCGCCGGCCAGTGGGTCGGCAAGGTTACCGTAGAAACCCTCGGCCCAACCGATTTCCCCAATACGGTGCGCGAAACCGGGGTCACCGTCACGCCCGACGGCAAGGGCGGCTTCAGCCTGGAATGGTCGACGATTCGGCGGGAAAGCGGCGATCGCGAGGCCCCCGAAGAGACCGTGCAGGAGAATCAACTGGCCTTTCCGGCGGGCGACAAGCCGGGCCGCTGGGTCGCGCCGCATGCCGAAGGCGGCGTGGAATGGTTCGCCCGCCTGGAGGGCGCCACCCTCACCGTTTCGGGCTTCGCGCTGCTGCCCGACGGCCAGGCCGAACTCCAGACCTATCGCCGGACCCTGGAGGGCGATGCGATGGGCCTGACCTATACCCGCATCGTCGACGGCGACCTCAAGCGCCGGGCCTCCGGCGCGCTGACCCGGTTCGCCCGCTAGGTCCGGCCGCGCCATGTTCGACGTATCTCCGGCCGAGATCGCCGCGCTCTGGGAAGTCCTGATCGTCAACATCGTCCTCTCGGGCGACAATGCGATCGTCGTCGGCCTCGCGGCGGCGGGCGTCGCGCCGGCACTGCGCACCCGGGTCATCTTCTACGGCATCGGCATCGCCGTGGTGATGCGCATCGTCTTCGCCATCGCGACGCTCCAGCTCCTGGCGATTCCCGGCGTGAAGCTGGCCGGCGGCCTGCTCCTGCTCTGGGTCTGCTGGCGCTTCGCCCAGGATTTGCGCACCAAGGAACCCGGCGAAGCGCTTCCCGATTCCGCTGACGGAAAGGCGGCCAGCAACCGCCTGTGGCATGCCGTCACCCAGATCGCCGTCGCCGACCTCTCGATGTCGCTCGACAACGTGCTGGCCGTCGCCAGCGCGGCGATGGGATACCAGTGGGTGCTGATCGCCGGCCTCGTGATGTCGGTGCTCTTCATGGCCGTCGCCGCCAATCTCATCGCCCGGCTGCTCGATCGCCATCACTGGATCGGCTGGCTTGGCCTGGCCGTCATCTTCTATGTTGCCATCGAGATGCTGTGGGACGGCTGCGCCGACTTCGGCTGGGTCGGTCCCTGGCCGCTGCATTGACACGCCTGCGCCCTTAGGATCGGCCGGCGCCCCAAAATCTGGCGCCCAAAAAACCGGAAGGACCATGTTCGACATCTCGGCCGCCGAAATCGCCGCACTCTGGCAGGTCCTGATCATCGACCTGGTGCTTGCGGGCGACAACGCCATCGTCGTCGGCCTCGCCGCGGCCAGCGTACCGGCCGCCATGCGCATGCGCGTCGTCGCGATCGGCATCGGCCTCGCGGTCGTCATGCGGATCGCCTTCGCCGTCGTGACGGTGCAATTGCTGGAAATCCCCGGCGTCAAGCTGGCCGGCGGCCTGCTGCTCGTCTGGGTGTGCTGGCGCTTCTTCCAGGATCTGCGCCGCCCTGCGCACGGCCTCGAACGCCTCGCCGAGGCGTCCGCCGGGGAGCATCCGCAGGCCGTCCATTCGCTCTGGCGGGCCGCGACCCAGATCGTCATCGCCGACCTCTCGATGTCGCTCGACAATGTGCTGGCCGTGGCCAGCGCAGCGGACGGCTATGAGTGGGTGCTGATCCTCGGCCTCGTCGTCTCGATCGTCCTGATGGCAGTCGCCGCGACGCTGATCGCCAAGCTCCTGGAGAAGCAGCGCTGGATCGCCTGGGTCGGCCTCGCCGTGATCGTCTATGTCGCGGTCAAGATGGTGTGGGAGGGCCTTGCCGACTTCCATCTGGTCGGCCACTGGCCCCTGTTCTGATCCGGTAGGGGCGCATCTTCTCGTAGAGCGGCCGGGCCTGGTCGGCGATCCGCTGGAGTTCGCCCGGCAGCACCACCGCCTTGTCCTCACCCTTCGCGAGGCCGGTCGATGCCCACACCGCGTTGTACCAGTGCGGCGCCCAGACGCCGTCGAACGGCTTCGGCCCGGCCGGCCACGCCAGCATGGCCGCGTCGAACGCGATGCCGCAGGCCGCGCACAGCTTCGCCAGGACATCCGGCGGATCGGCCAGCACGTCCTCCGCGTCCACGACCGGCGGCGCCGTGCCCAGATGGTCCGCGACCTGGTCGAAGATCTCCGCCTGCTCGACGAGGCCGGTATCGCGCAGCGACACCTCCGACCATTTCTGCGCGAAGCTGGCGAGCACCCGCTCCGGCGTGCGGATCAGGAAGGCGTTGGTCAGGGCGTTGATCCACGTCCGGTCATGGCCCTCCAGCATGTGGTGGGTCATGTGCTTCTGGTAGAAGACCGGCCGCTCGGCCGGCGCGAGGCAGCGCGCCACCAGCCGGCCGTAGTCGGTGTCGTTGGCCGCGATGACCGCGTCCCGCATCGGATGGTCGTTGCCGCGATGGACCAGCGAGAAGGCGTAGAACGGCTCATCCCACGCGGCGCAGTCCGCCCGGTTGCCGAAGGCATACATCATGGCCGTCGAGATATTGCGCGGCCCCGACCACATGGCGAGATTGGTCATGCGAGGCTGCGCCGGCTGTCCTGCGCCGCCAGCCCCTTGTAGAGCTCCGACAGGCGCCGCGACACCGGCCCTGCCCCGCTCCACGGCTCCGCCGATAAAGGATGGCGCACCGGCCGCCCGTCGATGATCCGCACCGGCGTCAGCCCCGCAAAGGTCCCTGTCACGAAGGCTTCGTCCGCGCCGTAGACGTCGTAGAGCGAGAACTGTTTCTCGAAGACCGGGATGCCGTTCGCGCGGCAGAGGCGGATCATCGCCGCCCGCGTGATGCCGGGGATGCAATACTGCCCCGTCGAGGTCCACACCTCGCCGCGCCGGACGAGGAAGAAATGCGTCGAGTTGCAGGTCGCGACGAAGCCCTGCGGATCGAGCATCAGCGCCTCGTCCGCACCCGCATTCGCCGCCTGGATGCAGGCCGTGATGCAGTTGAGCTTCGAATGCGAGTTCAGCTTCTGGTCCTGCACGTCCGGCGCCCCGCGCCGCACATGCACCGTGTGCAGCGACAGCCCGCGCTCGAAATGCGCCGGGTCCGGCGTCTTGTGCTCGGGGATGATGACGATGGTCGGCGGCGAGATCGTCACCCGCGGGTCCTGGTACGGCGTCGCCTTCACCCCGCGCGTCACCATCAGCCGGACATGCACGCCGTCGCGCATCCCGTTCGCGTCGATGCAGGCGAACAGCCGTTCGGCCAGTGCATCCGGCGCGAGGCCGATATCCATGAAGATCGCCTTCGCGCCTTCGTACAGCCGCTCGACATGTTCGCGCAGGAACGGCACGCCGCCATCCACGACGCGCAGGCCCTCCCACACGCCGTCGCCCAGGATGAAGCCCGAGTCGAACACCGAGACCATCGCCTCGGCCCGCGGCACCAATGCGCCGTTCACCGAGATGAGGATGTCGCGGTTGCGCGGATCGATCCCGGCATCGTGCAGCGGCTTAGACATGGCGTCCCTTCGACCAATCGATTTCCACCCGGCTGCCGAGATTGGGATCGGACACCCGGCAAAGCCTACGGCCTCTCCCCTCTGCCCGACAGGCCCGCCGAACGATTTGCCGGTCTGGTCGCCCTACGCCACGCCCCCTCCGGAGCCGGATACGTGGCCGCCCTAACCTACGGCCGGACGGCCTCGAAGGTGATCGTCCGGTCATACTGCCGCGGGCGGTCGCCGCGCCGGTAGGAGGGGTGCAGCACGATGTCCGTGAACCCCGCGGCCTTAAGCGCCATGCGCATCTCCTCATGCCCCCAGTAGCGCTGCACCATCGGCTCCATCTCGGCCGCCACCAGCTTGTTGTCGCGCCAGCGCTCGTAGCGGAGGCGATAGTCTGCTCGCTGGCGCATCCAGTCGGTCGTGACGCGCTGCCCCTCGATGGTGAGGAGATCGCCGTTCTCGCCCGTCCAGCTCCGCCGGTCGGGCCGTTCCTCAGCCAGCATCGCCAGCATCTGGATGTCGAGCAGCAACAGGCCGCCCGGCCGCAAATGATCGAAGAAGCGCTTCAGCACGGCCTGCGCCGTGGCGAAGTCCCCGATCAGCGTGAACGACCCCACGGGCATCATGATGACCCCGAAGCGCCGGTCATACTGGAAGCCCTCCAGCGTCTGCCGGCTGATGTCGGGCGCGAAACCATGCGCGGCGCACAGGGCACGGCAGCGCTCCAGCATCTCCGGGCTGAGATCGAAGCCGGTGACGTCGTGCCCGGCCTGGAGCAGCGGCAGCATGGCCCGCCCGGTGCCGCAGGCCGGCTCCAGGATCGGCCCCGCCACCTCCTTCAGGCGGTCGAGATAGAAGGCCGTGTCGGGCAGGCGGCCCGGCGGCTTGTCGATGTCGTAGATTTCCGCAGCGATCGAACCATAGCGGTTCGCAGGCGAAGGCGATGAAGACATGAAGGTCTCGGATTGGACCCGCGTCTCTGGGATCGTCGGGCGCATGAAGAAAACCCGCGCCGTCGGCACGGTGTCGGCACGGCAGAACGCCGCTATCGTGCCTAGCCCTTCATAGGCTCAGCCATACACCGCCAAGCCCACGGTTCAAAGATGCGCCGAAGCCACAGCTCATGCCTCGGTCGGCAGCGTTTCCGGTGGGCGTTCGGCTGCTCGGCCCACCAACCCATGTCATCCTCCGAAGCCCCGGAAGGGCCGATCGGGGGAACCATGCCTGAGCGGCTGGTCGTCAACCACAGGCCGGCGCCGCGCACTTCACTATCGCCGCGCCGCGCATATCAGCGTCGGATATTCGAACAGCACCCGCCCCTTCTCGCGCCGCGTGCCCATGCCGAGGCCGTCATCGGCCACCGCCGCCTCCATCATCGCTCGGGCCTTCGCCTCATCGCCGGGATTGGGGAAGGAGATCTGCATCAGCCCCTCCAGCTCCGCCGGCAGGCGATAGCGGCGTTCGGCATCGATCATCAGGCCCGCCCCGGCGAACAGCGCCTGGATTTCGCGCTCGGTCAGAAAGCGCACCGTCGAGGGGTCGCGCAGCTTCTCGAAGCGGTTGAACGCCGCCGCCTTCGCCGGGTCGTCCGAGGCGACGCCGTCGCACACCACGATCGCCCCGCCCGGCTTCGTGACGCGCTTCATCTCGCTGAGCGCGGCGCCGGGGTCCTCGATGTGATGGAAGGCGAAGCGGCAGGTCACGATGTCGAAGCTCGCATCCGCGAAGGGCAGCGCGCCCGCTTCGCCCAGATGCCACGCGACATTGCCGGCGCCGCGCTGCGCCGCGATCTCGCGCGCCCGGTCCAGCATCGCCGGCGTCGCATCCAGACCGGCCGCCTCCGCGACGACCTTCGCGAAGGCCGCGACCACGAGGCCCGGCCCGCACGCCACATCCAGGCTCCGGTGATGCGGCGCGGCGCGGGCGACGTCGATGAGCAACTGGATCGCCGCGGCATCGGCGATGCTCGGCGCCTCGCTGAACGGCACCGCCTGGCGGGTGAACTGGTCGCGGATGGTTTCGGCGTGGGACATGGCGTCTCTCCTCGCCCCGGAGCATCGCGCAAGCCGGCAAGACCTTCCAGCGCCGCTTTGCCGCCGAGACCGGCATGACGCCCGATGCCTGGCGCCGCCATGCCCGCCTGCTGGAGGCGGTGGCGCGGCCGCGCAGCGGCGCCAGCGTCACCGCCATCGCCCTCGACCTCGGCTACCAGTCCGTCAGTGCCTTCAGTCAGGCTTTCCGCGCCAGCTTCGGCGCCAGCCCCGGCCGCGCCCGTCTCTGCCCCCTGCGCGCAACAAATCGTCCGATTTGCGCAAGTCCGACATCGGCGCTCTAACCAGGATGCGCCTGTCACGACAGGAGGACGCCATGCCCGCCACCCCGCGCTTCTTTGCCGTCAACGCCGACGATGCCGGCCGCGCCAAGGCCTTCTACGAGACGGTCTTCGGCTGGACGATCAGGCCGTGGCGACCGCCGAATTTCTACATCGTCACCGTCGCCGGCGTCGAAACCGCGGCGCTCCAGGAACGCCATGAGCTGGTGCCCGGCCAGCGCACCAACGCCTTCCGCATCACCTTCGCCGTCGATAACACCCACGCGACCCTTGCCGCGGTGCAGCGCAGCGGCGGCAAGGTGCTGATGGAGCCCTACCAGATCGAGGGCGGCCCCGAAGTCGCCTATCTGGAAGACACCGAAGGCAACATCATCGGCATCGGCCGCTACGGCACTCCGCGCACGCCGGAGGTGCCGCCGACGCTCCGCCACTTCGCGATCAACGCCGACGACATTGCCCGCGCCCGCAGCTTCTACGAAACGGTCTTCGGCTGGGTCTTCACGCCCTGGGGGCCGCCGAATTTCTACCAGGTAAAGAATGCCGGCGACGGCGTCACGGGCGCGCTCCAGCAACGCCGCAACCTCATCCCCGGCACGCGCGCGACGACCTTCGAGACGACGCTGGAGGTTGCCGACATCCGCGCCACGCTCGACACCGCCGCGCGGGCCGGCGGCACGGTGGTGATGTCACCCCACCGGATCGAGGGCGTCGGCGAGATCGGCTATCTCCAGGACACCGAGGGCAATCTCTGCGGCATCGCGCAATACGTTCCCGGCCTCTGGGCGTAAGCGCCGGCGGCGGCTTCGACGTCCGTTCGGCGTCACGCCCGGCAGCTTCGCCGCCCAACGCCCCCGCGCGGGTGTGATAGGCTGCATCACGCCGATTCAGGGCACGAGGGGAATCATGAGCAAGATCACAGCGGCGCTGGCGCTCGGCTTTGCGCTGGCCGCGGCAGGCTGCGCGGGCAAGGCGGCGAAACCGGCGGCGACGGCGCCGGCGGAGCGTCATTGCTTCAACCAGGCCCAGGTTTCCGGCTTCCGCGCCGTCGATCGCGAGACGGTCAATCTGCGCGTCGGCGCGAGCGACATCTACCAGATCAAGCTGCTCGGCGTGTGCCCCGACATCAAGTGGACCGAAGGGGTCGCGCTGGAGACCCAGGGCTCGTCGCAGATCTGCACCGGCCTCGATCTCACCATCCACGTTCCCGGCCCGACCGGCCCGCAGGAATGCGCCGCCGAGTCGCTGCGCAAGCTCGGCCCCGACGAGGTCGCCGCGATGCCGGCCGGCACGAAGCCATAGGCGTCGCGCGACGACACCCTAACGTATCGTCGCCTGCACGACCGCCTTCAGCCGTTCGATCAGCGAGAACTTGTCGTCGGTGAAATCGGAATCGATCCACCATTCCTCGACCTCGGCAAGCACGCGGCCGATCTCCGGCCCGTCCGGCACGCCGGCGGCGCGAACATCGTGGCCGCTGAGGTCCATCACCGGGCGCGCCCATGAATCGGCAAGCGCCAGCAAAGCGCGCCACTGCGTCGCGTTGTTCGCTTTGGGATCGGCCGCCCAGCGCAGCATGACGAGATCCTTGAAGACCGCCGGCATCAGCTTGTAGAGCGCCCGCCGCACCTCGCGGATCGACAGATACGACACGATCTTCACATCCGTGCGATCCATGCCCTTCAGCCGGTCGCGCTCCGCATTCGAAAGGCGCAGCCGCGAGATCAAGGCGTCCCGCCGGCCCTCCGGCCCGCCCGCGATCAGCGCGCCGAGGCGGAGCAGCGCATCGCCGTCCGAGAAGAGATGCGTCGTCTCGATCTCGACCAGCTTCGCCAGCCGCGCGATGTCGAGTTCGCCCGGCAGGATGTCGCCGAGAATCCCCGCCGCCGCCATCTGGCGCAGCGCCGGCACCGGGTCCGGTGCGCCGAGCAGCTTCAGCAGCTCGGCATGGATGCGCTCGCCCGACAGCGTCGCGATGCCGTCCTTCAGCGCCGCGCACGCCGCCAGCCCCTCGCGGTCGAGCTCGCCGCGCCCGTACCAGGCATGGAAGCGGAAGAAGCGCAGGATGCGCAGATAGTCCTCGCGGATGCGGTCCGCGGCCGTGCCGATGAACCGGATGCGGCGCGCTGCGATGTCCGCCGCGCCGCCGACGAGATCGACCACCGTGCCGTCGCGCCGCGCGTAGAGCGCGTTGATCGTGAAGTCGCGCCGCTGCGCGTCCTCCGCCCAGTCGGTCGTGAACGCCACCGTCGCCCGCCGGCCGTCGGTGCTGACGTCGCGCCGCAGCGTCGTGATCTCGAACGGCTTGTGGTTCGCGACCGCCGTGATCGTGCCATGCGCGATCCCGGTCGGATGCGAGGCGATGCCGGCGGCGCGCAGCCGCCTGTCGACCTCGTCCGGCACGACATTGGTCGCGATGTCGATGTCGGCGACCGGGGCGCCGAGCAGCGCATTGCGCACGCTGCCGCCGACGAAGCGGGCTTCCCCGCCGCCCGCCTCGATCGCATCGAGCACACGCACCGTCTCCGGCGCGCCCAGCCAGGCTTGCGAGATGCGCAGCTCGCTCATGGCGCCACCGGTTTGGGCGCCGCTTCAGGGGGCGGCGTCTGCGGCGGCGGCACATAGGCCGGCCGTCCGTCGTCCTCGTAATGCCCGGGCACGATCCTGCCGTCGGGCCCGACCGTCGCCGGCACATAGCTGCCGGTGTGAACGTCGGTGAAGGCCCGCATCGCGAAGAAGCCGACGATCGCGAACAGCGCGCCGAGCACGATCAGCCAGTACCACGGCGGCAGCAGCGGCTCGGTGCCGGTCGCGGCGCGCCGCGCATTCGCCCAGCGCGCGTAGCTGAAGAAGGCGACGAAGGGCAGCAGGAAAAGCGCGGCATTGATGAGCCACCTCATGGCGACGCCATCAGCCGCTCGCGCAGATTGACGAGCATGCCCGCCGTCGCCCCCCAGATGTTATGGCGGTCATAGGGCATGGAGTAATAGCGCCGCTCCCGCCCCTGCCAGACGCCGGTATGGGCCTGGTGATTGGCGACGTCCATCAGGAATTCCAGCGGCACTTCGAAGATCTCGTCGACCTCGCCGGGATTGGCGCGCGGCGTACAGCCCTCGCGCAGCACGCCGACGACCGGGATGATGACGAAGCCCGAACCCGTCTCATAGGGATCGAGCAGCCCGATCGGCGTGACGAAATGAGGCGGAATGCCCGCCTCCTCTTCCGCTTCGCGCAGCGCCGCGCCGACCGGCCCGTCGTCGGTGTCGTCGATCCGTCCGCCGGGGAACGCGACCTGCCCCGCATGGCTCGACAGATGGGCCGAGCGCCGCGTCAGCAGCACGGTCAGCGCCGCCGGCCGATCGATGATCGGCACCAGCACCGCCGCCGGCCGCAGCGTCGGCTTCGCCTCGACATCGCGCCATCTGGGGTTCAGGTCATAGTCGCCCTTGTGCGGCCGCACCGCCTCCAGGGCCTCGTCCAGCGGCCGCAGATGCGGCCGCAGCCACAGCCGCGGATCGCCCTTGGGAACATGAAACCGGTCGTCCTCGACAAGGCTCATGCGCCTTGCCCCAGCCGGAAGAAAATGCCCGAACTCCACACGCCGAGATCGTCGCCCCGCTCCACCGCGAGATCGGCCAGTTCGTAATAGACCGGCCGCGCGATCAGCGCGTCGAGGCCCCCGCGCACCCGCACATAGGGCGACGGTTCGCCCGTCTCCGGGTCTTCCTCCACGCGGATCGGATGCGCGGCGTCGGCCACCACGCTGTCGCCGACCGATGTCAGGAAGCTCAGTGTCTGCGCCTCGCCCTCGCCCGCGACATCCATCTGCACGGCTACGAAAGGCGCATCCTCGACCTCGATCCCGACCCGCTCGACCGGCGTCACCAGCACATGCGATCCGTCCGCCTCGCGCCTGAGGATCGTCGAGAACAGCCGCACCATCGCCGGCCGGGCGATCGGCGTGCCCATATAGTGCCAGGTCCCGTCGCGCGCGATCCGCATCGGAATCGGCCCGCAATGCGGCGGATTCCACTTCTCCACCGGCGGCAACCGCCTCCCCTTCGCGAAATCCGCCTGGATCTCGGCAAGCCCCCGCAACATCTGCGGCGGATCGGTCTGGAGGAAGCTCTGGGACATGGTGTGAACAATAGTGGCTCGCGCCGACAGTGACAGCCCCACGATCAGTCGGGCAGTGACGCGATTGGGTCGACGGCGGCGACGCCCAGCCACTGGAAATGGCGAAGATTGCGCGTCAGCACGGTCAGCCGGTGATGGTCGGCACTGGCAGCGATCAGCACATCGGCGAGTTCGGGTTTGCCGCCTGCTGCTATTGCCCTGTCCCACAGCCGCCCTGCGAGGCGGGCTACCTCCGGGCCGACAGGCAACATCCGATCCGCATAAGCCTCGACAATGCCGTCGAGCCAGCGCGTGAGGGCCTTTACACGGCGAGCGCCCGCGCGCCTTGCCAGGTTCGCTATGCCTGCTTCGATCTCGGTGATCGTGATCACCGAGAGAAACAAGGTATCGGCCCGATCGTTGATCCATTGCGCGAGCGGCGCATTGGTTATGCCGCGCGATGGATCCAGCTCGGAGACAATGTTCGTATCGAGCAGATACACGGCTAGAAATCGACGGGTCGCACGCCGCCAGTCAGGCGAGGCAATTCGATGTCGCCAAGCGGAATATGCGTCAGATACCAGCCGAACGATTTCTTCCTTTTGGTCAGCTTCTCCCACTCAGCAAAGCTGACGACCACCGCCTGCCTCTTCCCGTGACGGGTAATGACGGCAGGCTTGCCCGCAACAGCATCATCGACGACGGCAGAAAGCCTGGCCTTTGCATCCTTGAGCTGAATCTCGCGCATGAAGCCTCTCATGACTACTATAGTCATAATTAGTACGTATGTCGGTGTGCCGCAATAGTTTCGGTTTAACAGGCTGCGCAGCCGGCGAGCCTCAATCTCGCCCAAATGTGAGCCCTCGGAACCCAATTTCGGGGCTTTCCCGGCGGACCGCATCTTCTATGTTCACACATTGGCCGCATTGCGCCGCAGCATGGGCCTTTTCGCGGATCCTTGAGACCATGACCGACACGCTCGCCCCCACCCGCGCCGACCTGCCCGACATCGAGACGCTGGCATCCTTGCTGGCCGATGCGAAGGCGGCGATCGGCCGGCGGATCTTCGGCCAGGAGCTGGTGATCGATCAGAGCCTCATCACCCTCCTCGCCGGCGGCCACGGCCTCCTCGTCGGCGTCCCCGGGGTCGCCAAGACCCGCCTCGTCTCCACCCTCGGCGCGGTGCTGGGACTTGAGACCAAGCGCGTCCAGTTCACGCCCGACCTCATGCCCTCCGACATCATCGGCTCGGAGGTGCTGGAGGAACACGACGACGGCCGCCGCGCCTTCCGCTTCATCGCCGGCCCGGTCTTCACCCAGTTGCTGATGGCCGACGAGATCAACCGCGCCAGCCCG
>JADZAI010000109.1 GCA_020852655.1 Alphaproteobacteria bacterium
CCCCAAGGGGATCTTCTCCTTCGGCAAGAGCCGCGCCAAGATGCTGAATGAAGGCGCCCCCAAGGTGACCTTCATCGATGTGGCCGGCGCGGATGAGGCAAAGCAGGAACTGATGGAGATCATCGAGTTCCTCAAAGAACCCAGCAAGTTCCAGAAGCTCGGCGGCAAGATCCCGCGCGGCGTCCTCCTCCTCGGCCCTCCCGGCACCGGCAAGACCCTGCTGGCCCGTGCGGTCGCCGGCGAAGCAGGCGTGCCGTTCTTCTCGATCTCCGGCGCGGACTTCGTCGAAATGTTCGTCGGCGTCGGTGCGAGCCGCGTCCGCGACCTGTTCGACCAGGGGAAGAAGAGCGCACCGTGCATCATCTTCATCGACGAGATCGACGCCGTCGGCCGCCATCGCGGCGCCGGCATGGGCGGCGGTCACGACGAGCGCGAGCAGACGCTCAACCAGCTGCTCGTCGAGATGGACGGCTTCGAGACCAACGAAGGCATCATCATCATCGCGGCGACCAACCGTCCGGACGTGCTGGACCCGGCGCTGCTGCGCCCCGGCCGCTTCGACCGCCAGGTCGTGGTGCCGAATCCCGACATCGTCGGCCGCGAGAAGATCCTCAAGGTCCACATGCGGAAGATTCCGCTGGGGCCGGACGTGAACGCCCGCACGATCGCGCGCGGCACGCCGGGCTTCTCGGGCGCCGACCTTGCCAATCTCGTGAACGAGGCGGCGCTGCTGGCCGCCCGCCGCGGCCGCCGCGTCGTGACGATGCGCGAGATGGAAGACGCCAAGGACAAGGTGATGATGGGCGCCGAGCGCCGCTCGATGGTCATCTCGGAAGAAGAGAAGCGGATGACGGCCTATCACGAGGCCGGCCATGCCCTCGTGGCGCTGCACATGGCGGCCTCGGACCCGATCCACAAGGCGACGATCATCCCGCGCGGCCGGGCCCTCGGCATGGTGATGCGCCTGCCGGAACGCGACAGCTATTCCTATGCGCGCGACAAGATGTACGCGAATCTCGCGGTCTCGATGGGCGGGCGCGTCGCGGAAGAGGTGATCTTCGGCTACGACAAGGTGACCTCGGGCGCTTCCGGCGACATCCAGATGGCGACGGGCCTCGCGCGGTCGATGGTGACCAAGTGGGGCATGAGCGACAAGCTGGGCCCGCTGCTCTACGCGGCGAATGAGGAGGAAGTGTTCCTCGGCCATTCGGTGGCGCGTACGCAGAATGTTTCGGAAGAGACGGCCAAGCTGATCGACCAGGAGGTCAAGCTGCTGGTCGAGGGCGCCTACAGGAAGGCGACGGACATCCTCACCGCGCATCGCGACCAGTTGGAGACGATCGCCAAGGGGCTCATCGAGTACGAAACCCTGTCGGGCGAGGAGATCAGTGCGCTGCTGAAGGGCGAACCGCCGAGCCGCGAAGAGACGATCGAGCCGGAATCGACCAAGCCGCAGAGCTCGGTCCCGACCGGCGGCCGCGGCAAGGGCGCCGGCGGCTTCGGCGGCCCCGAACCGGCCCCGCAGCCGGGCTAAGGGCTGGAGCGGGCGACTGTGGGAGCGGTCGCGCTGCGCAAGGCTGCCGAGGATCTCTTGCAACGCCCATTGCCGCCGAGCAAGCACCTTGCGCGGCGGCGTGTCGTCGTTGCTCTTGTTGTCGCGGTCGCTCTCGCTGACTCCTGGTTGGGTCTCGGCATTCTCAGTCCCCTCCTGCGCTTCTTGCAGCCCAAGACGGTCTCGCTCGGCTTTCCGGGGGGACTCGTTGCGTTTCTCTGCGCCGCGTGGCTGGCGGTGCTGGTCCATGAGCTTGGCCATGCCATAGGTGGAGTCATTTCCGGCTGGCGCGTGGAAGCGATTGCCGTCTGGCCATTCGTGGTTCGCATTCGGCCATTCCGGGTTCAGACTTACTTCCGGGGCGCATCCGCTGAGTTCGGCGGCTTCGTTCGCGGCGTTCCGCCAGATGCAAGGCCTCGCTATGCCGACTTCCTCTTCAACGCCGGCGGCATCATCACCAACATTGTTGCTTGGCTCATCGCGCGTGACTGGGCGCTGGATCATCCGCACCTGTTGTCAGGCTCGCTGGCGGCGGTGTTCGGGTTTGTGAATGTATGGGTGGCCATCGGAAACGCCATTCCATTCGAGCTCGATAGTGGCGGTGCCAGCGACGGCCGGCATATCCTCCAATTGATCCGTGGGCGTGCGGCTCAAGGTATAGGCGCGGTCGGGCGTCTCGCCATGTTTGCGCAGGACGGCGTGCGTCCGCGGGATTGGCCGCAATCGCTGGTCGAAGCCGCCGAAGCGGCCAGCCCGGAAGACCGCTGCACCGGCTATGCTGCCATGCTGCTCTCCGGGCGATATATGGACGAGGGGCGCATCGCGGACGCGCACACGGCAATGCTGGAGTGCTTGAAGGCTGACCCGCCTTCGAGTGTGCTCAAATGGCATTTCATCGCTGGCGCGGCGTGGTTCGCCGCCCGCTACGAACGGGACGCAGAAGCGGCGACGGGCATGCTTGCTCTGCTTCCCGATTCATTTCCCGGTGGCGACTACGTCGTCGAACGGGCGCGTGCCGCAGTGCACGCTGTGAACGGCGAATGGTCCGATGCGCTGATCTGCGCGACGAAGGCACGCGCCTTAGTCGCCAAGCTTGGCGTCAAGCTTGCTGCCGACGATCTGGAGGAACTCGACGAGATAGCGGCTCAGGCGGCCGCGAAGCCATCGCGGACAGGTTCTGTCCCCGCCTTCGCCCGAGGCTAGCGTGATCTCCCTCTTCGGCATCCTCAACGTCACGGCGGATTCGTTCTCCGACGGCGGACGGTTTCTGGAGCCGGCGGCGGCGCTGGCGCACGGGATCGCGCTGGCGGCGGGCGGGGCGGATGTTATCGACATCGGGGCGGCCTCGTCGAACCCGGATGCCGGCGAGGTCGGCGCCGCGACGGAGATCGCGCGGCTGACGCCGGTGGTGCCGGCGCTGCTGGCGCGGGGCCTTGCGGTGTCGGTCGACAGCTATGAGCGCGAGGTCCAGCTCTGGGCGCTGGGGCAGGGCGTGCCATGGCTGAACGACATCCACGGCTTTCCGGACACCGCGCTCTATCCGCGCCTCGCCGACAGCGAGGCGGGGCTGGTGGTGATGCATGCGGTGCAGGGCCGCGGCAAGGCATCGCGCATGGACGTCGTGCCGGATGCGATCATGGCGCGGATATTCGCCTTCTTCGATGAGCGGGTCGCCGCGCTGGAACGGGCGGGGATAGAGCGGACGCGGCTGGTGCTCGATCCCGGCATGGGCTTCTTCCTCGGCACCAATCCGGAAACTTCGCTTGAGGCGCTGCGGCGCCTGCCCGAGCTCAAGGCGCGCTACGGCCTGCCCGTTCTGGTGAGCCTGTCGCGCAAATCCTTCATCCGCGCCATCGCCGGGCGGGGCGTGCACGAGGCCGGCGCAGCGACGCTGGCGGCCGAGCTTTTCGCGGCAGCGCAGGGCGCCGACTTCATCCGGACGCACGAGCCGCGGCCCTTGCGCGACGCCCTCAAGGTCGCCGCGGCGCTGCGGGACTGACCTTTATTCCCAGCGTGTGTCGCAAAGCCCGCCTGCCGATGCGTCCAGCAGGAAGCTGGCCTGGTCGTCCCGGGCCGCCACATAGCGGTACCCGTCATTCGGCTCGTCGGGGTCGGCTGTGGGATACTCGACCGAAAAGCCTTGCGGGTTGTCGATCCGGTAGCGCCCGTCGGGGCGTTTGGTCACCGTGAAGCCGCCGCCGTCGCCTTCGATGCCGCAGCGCAGGGTCGCGGCATCGGTGCCGGCCCGGCAGTCGGCCGCGCCCAGGGCGGCCCGGGGATCGTCGCGGAAAACGACGACGATCCGGGCGAAGACGGCGCCGGTCCCGGCATACTGGTCCCACATCGGCTGCGGCTCGGCCTCGCCGGCGACGCGCTCGAACGGCTCATAGGCGAAGGCGATGCCGGTCACTTTCTGCTGCGGGTGTGCCTTGAGGTGCGCCGCGTCGTAGCTGCGCGCGGCGCAGAGCGCCTTGGCGCCGTCGAAAAAGCCGAGCATCGGCGGGTTGGGGTTCGCCGGGGCGGGCGGCAGTTCGTCCGCCCGGGCCGGCCAGAGGGCCAGCAGCGCCAGGGCCGAAACTTTCGCGAAACCCAAATGGTTCATGCTAAGGGAGTCCCGGGGATCGTCATCAACCGTCAAGACGGCTACGGAGGGGTGGCCGGCGAGGATAGTGTGAAGCGCAGCTTCTTTGGAACCGACGGAATCCGCGGTACCGCCAACCGCGGCAATATGACCGCCGACATCGCGCTGAAGGTCGGCCAGGCCGCCGGTCGCATCTTCCAGCGCACCGAGGGCGTGCATCGCGTGGTGATCGGCAAGGACACGCGCCTGTCGGGCTACATGATCGAGAACGCCCTGACCGCCGGCTTCACGTCGGTCGGGATGGACGTCTTCCTCTTCGGCCCGCTGCCGACGCCGGCGGTGGCGATGCTCACCCGCTCGCTGCGCGCCGATCTCGGCGTCATGATTTCGGCTTCGCACAACCCCTATCACGACAACGGCATCAAGCTGTTCGGGCCGGACGGCTACAAGCTCTCGGACGAGGTCGAGCGCGAGATCGAGGCCGGCATCGTCGGCGACGTCTCGGACTTCCTGGCCGAGCCGACCAAGATCGGCCGGGCCAAGCGCGTCGACGACAGCCAGGCGCGCTATGTGGAGTTCGTGAAGCGCAGCTTCCCGCGCCACCTCAAGCTCGACGGTTTGCGCATCGTGCTCGATTGCGCCAACGGCGCCGCCTACAAGGTCGCGCCGCTGGTGCTGTGGGAGCTCGGCGCGGAGGTGATCCCGATCGGCGTTTCGCCCGACGGCTTCAACATCAACGACGAGGTCGGCTCGACGGCGCCGGGCGCGCTCCAGGCCAAGGTGCGCGAGGCCCGCGCCGATCTCGGCATCGCGCTCGACGGCGATGCCGACCGCGTCGCGATCGTCGACGAGAAGGGCCGCGTCGTCGACGGCGACCAGATTCTCGGCCTCATCGGCAAACGCTGGGCCGAGGACGGCCGGCTGGCCGGCGGCGGTGTGGTTGCGACGATCATGTCGAATCTCGGCCTCGAGCGCATGCTCGCGGGCCGCGGCGTCAAGCTGGCGCGGGCCCGGGTCGGCGACCGCTATGTGATGGAGCAGATGCGCGCGCAGGGCATGAATGTCGGCGGCGAGCAGTCCGGCCACATCATCCTCAGCGATTTCTCGACCACCGGCGACGGGCTGATAGCGGCTTTGCAGGTGTGCGCGGAGCTGGTCGAAAGCGGCAAGAAGGCGAGCGAGGTGTGCCGGGTGTTCGAGCCGCTGCCGCAGGTGCTGAAGAGCGTGAAATTCCTGAACGGCTCTCCGCTCGAAGTGCCGGCCGTGCAGACCGAGATCCAGCGCATCGAAACCGAGTTCGGCGCCAAAGGGCGCGTGGTGATCCGCAGGTCGGGCACCGAACCCGTCATCCGCGTGATGGCCGAGGGCGACGACGAGAAGCTGGTGAAGCAGGTCGTCGGCTCCATCGTATCGGTGATCGAGAAGGCTGCCTGAGCCATGCGGCGACTGCTCATTGTCGCCGGGTCCGACTCCGGTGGCGGGGCGGGCATCCAGGCGGACATCAAGACGGCGACGGCGCATGGTGTCTATGCCATGACGGCGATCACGGCGATTACCGTGCAGGACACGAACGGGGTGCACGGCGTGCACCTGATCCCCGACGCGACGATTGCCGACCAGATGCGCGTGGTGCTCGCCGACATCGGAACGGACGCGGTGAAGACCGGCATGCTGCACAGCGCCGGGACGATCGCGGCGGTGGCGGCCGAGATTGCCCGCGGGGCCGGTGAGGCGCCGCTGGTGGTCGACCCCGTGATGGTCGCGAAGGGCGGGGCGCGGCTGATCGACGACACGGCCATCGCGGCGATGAAGAAGCTGCTGCTGCCGCAGGCGACGCTGCTGACCCCCAACGCGCCCGAGGCGGCAGCCCTGCTCGGCGGGGCGGAACTGACGACGCAGCGCGATCTCATCGTCGCCGGGCGGGGCCTGCGGGGCCTCGGCGCGAAGGCGGTGCTGATGAAGGGCGGTCACCTCGCGGGCGATATGGTGTTCGACGCGCTGATCAGCGAGGAGGGCGAGGAGGTCTTCGCATCGCCGCGCCTGCGCACCGCGCACACGCACGGCACGGGCTGTACGCTTGCGTCGGCGATCGCGTCGAACCTGGCGCTGGGCAGGCCGCTGAAGGACGCGGTGAAGGCGGCGCGCAGCTATGTGCAGCAGGCCATCGCGGCGGCGCCGGGCCTCGGGCACGGGCATGGGCCGCTGAACCACATGGTGAAAGCCTAGCGGCTCCTACAAATGCCGCTCGACGTCCATGCGCCGGTGCAGGATACGAATGATGTCGACCGAACGCGCCGCTGCGTTTTCGGTGTAATAGATGAGATGCGACCCGGCCGGCGCCCTGCGCCAGCGACTCGAACGCAGTAATGAGGCGCGCGTGGTATTTTTCGGCCTGCGCCGCCGACCAATGCTCGACTGTATAGTCCCAGATCTCCTCGAGATCGCGCCCGGCGCGCGGGGATAGACGGTAGCGCTTAGGCCGCGCTTGCATGCTTGGTGCGCATCCGTCGCAGGAAGGCCTTGTTGTCGAAGGGCTGCGGCTCGCCGGAGAGTTCGCCGGCGACGAGGGCGGCTTGAAGCGATCTCACCTGCGCCTCGTGTTCCTCAAGAAGGCGCAGGCCGGCGCGTACGACCTCGCTGGCCGAGCCGTATCGCCCGCTTTCGACTTGCGCGTCCACGAAACCTGCGAAGTGCTCGCCCAGCGAAAGCGATGTGGTCCTGGCCATTGCCGCGTCTCCGTACGCTACCAATATGTACCAAAATCTAGTATTTGCTGTTTCTGCGGTCAAACCGCCGCAGTTGTGGGGCAGGAAGGCGCCATGAAGCTGAAGCAGTGGGTGGTCGACGCGTTTGCGACGAAGCTGTTCGAGGGCAACCCGGCGGCCGTGGTGCCGCTGACGGCGTGGCTGGACGACGCGCTGATGCAGAAGATCGCGCTGGAGAACAATCTGTCGGAGACGGCCTTCTTCGTGGAGACGGGGCCGGGGCGCTATGGCCTCCGCTGGTTCACGCCGCAGAGCGAGGTCGATCTCTGCGGCCATGCGACGCTGGGGTCGGCCGACGTGCTGTTCCGCCATGTCGCGCCGAAGCTGGAGGCGGTGACGTTCGACACGCGCTCAGGCCCGCTGACCGTGATGCGGCGCGAGGGCGGCCTGCTGGAGATGGACTTCCCGGCGATCGCGGCGAGTGTACCGGACGGCGCCGAGGCGATCGGCAAGCGGCTCGCCGAGGTGATGGGCATCGACCGGCCGGCGGAAATCTTCGCCGCGCCCGACCTGATGTCGGTGTTCGACGAGGCGGCCAGCGTGCGCGCGCTGTCGCCGGCCGGCGGGCTGGGCGCCTTGCTGAACGAGCTCGGCCTGCGCGGGCTGATCGCGACCGCGAAGTCGGACGATCCGCGCTACGACTTCGTCTCGCGCTTCTTCGCGCCCAACCACGGCATCCCGGAGGACCCGGTGACGGGCTCGGCGCATTGCAAGCTCGCGCCCTATTGGGCGAAGCGGCTGGGCAAGGCGAAGATGACGGCGCGCCAGATCAGCCCGCGCGGCGGCACCGTGACGTGCGAAGTTGTCGGCGACCGGGTGAAGCTGGGCGGGACATGCGTCGAATATGCGGCCGCGGAGATCGCGGTGCCGGAGGCCCGATGACCATCTCGCACGAAAACGAACTGGAGAAGCTGCGCGAGATCGGGCGCATCGTCGCGAACGTGCTGCGCGACATGCAGGCGGCGGCGCGGCCCGGTATGACGACGGGCGAGCTCGACGCGATCGGCGCGAAGCTGCTGGATGCGGCGGGGGCGCGGTCGGCGCCGCAGGTGACGTACGACTTTCCCGGCGCCACCTGCATCAGCATCAACGAGCAGATCGCGCACGGCATTCCGGGCGCCCGGGTGATCGAGGAAGGCGACCTGATCAATATCGACGTGTCGGCGGAGAAGGACGGCTTCTTCGGCGACACCGGCGCGAGCATGGTCGTGGGCACACCCGATGTACGGCTCGCCCGGCTGACGCGCGACGGCAAGCGCGCGCTGTGGACCGGCATCGGGCAGGTGAAGACCGGCGCGCGGCTCAACGGCATCGGCAGGGCGATCGAGGCGTTTGCGCGGAAGAACCGCTACACGCTGGTGCGCAATCTCGCGAGCCACGGCGTCGGCCGCGCGCTGCACGAGGAGCCGGAGCATCTGGCGACCTGGAACGACCCGAGCGATCGGCGCGTGATGCATGAAGGGCTCGTCTTCACGATCGAACCGTTCCTCTCGCTCGGCGCCACCTGGGCCGCGGAGACGGACGACGGCTGGACGCTGGTCAGCGCGCCGAATGCACCGACCGTGCAATACGAGCACACGATGGTCGTGACCAGGCGCGGCGCGATGGTGCTGACGCAGCCGGGCTGACCACCGGAAGCGGCGTAACGTCTCCCGCAGAACGAAAGAATGTTGCGGCGATTTTTGTTGTGCGGTGCAGCGGTCGCGACTATCTCCCTGCGCGGGCCACGCCTCCCCAACGAGGCGCTTTGATCTGGAAGGATCACAGAAATGACCGGCACTGCGCCGGCCGTGCGCCCCGCACGGCCTTTTTTTTCGTCCGGACCCTGCGCGAAGCGCCCCGGGTGGAACCCCGAAAACCTGAAAGACGCCGTCCTCGGCCGCTCGCACCGCTCGAAGGCGGGCAAGGCGAAGCTCCAGGAAGCGATCGACCGCACCCGCGCCGTGCTCGGCGTACCGGCGGACTATCGCATCGGCATCGTCCCGGCCTCCGATACCGGTGCCGTCGAGATGGCGTTGTGGTCGATGCTGGGCGCCCGCGGCGTCACGATGATCGCCTGGGAAAGCTTCGGCAAGGACTGGATCACCGACGTGGTGAAACAGCTCAAGCTGGATGCGACACAGATCACGGCGCCTTACGGCAAGCTGCCCGACCTCAGCCAGGTCGACTTCGCCACCGACGTCGTCTTCACCTGGAACGGCACGACCTCGGGCGTGCGCGTGCCGAACGGCGACTGGATCAAGGCCGACCGCGAGGGCCTCACCATCTGCGACGCCACCTCGGCGGCGTTCGCGCAAGCGTTGGACTGGCCGAAGCTCGATGTCGTCACCTTCTCGTGGCAGAAGGCACTGGGCGGCGAGGCGGCGCACGGCATGCTGATCCTCTCGCCGCGCGCGGTGGAGCGTCTGGAAAGCTACAAGCCGGCGTGGCCGCTGCCCAAGATCTTCCGCATGACCAAGGACGGGAAGATCAACGAAGGCATCTTCAAGGGCGAGACGATCAACACGCCCTCGATGCTGTGCGTGGAGGATTATCTCGACGCGCTGAAATGGGCCGAGGCGATCGGCGGCCTCGAGGCGCTGATCGAACGAGCGGATTCCAGCCTCCGCGCGATCGAGCGCCACGTGAACCAGTCGCAGATCTTTGGCTTCCTCGCCGCGGACAAGGCGTCGCGCTCTAACACCAGCGTGTGCCTGACGGTCACCGATGCCGAGATCGCTGCGAAGCCGGCTGACGAGCAGGCGGCGTTCGCCAAGAAGATCGCTGACGCGCTGGAGAAGGAAGGCGTGGCGCTCGACGCCGGCGCCTATCGCGACGCTCCGCCTGGCCTCAGGATCTGGTGCGGTGCGACGGTGGACACGGCCGACATCGAGGCGCTGATGCCGTGGCTCGACTGGGCCTTCGCGAAGGCGAAGGGGTGAAATGATCTTCCCCCGTTTACGGGGGAAGTACCCGCGAAGCGGGGGAAGGGGGCGTGACCGGGGTCGGAGCCTGGGGTTGCCCCCTCCACCGCCTTCGGCGGTCCCCCTCCCCCGTAAACGGGGGAGGATCAAAAGCACGAAATTCCGCATACGGAGTATGCAAGATGCCCAAGGTTCTGATTTCCGATTCCCTCTCTCCCGCCGCCGTGCAGATCTTCAAGGATCGCGGCGTCGAGGTCGATGTGAAGCCCGGCCTCGCCAAGGACGAGCTGCTGAAGATCATCGGCGCGTATGACGGCCTCGCCATCCGCTCGAACACCAAGGTGACCGCCGAGGTGCTGAAGGCGGCGACCAATCTGAAGGTCGTCGGCCGAGCCGGGATCGGCGTCGACAATGTCGATATCCCGGCCGCCACGGCGCGGGGCGTGATCGTGATGAACACGCCCTTCGGCAATTCGATCACCACCGCCGAACACGCCATAGCGCTCATCTTCGCGCTGGCCCGCGACGTGCCGGCGGCGAACGCCTCCACCCATGCCGGCAAGTGGGAGAAGAACCGCTTCATGGGCGTCGAGCTCTACGGCAAGACGCTCGGCCTCATCGGCTGCGGCAATATCGGTTCGATCGTCGCCGACCGCGCGCTGGGCCTGAAGATGAAGGTCATCGCCTTCGATCCATTCCTGTCGCCGGAGCGGGCGCAGGAACTGGGCGTCGAGAAGGTCGAGCTGGACGACCTGCTGCCGCGGGCGGATTTCATCACGCTGCATACGCCGATGACGCCGCAGACGAAGAACATCCTCTCCGCCGAGGCGCTGGCGAAGACGAAGGCCGGCGTGCGTATCGTGAACTGCGCGCGCGGCGGGCTGATCGACGAGGCGGCGCTGAAGGCCGGCCTCGACAATGGCCATATCGGCGGTGCGGCGCTCGACGTGTTCGAGGTCGAGCCCGCCAAGGCGCATCCGCTGTTCGGCCACGAGAAGGTGGTGGCGACGCCGCATCTGGGCGCTTCCACCAACGAGGCGCAGGAGAATGTCGCACTCCAGGTCGCCGAGCAGATCAGCGACTACCTGCTGACCGGCGCGGTGACCAACGCGATCAACATGCCGTCCATCAGCGCCGCCGACGCGCAGGTGATGAAGCCGTGGATCGACCTCGCCGGCAAGCTCGGCGCGTTCGCGGGCCAGCTCACCGAGACCAGCATCGAGGCGGTCGAGATCGTCTATGAAGGCACGGTCGCGAAGCTGAACCTGCGGGCCCTCACGCAGGCCGTGCTGGCCGGGCTGCTGAAGCCGGCGCTGCCCGACGTCAACATGGTCAACGCGCCGGTCGTCGCCAAGGAGCGTGGCATCCGCATTTCCGAAACGCGCCGCGACCAGGAAGGCACCTATGACGCGCTCATCACCGTCCGCGTCACGACGCCGGACTATACGCGCGCCATCACCGGCACGGTGTTCTCGAACGGCGTGCCGCGCATCGTCGACGTGAAGGGCATCGTGCTGGAGGCTTCGTTCGCGCCGCATCTGCTGTATGTCACCAACGAGGACAAGCCGGGCTTTATCGGCCGCCTGGGCACGCTGCTGGGCGATGCGAAGGTCAACATCGCGAACTTCAACCTCGGCCGCGCCGCGGCGGGCGGCGAAGCCATCGCGCTGATCGAGGTCGACGGCGCGGTGCCGGAGCCCGTCCTCACCGCCATCCGCGCCATCCCGCTCGTGAAGCAGGCCAAGGCACTGGCGTTCTGAGGCCAATGGATGAGCGCACCAGCGTTCGAGACGAGCGACGGTGCTCTCCGCGTCTACGCGGATGGACCATCGTGGCGCGTGGTCGGGGCGTTGAAGGGTGTCCCGGCACGCACGGCGATTGTCGTAGCCCCGGATAGATGTGTCTTAATGCTCGACGCCGAGGCTTGTGGTGCAGAAGCGCATGAAAATGTGCGCTGCATAGATAGGGCCGCGCACACGCTGTGGAGGCTCTCGCTCGACCCGAGCCGCGACTGCGCAGTTGCTCTTGGCGCACATCCAACCGATGCCGGGCGCCTTGAGATAGGGACCTTCGGCGGCTGGAGCCTGGATGTGGCGATCACGACGGGCGAAATCCTGGGCCGCACCTTCGTCAAGTAATGCCGAGTGCGGCTGGCTTGTCGGCGCGGGGGCAAGCCCCTAAGTCTGCGCGGTTCGGAACTCTCTTATCCCCGGGTGCCCATGACCAGCCTCTTCGAGCCCATGTCGTTCCTGCGCGGGCCGGCTATGAAGAATCGCATGATGCTTGCGCCGCTGACCAATCAGCAGAGCCACGCGGACGGCACGCTGTCGGACGATGAATTCCACTGGCTGGTGAAGCGGGTCGAGGGCGGGTTCGGGCTGACCATGACCTGCGCGGCGCATGTGCAGCAGGTGGGGCAGGGCTTTCCGGGGCAGCTCGGCATCTGGGACGACAAGCATCTGCCCGGCCTGTCGCGCCTTGCCGAGGCCATCCGGACGAATGGCAGCACGTCCTCGGTGCAGCTCCATCATGCCGGCTTGCGTTCGCCCGCGGACCTGGTCGGCACGAGCCCGGTCGCTCCATCGGACGATGCGGAGAGCGGCGCCCGGGCGCTCACGACCGCGGAGGTCGAAAAGCTGCGCGACGACTTCATCGCCGCGGCTTTGCGGGCCGAGAAGGCCGGCTTCGACGGCGTCGAGCTGCATGGCGCACATGGCTATATCCTCTGCGCCTTCCTCTCGCCGGGCACCAACCGGCGCGACGACCGCTATGGCGGCAACCCGGAGAACCGCGCCCGGCTGCTGGACGAGATCATCGACGGGGTGCGCGCGATCTGCCGGGCTGACTTCACGCTCGGCGTCCGCCTGTCGCCCGAACGCTTCGGGCTGATGCTGGGCGAGCAGCGCGAGCTTGCGGCAAGGCTGCTCCGCGAAGGCAAGATCGACTATCTCGACATGTCGCTGTGGGACGTCTTCAAGCAGCCCAACGAGGCGGAGTTCCAGGCGCGGCCGCTGATGGGCTGGTTCACCGACCTGCCGCGCCAGAATGTGCGCCTCGGCGTCGCAGGCAAGATCATGACACCGAAGGACGCGCAGCACTGCCTCGACGCGGGCTGCGACTATGTGCTGATCGGGCGCGGGGCGATCCTGCACCATGATTGGCCGAAGCTGGCGGAGAATCCCGACTTCGTGCCCATCGCCCGCCCGGTCAGCCGCGCCTGGCTCCGCAAGGAAGGGCTCAGCGACACCTTCATCGGCTACATGAACAACTGGAAGGGCTTCGTCGCGGAGGACGACGTAGCGGAAGCAGCGGAATAGCGGCGCGTTCGTCACGCTGGCCCCGCCTCGCAGGCGCCGCTATAAGGCGTCGGAACAGCCCCCGCGGGATGCGTTCCCGGCGGGGGCTTTTGTGTGTGAGGACGGCTGATGGCCAATGTGGCAGTGATCGGCGCCCAGTGGGGCGACGAGGGCAAGGGCAAGATCGTCGACTGGCTGTCGAAGCGGGCCGACGTCGTCGTCCGCTTCCAGGGCGGCCATAACGCCGGTCACACGCTCGTCATCGACGGCAAGGTCTTCAAGCTCAGCCTGCTGCCGTCCGGCATCGTGCGCCAGGGCAAGCTGTCGGTGATCGGCAACGGTGTCGTCGTCGATCCCTGGCATCTGGCGAAGGAAATCGAGGATCTGCGCGGCCAGGGCGTTGCCATCACGCCGGAGAACCTCATCGTCGCCGACAATGCCGCGCTGATCCTGCCGATCCACAGCGAGCTCGATTCGTTTCGCGAGACCTCGAACTCGGGCACCAAGATCGGCACGACGAAGCGCGGTATCGGGCCGGCCTATGAGGACAAGGTCGGCCGGCGGGCGATCCGCCTGATCGACCTCGCCGATCCGGCGTTCCTGAAAGAGCGGATCGAGAACCTGCTCCAGCATCACAACGCGCTGCGCCGCGGCTTCGGCCAGGCGGAGGCCGACAGCGATGCGCTGTTGGCGGCGCTGATGGCGATCGCGCCGAAGGTGCTGCCGTTCGCCGGGCAGGTGTGGCGGCGGCTGAACGAGGTGAGAGCTGAGGGCTCGCGCATCCTGTTCGAGGGCGCGCAGGGCGCGCTGCTCGACATCGACCACGGCACCTATCCCTATGTGACGTCGTCGAACTGCGTCGCGGGGCAGGCGGCGGCGGGCTCGGGGGTCGGACCGGGGGCGGTGGGCTATGTGCTCGGCATCTGCAAGGCCTACACGACCCGGGTGGGCGAGGGGCCGTTCCCGACGGAGCTGACCGACGCGACGGGCGAACTGATCGGCCAGCGCGGGCGCGAGTTCGGCGTGGTGACGGGGAGGAAGCGCCGCTGCGGCTGGTTCGACGCGACGCTGGTGCGCCAGACCGTCCAGACCGGCGGCATCCGCGGCATCGCGCTGACCAAGCTGGACGTGCTGGACGGCTTCCCGGAAATCCGCATCGCCACCGCCTACAGGCTGGACGGCAAGGAGATCGACTATTTCCCCGCTTCGCCGGCCGAGCAGGCGCGGGTCGAACCGGTCTACGAGACCTTCGAAGGCTGGCAGGGCACGACCAAGGGGGCACGCCAGTGGAAGGATCTCCCCGCACAGGCGATCAAATATATCCGCCGCGTGGAGGAACTGATCGAAGCGCCGGTCGCGATCCTCTCGACGAGCCCGGAGCGCGAAGACACGATCCTGGTGCGCAACCCGTTCGCGGATTGAGGGACCTGATGCCGCCGCTCACTTGGAACAGGATCAGCTACTCTGAGCTCAACTCAAAGCAGCAAGAAATTTCCAACTTTGCAGAAGTCGCCTATCAATTATCAAAATTCGGCTGGCTTTGTACTCGCCTCACTGACGATTGGGGCCAGGCTGATTTTCTAGCCCAACACATATCGTCTACCCCGATTCAGGTGCAATTGAAGTCTAAATTGGACATCCAGAAAAAATACCAAGGCAAAAACTTGCATCTCGCCTGGAAGATGCGAGGTCGCTGGTACTTGGGACTTCATGACGAGGTCGTGGAGAAGCTGCGAATAGGATCGAAATATCTGCTGACGCCCGGCTGGAAGAAGGAAAACGGCGGCTATTCGACCAAATCACCGTCGCGCGCCGTTGTCAGTGCCCTGCGGGAATTCCTGATTCCCGAGGCGTAGCGACTAGCATGCGATCGCCTCGACATGGCCTAGTTTGGCGTAGTCGAGGATTTTTCGGTCGCGGGTCAGGATCGGAACGCGCAGGACGCGGGCGGTTTCGACGAGGAGGCGGTCGGCGGGATCGTTATGAAACGGCAGCGGCAGGAATGAGGCGTCAAACGCCAGCTGTGGCGTGTAGGGCGCTCGTCTCAGGCTGGGCTGTGAGATCGCTTCGAGGGCGTAGCTGCGCGGATCGGGAACGAATGCCTTCGCGATGCCACGCTCGGCTTTGGCCAACAATCCGATTTCCCAAACCGAGACGATCGACGCGAAAAGGCTGTCCTCATCCTCGGCTTGTTCGACGGCGCGAAGGGCTGCGGCCGGGATGGGATCGCCGTTCGTAAGGTAGATCAGTGCGCACGTATCCAACAGGAGTCCCATCGACGCCTAGCCCCACACCGTTCTCGCCAATCGTGACAATGCCTTGCTCCGCATGCGTCGCTTCCAGCGTCGTCGGTTCCGTGAGATCGACGCTGGGCGGGACCGCCGCGCGGCCGCGCAGGCTGCCGTAAAGGCGCGGGCGGACAGGTTTTTCGGCCTTATGGGCCGTCACCTCGGCGATGATCTCACCGCGCTTGGTCACTGCGATACGTCCGATTTCGCCGCTCGAAATGCGTTCGATCAGGTTCAGGCACTTCGCCTTGAAGTCGGTCACGGAGATGGTGAGTTCGGATTTCATGGTGTCGCCTCTGACCAGTCATTATGACCGGTCATTTTCCTCCGGCAAGGCAAATTTATAACGCGTGCTCCGGGGACTTGCCTTGACAGGCGGCGCTGGCCAATGTGCCCGCCTTTCGGAATTTCAAGAACACACCCTGAGGGGAAACCAATGGCTATCAAGACCCGGTTCACCGAAATGTTCGGCGTCGAAGTGCCGATCACCTGCGGCGGCATGACCCGCGTCGGCAAGGCGGAGCTGATCGCGGCTGTCGCCAATGCCGGCGCGCTGGGCTTTCTGACCGCACTGACGCCCGGCTCGCCGGAGCTGCTGCGCCAGGAAATCCAGAAGACCAAGGACCTGACCGACAAGCCGTTCGGCATCAACCTGACAATTCTGCCGACGATCAATCCGATCCCCTATGACGAGTACCGTCAGGTGATCTGCGAGAGCGGCTGCAAGTCGGTTGAGACCGCCGGCAACAATCCGCAGCCGCATTTGCCGGCCTTCAAGGCGGCGGGCGTCAAGGTGATCCACAAATGCGTCACCGCGCGCCACGCGGTGAAGGCGGAATCGATCGGCGTCGACGCCGTCTCGATCGACGGCTTCGAATGCGCCGGCCATCCGGGCGAGGAAGACATCGGCGGCCTGGTGCTGTTCCCGGTGACCACGGCGCGCCTGAAGATTCCGGTGATCGCGTCGGGCGGCATCGCCGATGCGCGCGGCCTGGTCGCCGCGCTGGCGCTCGGCTGCGAAGGCGTCAACATGGGCACGCGCTTCATGGCGACCAAGGAAGCGCCGATCCACGAAGACGTGAAGAAGGCCCTCGTCACCAACGACGAGCGCGCCACCGACATCATCTTCCGCACCATGCACAACTCGGCCCGCGTGGCGCGCAACAGGATCAGCCAGGAAGTCGTGGCGATCGAGAAGCGCGGCAACGCCAAGTTCGAGGACGTGAAGGATCTCGTCGCCGGCACGCGCGGCGGCCAAGTCTACGAGACCGGCGACACCGACTACGGCATCTGGTCGGCCGGCCAGACGCAGGGCCTGATCCACGACATCCCGTCGTGCAAGGAACTGATCGACCGGATCGTTGCGGAAGCCGAGCAGATCATCCGCGCCCGCCTCGACCGGTTCGTCGCCGCGGCGTGAGGCGAGTCACCGTGCCCGGTCGTCGCCGCGATGTTCCGCGGCGCCGGCCGGTGCGGTAACCCTGCCGCGTCGAAGCAAAGGCGCATAGGCGTTAGCGGCCGTCCGCGTTGGCGCCCGCGATCGCCTCGGCAAGTGCTTCCTCTTCGGGCTTCAGGTTGAAGAGGTCTATATTGTCGGCGAAGGTGAAATAGTCCGCCCGGCCGATCGCCTCGAGCGTTCCGAAGCGCGGCTTGAAGCCCTTGCGCGGCTGGCGCCAGACAAGGGTTTGCGGATTACCGCCGGTCGCGATCGTGCAGAACGACAGGGCCGGCAAGAAGTCGTGCAGCGCCAGCACCACCTTGAAGACGTCGCCGTGCCAGGCTTGCGACTCGTTGCCGTATTGCGCGCGGCCGCGGAAGGCCTGGCCCTGGCTGGGCATGGCGCTGAAATAGTCGCTCGGGTGGGTGTCGTCGATCACCCAGATCGCGTGCTTGCGTGACAGCGCGAGGGTCGAAAAGAAGTCGCGCAGCGTCTGTTGATATTCGTGCAGGCCGTCGATGAAGGCGAGGTCGAAGCGGTAGCGGCCCGCCTCGCTGCTGAAGAACTGGTCCGACTTCATCGGATGGAAATGCGTCGACGCATTCAGCGACGCCTTCCAGTCGAACAACGGGCTGGGGTCCACGCCGATGCGCAGCGCCGTGTCGACATTGTGGAAGGTGTCGCCCTTCCACACACCGATCTCCAGATAGGTCTTCGCGCCGATGCCCTTGGCAAGCGCGTTCAGGCGGTTGGAGGAGAAGGTCGGTCTGTAGTCTGCCATTCCCTCCGCATGCCCTTAATGGGAGGCGGCTGCAACCGCGCCGGCGGCATCGGCGCGCCGGCGGGAGAGGCCGGCCTTCATGGCCTTCTGGAGTTTCTCGAAGGCCCGCACCTCGATCTGCCGGACGCGCTCGCGGCTGACCCCGAACTGCGTGGACAAATCCTCAAGGGTCAGCGGCTCCTCGCGCAGGCGGCGCGCCTGGATGATGGCCCGCTCGCGCTCGGTGAGCTCGGACAGCGCGGCGGTCAGGAGGTCGTGGCGTTCGTCGAGTTCATCGCGCTCGGCCAGGATGGTTTCCTGGTCGGAGGACTCGTCGGCCAGCAAATCCTGCCATTCGCTCTCGGAATCGGAACGGAGCGGCGCGTTGAGCGATGAGTCCGGCGCCGACAGGCGGCGGTTCATCGAGACGACCTCGTCTTCGGTCACGCCCAGCTTCCTGGCGATCACCTCGACGTTTTCGGGCCTCAGGTCGCCCTCTTCGAGCGCCTTCATCTGGCCCTTCACCTTGCGCAGGTTGAAGAAGAGCTTCTTCTGGGCGGCGGTGGTACCCATCTTCACCAGGCTCCACGAACGCAGGATGTATTCCTGGATCGCGGCGCGGATCCACCACATGGCGTAGGTCGCCAGGCGGAAGCCCTTTTCCGGGTCGAATTTCTTCACGGCCTGCATCAGGCCGACATTGCCTTCCGAAATCACTTCGCCGATCGGCAGGCCGTAGCCGCGATAGCCCATGGCGATCTTGGCGACGAGCCGGAGATGCGACGTCACGAGCTTCTCAGCCGCCGACGCATCGGCGTGCTCGGCGAAGCGCTTGGCGAGCATGTATTCTTCCCCCTGCTCCAGCAGCGGGAACTTCCTGATCTCGGTCAAATAGCGCGACAGCGAGCCTTCCGGCGACGCGGTCGTCAGTGCGCGAGTGGCCATCCGTATCCCCCTTCCCGCCGAATCCGGCTGTGCAACCCCGGACTGCACCATGCCTGCGACACGGTTCGGCGACCCGGAGCCCATATGGGAACTGACATTGTTACATTTAAGAGGTCGGTTCTGCGATATTCGTCGCAGACATACGCAACGCCTGGCGGACGGGTCGAGTGCCAGCCCGGAATGCGACGGCGCTCAGGCCGCCTGCGCAAGCGCCGCCTCCAGGGCCGTCATGTCCTCGGGCAGGGCGCTCTCGAAGCGCAGGACCTTGTGCGTCGTGGGGTGCTGGAACCCGAGCACGGCGGCATGCAGGGCCTGGCGCGAGAAGGCGTCCACCACGGCCAGCGCTTCGGGCGGCAGGGCCTTGCGCGCCGCCGCGGCGGTGCGGGCGCGGCCATAGGACGGGTCGCCGATCAGCGGGTGGCCGATATGGGTCATGTGCACGCGGATCTGGTGCGTTCGGCCGGTCTCCAGCCGGCAATGGATGCGCGCCGCGACCGGGGCGACGGGCGGGCCGAAAGTCCTCACCACCTGATAATGCGTGACGGCCGGCTTTCCGCCGGCGCGGACGACCATCTTGGTGCGCTCGAAATGACTGCGGCCGATGTCGCCTTCGATGCGGCCCTCGCGCTTGAACGGCGCGCCCCAGACGAAGGCGACATACATGCGCTCGATCACATGGGCGGCGAACTGCTTGCCGAGGCTGCGCAGCGCCTTGTCGGTCTTGGCGGCGACGAGCAGGCCGGACGTATCCTTGTCGATGCGGTGCACGATGCCCGGCCGTGCTTCGCCGCCGATGCCGGCAAGCTGGCCGCGGCAATGGTGCAGCAGGGCGTTGACCAGGGTACCGTCGGCATTGCCCGCGGCGGGATGCACGACGAGGCCCGCCGGCTTGTCGACGATGATCAGGGCGTCGTCCTCATAGACCACGTTCAGCGGGATATCCTGCGCCTCGGGCTTGGCCGCGGCCGGCACCGGGATCATCACGGTGAAGCGCTCGTCCGCTTTGACGCGCCTTGCCGGGTCGCCTATCACGCCTTCAGGCCCGTGGACGGCGCCTTCGGCGATCAGCGCCTGGATGCGCGATCGCGACAGCTCGGCACCGGCGCCGCGCACGAGGACGCGGTCCAGCCGCTCGCCGGCCTCGGCCGGCCGGCTCTCGACGATCAGCGCCTTCGCGGCGGGAAGGGATGTGGACATGTCCGGGGCCGATACGCCGAACGGGGGCGCGCCTCAAGCGCAGGCTCCGAGCCCGGCGCTGAAGATCGCCGTGATCGGCATGGGCGGGCTCATCGTGATTATGACGGCGCTGCTCATCCTCGGGCTCACCCTCGGCTGGAACAAGAAGGCCCCGTCGCCCCAGCCCGACCCCGCAACCGCCGCGGCGCGGCCGGCCGGCGAACCGGCGGTACTGGAGATCGAGACCGCGCCGGAATCGCGCCTCTACACCCTCGCCGGCGACGGCACCCGCGTCGCCCTCCATATCGCCGCCCCTTCGGGCGACGAAATCGTCGTGGTCGACACGATCGCCAACCGCGTCCTCTCCCGCATCAAGCTGAAGCCGCAGGGCGGCCCGTCACCGACGCCTTGAGGGCAGAAGCAGCCAATGCTGATGGTCGCGACCCTTGTCCTGCTGCTCGCGGGCGCAGCTCAAGAGCCGGCCCTCGACTTGCGTCTGTCGGAAGCATGCGACCCGGCGACGCGGCACAAACGCCCCACCCAAGTGCCCCAGGGCTGTCCTTCGTCCATTCCCTCGCCCGACGGGACCTTGGTGGCGAATGTCGTGGCGGGGCTGGTCAGCGTCGTTCGGAACGGCCGGTCATTTGCCGTAGCCAGCATGGGGTATGGCCGCATTTTGTGGCGGCCGGACTCGCAGGGCTTCGCGATCGCCGACAATGTCGATTCCGGACAAACGGAGATTTTCAGCTACGTGGACACCGCCGCGCCTGTTCCGGTGCAGTCCACGCGCCTGGGCGAGGCCGCATTGCAGCGTTTCGGCGAGTTGTTTCATTGCCGCGGTGACGACTGGTACGCGAATACGTTCACCGACGGGTGGACGCCCGAAGGCGACGTTCGGCTGGTGACGCAAGGCGGGCTGCACAGCGAGGGGTGCAACGATATGCCGGCCATGCTCGGGGTGATCGGTGATCCCATGACGGGCCGTATCCGCGAGGTCCTCACGGCAGATCAAGTCCGTGCGCACTGGTGCACCGCCGCGCAGCGCCTATCCTTCGGATATTGCTGGGACGAGGCTGCCGCCGTTCGGTCCAACCGCCAGCCTTGATTGCCGTCCAAGGGTTCTCTATAGACCCCGCTCTCCGGCGGACGGGCCCTTCGTCTATCGGTTAGGACGGCAGCCTCTCACGTTGCAAAGACGGGTTCGATTCCCGTAGGGCCCGCCAATTTCCCGACTTTTGCGGTGCATCGAAGACGCGCAGTTTCTGCGGTTCCGCGGGAGCGCGCGGCGCGGGACGGCGTTTCCCTGACAGGCCGCCCAGCGTGCAGCACGGCGGCATTCTGTCAGGAGAAGTCTCATGAAAACGAATATGCGTTCGCTGATGCTGGGTGCCGCCCTGGCCTCCGGCACCGCGCTCGGTTCCGTCGCCTTCGCGCAGGAGATGGCACCGGTCCCGACCCCGATGCCCGCTCCCACGGCGGCCAAGCCGCAAGCCGCCACCGAGGCCTATGCCAATGCGGCGGCGATCGGAGACATGTTCGAGATCGAAGCGGCCAACCTCGCCTGGGACCGCAGCAAGTCCGAGAATGTGAAGGCCTTCGCCAAGATGATGATCGCCGATCACACCGCGACGAGCGCGAAGCTGAAGGTGCTCGTCGACCAGAATGACGGCGCGCTGCCGGGCGATCTCGACGAAAGCCACGATGCGATGCTCGATCAGTTGAAGGCAGCCGACGATGCGCAGTTCGACCAACTCTATCTGTCGCAGCAGGAGACCGCGCATGAAGAGGCGCTGAAGCTGCATCAGGACTATGCCGCGAACGGCGACAACGACGCCTTCAAGACGTTCGCGTCCGACACCGCCAAGAAGGTGCAGGAGCATATGAAGGCTCTGAAGACGCTGACGCCGTCGCAGGGTTAGGCGCTATAGCGGCCGGGCGGAGCGGATCAATCCGTTTCGCCCGGCCGTTTTGCGCGTGTCGTCGGCTGGGCGGCGCGCGGATCGTCCGGCCAGCGGTGCTTGGGGTAGCGGCCCTTGAGGTCCTTCTTCACGTCCGCATAGGAGCCGGCCCAGAAGCCGGCGAGATCGCGCGTCACCTGAACCGGCCGGCGCGCCGGCGAGAGCAGGTGCAGCGTGACCGGCACGCGGCCGCGGGCGACCGAGGGTGTCGTCGTGGCGCCGAACATCTCCTGCAAGCGCACCGCCAGAACGGGCGTGCCGGAACCATAGTCCAGGGCGATGCGCGAACCCGTCGGCACCGCAAGATGCGTCGGCGCGTCGGCATCGACGACACGCTGGGCCTGCCAGCCGAGGCGGCCGCGCAAGGCCGCGCCGAGATCGATCCGGTAAAACTGTTCGGCGCGGGTAAGACCTTCCAGATAAGGCGCCAGCCAGTCGAGGTCCGCGACGAGCGCGGCGTGCGACAGGTCCGCGATGTCGTCATACGGTGCGCCTAGGCTGCGCAGCAGAGCGACGCGCGCTTGAAGCTGGCGCAGATCGTCGGTCCAGGGCAGGGCGTTCAGTCCAAGCTGGGCCAAGCCGGTGAGGAGCGCCGCCTGAAGCGCATCTTCCGGTGGGGGGGCGAGCGGCTTCTCGTCAAGGACAAGCGTGCCGAGCCGGGTTGAGCGCCGGGCCGCGACTGCGCGGGTGCGCGTATCCCAGACGACTTCGTCGGCGGTCAGGATATCCGTGGCGAACAGAGCATCGATATCGGCGCGGGCAATGGGGGCGGCGAGGAAGATGCGGGCGTTCTCCTGGCCCTGGTCGACCGCGCCGAGCGCGAGGAAGCGTTCGCCCGCCAGCGCATCCGTTTCGGTGAGCAGCGCGCCGCGTCCCGAGCGCAGGCGATAGGCGCCGCGCGGGCCGCGACGCTGGGCGACGCGGTCGGGATAGGCTAGCGCGAGCAGGGGGCCGGCCTCGGCGGCGTCGATCGGGCCGGCAGGGATGCGCGCCTGGTGCTGCCACGCCTTGGCGTTGGCGCGCGCCCGGGCAAGGGCGACGCGGTCGACCTGGACGGCGCCGTCGCGGTCGCCGGCGAAGGCCGCGAGCCGCGTGCGCAGATCGGCATCGGGCCGGTCGCGGTCAGGCCTGACGACATCGCGCTCCGAAAGCATAGCGGCGACTGCGCAGGCGGTCGCCCCGGCCCCGCGTGCCGCACCCGCAATGATCATGTGCGCGAGGCGCGGGTGAAGGCCGAGCGCGTTGATGGCGCGGCCATGCGCGGTGATGCGTCCGTTGCCGTCGAGGGCTTCGAGCTCGCCGAGCAGCGTGCGCGCCTGGGCATAGGCGGCGGCCGGGGGAGGGTCGAGAAAGGCGTAGGCGGCGGGGCTGACGTCGCCCCAGACGGCGAGGTCGAGCGCCAGTGGCGCAAGGTCGGCGATCGCCATCTCGGGCGGGGCAAAGGCGGGCAGGGCGCGATGCGATTCCGCGCTCCACAGGCGATAGCAGCGTCCCGGCGCGAGGCGCCCGGCGCGTCCGCACCGCTGTTCCGCCGCCGCCTGCGATACCGACGTCGTGACGAGCCGCGTCATGCCGGTCGCGGCGTCGAAGCGCGGCTGGCGGGACAACCCGCTGTCGACGACGGCGCGGATGTCCGGGATCGTAAGGCTCGTCTCGGCGATCGCCGTCGCGAGCACGACGCGGCGTTCGCCGCCTACCGGGGGCGCGACAGCGCGCATCTGGGCCTCGAAGGGCAGGTTGCCGTAGAGCGGCACGACGCTGGTGCCCGGCGGCAGGGCACCATCGGCGAGGCGCGTCTCGGCCGCGCGGATCTCGCCCTCGCCCGGCAGGAAGACCAGCACGCTGCCGTCGCCCTCGCGCAAGGCGCGGCGCACCGTGTCGGCGACGGCACCGGGCAGGGCGCGCGGCTCGGGCCGGGCGAGATGGACGGTCTCGACCGGGAACAGCCGCCCCGACGAGGCGATCACCGGCGCCCCTCCCAACAGGGCTGCGACCCGGGCGCCGTCCAACGTCGCCGACATGACGAGCAGCCGCAGGTCCGGCCGCAGCGCCTGCTGCGCCTCCAGCGCCAAGGCGAGGCCGAGGTCCGAATCGAGGCTGCGCTCGTGGAATTCGTCGAAGATGACGAGGCCGATCCCGGCGAGCGAGGGATCGTTCTGAAGCCGCCGGGTCAGCAGCGCCTCGGTCACGACCTCGATCCGGGTGCGCGGGCTGACCTTCGCCTCGAGCCGCACGCGATAGCCGGCGGTCTCCCCGACCGGCTCGCCCAGCATCTGCGCCATGCGCTGGGCCGCTGCCCGGGCGGCCACGCGGCGCGGCTCGAGCATCAGGATGCGCTGGCCGGCAAGCCAGGGCTCGCCCAGCAGCGCCAGCGGCACCAGCGTCGTCTTGCCGGCCCCCGGCGGTGCTTCCAGCACCGCGGCGCGGCCTTCGGCAAGCGCGGCCCTGAGTGCCGGCAGGGCGTCGCGGACAGGAAGGTCGTGACCTTGCGTCATCGCGGCCCTTGCGCCACCCCGGGGGCTAATCTATCCCCTGCCGCCCACTGGCCGCCCCGGGAAACGCCGCTTCGCATGCGCCACCTGTATCTCGTCCCCAAGCATACCAACATCGATTTCGTCGGCCTGCGCTGGATCGGCTTCTCGATCACCGGCCTGACGATGCTGGTCGCCCTTGTCGCCCTCATCTTCATGGGGCTCAACCTCGGCATCGACTTCACCGGCGGCGTGGTGATCAAGGCCGAGCGGACACAGGGCGAGGTGGACTTCGACCATCTCCGCGACCAGCTCGACACGCTGGGCTTCGGCGATGTCGCCTTGCAGGAGTTCGGCACCAAGAGCCAGGTGCTGATCCGTATCCAGCCCTCCGAGGCGACGATGGGCCAGGAGCAGCAGGTCGTCGCGACGGTCACCCAGGCGCTCGGCACCGACTACAAGATTCTCGGCCAGGACGTCGTCGGCCCCAAGGTCTCGGGCGAATTGTTCACGGGCGGCGTCATCGCCTGTCTGGCGGCCGTCGCCATGATCGCGCTCTACGTGGCGTTCCGCTTCGAATGGCAGTTCGGCGTCGCGGCCTTCATCGCGACCTTCCACGACGTCTTCGTCACAGTGGGCCTGTATTCGGTAACGCAGCTCACCTTCGACCTGACTTCGGTCGCGGCGGTGCTGACGCTAGCGGGCTATTCGATCAACGACACCGTGGTCGTGTTCGACCGCATCCGCGAGAACCGGCGCAAGTTCAAGAAGATGCCGCTCAGCGATCTCATCAATCTCAGCACCAACCAGACGCTGGCGCGCACCGTGATGACCTCGGTCTGCACGGCGCTGTCGGTGATCCCGATGATCTTCTTCGGCGGCGAGACGCTGTTCGGCTTCTCCGTCTCGATCATGTTCGGGATCGTGATCGGCACCTACTCGTCGATCTACGTCGCCTCGGCGCTGCTGCTCTACATGCCGGCGATCGGCACGATGGAAAAGGTGGCGCCGCCGCCGGCTGCCAGGGCGGCGCGCCCCTGATGCGGTGCCGCGTTACAGCGGCACCCATTCGCGCTCTTCGGTGAAGCTCAGATAGCCCACATTCAGCCCGGCGCGCAGGCCGGCGCCCGAGCGCATCGGGGCTAGGGTGATGCCGCTGTCGCGCAGGTAGTTCACGCCGATGCCGGCGATGAAGTAGTAACTGCCGTCGACCCCGGGGAAGCGCTGGAACATCTCGCTGACACGATGCAAATTGTAGATCAGCGTGAAACATTTCGACGCGTTGGCGCCGAGGTCGAAGCCGATGGACGGGCCGGTCCAGAAGATCTTGATGGGCTCCTGCTGGCGCCGGTAGAGCCAGCCCTCACCATAGCGCACGCCGGCGACGACCGCGGCGGCGGCCTCCTCGCCCTGGATATAGGCGTTGGGCCGGCCGAGATCGCCGAACACACGCTCGACCACTTCGGCGGCGCCCTTGGCCGTCACGCCGAAGAAATTCGCTACCGAATCGGTAATCTCTTCCTGGCGGTATTCGCTCGTCACCGGCTCGTCGGCGGGATAGGCATCGCGCGGCGGCGGCTCGCTCGACTTGCTGGTGCCGGCACAGGCGGTCAGCGCGAAGGCCGCAGCGCCGGTGAGCATGTTGCGGCGCGTCGTGAGGCGCCGGATGAGGTCGTCCATGATATCTCCGTTCGAATCAGCTGCCTCGCCAGGAGGCGTTGTTAACGCAGGCGCCCCGAACGCGCGTGGTCATCATTTCGGCGCTTTGGTAATGTTCCGTTAACGCTGTTTGCGGGGAGAGCGCGTTCATGTTCGAAGAAAACATCTTCGTCTTCATCCTTCTGGGCCTGCTGCTGCTGATCGTGTTCAGCGCGGTGAAGGCAGTGCCCCAGGGCCAGGAGTGGACCGTGGAGCGGTTCGGCCGCTACACGCGGACGCTTTCGCCCGGTCTCAACCTGATCGTGCCGATCTATGATCGCATCGGGCGCAAGCTGACGATGATGGAGCAGGTGCTGGAAATTCCGCGCCAGGACGTCATCACCAAGGACAACGCGATGGTGACGACGGACGGCATCGCGTTCTTCCAGGTCATAGACGCCGCCCGGGCCGCCTATGAGGTGAAGGACCTCGAACGGGCGGTGGCAAACCTGACCCTCACCAATATCCGCACGGTGATCGGCTCGATGGACCTCGACGAGGTGCTCTCGAAGCGTGACGAGATCAACGAGCGCCTGCTGCGCGTGGTGGATGCCGCCACGGGGCCGTGGGGTATCAAGATCATGCGAATCGAGATCAAGGACCTCACGCCGCCCTCCGACATTACCGATTCGATGGCGCGCCAGATGAAGGCCGAGCGCGAGCGGCGCGCCGAGGTCATCACGGCGGAAGGCGAGAAACAGGCGGCGATCCTGCGCGCCGAGGGCCAGAAGCAGTCCCAGATCCTCGAAGCCGAAGGGCGCCGCGAGGCCGCCTTCCGCGACGCCGAAGCGCGCGAACGCGCCGCCGAGGCCGAAGGCAAGGCGACCGAAGTCGTGTCGGCCGCCATCGCGGCCGGGGACGTACAGGCGATCAACTATTTCGTCGCGCAGAAATACGTCGAGGCGTTCCGCGCCCTGGCGACGGCGCCGAACCAGAAATTCGTGATCGTCCCGTCCGAGATGTCGGGCCTGCTGTCTTCCATCGCCGGCGTCGGCGAACTCGCCAAGGCGGCGCTCGGCGGCGGTGACGGCGGTCGTACCCCGCCGCCTCCCGCGGCCCGCCAGCGGCCGGGCGCGGTCTCCTGGCAGTCGGGCGATGCGAGCGGCAGCGTGCCGCGCTCCGAAGCGTGACGGCCGCGCTTGCACGCCAGCCATGCGCAGGCCATCTCTGGCACGGCGCTGAAGGAGGCGCTCCATGGACGCTGTGATCCATTTTCTCGACGGGTTGACCTACTGGCACTGGTTCGCCTTCGGTGCCGCGCTGGTGATCCTCGAGATTCTGACGCCGACCTTCTATCTCATCTGGCCCGGCATTGCGGCGGTGGTTGTCGGGCTTTTGCTGCTAGTGATGCCGGACCTCTCGTGGACCGTGACGCTGACCGTGTTCGGCGTGCTGTCCGTGGTCACGACGCTGGTCTGGCAGTCCTTCTTCAGCCCGCACGCCCATGACGAGACCAACCGCATTTCGCTGAACCAGAGGGCCACGCGGAATATCGGACGGCGCGCCGTGGTCGCCGCCGGCTTTCACAGCGGCCGCGGGCCTATTCTCCTGGACGACACACGCTGGCAGGCGATCAGCGAATCGGGTTCCGATCTCGCGCCGGGGATGGCTGTCGAAATCGTCGGGGCGGACGGGGCTGTGCTGCTGGTCAGGGCCGCCTGATGCTTGGCAAAGTGCTCCTGCTGGGCGCGCTTTTTGCGATTCTGGCGGGGGCGGTCGGGTGGGCCGCCTGGGTCTGGGGCAGTCTGCCCGGCACAGAAATAGGGGCGCACGGCATAATCGCGCTGGTCCTGGGTATCCTGGGCTCGCTTGTGGTGGGGTGCGGGCTCATGGTTCTGGTTTTCTACTCCTCGCGCCGGGGGTATGATGACCGGGTCCGCTACGACCATGAGAACTGATACCTTGACGTCCGAAACGACCCTGGAGCGGGAACCCTGCCAGGCCGACGCCACCGGCGCGTGCGCCATCTGCCGCGTTCGAAGCGTGAGCGTGTGCTCCGCGCTGAGCGGCGACGAGATGGCGCGCCTTTCCTCGCTTGCGGAAGATATCCACGTTCCCGCGCGCGGTGCGCTGGTCAACGAAGGCGATCCGGCTCGCAATGTGTTCAACATCACGGCGGGCGTGGTCCGCACCTTCCGCCTGCTGCCCGACGGAAAGCGCCAGCTCTTCGGCTTCCTGCTGCCGGGCGATTTCCTGGGCCTGTCGATGAGCGACAAATACCGGTTTTCGGCCGAGGCGGTCGACGACGTCACAGCCTGCCGTTTCGACCGCACGAAGTTCAGCCGCCTGCTCGATTCCTATCCTTCGCTGCTGCGCCGCCTTCACCAGGCCGCATCGAGCGAGCTGAATCTCGCGCAGGACCACATGGTGCTGCTGGGACGCCGCAATGCCGAGCAGCGGCTGGCAGCCTTCGTGCTGTCCCTCCGCGACCGTCTCAAGCGCCTCGGCGGCAGTCCGGTTACGGTTCCGCTGGCCATGTCGCGACAGGACATCGCCGACTATCTCGGCCTGACGATCGAAACCGTCAGCCGCACCGTGACCTCGCTCGCCGCCAGCCGCACGCTCCTCGTCGTACCGGGCGGCGTCCGCATCATGGACGCCGCGAAGCTGGAGGCCCTGGCTGCCTAGCCCCTAGTGGCTGAGCAGGCAGCACATCGGTGCGCGGTTCAGAAGATCGCGGGTGACGCCGCCGAAAATCCACTCCCGCGTCCGGCTGTGACCGAAGGCGCCGGCGACGATGAGATCGGCACCGGCCCGCCGTGCGATTTCGACCAGCGCCTCTCCCGGCGGATTGCGGCCGATGTCCTCGACCAGAGCGCGCGCCGGGACGTCTGCGCGCTTCAAGGCCGCCACCACGTCCTGGACGCTGCCCGGCGACGCCTCGGGGCCGACGGACGCAACGAAGACGTCCTGCGCCGCCCGCAGGAACGGCATCGCATCGGAAAGAGCCCGCCTGGCTTCGCGGGAATCCTTCCAGGCGACGAGCACGCGCGCGGCGGCCAGCCCGCGAATCTGCGGCGGTGTGATCAGAACGGGGCGCCCTGCGGCCATCAGAATATCGGGCGGCGATATGCCCAGCACCGGATCGGGCGCCTCGTTCGGCCCGCGGCGTCCGACGACGATGAGGTTGGCGGCGCGGCTCTGTTCGACGATGAAATCCTCGCCACGCCGGCCCGACGAGGCCCGCCATTCGATGTCGGCGCGCTTGCCGACCACCTCGTCGAAAACGGCCTTGGCATCGTTCACCGTCCGCTCGATCTGCGCGCGGGCCGCTTCCGCGATCTCCGGCTGGAGCGCAATCAGCCCTTCGCCGTACGGCGCATAGACGGGGATGATCGGCTGGGCGGCGGCGGCGCCGATCAGGCGCGCGCCGAAGCGGTCGGCGATCGTGATCGCCAGCTCGCAGCGCGCCCGAGCGTCCGGGCCGTCGTCGAGGTGGACGAGAACCGCCGAAAGGCCGGACCCTGCGGGCGCCGGTGTCACGGCTTGCCGCCCGCCGTGTAGATGCAAGCGCCCGCGAGCGCCACCATAAACAGGGTGAAGGCACCTATCACGACGCTGAGGACAGCGATGGTGAGAGCGGGCATGGGGGCTCCTTGAACTGGCCCACCTTTAGTGACGCGGATGCGTCGCCCCTGCCTTGACCTGCGTCAAAGCCCTTCGGACGACGCGTCAGGCCGGGATGTGATCAGCGGCCGCGGGCGACGAAGGAGGGGTTCCGGAAGCCGTCGCCCGTCTTGCCGTAGCCCAGCGGCCGTCCCTGGAGGTCGCGCACGCTGCCGCCGGCGGCCTCCAGCACGGCCTGGCCAGCGGCCGTGTCCCAGTCCATGGTCGGGCCGTGACGGGGATAGAGGTCGGCCTCGCCGGCGGCCAGCAGGCAGAATTTCAGGGACGAGCCCAGCACACGCGCGGCCGACACCCGGTACAGCTCGCGGTACTCGTCGGCGCGGTGGAGGTCATGGGTTCGGCTCCACAGGGCGATCGGGTGCGCCGCCTCCTGCCGCGCACGGATCGGCTGGGCAGCGGACAGGGAGGGCAGGGCGACCGCCGTTTCCGCAGGCGGCCAGTGCAGCTCCACGGCGCCTGCGGCGTCTGCGCCGAACAGGCGGGCAAAGGCCGGCGCATAGACGACACCGGTGGCCGGGCGGCCGTCGACGATCAACGCGATGTTGACGGTGAACTCGCCGTTGCGTGCCAGGAACTCCTTCGTGCCGTCGAGCGGATCGACCAGAAAGAAGCGGTCGGCGATCTTCGGCCAGCGGCCGGCCGCGGCAGCCTCCTCGGAGACGACCGGGATGCCGGGGGCCAGCCGTTCAAGACCCGCAAGGATCAGACGCTCCGCGTCCTCGTCCGCGTCGGTGACCGGGCTGTCGTCGGCCTTGGTGCGGCCGCGCAGGCCGGCGGCATAGTGGTCCATGATGAGGGCGCCGGCCTGCGCCGCGAGCGCCAGCAGGTCGCCGAGCAGGGGATCGCGGCTGAGCGCCGTCATGGCTCGTCACGCCGTGCCGGTTCCAGCGTTACGACGCGCACATCGCTGACGCGCTTTCCGGCATGCTGGAAATTGACGGTGACGCTTGCACCGATGGCCGACTGAACCAGGCCGAGACCCCAGTCAGGCCGGCCAGGGTGGCGCACATAGGCGCCCGGCTCGAAGGGCTGAAACATCTGTAACGAAAGGCAGGAGCGGCGTTTAAAACTTCTTTAAGCGGACTCGCTACCTTGTTAACCGTGAACCCGGCAGTGTGCCAGTGCATGGAGCCGGGCCCGTTCCGCAGAAAGGCCGTACCCGCCGTGAACGACATCGAACTCGCGTCGCTGATTGCCAGCAAGGTCTGCCACGACGTGATCAATCCGGTCGGCGCCATATCGAACGGCATCGAGATACTGGAGAGCGAGTCGGATTCCGGCATGCGCGAGCATGCCATCGCGCTGATCGCGAACAGCGCGAAACAGGCCGCCGCGAAGCTGAAGCTGTGCCGCCTGGCCTATGGCTCGATGGGATCGGCCGGCGACCATTTCAGCCTGGGCGAGGCGCGTGAGGCGCTTGAGGGCTATCTCCGCGATTCCAAGACCAAGCTCGACTGGCGCGCCCCGGCGATGATCGTCCCGAAGGACACCGCGAAGCTCGCCCTGAATCTCGCGATGGCGACGCTGGAGACCATTCCGCGCGGCGGCGTGCTGACCGTCTCGGCCGAGGAGACGGCGACCGGCCTCGTGCTGACGACCTCGTCCGAAGGCCCGTCGCCCCGCCTCAACGACGAGGTGCGCACCGCGCTGACCGGCGCGATGCCCTTCAGCGAGCTGAACGGGCGCTATGTCCAGCCCTACCTGACCGGCCTCATCGCGCGCGGCCTCGGCTGCGCCGTGGCGCTGGAGGAACGGGCCGGCGGCTTTGCCCTCTCGGCCGAAGTGCCGCGCCGCGATCCGGCTGCCGTTGCCGCCTAACACGGGGGATTTCCCATGCCGGTATGTCTCGTGGTCGATGACAGTCGCGTGATCCGCAAGGTGGCGCGCCGCATCCTCGAAGATCTCGGTTTCATCGTCGACGAGGCGGAAGACGGCGTCGAGGGCCTCGAGCGCTGCAAGGCGATCATGCCGGACGCCGTGCTGGTCGACTCGACCATGCCCAATCTCGACGGCATCGGCTTCATGAAGGCGCTGAAACGCGAGCAGCCCCAGCAGATGCCGAAGGTGGTCTTCTGCACGACCGAGAACGAAGAGAGCCACATCGTCTCGGCGCGCGCCGCCGGCGCCAGCGAGATTCTGCTGAAGCCGTTCGACAAGGAAACGCTGGAAGCGCAGCTCTCCGCGGCAGGCCTCATCGCGCGCTGAGTCCCGCGGCTCGATGGCGCGCCGCAAGCAGGGCATCGTCTCGCGGCTGAATGCGCCCTTCCTGAAGCGCGCCGTCTTCACCAAGCCCGAAGGTCCGGCGACGGCGTATCCCTTCTACCTGCCGCTCTTCGCGCGCGGCGGATTCGAGATCGCCTTCGAGAAACGTGTCACGATCTTCTGCGGCGAGAACGGCTCGGGCAAATCGACGCTGCTCGAAGCGATCGCCGGGAAATGCGGCTTCAACCTGCGCAGCGGCAATCGCGACCACGCGCTGGGTGCGGAAGCGGCACACACGCCGTTCGATGCGCATGTGAAGCTGCACTGGCTGCCGAAGGTCGCGCACGGCTTCTTCTTCCGCGCCGAGTCGGTGACCGACTTCAACCTCATGATCGACCGCGATCCGGCCATCTGGGCGAGCTACGGCGACCGCTCGCCGGAGCAGCGCTCGCATGGCGAGGGTGCGCTGTCGGTGATGAAGGCGCGCTTCGAGCGGGGCGGTGTCTTCATCCTGGACGAACCGGAATCCGCGCTGTCGCCGGTGCGCCAGGCGGCGCTCGTCGGACTGATGCACCGCCACGCGCGGGGCGGGCAGTGCCAGTTCATCGTCGCGACGCACTCGCCGATCGTGTTGAGCTGTCCGGGCGCGCAGGTCTGCGAGATCAAGAACGGCCGCTTCGCCCCCTGCGCGCCCAGCGAGACCGAGGCCTATCGCCTCTATGTCGAGTTCTTCCATAATCCGCGCGCCTTCATCGAAGGCGTCACCGACGGACAGATGGATTTCCTCGACGACCTGTAAGAGCGTCAGCTCAGCTCGTACGTTACCGGCAGGGTCTTCAGCCCGCTGACGAAATTCGCGCGCGTGTTCTTCGGCTCGCCCGCGATCGCGATCGACTTCAACCGCGGCAACAATTCGTTGAACAGCGCCTTGATCTCCATGCGCGCCAGATGCATGCCGAGGCACAGGTGTACGCCGTGGCCGAAGGCGACCTGCTTGGCGACCTGGCGGTCCGCCTTGAAGGTGAAGGCGTCCTCAAACACCTCCTCGTCGCGATTGCCCGACGGATAGTGCAGGCAGAGCCCTTCGCCGGCCCTGATCGTCTTGCCGCGCAGTTCGAAGTCCTGCGTCGCGGTGCGCATGAAATGCTTCACCGGCGTGACCCAGCGGATCATCTCTTCGACCGCGTTCGCCATGAGGCCGGGATTGTCCTGGAGCTTCTTCATCTCGGCGGGATTGCGGATGAGCTCCAGCAGGCCACCCGCCGCGGTCGACGAGGTGGTGTCGTGCCCGGCGGTCGCGACGATGATGTAATAGCTCATCGCCTCGCGATCGCCGATCGGCGCGCCGTCGATCTTGCCGTTGGCGATGACCGAGCAGAGATCGTCGGTCGGATTGGCCCGGCGCGATGCGGTGATGCGGCCGAAGAACTCGAAGAGCTGCGCTGCGGTCTTGGCGAGGTCCACCGAGGCATCCTTGTCGTCGGCGCCGAACGCACCTTCCGAACCGCCGGTGTTCTCGCTTTCGGCGGCGACGTCGGGGTCGCCGGGGCCGAAGATTTCCTGCGTCATCTTCATCAGGAACTGCTCGTCGCTGCGCGGCAGGCCCATGATCATCATGAGGACGCGCAAGGGGTACCAGAGGGCGACTTCCTTCACGAAGTCGCAGCGCCCGCCCAGCGCCTTCATGTGGTCGACATGCTCCTTCGCCAGTTCGGCGATGCGCGCCTCCAGCTTCTTCAGGTTGGGCGGCATGAAGAAGGATTGCGTCAGGGCGCGCAGCTTCATGTGCACCGGGTCGTCGAGATCGACGAGGGTACGGAAGACATGCGTGTCGCCGAACGTCGCCTTGGTCCATTCCTCGCCCTGGATCGGCGAGAGATAGGTGCGCAGGCCGTTGACGAAGATGTCGTTGCGCTTCTCGACCTCGAGGATGTCGGCATGCTTCACGACGGAATAGAAGGGCCGATAGCCGCGCGGCTTCATCAGCCGCAGCGGGTCTTCGTTGCGCAGCCTCGTGAAGACGCCGTGGATCTCGCCCGAGGCATAGAGGTCGGGGTTGACGACCTCGTCGTCGATGCGGCCCCGGGAATAGCCCTGGAACGGGATCGCGGGTTCGCCAAGGGCGTCGAGGGGCAGGGCCGCCATGGTGGTCCTCCGGAGATGCGGATTGTGCGTTGATGCCACGAAGGTGACAGAGGCGTCAGAGTGCGTCGCCCTGCTGCGCGGCGCAAGCAGGCGAAATGCTGTCGAAATCCGGGGCTCCGGACGGTGCCGGCGCCGGATTTCGAGCGCTGTCCCGCCGGCTTCGAGCCGGCCCGCCGGGGCGCCTATGTCGGTATCTGCGTCCCGGTAGAGGCCCGACCGCAAGACCTCGCGCATTCACCATGAACTGAGGCGCGGCTTCCCGGATTGGGTTAATCTGGCGTAACCAGACCGCGGAGGATTTGCCGATGTCACGTCTCGTTGCCCTTGCCGCGCTCGCTGCTGCGGCGTTTGCGTTCGGGTCCGCCGCCCTGGCGAAGGCGCCGCCCGCCGGATCCTATCGCGAGAGCTGCCGCGCCCTGTATGTCGAGGACGACACGCTCTACGGCGAGTGCCGGACGGCCAAGGGCAAGTGGAAGAAGACGTGGATCTCGGGCTACGAGTTCTGCGACGGCGACATCGTCAACCGCGGCGGCATCCTGGACTGCGACGGCGGGCGCAAGGTCGACTACACGCGCCCCGCGCCGCCGGCCTCGAACGGCGACCTGCCTCCGGGCGGCTGGGTGAACGATTGCCGCGACGCGGTGATCGACGGCTACGTGCTGCGCGCTACCTGCCGCGACAGCCAGGGCACCTGGCGGCCGACCTGGATCGACACACGCCAGTGCCGCGACGGCGTGTTCGAGATCGACGACGGTTTCTTCGTCTGCGTCGCCCCGCCGCCCCCGCCCGCCGTCGAGCCCATGCGGGATTTGCTGCCGGCGGGCGCGTGGACCGATACCTGCCGCTCGGCTGCCGTTAAGCAGTTCCAGATGCGCGCCGAGTGCTTTGCCGGCGGAAACCAGTGGCTGATCACCGACCTCGACCTGCGCAAGTGCAAGCGCAACGATGTCGTCGCGCCGGACGGCCGCCTGCGCTGCAACTAGATCGCCCATAGGGCAGTTGCGATTAGTTCGCAACTGCCCTACCGTGGCGCATGACGGATCGCATCTCGACCATCGCCGCCCTTGAAGGTGTCGTCGGCACCGCCCCGCTGGGCGTGAAGATGAAGATCATCGATCACGTCGACCGCGGCGCGGCCGATTGGATCGCCCGCTCGCCGATCGGTTTCATCGCCTTCGCCTCGCCAGACGGGCCGCGCGCCTGCCTTGCCGGCGGCAAGGGGGGGCTTCGCCGAGATGCGCAGCCCGTCCCGGCTCTTCCTGCCTGCCGCCGCCCTGGATGACGCGGGCGTGGCGCCACCCGGCGCCGGTGCGGGGGCGCTGTTTCTCGTGCCTGGGATCGGCGAAACGCTGCGCACCAACGGTCGGGTCGTGGCGGCCGACGCCTCCGGCGTCGAGCTTGAAATCGACGAATGTTTTTTCCACTGCGCCAAGGCGCTCATTCGTTCATCCTTTTGGGATGCACCGCCGACCGTCGCCCCCGACGACACCGAAGCGCTGATGAACGCCAGCCGCTTCCTCGCCATCGCGACGATGGGCGCCGACGGCCGCATCGAGATCAGCCCCAAGGGCGATCCTGCCGGCCTGCTTCTGCGCATGTCCGGGGATGCTGCCACGCTGGCCGAGCGTCCTGGCAATCGCCTGGCCTTCGGCTACCGCAATATTGTCGCGCAGCCGCGCGTCGCGGCCGTCGTGCTCGTGCCGGGTTCGGCACGTATCGTCACCCTCACCGGCAACGCACATCTTTCGATCAGCGAAGAGGTGCGCGCAGCGTTCGAGGTCGACGGCAAGCGCCCCATCCTCGTCACCATGATCGAAGGCATCGACGCAGAAATCCGCAACAGCGAAGCGCTGGCCAGGGCTGCGCTCTGGACCTCCGAACAGCCCAAGGCCAAACTCGACCCGTCCGCACTGCTCGTCGCGCACATGAAACTCAACAAGACCAGCGGCCTCGCCGCCAAAGCCATCCGCGCCGCCAGTAACCGTCTCGTCGTCGCCAAGGGCCTGCAAGCTTCCTACAAACACTCGCTGTACTAGGGTGTGTCCTCAAATGGGGGTTCCCAAGGGGTTGGGTGAGTGATTCATAGGCGGTCAGTTCTGATTTGGGTGCTGACCTATGCGGCGCTACGGCCTGCGCGACGATCAATGGGAACGGATTAGGGAGCTTCTGCCGGGCCGGGAGGGCCATGTCGGCGTGACCGCCAGGGACAACCGGCTGTTTGTGGAGGCGGTGCTTTACCGCTACCGCGCCGGCATCCCCTGGCGCGACCTGCCGGAGCGCTTCGGCGACGGGGTGAAGGTTCACACGCGCCACATGCGCTGGGCCCAGAGCGGGGTCTGGGAGAAGGTGTTCAAGACGTTGGCGGCCGACGCCGACAACGAATACGCGATGATCGATTCCACCATCGTGCGGGCGCACCAGCACAGCGCCGGGGCACGCAAAAAAAGCCGGAGGACCATGAAGCCATCGGCCGCAGCCGCGGAGGCCTGAGCACCAAGATCCATGCCATGGTCGACGCCCTGGGCAATCCCGTGGCCTTCCTGCTCACGCCGGGCCAGGCCCACGATCTGGAAGGCGCCGACGCCTTCCTGCCGCAGATGCAGGCCGACACCCTGTTGGCCGACAAGGCCTATGATGCCGATGCCCGCGTGATCGGGCCGCTCAGCGCCGCCGGCAAGACGCCCGTGATCCCTTGCAAATCCAGCCGCAGCCTGAAACGAGCTCACGACAAAGAACTCTACAAGGCCCGCCACCTCATCGAAAACTTCTTCTGCCGCCTCAAGCAATTCCGCGCCATCGCAACCCGCTACGACAAGCGCGCCAGATCCTTCCTGGCAGGCATCTACGCCGCCGCCTCCACCATCCTGCTCATTTGAGGACACACCCTAGGTAAGAATGGTGTCTAAAGACTGGGGACCCTCTAAATGGCGAAACTAAATTGGGATCGCGTTCGGACTGAGCAAAACGGGCGTCGTTACGGCTATGAGAAAGCCACGGACGTCGTGGCCCCGCCTTTGCCGAAGAAGAAGAGGAAGAAAAAGAAGAAGGGCCAGGAAGGCAAGAGCACGCCCCCACCCATCGTCGTAGTTTCGATTGAGGATCGAATTCGGAAAGTTCACGAAGCCCAAGAGCTGCGGAAGGCTAAGGCGGCTGACAAGGCAAGTCGAATGGCTGCTCATCAGGCTCAGATACGAGCAAAGCGCTTGGCCAAAATGCTGGATGCTAGATCGAAGTTGGCCTCCCGAGGGCCTCGCAAGGCCAAGGTGAGACGGCCGGGTTGGATGGAGACGGTCGTTGTCGTGCAGCGACGTGACGGGGAAGAAAGTGAAGTACGAAAAGGCCTTGTCACCGAATCCTGTTTGTCGGCCCAGTCGATTACTTCTATGAAGAAGTAGTAGAATTGGTGCCTTATTTGCCAGCCCCGGACAGCCGAAGGGCGCCGGTTGCCCGACGCCCTTTTGCTGCCCCAGGTCTGACTGCCGTCAGGCCGCCTTGTCGGCCGCCGCCGGCGGGTCGCGCAGCACATAACCGCGACCCCAGACCGTCTCGATGTAGTTGTCGCCTTCGGTCGCCATCGCCAGCTTCTTGCGCAGCTTGCAGATGAAGACGTCGATGATCTTCAGTTCGGGCTCGTCCATGCCGCCGTAGAGGTGGTTCAGGAACATTTCCTTGGTCAGGGTCGTGCCCTTGCGGAGCGAGAGCAGCTCCAGCATCTGGTATTCCTTGCCCGTCAGGTGCACGCGGCTGCCCTGGACTTCGACCGTCTTGGTGTCGAGGTTGACAGTGAGCTTGCCGGTGTTGATGACCGACTGGCTGTGGCCCTTCGAGCGGCGCACGATTGCGTGGATGCGCGCAACGAGCTCATCCTTGTGGAAGGGTTTCGTCAGGTAATCGTCAGCGCCGACGCCGAGGCCCTTGACCTTGTTCTCGATGGTCGAGGTGCCCGACAGGATGAGGATCGGTGTCTGCACCTTGGCGACGCGGAGCTGCTTCAGCACCTCGAAACCGCTCATGTCCGGCAGGTTCAGGTCGAGCAGGATAATGTCGTAGTCGTAGAGCTTGCCGAGATCGACGCCCTCTTCACCGAGATCGGTGGTGTAGATGTTGAAGCCTTCGGACTTGAGCATCAGATCGATGCTCTGGGCCATGGCGCTGTCGTCTTCGATCAACAGGACTCGCATCGTCTCGCTGCCCCCCGGCAAGCGCGGCTTCGCGCTGGGCCACGTGGTGTGGTTAACGGATCACATTGGACGCTACGGACAAAAGGTTAACGAAAACTAAGCTGTCCGCAAGCCCATAGGTTTTTGTTTCGACTCAAATGCTTAGAAGCCCTTCCTTAAAGTGGTATTAACCGGCCGGGGCGATGCATCCGACGCACGGGGTCATGATTAACGCGTCCTTAAAGGGCGCCGCGCACAGTCCCCGCAGCAATGGCCGGATTTCCGTGAGCGCTCTTCTCGACAGCCTGCGTGCCGTGCCGGAATGGACCGTTTTCGGCCGCGTCACGGCGATCCAGGGATTGATGGTCGAAGTCTCCTTTGGCCTGCCGTCGCTGGCCGTCGGGGCCCGCGTGATCATCGACGGGATGCAGGGCGAGCATGTGCCCTGCGAGGTCGTCGGCTTCCGCAATGGCCGTGCGCTCTGCCTGCCGTTCAAGGCGCTCGACGGCATCCGCATGGGATGCCGCGCGACGATGGAAGAGGGCGCGCAGTTCGTCTTTCCGAGCAATGGCTGGCTCGGCCGCGTGGTCGACGGCTTCGGCCGGCCGCTCGATGGCGGCCGGCCCATTCCGCAAGGCGAAGTGCCGTGCGCGCTGCGGGCGCTGCCGCCGCCTGCGCATAGCCGTTCGCGCGTCGGCGAGCGGCTCGATCTCGGCGTACGAGTGATCAACAGCTTCGCCACCTGCTGCCGCGGCCAGCGCATGGGCATCTTCGCCGGCTCGGGGGTCGGCAAGTCGGTGCTGCTGTCGATGATGGCGCGCTACACCGAGGCCGATGTCATCATCATCGGCCTGATCGGCGAACGCGGCCGTGAGGTGAAGGAATTCCTCGAGGAAGACCTTGGGCCTGAGGGCCTGAAGCGCGCCGTCTGCGTCGTCTCGACCTCGGACGAGCCGGCGCTGATGCGGCGCCAGGCGGCCTATCTGACGCTGACCTTGGCCGAATATTTCCGCGACCAGGGCCTCAACGTCCTCTGTCTCATGGATTCGGTTACCCGCTTCGCCATGGCACAGCGCGAGATCGGCCTGTCCTCCGGAGAGCCGCCGGCCGCCAAGGGCTACACCCCGACCGTCTTCTCCGAGCTGCCCCGTCTGCTGGAGCGCGCCGGCCCCGGCGAGGAGGGCGGCGGGAGCATTACGGGCCTTTTCACGGTCCTCGTCGAAGGCGACGACCACAACGAACCGATCGCCGACGCCGTCCGCGGCATCCTCGACGGCCATATCGTGCTCGACCGGCGGATCGCCGAGCGCGGGCGTTTTCCGGCCGTGAACGTGCTCCGTTCGGTCTCGCGCACCATGCCCGCCTGCAATCCGCCGGAGCAGCAGGAGCTGATCACCGAAGCGCGCCGCTCCATGGCGCTCTATGACGACATGGCGGAGCTGATCCGGCTCGGCGCGTACAAGGCCGGGACCGATCCTGAACTCGACAAGGCCATCCGCCTGCAACCGGCGCTCGAAGCCTTCATGGCCCAGGGACGTACGGAGCCCGCATCGCTCGGCACGTCCTTTGCTGACCTCGCCAGTGTGCTGAAATCTGGTCAGGGCGAGGGGCGCCGATGAAATCCCGCGATACGCTGCTGAAACTCTACAAATTCCGCGTCGACGAGGCGAAAACCCGCCTGCACGGCTTCGAACAGATGCGTGCCGATATGACACGCAAGATCGTGGAGCTCGAAGGCCACCTCTCGGAGGAAAGCCGGCGCGCCACCGAGAACGAGATCGGGCGCTTCGCCTATCCCTCCTTCGCCAAATCCATCCGCGAGCGGAAGGACAAGCTGAACGCCTCCGTGCTCGAGGTCGAACGCTCGATCGCCGAGGCGCGCATCGCGCTGCACGAGGCCTTCCAGGATCTCAAGAAGCTCGAACTCGCCGAGGAGTCACGCCAGCGGCGCGAGAGCGAGCATCTGGCACATGTCGAGCGCACCGACGCAGACGAGCGCAGCATCCAGCGCTACATCCGCGCCCAGGCCGGCGAGCGGCGCTAGGCGCGCTCGCTGAAGGTCAGCTCGACCGGCACGCCGTCGGGATCGGTCAGGAAAATCTGGCGCTGTCCCAGCAGCGGCACGCGGCGTTCGTCATAGTCGATGCCGTGCGCCGCAAGACGGGCGCGAGCGGCCGGCCAGTCGCTCGCATCGAACGCCACATGGTCCAGCCGCGCCGCACCTCCGACACGCCGCCCGAGATAGGCAGCGACCGCTGCATCGTCCCGCTCGCCACCGATCAGATGGACCGTGCCGAAGGGCTCGTCGCCGGCGTAGAGCCAACAGCCGGGAAACGGGAAGGGCGGTCGCGGCCCTGCCCGCAGGCCCAGCACCTCCTCATAGAAGCGGCGGGCGGCGGCGAGGTCGCAGGTGCGGACCGAATAATGGGCGAGACGGCGGATCGCCATGGCTCAGCCGGCGCGCCGGTTTGCACGGTGGCGGAGCAGGGCGTCGGTCACGCCCTGCTCCAGCGCGGGAAAGCCCGCCGCTGCGGCAGCGCCGGTCATCGTCAGGTCTGGGTCGAGCCCATCGCCCATGCGCTCCATCTGCATGTTGAACCAGGGCAACAGATCAAAGAGATCGAGCGCTACTTCCGGCGCTTGGGCGCGGTCGATCGTGCCAGCCAGTAGCTTGGCCGGGGTCAGCGGGTCGGCGATCAGCGGGCGGCCCAGTCCGACGACATCGAGTTCGCCGGCCGCGAGGGCGGCCTCCATCGTGGCGCGCGTCCGGAAGCCGCCGGTCACCATCACGGGCATCCGGGCGACGCGCCGGACGTCGCCCGCGAAGGCGATGAAATAGGCCTCGCGCTTTGCTGTGCTCTCGCGCGCGCCATCGACACCCTGGTCCTTCACGGCGACGCCGACGACCTTGGGCTGTTCCATCGAGCCGCCGGACAGCTCCAGGAGGTCGAGCGTTGAGTCGTTCAGCCAGCCGACCACCCGCAGGCACTCCGCATGCGTGAAGCCGCCGCGCAGGAAGTCGGAGGCATTGAGCTTGAGGCCGATCGGCACCGCGGGCCCGACGACTGCACGCACCGCCGCGATCGCCGCCAGCGGGAAGCGGGCACGTTTCTCCAATGTGCCGCCCCAGCGATCAGAGCGCCGATTGGTTAGCGGGCTGAGGAATTGCGAGATGAGATAGCCGTGCGCGCCATGTAGCGCGATCCCTGTGAACCCGGCCTTGATCGCGAGGCGCGCCGAAACGGCGAAGCGGTTGACGGCGTCTTCGATCTCCGCCTCGGTCATCGCCCGGGGCCGCGCGAAGCTGAGGCCGGCGCCGCGCAGGACTTCGAGCTGGACATCGGAGGGCGACAGCGGTTCGGGGTTGATCGCGGCGGACACCTGCCGACCGGTATGACCGAGTTGCGCCCAAATCTCTGCACCGCCCGATCTCGCTGCCGCGGTCAGCGTCTCCAGCGCGGCGAGGCCGCTTTCATCCTCCAGGACCACATTGCCCGGGCGCTCCAAGTGCCAGGGATCGACCTGGATGTTGCCGGAGAGGAGCAGGCCGGCGCCTGATCCCGCCCAGCGACGATAGAGTTCGGTCAGCCGCGGGGTCGCGTGGTTGGCGGCGTCGGCCATGCCCTCGCTCATCGCCGCCTTGGCGATCCGGTTGGCGAGGACGACACCGCAGGGAAGCGTCAGTGGCTGGGCAAGGGGTGAGGTCATGACGGTCTCCATCGAAGGCCGTCCGAACATGTTGCGCCGCGGGGATCGAGAGAATAGAGCACCTAGGACATAAATTCTTGAACCAAAGTTGAGAATGCTAGACGATCTCGACGAGCTTCGGACCTTTGCACGTATCCTGGCCCGGGGCAGCCTTTCGGCGGCCGCGCGTGATCTGAATGTCGGCCTCGCGGTGGTCAGCAAGCGGCTGGCGTCGCTGGAACGCCGCGCCGGCCATCGGCTGATCCAGCGCACGACACGCCGCCTGTCGCCGACGGACGAGGGCATTGCCCTGCTCGCGCATGTCGAACGGCTGCTGGAGGAATTGGCGGGTGCGGAGGATGGACTGGCGCGCGGCCGGGCGGCGCCGCAGGGGCTACTGCGGGTGAGTGCGCCCATCACCTTCGGCCGCATCCATTTGCTGCCGCTCGCCGCCGAAATGGCTGCGGCCTATCCGGCGCTGTCGGTCGAAGTGCGGCTCGAGGATCGCCTTGTCGATCTGGTCGAGGAGCGCATCGATGTCGCGGTGCGGATTGGCCAGCCGCGCGACAGCTCGGCCATCCTGCACAGGCTCGCGGACAATCACCGCATCCTGGTCGCCGCGCCGGGCTATCTGAACCGGCGCGGCCACCCGGCGGTGCTCGCTGACCTCGCGCGGCACGACTGCATCTGCTTCGATGACGGCCGCGCGCCGTGGCGCCTGATCGGACCGGGCGGTGCCGTGGCAGAGATCGATCCGCCGGCGCGGCTTCGCAGCAATAGCGGCGATGCCGCCTTGGTGTGGGCGGTGGCCGGGCAGGGCATTATGCTGAAATCGATGGTGGACGTGATCGGCGACATTCGGGCCGGATGTCTGGAGCGGGTGCTGCTGGATTGGCAGAGCGAGGCCATGCCGGTCTATGCGCTGCTGCCGTCCGGCCGCCACGTCGCGACCAAGACGCGTAGTTTCCTCGAGGCTCTGAGCACACGCCTGCTCGTCGCGCTGCCCGATGTGACAGTCAGACGCCGAGCGCCGCGATAGCGCTGGCGTTGGCCCGCTACCAGCCGCGGCCGCCGCCGCCGCCGCCACCGCCGCCGGAGAAGCCGCCGCCGCCGGAGAAGCCGGACTTTTTGCCTGGGGGCGAAGCTGAGGAGGAGATCGCGCTGGTCATCGCGGTGGAGATGGAATTGGCGAGTGCCCCGGCGCCGATGCCGCTGAAGCGCCGGCCGGAATACCAGGCGGGGTGGTACTCGTAATTCGTGTTCGGTTCCTTGATGCGCATTTCGCGCTCGAAGGTCTCGCTCCAGGTGTGGTCGACATCGAGCGCGAGGGCGAAGGGGAGATATTTCTCGAAGAGCTGCGGCGTCATGTCGGGCGGGTTCAGGACCTCCCAGCGTTCCTTCTCGGCCGTATCGAGGAACATCTTGAAGCCGTCGATGCGGTCGCGAAGCGCCTGGCCGTCGTTCGTCGGCGCTTTCATGAGATTGATGAAGAAGCCGGTCATCGCGACGCCGCCGGCCACGGCCGCGCCGCCGACCCAGGGCGCGATGCCGTCTCCGGCGGTCGCCCAGATCAGCAGACCGGTGCCGGCCAGCAGCGCGAAGGCGAGGCCGATCGCGCCCTGGTTCTCGTGGAAGCTCTTGCCGACATGGCGCAACTGAAGCGCGTTCCTCATTACGTCGACCGCCGCCTTGATGCGCTGCCAGTTCTCCTGCTTCAGCTCGATCGTATCGCCCGCGGCGAAAAGCTGATCGTAGGCGAGGCGTTCGACGGGCGCGAGCGAAGACGCGCCGTCCGCCGAGCGGCTCAGCTTGTAGGTCTTGGAGAACCAGCCGGGATCCTCCTCGATCGTGAGCGCGCCTTTGACCGCCATGTTGACGATGGAGGCGGCGAAGATCTTGTTGTCGAAGCCCATCTCGGCGAGGTAGCGCGCCTCGGCAGGTTCGATCGCGCCGGGCGGTTCGAAGAGCGGGATGATCGTACCGTGCTCCGGGTCCTTCCCCCAGCGGCGCCACGAGAGATACAGCATCCCCGCCGTCAGTCCCGAGCCGAGCAGGCCGATAAGCGCCGCTATATTGTCGGTGAGCCAGCGCCACAGATAGTCGCCGCCGCTCGGCTCGTCGACGAGGCCCTTGGGCCACTGGACGGCGATGGTCAGACCCTCACGCACGCCGAGCGGCGCGGTCGTGCGGGCCGTCACCAGCCCCGGCGCCGCTTCCGAGATCGTCGCGTTCTTTTCGCTCGACCCATATTCGCCGGTGAAGACCGCAAGTCGTGTCGGTCTCGCCCCTTCGGGCAGGTGCACGGTCGCGGACGCCTTGTCGATCGGGTAGATCCAGCCATTGCCGGTGACGTTGTAGTAGAACTCGTCGCCCTCGGGGAAAAAGCCGAGCTGGAACGTCGTGCGGTATGTGATGACGTAGACATGCTCGCCGCGGCTGATCAGCACGTCGGGATTGCCGATGCGGATCTCGAGGCCGTTGCTGACGCTTTCGACCTGATGTTGATCGGGCTGGCCGTCGCGGGTGACGGAAAGAAGCTCGAAGCCGACTTCGACGGTGTCGCCGCGCTCGTCCTTATAGCGCGTGGGGAATTCGCGGATGATGCCGCGGCGGATCGAGCTGCCCTCGGCATTGATGCGGATCGTCTCGGTGACCGTGATGCTTGTGTCCTTCGCGATCGCGATGTCGCTGTCGAAGGATAAGATGCGCTCGCTCGCCTGTACGGGGAACGCCGCGAAGGCCAACGCAAGGAACGACAGGACAAGTGCGCGCAGGGTCATAGGATGATCACGGCGAGTGGGAGGAGAATGACATAGCCGACAAGAACCAAAGGACCGACTGTTTCGTTTCTGGTCGCGCGTTGCGGCGCCGGTTCGGCCGGCCAGCGTATGAGGATCGTCAGACCGTTGCCCGCGGTGAGGGGAAGGCGGGCCTTGGCCTCTATCGTTCCGGCCTCGCGCTGGACGATCCTGCCATCGCCGGCCGTTGAGCCGGGTGCGCCCGTGAAGAGCTTCAGCGTTGACGCCCTTGCACCATCAGGCAGGTGAATCGTCGCCGTCGCAGCGTCGATGCCGAACACCCATCCGTTGCCGGTGACGTTCCAATAGAGTTCGCGCATCGAACCGTCGGCCCTGACCTGGTCCGGCGCCCGATAGGTGATCTGGTAGGTCGCGTCGCCCTGAGCCAGCAGGCTTTCGGCACTTCCGATGCGGAGCTGCATCGATTCGGCGGTGACTTCGATGACGTAGGGCTCGTCGTGACCGTCGCGCGTCACGCTCAAGATCTGATAGCGCCGAGTCAATAGCGCGCCGTCCTGCGTCGTCGCCGCAAGCGAGAGGGCGCGAATGATGCCGCGCTTGATCCGCTCTCCCTTCACGCGGACCCGGATCGTCTCGATCACATGCAGGTCGCCGGTGCCGGCGACCGTAATGTCCGCGTCGAAGGCGAGGATGCGCTCGCCCGGTCCGGAGGCGAGCGGCGGGAAGTCGGACGCCGCGGACGGCGCCGCCAGCGCGAGCAGCGCAACGAGAAGCGCTGCGACGTTTCGAACGACGGCTCCTACCATCCGCGTCCGCCTCCGCCGCCACCCCCTCCGCCGGAGAAGCCGCCGCCCCCGCTATAGCCCCCGCTGCCGGAGGAATAACTCGAACTTCCCGGCGTGGATCCCGAGGAGGAGACTGGGGGCGGCGGCGTGACGGAGCGCGTCATGCTGGATGTGAAGCTGCTTGTGCTGGCGAGGCTGAATCCCGATCCGGTGTAGAAGCTGGGCGTATAGGTCTCGGCGTTGCCGCCGCGCAGCTTCAGTTCGCGCTGGAAATGCTCGCTCCAGGTCTGTTCGACGCCGAGGGCCAGCGCATAGGGGAAGAGGCGCTCGAACCGTTCCATCGTCAGCTCCGGCGGATGCAGCGCGTTCCAGCGCTCCTGCTCCGCCGTGCCGAGATACATCTTCAGGCCCTCGACCTGGTCCAGCTTCTTTTGGCCTTCGATCATGCGCTGAATCTGGTGCTCGTCGATCAGCATCGAGACGATGATCATCGCGACGATGACCGCGATGACGATCAGCCAGTTCGCCCAGCCCGAGGTGAAGAAGAACACCGCGATGATCGTCGCGATGACGATCAGCAGGCAGCCGAGCGAGCGGTCGTCGAAGCGCTTGATGTCGCCCTTGTGCCGCCGGTCGAGAACGGAGTTGACGGTGGTGTAGATCTTCCGCGCCGCGGCCGCCTTGTCCTTGGCGAAGGTGAAGCTCTTGCGTTTCGCGAAGAGCGCTTTCAGAGCACTCTGTTCGGGCTCCGGCAGGCCGCGCGCGTCTGTCTTGTCTTCGGTACGCGTGACACGGATGTCGGTGTCGTCGTTGACCCTGTCGATCTTCAGATAACCGCATGCCGCGAGATTGAGGATCGTCGCCGCAAAGGCGGTATCGTCGAAGCGCAGCTCGGTCAGCACGCGCGCGTCCGAAGGGCTGAGGTCCGCCGGCGGGTCGAAGAGAGGAACGACGATTCCCGGCTCCGCGCCGGTATCGTAACGCCAGCGGCCGTAGAGATAGTAGAGCCACAGCAGCGCCAGGCCGATCAGCGCGACGAAGCCGCCGGGATTGTCGCCGATGAGGCGGCCGATGCGGTCGAGCAGCGACGGCGGCATGACGAAGCCCTTCGGGAACGAGATGCCGATGGTCAGGCCGTTCTCGAACGGCAGCGGCGCCGTCGTGCGCGCCTCGATGCGGCCGGGGCTCGGCTGGCCGATCGTGGCATCGCTGCCCGTCTCGCCCTGCGCGCCGGTGTAGGCCGCGAGATTCGAAGCAACCGCGCCGCCGGGCAGGGTGACGACGGCTTCGGCCGCCTCGATGCCGAATTGCCAGCCATTGCCGGTGACGTTCCAGTAGAGTTCGTCGTGATCGTCGAAGAAGCCGACCTGGCGATCCGTGAGGTAGCGAATGACGTAGATGTGCGGGCCTTCGCTGAGGAACACACTTTCGCGGCCGATCTGGAGCTCCTTGCCGCCCTCCACGGCATTTATCGTCCATTCGTCAGGCTGGCCGTCGCGGGTGACCGTTTGCACGTCGAAGCGGACGGTGTGCGCGAAGCCCCACCAATCCTCATAGTCGGTCGGGAAGGAGCGGATGATGCCCCGCCGGATGGCGGCGCCGTCGGCGATGATGCTGATGGTCTCGGTGACATCGAGCACGCCGTCCGCCCGCAGCACCACCTCGCTCTTGAAGGCGGTGATGCGGGCGTAGTCGGCCCGGGCGGGCGGCGCGAAGAGGAGCGCTGCCAGCACGAACAGCGCGGTCAGGCCCGCGCGCATCGGCAAGGACAGGTTAGCCGAAGGAAACCTTGGGCGCAGCGCGATCTGCCGGGTCCTCGATCTCGAAGAATTCTGCCGCCTGGAAGCCCGTAACGCCCGCGATGATGTTCTGCGGCACGGTCTGGATCGCCGTGTTATAGTTGCGGACAGCGCCGTTATAGTAGCGCCGCGCCAGGTTCACCTGTTCCTCGACATTCGACAGCTCGCGCTGGAGTTCGAGGAAGTTCTGGTTGGCCTTGAGTTCGGGATAGGCCTCCGCAACCGCCACGATGCGGCCGAGCAAAGCGGAGACCTGGCCTTCCGCCTTGGCGCGTTCCTCCGGCGTGGTGGCTGCCGTTGCCGCGGCGCGTGCCTTGGTTATCGCGTCGAAGGTGTCCTTCTCATGCGCGGCATAGCCCTTCACCGTCTCGACGATGTTGGGGATGAGGTCCGAGCGGCGCTTCAACTGCGTCTCGATGCCGCTCCAGCCCTCCTTGGTCAGGTTCAGCAGGCGGATGAGGCCGTTGTAGATGCCGACGCCCCACAGCACGACCACCACGACGATGCCGAGGATGATCAGCCACGTATAGTCACCCATTGAGGACTCCCCTCTTGCCGGCCCAGCGAACGTGCGGCCCGGTCACGGCCGGAATGTGCCGTCTGGCGGGGGATTCGCCAAGCCTTACGGCCGTGACGTGCGTTATTGCGCGCGCGCCGCCAGGTGGGGGTGGGCGGAGCGCTCGGCGAAAACGGTGTCGATCGTCGCGGCAAGCTTGCCGATGCCGGCGACGGCCGTCCCGGCCGGCGAGCGGGTGAGATAGGGTGTCTGGGCGCGTATGGCGTCGCGGACCCGGGGGTCGCCCCTGACGATTCCGGCGAGCGGAGGCGCGAAGCCGAGGAATTTGATGCAGGCGCGCTCCAGCGCGGCGTAGGTCCGCTGCGCTTCGCGCTCGTCCCGCGCCATGTTCACGACAACCGCGAGCGCTGGGGCGCCGGGCCGCTGCGAGATGACCTTGATGAACGCATAGGCGTCGGTCAGCGATGTCGGCTCGTCGGTCAGGACGACGAGCACCTGGCCGCAGAAGGCGGCGATATCGAGCATCGTGGTGTCCAGGCCGGCGCCGAGATCGACGACCGTCCTGTCGTACCGGGCGGCGGTCATCTTGATGCTCTGGCCCAGAAGATGGACGTCGCGGGCAGGCAGGCTGCGGAGCGCCCCGGAGCCCGACCGGCCGGCCATGACGTCGAAGCCGCCGCCACCCGCGCCGCCGTCGAAGGCGGACACGGCATCGGCCATGTTCATGCGCCCCGTGACGACGCTCAGCAGGTCACCCTTGGGCTGAAGGCCTAGCTGCACGTCGATATTGGCGAGGCCGAGATCGCCGTCGAGCAGCAGCGTCCGCTGGCGCAGGCGCGCGAAGGACTGCGCCAGCGCGATCGCGAGGAAGGTCTTCCCGACGCCGCCCTTGCCGGAAGCGATGGCGATCAGCGACGCGGTCATCCACGGGCTCCGGGCAGGACGGGCTCGGCGGCGCCGGTCAGCAGATGGCGCGCGAGGGCAAAGGGGTTCATCGGCTCCAGGGTCTCGGCGATGTAGGGGCTGGCCGAGCCCTGGGCGAAGGCGAGGCCGGAGGCAGAGGCGGCGGCGACGAGGCCGCCGAGCCGCCGGGCGATGTCGAGGCGCGTCACGATCATGCGCTCGGCGCCGAGCGCCTTGAACATGAGGGCGTGATCTTCGAGGTCGCCGCCGCCATGGGCCGGCGTCACAAGCACCGGCTCGGCGCCGGAGGCTTCCAGGGTGATACGAAGCTGGGCGGACTCCGCGCGATCGAAGGGGTTCACGCCCGGCGTGTCTATGATAACGGCGCGGTTGGCATCGTCGCTCTTGAGCTTGGCCAGCGCATCGGCGAGGGCATCCGGCGTGACGCCGGCGACGACGGGCAGGCGGATCAATTCGGCGAAGGCGTCGATCTGGCTCGCGGCACCGGCGCTCGTATCGGTCGAGACGAGCACGGCCGAACGGCCGGCGAGGACGGCGCGCACGGCCAGCTTCGCGGCGCAGGCCGTCTTGCCGGCGCCCGGCGGGCCGACTAGGGCAACCGGTTTCTCCAGTTCGGCGCTGAGCGGACGGAACGCGAGATGCGCGTCAAAGGCCTGCGCGAGGGCGGTCGGCCCTGGCGTCTCGGACAGTTTGGCTGCGGTCGCGCAGAGGCGCTCGATCAGCGGCCGCGGCATCTCATGGAACATCAGCCGCGCGACCACGGTCTCGTCCGTCCAGAGCTCGGGCGCGGTTTGCGACGGTCCGGTGCGCGGCTCGGCGACGGCGGCGATCAGGCGGCGCTCGAACTCGGCTTCCAGCGCGGCAAGCCGGGAGTAGGCGGCATCGACGTCTTCGAGGTCGAGCGCGGGGCGCTTTTCCGCCGCGGCCTTCACTTCGACGCCGCGCTTGCCGCGGTGCGATGACAGGATGACGGCGTCTTCGCCCATCTCGGCGCGCACCATCGCCATGGCGTCCGGCATCGTCGCGGCGGTGAAGGTCCTGACGCGCATGGATCAGATCTGCCCCATCGCCTTCAGCTTAGCCGTCGGGTGCACCTCGGCCTGGCTCATCACCACGGTCTGCGGCCGGAAGCGCTCAATGATCGAGCGCACGAACGGTCGCACCGAGGGGCTGGTCAGCAGCACCGGCGTCTCGCCGTCATAGGCGGCGGCGTCGAACTGCTTGCGGACGAGCTGGATGAACTCCTGGAGCTTCGACGGCGCCATCGCGAGCTGGCGGTCTTCGCCCTGGCCGATGATGGATTCCGAGAAGTTCTGCTCCCACTGCGGCGACAGCGAGATCAGTGGGAGGACGCCCTTGAAGTTGGTGTTCGCCTTGCTGATCTGGCGCGCCAGGCGTGCGCGAACATGCTCGGCCATCTGCATTGCGGTGCCGGCGCGGCCCGCGATCTCGGCGATGCCCTCCAGGATGGCGGCGAGGTCGCGGATCGAGACCCGCTCGGCCAGCAGGCTCTGAAGCACGCGCTGTACCGTCGCCATCGAGACCTGCGACGGGATGATGTCGTCGGCGAGCTTCTTCGTCTCCGCCGGGAGGTCGTCGATGAGCTTGCGCGTCTCCGCGTAGGAGAGCAGCTCTGGCATATACTCTTTCAGGATCTCGGTCAGGTGGGTGGTGAGCACCGTGGCGGGATCGACGATGGTGAGGCCGCGGAACGAAGCTTCCTCGCGGTGGTTCTCGTCGATCCACGCGGCCGGGAGACCGAAGGCCGGTTCCTTGGTCGGGATGGAGGGCAGGTCGATCGGCTCACCGCGCGGGTCCATGACCATGAGCTGGCCGGGGATAAGGTCCCCGCGGCCCGCTTCGACCTCTTTCACGGAGATGCGGTATTCCTGCGACGGGAGCTGCATGTTGTCGAGAATGCGCACCGACGGCATCACGAAGCCGAGATCGCTCGCGATCTGGCGGCGCAGCGCCTTTATTTGGTCGGTCAGGCGATAACCGCGCGCATCGTTGATGAGCGGCAGCAGGCCGTAGCCGAGTTCGATCTTCAACTGGTCGAGCGCCAGTGCGTTGGAGATCGGCTCCTCGGCAGCCGGCGCGACAGCTTCCTGCTGCGCCGCGATCGCCTCGGCCTGCTTTGCCCGCTTCTGGGCCTGGGCAGCGGCGAAAGCGCCATAGGCCGCCGCAGCCGAGATGCTGAGAAAGACGAGCGTCGGGATGCCGGGCAGCAGCGCCAGGATGGCCGTCATGAACGAGGCCATGCCGAGCGCCTGCGGATAGAACGACAACTGGCCGAACATGGCCTTGTCGGCAGCGCCTTCGATACCGGCCTTGGAGACCATGAGGCCGGCGGCCGTCGAGACGATGAGCGCCGGTATCTGCGTGACCAGGCCGTCGCCGACCGTCAGCAGCGTGTAGGTCTGGAAGGCATCGGTGAAGGCGAGGCCTTCCTGGCCGACGCCGATGACGAGGCCGCCGATGATGTTCAGCAGGGTGATCATCAGGCCGGCGACGGCGTCGCCGCGCACGAATTTCGACGCGCCGTCCATGGCGCCGAAAAAGTTCGATTCCTCTTCCAGCTTCTTGCGGCGGACGCGCGCTTCCTTCTCGTCGATCAAGCCTGACGACAGGTCGGCGTCGATCGCCATCTGCTTGCCGGGCATCGCGTCCAGGGTGAAGCGCGCCGAAACCTCGGCGATGCGGCCCGAACCCTTGGTGATGACGACGAAGTTCACGATGATGAGGATCGCGAACACGATCACGCCGATGATGAAGCTGCCCTGCATCAGCAGGCTGCCGAACGCCTCGATGACGTGGCCGGCAGCGGCCGTCCCTTCGTGGCCGTGCGCGAGGATCAGGCGGGTCGACGCCATGTTCAGCGACAGACGCAGCATCGTCGAGATGACGAGGATCGTCGGAAACGCGCTGAACTCCAGCGGCTGACGAATGAACAGCACCGTCATCAGGATCAGCACCGAGAAGGTGAACGAGATCGCCAGCGCCGTGTCGAGCAGGAAGGTCGGCAGCGGGATAAGCAGCACCGACAGGATCGCCATGACGGCGAACGGCAGCAGCAATTCGCCGCGCCGCATCGATGCCATGATGGCATCGGCAACCTGTTGCCCGGTCGACCTTCCCCCGGGATTCGTGCTGGCTGCGACGTCGGACATCGCGGGCTAAGCGTCAGCCGACCGCGCGGAGTTCGCCGGCGCCGGGCGGCGGAATGCGCACCCCGGCTTCGGAATACTCCTTCAGCTTGTTGCGCAGCGTGCGGATCGAGATGCCGAGGATGTTCGCCGCATGGGTGCGATTGCCGAGGCAGTGGTTCAGCGTCTCGAGGATGAGATCGCGCTCCATGTCCGACACCGTGCGCCCGACGAAGCTGCGCGAGACGCTTTCGGCCGACTGCGCGGCACGGCTCACCACGCTGTCGCTGCCGATCACGATGGCGTCTTCGACCTTGCTGCCGTCGGGCAGGCGGATCGCGTCGTCGGTGATCTCGGGGCCTCGCGCAAGCAGGACGGCGCGGTGGATGGTGTTCTCCAGCTCCCGCACATTGCCGCGCCACGGATGGGCCAGCAGCGCGGCCCGTGCCGTCGCATCCAGCGCCCGATCGGGAACGCCATTGGCCGCTGCATATTTCTTGGCGAAGTGCTTCGCCAACGCCAGGACATCGGCCCGGCGCTCGCGCAGCGGCGGCACGCGGAGATTTACGACATTGAGGCGGTAGAGCAGGTCCTCGCGGAACTTGCCGTCCTTGACTGCCGCCTGGAGGTCGCGGTTCGACGTCGCGATGACGCGGATGTTGACCTTCACCGGCTTGCCGCCGCCGACGCGGTCGATCTCGCGCTCTTGGAGCGCGCGCAGCAGCTTCGCCTGGAGGCGGACATCCATCTCGCTGATTTCGTCCAGCAGCAGCGTGCCGCCGTCAGCTTCCTCGAACTTGCCCACCCGGCGCGCGATGGCGCCGGTGAACGAGCCTTTCTCGTGGCCGAAGAGTTCGGATTCGAGGAGATTTTCGGGAATCGCCGCGCAGTTGATCGAGATGAAGGGCTTGTCGGCCCGGTTCGACTTGCGATGGACGAAGCGCGCAAGGACTTCCTTGCCCGTGCCGGACTCGCCGGTGATGAGGATGGAGGCTTCCGAACCCGCGACCTGCTCGGCGAGGCTGATCACCGACTTCATCGCGCCGTCTTCGTAGATGAGCTGGTGGCTCTCGTCCGCGACGGCCTCCAGCACGGCAGCGATCAGCGCGGCATCGGGCGGCAGCGGCAGATACTCCTTCGCGCCCGCCCGGATCGCCTCGACGGCAGCCCGGGCATCGGTGCCGATGCCGCAGGCGACGACCGGAACGTGGATGCGCTCGGCCTGAAGCATGCCGATCAGCTCGGCGATCGGCTGGGTGACCTCCACCATCAGCAGGTCGGCGCCGCGTCCGGCGCGCAGCTCGGCCATCGCCTGGGCGACTGTCGACGTGTTGACCACCTTCGCACCGCGATCCATTGCGATCTTGGTGGCGGCGCCGAGCTGCCCATTCAGGCTTCCAACGATCATAAGCCGCATGGCTTTACTCCTCTACGGTCCGGCCCTCAGGCCTGACCGCCTTTCACAATTTCCGTCATGGTGATGCCCAGGCGCTCTTCCACGAGCACCACCTCGCCGCGCGCGACCAGGCGGTCGTTCACGTAAATGTCGATGGCTTCGCCGACCTTGCGGTCGAGTTCGACGACCGCGCCGCGGCCCAGTTTCAGCAACTGGCTGACTTCCATGGACGTCTTGCCCAGCACGGCCGAAACGCTCACCGGAACGTCGAAAACGGCCTCCAGGTCACCGGCGGAGCGGCCCTCGCCCTCGGCCCCGTCCTCACCGGCAGTCTGCTGTTCCGCGAGCGCCGCAGCACTCGTCAGATCGGTCAGTTCGACGTCGTCATTCGGCATGGCGGTACTCAGGCTCCGATACTGTCTTCGGCGCGACGCCGGTCGGATTCGATAAAGCGGGCAAGCACCGCCTCGATGCGCTCGGCGATGGCGCCTGCGTCGCGTTCCACGCCGCCGTCCGTCCATTCGAGCCGGCAGTCGGCTTGTGCGAGGCGGCCGTCTGCGGTGATGACGATGCGGCCGGCGAAGCCGATGTCGTCGGCCAGGTCTGCGATGCGCGCCTTCAGCGCGTCGGCAATGTCGACCGAAACCTTGATGACGACACGCGGTTCATGCGCCGCCTGGGCGAGGCACTGCGCGATGGTGTCTTCGATGACGTCCAGCGGGTAGCGGGAAAGCGCCGTGTCGGCGATGCGCTTCGCCGCCGTCATGCCGACATGCAGGGCCTCGGTTCGTGCCTCGAAGGCGAGCGCATCCATCGTCCGCAATGCCGTCATGGCAGCCTGCGCGATCTGGCTCAGCGCCATGCCTTGCGTCTGTGCGGCGAGCGCCTCCAGCGAGCCCTTGCCTTCCGCATACGCCTTTGCGCGCTCGGCCTCGACCTCTTCGGGCGTGTAGAATTTCTTCGCCTGCTGCGTGGCACGCGCCTTGGTCGGCCCGGCGTCGAAGCGCTGGTCGAAAGTGAATTTGCGGGGCTGCCGGTCGGGGCTCATCAGTAGATCAGCTCGTCGTCACTCTTGTTGCCGGCCAGCATGATCTCGCCCTTCGCCGCGAGATCCTTTGCGACGTTGACCATCGCCATCTGCGCTTCGTCGACGTCCTTCAGGCGCACGGGACCCATCGCCTCCATGTCTTCCTTCAGGATCTTGCCGGCGCGTTCGGACATGTTGGAGAAGAAGACGTCGCGCACGGAATCGGACGACCCCTTCAGGGCCAGCCCCATCTTGTCCTTCTCGATCGCGCGCAGCAGCGTCTGGATCGAGCCGGGGTCGAGCTTTCCGAGATCCTCGAAGGTGAACATCAGCGCCTTGATGCGCTCGGCGGACTCGCGGTTGCGCTCCTCCAGCGACGTGATGAAGCGGCTTTCGGTCTGGCGGTCGAAATTGTTGAAGATCTCCGCCATCATCTCGTGGCTGTCGCGCTTCTGCGTGCGCGCCAGGTTCGACATGAACTCGACGCGGAGCGTCTGCTCGACCTTGTCGAGGATCTCCTTCTGCACCGACTCCATGCGGAGCATGCGCTGCACGACCTCGAGCGCGAAGTCCTCCGGCAGCGCGCCGAGCACGCGCGCGGCGTGCTCGGACTTGATGCGGGACAGGACGACGGCGACGGTCTGCGGGTACTCGTTCTTCAGATAGTTGGCGAGCACCGTCTCGTTCACGTTGCCCAGCTTGTCCCACATCGTGCGGCCGGCCGGACCGCGGATTTCTTCCATGGCCGCATTTACGCGCTCGCCCGGCAGAAATCGCGTCAGGAGGCGCTCGGTCGACTCGAATGTGCCAAGCAGCGTGCCGGTGCTGGACATCTGCGACACGAACTCGACCAGCAGCTTCTCCACCACCGCAGCCGAGATGGTGCCGAGGTTCGCCATGACCTGCGAGACCTCCTTCACCTCCTCGTCGTCGAACATGCGCCATACCTGGGCGCCGTGCTCTTCGCCCAGCGACAGCAGCACGATCGCCGCCTTTTCGGCGCCGGAAAGGCCGCGAATATCGTCTCTGACCTGAGCTCGTGCCATGACCGTTCGCTAGCTCGCCTCGTGGAGCCACTGCCGCATGATCGAAACCGCTTCCTCAGGATGGCGCTGGACGATCTCGCCCACTTTCTTTACCGACGACGCGCTCACCTGACCGTCGACCTGCGCGATGTCGATCATGCGGTCCGCGTTGCTTTGGGGCGCGGGCAGGGCGGCGGTAGCGCTTTCGCCTCCGGTCAATGCCCCCGCGCCCGGAGCCGGCAGCGCTGCGCCGCCCGGACCGGCAAGCTGCGGATTCCCGGCAAAAGTGATGGGCGAGAGCAGCTTGTTCATCAAAGGACGGAACACCAGGAAGATCGCGAGCAGAGCGATGATCGCAAGCACACCCAGTTCGACGAGCTGCATAATGTCGGATTTTGTGAGGCCGAGGCCGAGGAAGGAATCGTCTACGGCGGGACCCAGATCCTGCGCATCCTCCTGGGCGAACTGGACGTTGACGACCTGAAGCGTGTCGCCGCGCTTCTCGTCGAAGCCGATGGTCGAGCGCACGAGCTGCTCGATCTTCTTCATGTCGTCGTCCGAGCGCGGCTGATACGACTTCGCGCCCTCGCCGGACGTGGTCCACACGCCATCCACAGCTACCGCGACGGACAGGCGTTTTACGCCGCCGCCTTCCTGCGTCTCGACCTCCTTCACGCTGGAGATTTCGTAGTTCACCGTTTCGTCGGTCTGCGCGTTCGTCTCGCGGGACTGGTCGCCCGCACCCTGGCCGGCGTTTTGCGCGTCGGGGAGCTGCGTTCCGGCGCTTACGGCATCGGCCGCCTGTTTGTTGCTCGCATCCGCGTTCGAGGAACGGGTCTGCGTCGAACGGACGACCTGCCCATCTGGGTTATAGGTCGTCGACTCCTTGGTGCGGCGATTGAAGTCGAGGTCGGCGGTCACCTCGACGCGCGCGTGGCCGGGTCCGGCGACCGAGGCGACGATACCTTCGACCTGGCGGCGCACGCGCTCCTCGAACGCAGCCTGGCGCTCCGCCAGCGCGGACTGGGCGGCCGCCGCCGACTGGTCGCCTTCGCCTCCGGCCAGCAGTTCGCCCTTCTCATCGACGACACTGACGCGCTGCGGCGTCAGGCCCTCCACGGCGCTCGCGACGAGATGCTGGATGGCCTGCACCTGTTCCGGTGCGATCCGGCCGCCGCGGGCGCGGATGACGATGGACGCCGTCGGCTCGGCACCGGTCTCGCTGAACAGCTTGCGCTCGGGGATGACGAGGTGGACACGGGCCTGATCTATGCGGTCGAGCGCGCGAATGGTACGCGACAGCTCGCCTTCGAGCGCGCGCAGCCGGTTCACATTCTGCTGGAAGCTGGTGACGCCCAGAGCGTCCTGATTGTCGAAGATTTCGTAGCCGACGCCGCCGCCGGCAGGAAGGCCACCGCCCGCCAGGTCCATGCGGAGTCGCAACACGCGATCTTCCGGGACCAGAATGGTCGAGCCATCGCCGCGCAATTCATAGGTGACGTTGCCGGCTTCGAGGCGTTCGACCACGGCCGCGCTGTCGCGTGCATCCAGCCCGGTGAACAGAAGCCCCATAGGGGTCTTCGTCGCCTGGGTGGCGAGATAGAACAGGAGCCCGGCCGCAGCGAGGGTAACACCCGCGATGGCCGCGAGGCGCCAACCCAACAACGAACGAACGAAATCCGGCACGCGCCACAAGCCCCCTGCCGCCGGCACCGGCCGCGGCATTGCTCGGCAAGATTTGCCGGGTGCCTGTAAACGAGGGCTTAACGCCGGGCCCTAAGGCATGGGGATCCTTCGCAAAATTTTCACCCCTTTCCGTCGGACGCCTTAGACCCCATAACCGCGCCACGTCCGCCGGCCGGGCCGGACGGCGGTTCGGTTCGAAAAATTGAGAGTCCGCCTGGATTGAGTGACGCGCATGCGAGCCCGGGACGGGCATGGAGCGAGGAAGGGCGCCTGGCGGCGCTGGCGGCCTGCCGCGTGCTCGGCGTGGAAGGCGGGCCGGCCTTCGACGAAATCACGAGACTTGCCTGCCTCGTCTGCAACGCTCCTGTCGGCCTGATCAGCCTCGTCGGTCGCGAGCGCCAGTGGTTCCTGTCCGAGACCGGATTCGGCACGCGCCAGACGGGTCTCGACTCCTCGATCTGCGCGTCGGCGCTGCACCACGAGGGGGTGTTCGTCGTCACCGATCTGAGCCAGGACCCGCGTTATGCCGGCATGGAGATCGTCACCGGTCCGCGCCGCCTTCGCTTCTATGCCGGTGCAGCGGTTCGCACGCCGGAAGGATTGCCGCTCGGCATGCTCTGCGTGTTCGACACCGAGCCCAGACCGGACGGCCTGACGAAACTCCAAGAGGCTATGCTGACCTCGCTCGCGCGCCAGGCGGCGCTCCAGCTCAACCTTCGCCAGCGCGAGGACGAGATAGAGCAGGGGCGCGCCGCGCTGATCCGATTCTTCAACCGCGCGCCGGTGGGCTTGCTGCAAGCCGACCTCGAGGGTCGCGTCACCTATATCAACCGGCATTATGCGGAATTGTTGGGGGTCTCGCCGTCTCAGATGTTCGGCAAGCGCCTTGCCGACCGCGTTCATCCCGACGACGCGGAAGCCCATGCTTCAGCGCTCGCGCGGGCGCTGGGCGGAGAGGACGGCGTCGTTCTCGAAAAGCGCTATGTGACGCCCAGCGGCGCGGAGGCCTGGTCGAGCGATCATGTCACCGTCACGCGCGACACCGACGGCAAGCCGCTGAATGTCGTTTTCGTGTCCCGAGACATCACCGAGCGGCTGCGCATCACCGCCCAGCTTGCGGCGAGCGAGCGAAAGTTCCGCGCCATCGCTGACACCATGCCGCAGATGGTGTGGTCGACGCTGCCGGACGGCGCTGCGGACTATTACAATCAGCGTTGGTATGACTTTACCGGCGTTCCCATCGGCACGCATGACGGAGACGCCTGGAATCGCGCGGTGCATCCGGACGACCGCGAGCGCGCCCTGGCGCGGTGGCGTCTCTCCGTCGAGGGCGGCGAGCCCTATGAGATCGAATATCGCCTGCGGCACCACAGCGGCGAGTATCGCTGGGTATTGGGGCGCGCACTGCCCGTCCTGAATATGGCCGGACAGATCGAGCGCTGGTTCGGCACATGCACCGACATCGAGGACATCAAACGATCGGAAGAAGCGCGCAATCTCCTGGCGCATGAACTCTCGCACCGCATCAAGAACATCTTTGCGGTGGTGAGCGGTCTGGTGTCGCTGACGTCGCGCGGCGACGAGGCGGCCAGGCCGTTCGCCCAATCCTTCCGCGAGCGCCTGAACGCCTTGTCGATGGCGCACGAATATGTGCGGCCAGGCGAAGGCGGTGCCGCGCAGGCCGAAGGCCTGAGCGTGTTCGGCCTCATGCGGATGCTTCTGCGGCCCTACGAAGGCGACGGGCGCGAGCGCTACCGCTTCAACGGCGACGACCCCGAGATCGGGGCGAAGACGGCGACGGCGCTGGCGCTGGTCATGCACGAGCAGGCGACGAATGCCGTCAAATATGGGGCGCTGGCCAACGAAGGCGGGCAGGTGCTCATTGAAGGCGCAGTAGACGGCGACACCTACGTGCTGCGCTGGCGCGAGATGGGAGGGCCGCCCGTTGAGGGGCCGCCCGAGCGGCGCGGCTTCGGCACCGATATGGCTTCGCGCAGCGCTGCCGGACAGTTGGGCGGGACGATCCTGCATGACTGGGCACGGGACGGCCTCGTCGTCACGCTGGTGATTCCTCTTGCCAATCTCGCCCGCTGAAACGAAAAACGCCGGGCAAGGGGCCCGGCGCCGGCTGGTCTTGCAGGACGTTCAGCCGCGATACTGCTGGATGCGCGTCGTCCGGAGGCCAGCGAGGCCGTGACGGTCGATCGCCTTTTGCCAGGCGAGAAACTCCTCGACGGTCAGCGTGTAGCGGTTGCAGGCTTCCTCAAGGCTCAGCAGGCCGCCGCGCACCGCAGCGACGACTTCCGCCTTGCGCCGGATGACCCAGCGGCGCGTGTCGGGCGCCGGCAGGTCGGCCACCGTAAGCGGGCTTCCGTCCGGTCCGATCACGTAAGTGATGCGTGCATCGCTCATCGTTACCCCATCCGCGCCGTGTTCCAGCGCTCTCTGTATGGGGCGCAATCTACGCCTCGGGCTTTAAGCCGGGTTTAAGCGCGAAGGTAAAAACGTGTCCAAATTCAATGTGTTAACATAGATGAACCGGCGTGTTCCGTATCGAAATGGAACGGAAGCACGCCGGCTGTTAAGGAAACCCCGCTATCTCTTAATGGACAGCATTTCCTGCAACATTTGGTCAGCAGTTGAGATGATGCGCGTCGCGGCCGAGTAGGCGCGCTGAGTCGTGATCATGTCGGTGAACTCTTTCGCCATGTCGACGGTGGACGCTTCGAGGTTCGATGCCTCGATCTTGCCGGAGCCGCCGGTGTTGGGTTCGAGCAGGCGGGCCGAGCCGGACTCCTCGCTGACCCGCCATACGTTCGAGTTGAGCGCCGTCAGGCCGTCAGGGTTGGCGAATGTCGCAAGAGGCAGCTTGTAGACGCGGCGTTCGACGCCGTTGTCGAAGATCGCCGTGACGTAACCGTCCGGGTTGATCGAGACACCGGCGACGCGACCGAAGGCAGCGCCGTCAGCGGCGGTCGTCGCCACCGAGTCGGTCTCGGCCTGGGTTACGCCGCGCGTGCCGCCGCTGCCGGCGAGATCGAGCGTGAAGGCTTGCGGCGTCAGGCCCGACGTGGCGGCCCATGGGATGGTGATCGTCGGTGACGTCGCCGGCGTCAGCAACTGGCCGCTCGCGTCGAACGTCATGGTGCCGGTGGCGATGGGATTGTTGGCGGCGCCGCCGATATTGGCCGGGTCCCCGTCGTAGATCGCCTCGTACTGCCAGGTGTTGGCGGCCGTCTTCACGAAGGCGAGCCGCACCGGCTGCACGGCGCCCTGGCTGTCGTAGACTTCCATCACGGTCTGGAACGACGGGGTGACGGTGCCGCTCGCCATGTCGCCAGCGGTGTAGGCGGGTGCGGCGGCCGTGCTGGCGCGCAGGTTGGCGCGGAGGGTCACGCTCGTCGTCGCTTCCGCCGTTCCGGTGAGGTCGCCGAGATTGACCGGCGAGAGGTTGGACGTGTTGGCGGCGAGATTGCCTGCACTGTCGAGCGGCCAACCCATCAGGTAGTAGCCCTGGGCGTTGCGAAGGTTGCCTTCCTCGTCCGGCGTGAACGAGCCGGCGCGGGTGTAGAGCAGTTCGCCGCCGCCGCTGGTCGCCTGCGGCTGCTTGGTGACGACGAAGAAGCCCTGACCGCTGATGGCGAGGTCGGTGCCCGAATCCGTCGACATCGTCAGGCCCTGCGTGCTGATGCGCGACTGGGTGATGGTGCGGACGCCGCCGGTGGAGAAGTCTCCGGCGGGCGTGTCGCGCGTCAGAAGCGTCTCGAACTGCGCCACCGACGCCTTGTAGCCGACGGTGTTCACGTTCGCGATGTTGTTGGATGAGATGCCGAGCGCGCGGCCGTTGGCCGCGAGGCTCGAGACCCCGGTGAAGAGAGCGCCGTAGAGGCTCATGCTAGGCTTATCCTGATATTCGCCTCCGCCGCGCATTTCGTGCCCGGCGTCAGCTCCCCGTTTACGCGGCGCCTTTGGCGTCCGCGCTAGCCTTTCCTCAGCCGGCGGTCGCGACCTCGCGTACCGCAGTGACATCGGTAAGATTCAGTTTGACGCCGTTGACGTCGAGAACGACTTCGCCGTCGGCCGTCTCGACCGCACTGACGCGGCCCTTGAGCGTGACCGGCGCCGTCAGCGTCGCGCCGGTCGAATCGACCGCCTTGACGCTCAGCGTGTAGATGCCGTCGCCGGCCGTGGCGCCGGAGTTGGTTTTGCCGTCCCATCCGACGGTGTTCGCGCCGGCGCTTGTCGGGCCGGTGCCGGAATAGACGATCTGGCCGGACTCATTCATCACGGTCAGCGATACGCTCTCGGCCTCCCGGGGCAGTGTGTATGTCCACGAAGCCTGCCCGCCCGTAAGGGCCGCGCGCGCGTCGTCGGCGCTGACCTCGCGGCCGATATAGCCGACCGCATTGCCGAGGCCGCCGCCCTTCTGGAGCGCAATCAGCGTCTCCAGATTCTTGTTGGTGTAGATGTTCTGTTCGACCGACGAGTACTGGACGAGCTGCTGGGTGAACTGGCTCGCATCCATCGGCTCCAGCGGGTCCTGGTTCTGAAGCTGCGCCGTAAGCAGCTTCAGAAAGGTGTCGAAGTTGCCGGCGAGCGTCTTGCCGGCGGAGCCGGACTGCGACGTGGCGGTTGCTGCCGATGTTGGATCGATGGCCATGTCTGCCCTCAGACCTGAATGTCGACGACGCCGTCGCGCCAGGCCATGGGCTGGGCGGCGGCGGCCGTCATGTCGTTGATGGAGTCTTCCTGCCGGCGGAAGGCGCCGGCGTATCCGGAGTCGCGTGCGAAGGCCTGTCCCGAGCCTTGGTCGTTCAGCGTGAAGCTGATGCCGTCGTCGCCGAGCTGGACGCCGGCGTCGCGCAGGGCGGCTTCCAGGGCGCCTGAATCCCGTTTGAGCAGCTCGAAGGCCTGCGACGTGTCGGTCTGAAGAACGGCACTCAGCCTGCCGTCGCTGCCGGTTTCGAGGCGCACGTCCACACGCCCGATGCCCGGCGGATCCAGCCGGATCTCGATCGCGCGTGTCGTGCCGTCCTTGCTGTGCACGCGGATCGCCACGGTCGGGACCGCGGCTGCGCGGCCGGGCGTCTCCCGCGTCAGCGCGACGCGGCTTTCGACGATGCGCTCCGGTTCCGCCGCCACGACCGGTTCGCCGTCATGTGCGGGCGACGCCGGAAGAACAGCGGTTTCCGCCAGCTTCACCCCCTCATCCTTGGCCGCGGATTTTGTGCCGGTCTCCGCCGGTTGCGCCGCCGGGGCGCGGGCTTCAGGCGTTTCGGGCGATTTTTGAGCCTTGGCTGCGGGCTCGTGGCCGTCGCGCCTGGCCGTTGCCACACGTTCGGCTTTCGGCTTCGGCGACTCCGCCACCGGCGTAGCGCCCGCCGTTATGGACTCGGGCGGGGGGACAACGCCGTTGGCGGCGGTGGCTATCGTTGCGCGTATGCTTGCCGTGAGCGGCGTTGCTGACGCCGCGGCCTCGGTGGCCTTGGGAAGGATCGCGGCCGCCGCGGAATGGAGGCGAGCGGCGAGCGGCGTCGCCGCGGCCGGTTCCTCGCTCGCCTTGGGGAGCGCAGGCAATGCGGCTGGCGGATTGGCGGGAGCCTCGCGCCGGCGCGCCGGCAGGCCCGGCTCGCGGCCTGAGTGCAGGGCGGGCGTCTCCTGGGTCGTGCCGCCGCCAATGGCAGACGGCGTCGCTGCTGCCGGTGTCGGCGATGCAGGCCGGGGGCGTGCTGCCGCGATCGGCTCTGCGGCCCGGGAAGGCGCTGGGACGAGGCCGCCTCGTGCCGGTCCGTGCGCCGCCGTCCCGATATGTGTCGTCGTCGCAGGCGTCGGTGTTGCAGCGGTTGGCGTCGTCGGTGTCGCCGCGGCCGGGGCGTTCGCGAGAGCATCTTTGGACTGTACCGGCGTAGCGCCGAGGTCGTGCGGGATGATCGCCGCTGACGTCTCGGTCGCCGCGGCGGCTGTCGCGATTGCCGCAGGTGTGTGCGCCGTGCCTGCTCCGGCTGTTGTTGCAGGCTTCAGGTGCCCTGACGTTCCTGACGTCGGATCGTCCTTGGGCGCCGCGACAGGGGTGCCGCCTGTGGTTGGCGCGGCAGAGGCCCGTGTCGTCTTTGCCGCTGGTTGAACGCCTGCGCCGGTGTCCGGAAGGGCAGCTGCTGCGCGGGTCAGGACATGATCGGCGGCCAGGGGCCGGACGGCTTCACCGTGCGCGACGGACGCACCAGGCGTCGAGGGCTTCGGCGCGGGCGCATCAGGTGAGGCGTGGGTGGCGGCCGAGGGGACGGGGAGCGGCGCGAGGGGTACGGCAGTCGGGGTAGTCGCAGCGGTGTCGGCGCCAGCGGTAGCCGTGTCGGCTGGAGCGGGATGCGGTTTGGTTGCCGGTGCCGCCGGCGCTTTCGGCGCGGCCTTGCGCGCCGCCGGCTCCGTGGCCGGTGTCGCCGCCTCGGCTTTCGCGGGCCGCTTCTCCGGAACCAGCAGGGCGGCGGATTTCGGCATCGCGGCCGAGCCGAGCAGATGCGCGAACGCCGCAGCCGTCGCTGCACCCGGCGTCGTGGGCGCGGCGGGCGGCTTGCCTGCGATCGTCTTCAGCGCTGTCGCGCCCGTCTGCATTGGCCGGATGGAGTCCCTTGCGTGTCGAGGCGACCAAGCAAGGGCGGGGCCATCAGATATGGCATGCCATTCGCGGAAGCAGCACAAGATGTTGTAGGCGCGAAGCGCAGATGCGCGGGAAAGTTTTGCATCGCGGTCGCTTTCTGCCGGGTGCGCGGCGCCCGGCGGGCGCTGGCCTGTCCGTTGCAATTCATCTCGTCATGACCTCGCCCGGACGAGAGACGGAACTGGCGCGATCCGCAGGATTGGCGCGGTGCGGTGGTTGCCGTCCGGCAACCATGCCGATGACGCCCGGCAGAAATGTCCGCCTTCCGGCAAATGATTCCGCCTGCGGAGACCAGTCATGAGCATCACGGCTATGCTCAACGCCGGCCTGTCGACGCTTCTGGCCAACCAGACGGCGCTGCGGGTCACCTCGTCGAACATCGCGAATGTGAACACGCCCGGCTATGTGCGCCGCACGGTCCAGTTCGAGACCGACACGGCCGGCAGCCAGATGGGCGGCATCAACGTCGCCTCGGTGGATCGCGCGGTAAACAACTACCTCGCTTCGGAGCGCCTCAGCTCGGCGTCGAATGCCGGCGAAACCGACATCGCCGAAAAATTCCTGGACCAGCTCCAGTCGAGCCTGGGCAATGTCAACGACGGCCGCGACCCGGCGTCGCGCTGGGCGGATGTGACCGCGGAACTCACCTCCGTCGCCAACGACCCGTCGTCGATCGTCAAGCGCTCGCAACTGCTCCAGTCGCTCGGCGACTTCACGCAAGGCGTCCAGACGCTGTCGGACCAGGTCCAGAGCCTGCGCAAGCAGGCGGATGGCGAGATCACGGCCACCGTCGAACGCATCAACCAGTTGGTCGACCAGATTTCCGATCTCAACATGCCCATTCAGCGCGCGATGCTGGGCGGCGATACGGCCACGCCGCTGCTCGACCAGCGCGATTCCGCCGTCCGCGAGCTCGCTTCGCTGATCGAGATCCGATACGAGCAGGGCGAATCCGGCCGGGCCACCATCTCGACGCCGTCCGGCTATACGCTGGTCAGCCAGAACAGCTCCGAGATCCGTCATCTCGAGATCGCGACGCCCGGTCCCGAAACGACGTTTCCGACCATTACCGTCGTGCGCAAGGACCCCAAGTCGGGCGCGCAGATCGGCAGCCCGGCCGCGCTGGAGCCGCATGTCTCCGGCGGCAAGCTCGGCGCGCTTTTGGAACTGCGTGACCGCACGCTGCCGGACATCGCATCCGAGATCGGCACGATGGCGGCCGGCGCCACCGAAGCGCTCAACGCTGCGCATAACGCGTCCACGACGGTTCCACCGCCTGCCACGCTGACCGGGCGCGCCACCGGGCTGCTCGCCGGCGACAGCCTCGGCTTCACCGGCAACACCTCGTTCGCGATCGTATCCAGCACCGGCGCGCTGGTGCGCCGCGTCGATGTCGACTTCGATGCGGGAACCCTGTCGGTCAACGGCGGTGCGGCCACTGCCTTCGGCGGCACGATCGGCGGCTTCACCTCTGCGCTCAACACCGCCCTCGGCGCCGACGGTTCCGCGAGCTTCGTCAACGGCGTCATGACGCTGGGCGCCACCTCCGGCAACGGAATCGCCGTGCAGCAGGACCCGGCCGATCCGTCAGACCGTGCCGGCCGCGGCTTTTCCCATGCGTTCGGCCTCAACGATCTCCTGACGGCGACCGCGCCGTCGAGCTATGCGACCGGGCTCTCGCTCGGCGACGCGCACGGCTTCACGGCGGGCCAGCAACTGATGTTTGCGGTGCGTGCGCCGGACGGTGCCCTCGGTCCCAGCCTGACCTATACGGTGGGCGGGGCGAATATGAGCGACGTGGTCGCCGGCCTGAATGCCGCCGTCGGCGCGACGGGATCGTTCGCCCTCGACACGTCGGGCCAGTTGACCTTCACGGCGGTGAGTGGCGGTCGGCTGGAGGTGCAGCGCGACACGACGCAGCGCGGTGCGACCGGCCAGTCGCTGAGCGCCATGTTCGGCCTCGGCCAGGGTGCGCAAGCGCTTCAGGCATCCGGATTCGGCGTGCGCGCCAGCCTGGCCCAGAACCCTACCGGCTTTGCGCTCGCGCAACTGGACATGACTGCGGCGTCGACCACCGGTTCGATCGTGCTCGCGTCAGCGGACGGGAAGGGCGCGGCCGCCCTGCTGGGCGCGGCAAACTCGGCAACGTTCCGCGCCGCCGGATCGCTCCAGGGGCGGACGGCCTCGATCCAGGATTTTTCCAGCGCCTTCGTCGTGAGCCTCGGCCAGCGCGCGTCGGCCGCTTCGGTCGCAGCCGACGATGCGAGCGCCCTCGCCTCGAATGTCGAGCAGCGCGCAGCCGCGACGGAAGGCGTCAATCTCGATGAAGAACTGGCGGCGATGATGATGTACCAGCAGGCCTACAATGCCGGCGCGCGCATCATGACGACGGCGCAAAATCTCTACGACGCGCTTCTTTCCATCCTAAAGTAGGACGCTTCGCATGGAACGCGTTTCGACCCTGATGCTGCGGACGTCCATGCTCTCGGACTTCAGCCGCACGCAGCGCACGCTGCTGGATGCGCAGAAGGAAGTCGCGACCGGGCAGCGCATCAACGCCTTCTCGGATTCGCCCTCGGACCTGCCGGGCCTCATCGCGGCGCGCGCCGCTGCGGCGCGGTCCGAAGACTATCTCAACAGCGCCAAGGCCGTGCAGACGCGCACCGACCTTCAGGACTTCCACATCGGCGAACTGGCGAGCGAGGCGAACGACCTGCGCCAGACAGTCTTCAACGCGATCAGCACCGGCGACGGTTCCGAACTGCGCGCGGCGGCAAGCGCGACGCTGCAACGCATGAACTCGCTGCTCAACGCCCAGCTCGACGGCAAGTATATCTATGCCGGCACGCGCCAAGACACGAAGCCGGTGACAGCCGCCACGCTCGATGAGCTGCTCGCGGCGCCGAGCACGGCGAGCGTGTTCCAGAACAACAGCACGATCCAGAGCGCCCAGGTCGATGCCTACCAGTCCATCAGCTACGGCAAGCTGGCGAGCGATCTCGGCCAGCCGCTGATGGACACGCTGCGCCAGTTCGCCGCGTTCGATGCGGGCGCATCCGGTCCGCTCGCGACGCCGCTGACGGATGCGCAAAAGACGTTCCTCACTTCGATGCTGACCCCGCTGGAGGATGCATCCAAGGGGCTCAATGCGCAGCAGGCGACCAACGGCATCGCCACGAAGGCGGCGGAGGATGCCGTCGACCGGCACGGCGCCATGCAGGACCGGCTCAAGGGGCTGATTTCCGACATCACCGATGTCGACATGGCGGAGGCGATCTCCAAGCTGAACAACGCCCAGGTGGCGATGCAGGCCTCGGCCCAGACCTTCTCGGTGGTGCAGGGGCTCTCGCTGCTCGACTTCCTGAACTTCTAGCCTTCCGGGGGCGCGGGCGGTAAAAGCGCGCTCCCATGATCGACCTCAACCTTGGAAAGCCGCGCGCGGAAACCCGCGTCGTCGTCGCCATGTCCGGCGGCGTCGACTCGACGGTGACGGCTGCCCTCGTGAAGGAGGCCGGCTACGACACGGTCGGGATCACGCTCCAGCTCTACGACCACGGCGAAGCGGTGAAGCGGAAGGGCGCGTGCTGCGCCGGGGCCGACATCCGCGACGCGCGCGCCGGCGCGGCGGCGATCGGCATTCCGCACTATGTGCTGGATTTCGAGACGCGGTTTCGCGAGCAGGTGATCGAGCCTTTCGCCGACGCCTATCTCAACGGCGAGACGCCGGTGCCCTGCATCCGCTGCAACGAGACGGTGAAGTTCGCCGACCTCGCGGCGATCGCGCGCGATCTCGGCGCCGATGTGCTGGCGACCGGACATTATGTCCGCCGGGTCGAGGGCGCCCACGGGCCGGAGCTGCATCGCGCCGCCGACGCGAGCCGGGACCAGAGCTATTTCCTCTTTTCCATGACGCGCGCGCAGCTCGGCTTCGTGCATTTCCCGCTCGGCGCCATACCGAAGAGCGAGACGCGGGCGCATGCGATCCGGCTCGGCCTCGCGGTCGCCGACAAGCCGGACAGCCAGGATATCTGCTTCGTGCCCGAGGGCCGCTACGGCGACGTCGTGCGCCGCCTGCGGGCGCAGGCCGAGGCGCCGGGCGACATCGTGCATGTCGACGGCCGGGTGCTCGGCGGCCATGCCGGCCTCGCCAACTACACGGTCGGCCAGCGCCGCGGGCTCGACCTCAAGACGGCCAACGAGGCGCTCTATGTGGTGCGCCTGGAGCCGCGGCTGAAGCAGGTCGTCGTCGGCCCGCGCGAGGCGCTGCGGGTGCGGGAGATCGCGCTGAACGGCGTGAACTGGCTGGGCGATGTGCCGCTCGGGCCTGAGCCGCAGGCGGTGCTCGCCCGGGTGCGCTCGACGCGGCCGCCGGTCGAGGCCTCGGTGAAGCTGGAAGACGGCGTCGCGCGGGTTTCGCTGGCCGGTGGGGAAGAGGGCGTCGCGCCGGGCCAGGCCTGCGTGTTCTACGACGCCTCGGGCAGCGGCCGCGTCCTCGGCGGCGGATGGATCGCACGGCCGGGCGCGGCACCGGCCCGGGCCGCCTGAACCGGCGCCTAAATGGTTGACATGCGGGGGCGGTGCGAACTAAGAGCCGCCCTCCGTTGTGGCAGCGTAGCTCAGCGGTAGAGCAGGGGAATCATAATCCCTTGGTCGGCGGTTCAAATCCGTCCGCTGCTACCACCTGAATTACCCTTTGCGCGGGCGGGCCGGGCTAGTGTTCCCGCGCCCCCGAAGCGGCTCAAGGTGCGCCCTCATGCCCGTGACCCTCGACGACGTGCGCGCCGCGCAGAAGCTGATCGCCGGCCGCGTCTCGCGCACGCCCTTCAACCGCGCCCGCACGCTCTCCGACATCACCGGCGCGGAGGTGTTCCTGAAGTTCGAGAACCTCCAGTTCACCGCCTCGTTCAAGGAGCGCGGCGCGCTGAACAAGCTGTCGAGCCTCAGCGAGGACGAGCGCCGGCGCGGCGTCATCGCGATGAGCGCCGGCAACCACGCCCAGGGCGTCGCCTATCATGCGCGCAAGCTGGGCATCCCGGCGACCATCGTGATGCCGCTCGGCACGCCCTTCGTGAAGATCAACCAGACGCAGGAACATGGCGCGCGGGTGATCGTCGACGGCGAGGGGCTGGAGGCGGCGCGCCAGCTCGCCTACGACATCGCGGAGCGCGAGAACCTGATCTTCGTCCATCCCTATGACGACGACAGGATCATCGCCGGGGCCGGCACGGTGGCGCTGGAGATGCTGGAGGACCGTCCCGACCTCGACGCCATCATCGTGCCGATCGGCGGCGGCGGGCTGATCTCGGGCGTCGCGACGGCGGCCCGCGGCCTCAAGCCCGAGATCAAGGTCTATGGCGTCGAGACCGAGCTTTATCCGGGCATGTACAACGCGCTGAAGGGCGAGGACGAACCGGCCGGCGGCCAGTCGATCGCCGAGGGCATCGCGGTGCGCCTGATGGGCGAGCGCTGCATCGCGATCGTGAAAGAGCTGGTGAGCGATATCGTCCTCGTCGAAGAGGAGATGATCGAGCATTCGATCGCGCTGCTGCTGAACATCGAAAAGACGGTGACGGAAGGGGCGGGCGCCGCCGGCCTCGCGGCGCTGCTGACCAGGCCCGAACTCTTCCGCGGCAGGAAGGTCGGCCTGGTGCTCTGCGGCGGCAATATCGATCCGCGGCTGCTCTCGAACGTGATCCTGCGCGAGCTGTCGCGCGAGGGGCGCATCCTCAATTTCGCGGTGGCGATCGAGGACCGGCCGGGCATCCTGGCGCGGGTCGCGACGCTGGTGGGCGAAGCGGGCGGCAACATCCTGGAGGTCACGCATAACCGCATGCTGATCCACATGCCGGCCAAGATCGCCGAGCTGCGCATCTCCGCCGAAGCCCGCGACAGCGACCACGCCCGCGAGATCATCGCCCATGTCCGCGACGCCGGCTTCAAGGTGCGCGAGATCGGCGCGGGCGGGGGCTAGGCGCGGCGGGCAACCGGGCATTTGCCTGCGACAATCAAGTCTTTGACTCCCGCTCCCCGCTCGCAGACGCTCGCAGCTCAAGGCGATCGGGCGACGGCCCGCCGGTGAGGAGGGCAGGATGCGGGGGTGGATCGGGCTTCTGGCCATGGGCGCTGCGCTAAGCTGGGCGCTTGTTCCTATGGCTCAGGCGCAGGGGACGACGCCCGACCAGCAGGCGGACTCGCAGGGTGCCCCGCCCGCCCCACCTGCGGGCGACGCCCAACCGCCCGGCGATGCCCAACCTCCCGCCGACGCTCAGCCGACGGGGGACGAGCCCTGGATGAAGTGCTCCTCCACGCCGACCGACCTGACACCCGACCAGGCGAGGGCGTTGGTCCAGGAGTGCGGCGGTTGCCAAAACGTGCCGCTCTCGGTCGCAGCCGTTCTGGATTGGGAGTGCAAGCAGGACTGCGCCGGCGACGGGAGGCCGAGATTGCCCGATCCCTATCCCTGGACCTGCCTCGGCCCGTAGGCCGGCCAACGCGCGCTACCGCTCCGCCTTCACGCTCAGCACGATGGAGGACATCGTGCGCTGGATGCCTTTCAGGCGGCCGATATGGTCGAGCAGCGTGTCGAGGCGTTCGGTGGTGTCGGCGGCGAGTTCGGCGATGAGGTCGAATTCGCCGGAGACGGTGGCGAGGCGCTTCAGTTCAGGCAGGGCCTTCAGGTCGGCCACCACGCGGTCCTGGAGTTTCGGATCGACGCTCAGCATCACATGGGCGCGGATGAGACGGGCGGCGCGCGGGTCGGCGCGGCGGATCGTGTAGCCGCGGATTTCGCCGCTCGCCTCCAGACGCGCGATGCGGTCCTGCACCGTGGAGCGGGCGAGCCTGAGCTGTTCGCTCAGCGCCGTGACGCTGGCGCGGGCGTCGGCTTCGAGGAGGTCGAGCAGGCGCTGGTCGGTGGCGTCCATGAGCGGATCCGTCATTTCGGCGGGAAGCCGTCATTATAACGGACAAATCGCGCCAGATCGACGGTTTGAACGCTCCAAACCGGCGGCGCCGCGGCCCATCTTCCGGGAACACGACGGAGGCATTTGGGTCATGAAGAAGGTTCTGCTCGTCGGCGGGGGCAAGATCGGCTCCGCCATCACCGAATTGCTCGGCCACACGGGCGACTACGCCCTGACTGTCGCGGATCGCGACGCGGCGAGTCTTGAGCGCCTCACGGCGCCGAACGTCGCGCCGCTGAAGATGGATATCGCCGACGCGAAGGCCCTGGTCGCTGCCGCCAAGGGCCACGACATGGTGGTCAGCGCGGCGCCCTATAACCTCACTCCGGCGATCGCCGAAGCGGCGCTGAAGGCCGGTGCGCATTATTTCGACCTCACCGAAGACGTCGAATCCACCCGCGTCGTGAAGCAGCTCGCGGCCGGCGCCGACTCGGCTTTCGTGCCGCAATGCGGTCTCGCCCCCGGGTATATCTCGATCGTCGCCGCCGATGTCGCGCGCAAGTTCGACAAGCTGCGCGAAGTGGAAATGCGGGTCGGCGCGCTGCCGGTCTTTCCGACCAATGCGCTGAAATACAATCTCACCTGGTCGACCGACGGCCTGATCAACGAATATTGCAACCCGTGCGAATCCATCCGCGACGGCGAGCTGATCGAAGTGCCGGCGCTGGAGGAGCTGGAGGAGTTCGCGCTCGACGGCATCGAATACGAGGCGTTCAACACCTCGGGTGGCCTCGGCACGCTGTGCGAGACGCTGCAAGGCCGCGTCGAGAACCTCAACTACAAGACCGTGCGCTATCCCGGCCACCGCGACATCGTGAAGATGCTGGTGCGCGACCTGCGCCTCGCCTATCGCCGCGACCTCCTGAAGGACGTGCTGGAGGCCTCGATCCCCATCACCTACCAGGACGTCGTGCTGATCTTCGTCACCGTCACCGGCGAGCGTGGGGGGCGCTTGACCCAGGAAAGCTACGCCCGGAAGGTCTACGCGCAGGAGGTCCAGGGCAAGCTGATGAGCGCGATCCAGATCACCACGGCGGCCGGCATCTGCGCGATGGTCGACCTGATGGCGCAGGGCAAGCTGCCGACCAAGGGCTTCGTCCGCCAGGAAGACACCAAGCTCAGCGATTTCCACGCCAACCGCTTCGGCCGCTACTACGCCGCCGGGAACTGAGGCCATGCGCACCGGTGCCGAACTCCTCGTCGACCAGTTGATCCTGAACGGCGTCGATACGGCGTTCGGCGTGCCGGGCGAATCCTATCTCGCGGTCCTCGACGCGATGTATGCGCGCAGCGACAGGCTGCGCTTCATCGCGTGCCGGCAGGAGGGCGGGGCGGCCTTCATGGCGGAGGCCTGGGGCAAGCTCTCGAACGCGCCGGGCATCTGCTTTGCGACGCGCGGCCCCGGCGCAACCAACGCCTCGATCGGGGTGCACACGGCGGCGCAGGATTCGACGCCGATGATCCTCTTCATCGGCCAGGTCGGCTCGGTCGACGTGGAGCGCGAGGCGTTCCAGGAGATCGACTATCGCCGCATGTTCGGAGGGATCGCCAAATGGTCGGCCCAGATCGACCGCGCCGACCGCGTGCCGGAATTCATCCAGCGCGCCTTCGCCGTCGCGACCTCGGGCCGCCCGGGTCCGGTGGTGCTGGCGCTGCCGGAAGACATGCTGACGCAGACCGAGCAGGTCGAGGATGCACGCCTTGTGGTTCCGGCGCAGGCCGGGCCGACGCCCGACGACATGGCGAAGCTCGCGGCACGGCTGGCGCTTCCGGAGCGGCCGCTGGTTCTTCTCGGCGGGCCGGGCTGGACCCAGACCGCGTCGGACCAGATGCTTTCCTTTCTGAGAGCGTGGTCGCTGCCCGCCGTCACATCCTTCCGGGCCAAGGACCGGATCGACAACACGGACCCGGTCTATGTCGGCGACCTCGGCATCGCGGCCAATCCGAAGCTCCTGCGGCGTGTCGCCGATGCCGATCTGCTGCTGGTTATCGGCCCGCGCCTCGACGAGATGACGACGGGCGCCTATGAGCGGATCGGTGTGCCGAGCGCGAAGCAGGCGCTCGTGCATGTCTTCCCGGATGCGACGGAATTGAACCGCATCACCCATGCGGAGCTTGCGATCTGTTCCCATGTCGAGCGCTTCGTGGCGGCGCTGGGCGGAATGGATCGCCCGCAAGCGCCAGTGTGGAAAACATGGGCCGAAGACGCCCGGGACGACTATGAGGCCTATGTGCGGCAGGTCGCGGTTCTGGGTTCCGTGAACCCGTCCGAGATTCTCGGCTGGCTTCAGACGAATCTTCCCGAAGAATCGATCATGACGAACGGCGCGGGCAACTACGCCGGCTGGGTGCATCGCTTCCACGCGCATCGTCGCATGCATACGCAGCTCGCGCCTTTGTCCGGTGCGATGGGCTATGGCCTGCCGGCGGCGGTCGCGGCGAAGCTGAAGCATCCGGGTCGCATGGTCGTCGCCAATTCGGGCGACGGCTGCTTCCTGATGAACGGGCAGGAGCTTGCGACAGCCGTCCAGTACGAGGCGCCGATCATCTCGCTGGTCTGGGACAACGGCTCCTACGGCACGATCCGCATGCATCAGGAACGCCACTATCCCGGCCGCGTCTCGGGTACGGAGCTGAAGAATCCCGATTTCGCGGCGTATGCGCGGGCCTTCGGCGCGGAGGGCTACACGGTCGAGCGCACGCAGGATTTCCCCGACGCCTTCGTGAGCGCGCGGAACGCCGGCCGTCCGGCGCTCATTCACATCAAGACCGACGTCGAACAGATCACGCCGTCGACCACCATCAGTGCGCTCAGGGAGGCGAAGCGGTGAACGCGCCGTCCCCCACATTTGTTATCCTCCGGCGAGCCGGCGTAGCCGCCGAGACCGGGGGAGCCATGCCTGACTCGTCCAGGCATCACGCAAACCGACCAACCGCTCAGGCATGGCTCCCCCGGTCCGCTTCGCGGCCGGAGGATGACAGCTTTGGGTCTGCCTGTGAGAACCGTTCATGACCCCCACCGACCTGCTCAAATCCCTCGGCGTCACCACCTCCGGCGACGTCTCTGTCCGCTCGCCCATCGACGGCGCGGAGATCGGCCGCGTCGGCCATGACACGCCGGGGCAGATCGATGCGAAGATCGCCGCTGCGCAGGAGGCATTCCTCGCCTGGCGCGAAGTGCCGGCGCCGCGACGCGGCGAACTCGTGCGCCTGTTCGGCGAGGAGCTGCGGGCCAGCAAGGCGGCGCTGGGCCGCCTCGTCAGCCTCGAAGCCGGGAAGATTCTCCAGGAAGGCCTCGGCGAGGTGCAGGAGATGATCGACATCTGCGATTTCGCGGTCGGTCTCTCGCGCCAGCTCTACGGCCTCACCATCGCGTCCGAGCGTCCCGGCCATCGCATGATGGAAACCTGGCACCCGCTCGGCCCCGTCGCCATCATCTCGGCCTTCAATTTCCCGGTGGCGGTGTGGGCGTGGAACGCCTGTCTCGCCCTCGTCTGCGGCGACAGCTGCATCTGGAAGCCGTCGGAGAAGACACCGCTGACGGCGCTGGCGACACAGGCGCTGCTGGAGCGGGCCATCGCGAAGTTCGGCGATGCGCCGAAGGGCCTCTCCTCGGTCGTGCTCGGCCTTGCCGATGCCGGCAAGACGCTCGCCGCCGACACGCGCATCCCGCTGGTCAGCGCGACCGGCTCGACCCGCATGGGCCGGGCGCTCGGTCCCGTGGTCGCCGAGCGCTTCGGCAAGTCGCTGCTGGAGCTCGGCGGCAACAACGCGATGATCGTGATGCCGTCGGCCGATCTCGAACTCGCGGTGCGGGCGATCCTGTTCGCCGCCGTCGGCACGGCCGGCCAGCGCTGCACGACGCTGCGCCGGTTGCTGGTGCACAAGGACGTCTACGAGAAGCTCGTGCCGCGCGTGAAGGCCGCCTATGGCCGCGTGACGATCGGCAGCTCGCTGGAGCAGGGCACGCTTGTGGGACCGCTGATCGATGCGGGTGCCTTCCAGGGCATGGAGAAGGCGCTGGCCTCGGCGCGGGATCAGGGCGGCCAGGTCACCGGCGGCGGGCGCGCCCTCGCCGACAAATTCCCGAACGCGCATTACGCGCATCCCGCGGTGGTCGAGATGCCCCGGCAGGCGGGCGTGATGCTGCACGAGACCTTCGCGCCGATCCTCTATGTCGTGAAGATCGACAGCCTCGAAGAGGGCATCGCGCTTCAGAACGCCGTGCCGCAGGGCCTCTCATCCTGCATCTTCACCCGCGACATGCAGGAGGCGGAACGCTTCGTCGCCGCCGCCGGCAGCGATTGCGGCATCGCCAACGTCAATATCGGCCCCTCGGGCGCCGAGATCGGCGGCGCCTTCGGCGGCGAAAAGGAAACCGGCGGCGGCCGCGAGAGCGGCTCCGATAGCTGGAAAGCCTATATGCGCCGCCAGACCGCCACGGTGAACTATTCCAACGCGCTGCCCCTGGCGCAGGGGATCAAGTTCGACGTGGAGTGATAAAAACGCAAAGCCCTTTTGGCCGGATCCGCCGCCGGCCTTCGACGGACATGCCGTCGCTGCTTCGTTAGACTCCCGGTCCAATCAGGACCTGGTCCAAAAAGGCCTCGGGGGAGTTTTGGATAGGATGCGTCGCGTTGTCATCATAGGGGTCGGCGTGCTTGCGCTGGCGGCTGTCGCTTATGCCGCCATTCCGGGTCTGCTGGGCGGAAAATCAGCGGAATACCGGACCGACCCCGTTACGCGCGGCGACGTCAGCCAGACGATCACCGCCAACGGCACGCTGCGGCCGCTGACGGTCGTCAATGTCGGTGCGCAGATTTCCGGGCGCATCAAGGCGCTGCATGCCGACTTCAACGACAAGGTCACCGAAGGGCAGTTGCTCGCCGAACTCGACGACTCCTCGCTGAAGGCCCAGCTCGCGCAGAGCGAGGCGGAGCTGGCGAGCGCCCAGGCGCAGCTCAAGCTGGCGCAGGTGAGCTATGAGCGCGCCAGGAATCTCGCCGCGCGGGGGGCCGGCGCGAAGGCGACGTTTGACGAGGCCGCGGCCAATCTGGGCATCGCGGAGGCGGCCGTCGGGTCGGCCCAGGCGCGGGTCGAGATCGACCGCGTCAATCTCAGCTACACGGTCATCAACTCGCCGGTCTCGGGCGTCGTCATGTCGCGCGACGTCGATGTCGGGCAGACCGTGGCGGCGAGCCTGTCGGCGCCGCAGCTTTATTCGATCGCGCAGGACCTCTCGCTGATGGAGATCGACACGACGGTCGCCGAGGCGGATGTCGGGGCCATCAAAGCCGGGATGCCGGCGACATTCCGCGTCGATGCCTTCCCTAACCGCAGCTTCTCCGGTTCGGTTAAGCAGGTGCGGCTGAACGCGAAGAACGAGTCGAATGTCGTCTCGTATAACGTCGTGCTGGAGTTCGCGAATACCGACCTGACGCTGCTGCCGGGCATGACGGCCTATGTGCAGATCGCCGTCGCGGCGCAGACGGATACGCTGCGTGTCGCCAATGCCGCGCTCCGCTTCACGCCGCCGGGCAGCGGCGAGGAGGGCGGGCAGCGCCGGCGCCGGGGTGGCGGCGAGCAAAGCGCGGGGCGGACGGTCTATGTGCTCGACGGCGGCACGCCGCGCCAGGTGACGGTGCAGACGGGCATCTCGGACGGCAAGGTTACGGCGGTGACGAGCGAGGAGCTGAAGGAAGGCGACGAGGTCATCACCGGCGTGCGCAGCGCGGAGGCGCCCGCCGCGCAGGGCCAGGGCGGGCAGGGGCGCGGCATGGGACGGATGTTCTGATGTCCCTCGCCGCTTCCGCGCTCATCGAGGTGCGCGATCTGAGGAAGAGCTATGAGTCGCCCGCCGGCACGACCGAGGTGCTGCACGGCCTCAGCTATGACATCCGCCACGGCGAGTTCGTCGCCGTCATGGGGCCGTCGGGGTCGGGCAAGTCGACGATGATGAACATCCTCGGCTGCCTCGATACGCCGACCTCGGGCTCCTATGCGCTGGCCGGCAAGGCGACGGCGCAGATGGATTCCGACGCGCTCGCCAGGCTGCGCAACGACGAGATCGGCTTCGTCTTCCAGGGCTTCAACCTGCTCTCGCGCACGACGCTGGAGGACAATGTCGCGCTGCCGCTGGTCTATCGCGGCGTGAACCGCGAGGCGCGGCGCAGGACGGCGAACGAAATCCTGGCGAAGGTGGGCCTGGAGAAATACGCGAAGTCGCGCCCGAACCAGATATCCGGCGGCCAGCAGCAGCGCGTGGCGATCGCGCGCGCTTTGGTCGGAAAGCCGAAAATCCTTTTCGCCGACGAGCCGACGGGCAATCTCGACACCCAGACCAGCCGCGAGATCATGACGCTGGTCCAGGGACTCAATCGCGACGAAGGGATCACCGTCGTGCTGGTGACGCACGAGTCCGACATCGCGCTGTTCGCCGACCGGCTCATCCATCTCGTCGACGGCCTGATCGACTATGACGGGCCGACGGCGGCCTATTTCCGGGAGCGCGCGGCATGATCGGCGCGATGCTCGCGGAAGCCTGGAGCGCGATGGGCGCCAACCGCCTGCGCTCGATCCTCACCATGCTGGGCATGGTGATCGGCGTCGGCGCCGTCATCACAATGCTGTCGGTCGGCGGCGGCGCGAAGGCGATGGTCGAGGCGCAAATCCAGTCGATGGGCTCCAACCTGCTGATCGTCCAGGCGGGCAGCGCGCAGGCCGGCGCCGTGCGCACCGGCTTCGGCGGCACGACGACGCTGACGGCGGCGGACGCCGAGGCGATCCGCGAATTGCCGGGCGTCACGGCCTCGGCGCCGGTGGTGCCGGGGAATGCGCAGGTCATCTCGGCCGGCGGCAACTGGCAGACGCAGGTGCAGGGGACGAACGAGGATTTGCTGACCGCGCGCGACTGGCAGGTGGTGCAGGGCTATCCGTTCAGCGAAGCCGACATCCGCAGCGGCGCGCGTGTCGCGCTGATCGGGCGGACCGTCGCCGCGAACCTCTTCGGCAACAGCAATCCCGTGGGCGAGACGATCCGCGTCCGCAACATGCCCTTCACGGTGCAGGGCGTGCTGTCGGGCAAGGGCCAGAGTCTCGACGGGCGCGACCAGGACGACACCATCCTGGTGCCCTACACGACGGCGCTGCGCACGCTGTTCGCCAGCCGCTTCGGCAACACGGTGCGCTTCATCATGGTGCAGGCGGAGTCGGCCGACGCCATGGCGAATGTCCAGAACGACATGACGGCGCTGCTGCGCGAGCGGCACCGGATCAACGCCGGCGAGGACGACGATTTCCAGATCCGCAACCTGGCCGCGCTGGCCGACACGGCGGCGTCGACGGCCGACGTGATGACGCTGATGCTCGGCGCGATCGCCGGCATCTCGCTGGTCGTCGGCGGCATCGGCATCATGAACATCATGCTGGTGTCGGTGACGGAGCGGACGCGCGAGATCGGCATCCGCATGGCGATCGGTGCACGCCAGCAGGACGTGCTGCTCCAGTTCCTTTTGGAGGCGCTGATGCTGTCGCTCATCGGCTGCCTGGTCGGCGTCGTCGTCGGGGTCGGGGGTGCGCTGGCGATCACGGCGTCGGGTTTGATCCAGACGGTGGTGACGCCGGCCTCCGTGATCCTGGCGTTCGCGGTCGCCGCAGCTGTGGGCGTGTTCTTCGGCTATTATCCGGCGCGGAAGGCGGCGGCGCTGAAGCCCATCGAGGCGCTCAGATACCAGTAGGAGCCACCTCGGCCCCGGCACGTTTCTGGCAGCGAGGGAGCGTCAACGTCCCGGAGCGGCACATGCCGGAAGATAAGCTGCCCCAGATGTGCGGCCTCGCGGTCTGCGCCATCGTCGTCCTGGGCATGGATGCCTCGCCGACCGTCGCAACGGCGATGGGTGTGTTCCTGGGGGCGCTCGCGCATTTCGCGATGGCGCTGGTCACCAAGCCGCGCCGCTAGGCCTCGTTCGGGATCGTCTTCAGCGCTTCTTCCAGTTCCGCGAAGCTCGGCTGGTGCGTGCTCGGCACGCTGCCGCGGCCGATCTCCACCGACACCTGCGCCGAGTTGCCATGGAGATGGGCGACGAGGACGTCGCGGATGACGTGATAGAAGAGGGCCTCTTCCGCGTAGCAGAACTTCAGGCGCTGGGCCATCGGGGCGATGAAGCCATAGGCCAGGAACACGCCGAGGAAGGTGCCGACGAGCGCGCCGCCGATCATGCCGCCGAGCACAGCGGGCGGTTCGGTGATGGCGCCCATCGTCTTGATGATGCCGAGCACGGCGGCGACGATGCCGAGGGCGGGGAGGCCGTCGGCGAGGGACTGCATGGCATCGGCGGGCGAGGCGGTCTCGTGATGGTGCTTTTCGAGCTGCTTCTCCATCGCGTCCTCGACCTGGTGCGGATCCTCCAGGCTCATGGTCATCATGCGCAGCGTGTCGCAGATGAAGTCGAGCGCGAAATGGTCGCCCAGGATCTTCGGGTAACGCTTGAAGATCGCCGATTCCTTGGGGTTCTCGATATGCGGCTCAAGCGCGATCATGCCCTTCGACTTCATCGTCTTGGTGATCGAGAAGAGCAGGGCGAGGAGGTCGCGATAATCCTTGGTCTTCCACTTCGGGCCGCCGAAGACCTTGCCGAACGAGCCGGCCATCGCCTTGGCCTGGCCGCCGCTGGAGGCGAGCAGCAGGGCGCCGACACCGGCGCCGAGGATCATGATGAGCTCGAAGGGCGCAGCCTCGATGATGACCTCAAGCTGGCCCCCGTGGATGAGGAAGCCGCCGAAGACCATGACGAAGACGCAGACGATGCCTGCAATCTGAAGCAAGCGCTGAAGCCCCCAACGCACACGCATGGCGGCACGACAGGCACCGCGTGGGGCACTATGGCCGCAGAGGCTTTAACGATGTTTGAACCATGGCCCGGCGGGCCGTTAACCTCGGTTAACGAGCGCTAAAGCTGGGCGGCTGCGGTGAGGGCGCCGGCGTCGTCCAGGAACACCTGCGCCGCGCGGTCGAGGCGCGCGAAGGCGGCGGCGATGGCATCGCGGGCCGCCTCGATCTCGGCGTCGCCGGCGAAGGCTTCCAGCGGCGGGGGAAGGTCGAGGCCTTCGTTGCCCGAAGAAAGATCGCAGCCGCGCACGATGTGGCGCATGCGGCCGTTGCCGTCGAGCGCGACTTCGAGGCGGGCGCGGGCATGCGCGGTGAGACAGTCGGCTTCCTTCACCGTCGCGCCCGAGGCTTCGGTGATCGCGTGGCGCAAATCGTCATAGCGGTCGGCGTAGAGCGCGCGGCGGGCTTCGTCCTTCGCGCCGAGCGCCTCGGTGACGAGTTCGGCGGCTTCGTCGAGGGCGGCGCGGATCGCGTCGATGGCGATGAGCGCATCCTCGATCGAGCCGAGTGCGGCGCGGATCGCAGGGGCGGCCGGTCCGGCGGCGCGGCCCTTGCGGGCGAGCGCGAGGCGAGCGCGGGCGACGTCGATGACCATGTCCGGTTCGGGCTCGGCCACGGGCGGCACGACGGCGAGTTCCACCTTGCGGCGGGCGAAGCTGAGCATGAGGACATCCAGGCGAGAGAAACGCCCACGCAAGATGCGCCGAAATCTGTTAGAACGGCTTTGCGCGCCCAGACCGAACTTGCTTCAAATTGAAGAGACCGCTCCACCATCGCGCCGTCATAGCCGCGGCCCGCACGCTGAGGCCCGTTCAGCGGCTATGGTGGCGTGTGCGGCGGCCGACCGTCATGGGGGCGAGCGCCATGGTGGTGAACGAGAAGGGCGAGTGGCTGCTGGTGCGCCACACCTATATGCGCGGCTGGCACTTTCCGGGCGGCGGCGTCGGCAAGCGCGAGAGCGTGCTGGCGGCGCTGTATCGCGAGCTCGGCGAGGAGGTGGGCGTGGTCCCGACCGCCGAGCCGCAGCTCATCGGCGTCTACACCAATTTCGCCGATCCCCGGGCCAGCCATGTCGCGCTCTACCGGGTGGAGGCCTATGAGATGACGCCGATGCGCAATCTGGAGATTGCCGAATGGCGGTTCTTCGCGCCCGACGCGCTGCCCGACGCTTCGGGGCGCGGGCCGCTGAACCGGCAGGCCGAGCTGATCGGCCAGCGCATGCCGGACGGGGTGTGGTGAGCTATCGTGTGATAACGAGGCTCTGAGGAATAATCAGAGAAGCTCGTTTTCCGTCGGCGACCATCCAGATCAAGTACCCTTGGTCAATCAGATCCGCCGCTTCCTCCAAGGTGCGAACGAAGGTCGCATGCTCGACCTTGTTCTTCGCCTTTGCATCCAGCTTCGGTGAAGCAAGCTGATAGCCTCTTGCCGTCCGTGCAGGCGTCTCTGGCAATCCCTTGCGAGGAAATTTGCGGCGGATACTGACCAAGATGCTCTCCTAAAGCTCAGACCGGGTCCCAGCCGAAGACCGAGGTGGTGGCGCCGATGCCGACGAAGCTGGGGCGGAGCGCCGCCATGGCGTGCTCGTTGATCGTGTCGGGGGTCCAGCCCTCGATCTTGGCGAGGCCGCGGAGCGGGCGCGACTGGCTCATCAGGAAGATCTCGTTGCCGCGGGCGACGAAGATTTCACCCGTCGGCGAATCCTTGACCGCGCCCTTCTCGTCCTTCGTCGCGGGGGCGGCGAGGGCGATGGCAAGCTGGGCCACCTGGTCGGCGCGCATGAATTTCTGCATGCGCTCGACGCGGACGCGGCTGGCTTCGTCCTTGATCGGGATCGTGGCGATCATGCGCGACCAGGCGAACGGCGCGATGATGTTGGAGCGCACGCCCTTCATCGCGCCTTCCATGGCGATGATGTGCGAGAGGCCGGCGACGCCCATCTTGGCGGCCGAGTAATTCGCCTGGCCGACATTGCCGATGATGCCCGAGGTGGAGGTGAAGAGGACGTAGGAGCCCTCGCCCTGCTCGCGGAAATGCTCGATCGAGGCGCGGCAGACATTGTAGGCGCCGTTCAGGTGGACATCGATGACCATGTCCCAGTCCTTGTCGTCCATCTTGTGGAACATCTTGTCCCTGAGGATGCCGGCCGGGTTGATGACGGCGTGGAGGCCGCCGAGTTCGTCCTTGCACTGTTCGACCATCGCGCGCACCGCGGCGCGGTTGGTGACGCTCTCCGAATTGGCGATCGCGACGCCGCCGGCCGCCTTGATTTCGTTGACGACGGCCTGGGCCGGACCGGCCGAGCCCTCGTCGCCGCCGGCGGCGCCGCCGCCGAGATCGTTGACCAGCACCTTGGCGCCCGCCTTGGCGGCGGCCAGCGCGCATTCCTTGCCGATGCCGTTGCCGGCCCCCGTGACCAGAACCACCTTACCGTCGAGCACGCCCATCACCGTTCCTCCTGAAATTCCCGCCCATTGGCTGGGCGTTGTTTGAGAGCGGGCGGCAGGGCCGTCAAGGCTTCCTTACCGTCACGCGCCGGCGCGGCGGCGGCAGCGGCGACAGGGGCCTGGTGTTTCCATATCTTGGGGGTGAGGGGGGAGGGCCTACCTCCATTCGTTTGTCGTTTTTCGGGGCTGGGCGACGGCGCCTATTCGAACGTCGATTTTCGATGGTTTTGCCGCGCGGCGCGCTGGGCCTATTCGTTTGTCGCTTTTCCGCGGGCGCGGAGGCCTCGGCTTATTCGAACGTCGATTTTCGACGGATTTCTTGCGGCGCGGTGCCTCCATTCGTTTGTCGCTTTTCCGCGGGCGCGGAGGGCCGGCGTATTCGAACGTCGATTTTCGGAGGATTTTCCGGTGAGAGGCAGGCCGCTCGACTCCGATGATGCTGTTGCCGCTCCTTTTTCCTGTCCGGATAAATATCCTCTGACATAGGACGATTGGCCGGAGCGTTCAAGGGGCCGACGCCCGGCGCTCTCGCGCCAATGCCGCGGCGAGGCAGGCGGGACAGAGGCAGTCGCCGCCGGGCCGCACGGTCCTCAGCGGCGGCAGCGCCGCGCACCAGCACGGCGCACCCTCCGGCCCGGCCATCGCGCCGCAGGCGAAGGCGGCGCCGCAGGCGTTGCAGTTGAGGGCGCGCAGCGCGGCGGGGTCTTGGTCGGTCTCGGAGGAAATGTCAGCACCCGATGCGAAGGAAGGCGTGGATGGTCCGCCTGCGCGGACCATGACAATCTTTTTTCCCCCTTCCGGCCTGTCGGCCACCTTCCCCCGTACCGCGCACCTAAAGGTGCGCTGGGGGAAGGCGATCATGACCGGGCGTGTGCGCCTGCCTGCCGCCAGGCGCGGGAGGTCAGGCGGGTTCGGGCACCTTGCGGGGGATGGGTTGGCCGGCGGCGTTCATGGGGGCGACGAGGATGTCGGCGGGGCGGAAGGGGCGGGTGAGGGCGGCGATTTCGAGGGCGATGCCGTTGGGGTCGCGGAAATAGGCCGAGCGGATCCAGGTGAGCTCGGTGGGCTTGGGCAGCGCGGGGCTGGGGCCGTCGCTGTGGTTGATGACGAAGACGTCGAGGCCCTTCGCCTTCAGCCGCGCGACGGCGGCGTCGAACCGGTCGTCGTCGATGTTGAAGGCGAGATGGTTCATCGAGGCGACCGCGGTCTGCGCGCCGTCCCTGCGGACGTCGCGATGCTGCGAGGCGATGCCGGGCGCCGCTTCGGGGGCGTCCGGAAACCAGAAGAAGGCGACGGTCGCGCCGCCGCCGCAATCGAAGAAGAAATGCTGGCCGCGATTGCCGAGGCCGATGGCGCGGACGAGCGGCATCTCGAGGACGTTCTCGTAGAAGTCCACGGTCTCGGCCATGTCGCGGCAGACGAGGGCGACGTGGTTGACGCCGGTGTAGCGGAGCGGAGACGCGTCGGACATGTGTACTCCTTTTCCCGGCGGCTTTTTCGGGGCGGGCCGGCGCAAGCAGAACGCGTTTCAGGCCGGGGTGCAAGATCGGCCGGCTTCCTCGCGCGAGGTTGACGCAGCTCAAAGTCACCTGCCGCCGATGGGCGCAGGCTCGATTCATTGCACTCGATATCCTTGCCCGGGAGACGGCCATGAACGAAGTGGTGTCGCGTATGCTGACGGGGGGCGACCTCATCGCCGGCGTGCTGGCGAAAGCCGGCGTCAAACATGCCTTCGCGCTGCACGGCGGCCATCTGGAGGCGTTGCTGAAAGGGTGCATCGACAACCAGATCGCGCTGCACGACTTCCGCCACGAATCCTCGGCCGGCCATGCCGCCGACGCCTATGCCCGGGCTACAGGCGAGCTCGGGGTGTGCATCATCACCGCCGGCCCGGGCTTCACCAACGCGATCAGCGCGATCGTCAATGCGCATCTCGATGCCTCGCCGGTGCTGTTCCTGATCGGCGCGCCGCCGCTGCGCGAATTGGAGACCAACCCGCTCCAGGGCGGCTTCGACCAGGTGGCGATGGCGCTGCCGGCCGTGAAGTGGACGCACCGCGCCACCAACACCGAGCGCCTCGCCGAGCTGACGGCGATGGCGATCCGCAAGGCGACCACCGGGCGGCGCGGCCCGGTGCTGATGGAACTGCCGATCGACGTGCTGCATATCGCGGTGCCGCAGAGCGCCGCGACCGCGCCGACCGGCCTTGCCGTCCATCCGCGCCCCGCACCCTCGCCGGCCGAGACGGAGGCGCTGCTCGCCCTGCTGGCCGGGGCGCGGCGTCCGGCCATCATCGCGGGCGGCGAGGCTACGCAATGCGGCGCCGGCGACGCGCTGCGCCGCTTCGCCGAGCGCAGCGGCATCCCGGTCTTCGCCAACACGCGCGGCCTCGGCCTCTTGCCGTCGGACCATCCGCTGTCCGGCCACGGCGCCGGCAATCTCGGCGCCCTGGTGGCGACGGGGGGCGAGGCGCCCGACGTCGTGCTCCTGCTCGGGGCGCGGCTCGGCCTGTTCCTGGGCGGGCGCAGCGGCGGCATCGTGCCGAACACCGCCAAGGTGGCGCAGATTTATTCCGACGCGAGCGAGATCGGGCGCCTGCGCGATATCGACGTGCCGATCGCCGCCGACTGCGCGATCGCCCTGGAGGCCCTGCTCGCGGCGTCTGCGAAGACGCGCTGGTCGGTGGACGCGGCCTGGGTGAAGCGGGCGACCGCGATGCAGGGGTTCGCCCAGCAGATGTATCCGGCGACCGATGCCGAGAACGGCGTCCACCCCTATCACGCCGCCGCGGCGGTGATGCGCGCCGCAGGCCCGGAGGCCGGCTATGTGTTCGACGGCGGCGAAGCGGCGAGCTGGGCGGGCGACTGTGTCCGGGTCAGCGGTCCGGGGCGCGTCCTCTCGCACGGCTATCTCGGCTGCCTCGGCATCGGACCGGGCTTCGCGATCGGCCTGCAAACGGCGTTTCCCCAGCGGCGGGTGATCCATCTCACGGGCGACGGCGCGGCGGGCTTCCACCTGCCGGAGTTCGACACGATGGTCCGTCACCGGCTGCCGATCGTGACGGTGATCCTGAACAACCGCGTCTGGGGCATGTCGATCCACGGCCAGCAGATCATGTACGGCGCGAACTACAGCGCGATCACACGGCTCGGCGAGACGCGCTATTCGTCCGTTGCGGCGGGCTTCGGCTGTCACGCCGAATATGTCACGCGCTTCGAGGACATCGCCCCGGCGATGGAGCGGGCGCTGAAGAGCGGCAAGCCGGCCTGCGTCGAGATCCTCACGGACGAAGCGGTGATCCACCCGATCACGCTCGCCATGCTGGGCAAGACGGCCGAGGGCTCGAACGACGTGGTCGTGCCGTATTACGAGAACATCAAGGCCTAGCGCCGCGGGGCGAGGGCGGCGCCGTCTATCCCGGCGAGGATGGGCGGCGGCGCCTCCCGGCGGACGGCCGATGCGAGGAGCATGCCGAGGGCGGGCGAGGTCTTGATCCCCGCGCCGCCCTGTCCGGCCAGCCAGAAAAAGCCCGGCGCGCCGGCGTCCTCGCCGAGGACGGGATTGCCGTCGGGGTGGAAAGTGCGCAGACCCGCCCATTTGCGCAGGACGCGTTCGGGCTTGAGGGTCGTCACCTGCGAGAGGCGATCGATCGCCACGGCGACGTCGTATTCCTCGGGCTGCGCGTCGCAGGGCGGCGAGGGCGTGGCATCGGCCGGCGATGCCATGAGCGCGCCGCCGCTCGGGCGGGCGTAGAGCGTGTCGTCGGCGAGCGTGACCATGGGAAGGGCGCGGGCCTCGACCGCCGCCGGGAGGGCGACGAGGATCGCGGTGCGGCGGCGCGGCTCAAGGCCGAGCGGGGCGAGTCCCGCGAGCCCGGCGACCATGTCGGCCCATGGCCCGGCGGCGTTGACGAAGAGCGGCGCTTCGGCCTGCATCCCCTTTGCGGTGCGGACGCGCCATGCCCCGCCGCTGCGGCCGACCGCGACGATACGGGCATCGAAGGCGACGCGTCCGCCGGCGGCCGCGATGCCGCGCAGATAACCCTGATGGAGGGCGTCCGTGTCGATGTCGGCTGCGCCCGGCTCGAAGAAGCTGTCGGCGATGCGCTCGGGCCTGAGGAAAGGCAGGCGCGTGCAGGCGAAGGCGGCGCCTGCATGCTGGAGGTCGGGCACGCGGGCGCGGGCAAGGCGCAGCGCGTCGGCGAAGAGGTCTTCCTGCCCGGGGCCGCAGACGGTGACGACGCCGAGCGGCCCGAGCAGGGGCGTGGAGACGAAGTCCGGCGGCGGCGCGTCGAGAAAGGCGCGGCTCGAACGGGCAAGGGCCGAGACGATGTCGGAGCCGTAATTGGCCGTGAAGATCGAGGCCGAACGGCCCGAGGCATGGTAGCCGGCCATGCTTTCCTGTTCGAGCAGCAGGACGCGGAAATGCCGGCTGAGGAAATAGCCGGCCGCCGCGCCGCCGATGCCGCCGCCGGCAATGATGATGTCGGGATTCACGTCGCCTCTCGCCGTCTCGCCGCGCCGCGGCAAGCTCCGGCCTGACCGCCGGACTGCGCGCGACGGGCGTAGGATAGAGATGGCTGCCCGGTCTGTCGCTCAGGAGTATTCCGCAGACGCTGTTGCGGATGGCCTCAGGCGAGGGCGTTTTCGAGCTGCTTCTTGCTCATCTTGGAGCGGTTCGGAATGCCGCGCTTCTTCGCGCGGGCGTAGAGTTCGGCCTTGGTCGGACCGCCGTCGCGGGCCCGGCTGCGCGCGGCGCGGGTGCCGGCGGCGGTGCGGCGGGTGGCGTTCTTGCCGCCCATGGCGCGGCTGGACTCGCGCTTGCCGCGGGCCCCGACATGGCTGCGGCCTTCCTTCTCCTGCTGGGCGGTGCGGCCGGACGCTTCCTTGCGCTTGGCCTTGGCGAGATGGCTGCGATTCTTGCGCTTGCTGTTGTATCTGGAATTGCCGCTCTCGGAGAGGGCGATGGCGATGGCCTGCTTGCGGCTCTTGACCTTGCCGCCCTTGCCGCCGCGGCCGCTTTTCAGTTCGCCGTGCTTGTATTCGTGCATGACGCGGCCGGCGGTCTTGCGCTGCGCGGGGCTGGAACGGGGCATGGCGGGTCTCCTGGAGCGTTGCCTTGAAGGCGCAACGCGGCGGGAGAAAAGCGGTTGCAGCCTGCCGCCGTCAGCCTGGGGCCGTTCAGGCCGCGCGGCGCACGCCGTCGACGACGCGCGCCAGCTCGCCCAGCATGTCGCGCTGGTCGAGCGGCTTGGCGAGATAGCCCTGCATGCCGGCTGCCAGATAGGTCTCGCGGTGGCCGACCATGGCGTTCGCGGTCAGGGCGATGGCCGGTACGGAGGACCAGCTCTCTCCCGAAGCGCGGATGCGGCGCAGCGTTTCGAGCCCGTCCATGCCCGGCATCTGGATGTCGAGCAGGACGACGTCGAACGGGCCTTGCGCGAGCAGGGCGAGGGCGTCGGCGCCGTCTTGTGCCTCTGTCGCCGCATGGCCGGCCGATTCGAGGAACAGCCGGGCGACCTTGCGGTTCAGCGGCACGTCGTCGACGACGAGGACGCGCAGCGCGCCCGGCTTTCCCGGCGCCGCGTGCGCGGCGGCGCGGGCCGCCGGTCCGCTCGCGGCGGGTTCGGCCCGGATCGTGAGGGTGAAGGTCGAGCCTTCGCCCGGGCGGCTGGTCACGGTGACGTCGCCGCCCATCATGCGGGCGAGGCGGCGCGAGATCGACAGGCCGAGGCCGGTGCCGCCGAAGCGGCGCGAGATGGAGGCGTCGGCCTGGGTGAACGGCGCAAAGAGGCGGGCGATCGTCGCTTCGTCCATGCCGACGCCGCTGTCCGCGACGCGTATGGTGAGAAGGCCGGCTTCGGGGTCCGTCGCGGGCATCGAGACGCGCACGCCGACTTCGCCGCGGTCGGTGAATTTGAGCGCGTTGGACACGAGGTTCGAGACGCATTGCTTGACGCGCCCGGCGTCGAACCGCAGCCGCCGCGGGAGCGTCGCCGAGAGGCTGATCGAGAAGTCGAGGCCCTTGTCCTCCGCGGTGGACTGCCAGAGTTTTTCGAGCGGGCCGAACACGTCGGCGACATCGACGTCGGCGGGCACGATCTCCAGATGGCCCGCCTCGATCTTGGAAAGATCGAGCACGTCGTTCAGCAGGGTGACGAGGGCGCGGCCGGATTCGAGGATGAGCGCGACATTCTCGGCATGGCGCTCCGGCGCCGAGGGACTTTGGAGAAGCTGCGCCATGCCGAGCATGCCGTTAAGGGGCGTGCGTATCTCGTGGCTCATATTGGCGAGGAATTCCGACTTTGACCGGCTCGCCTCCTCGGCCCGGCGCTTGGCCCGCCGGAGTTCGCGCTCCTGTTCGATCTTCTCGGTCACGTCCATCGAGAGGGAGACGAAGCCGCCGTTCAAGGCGTGGACGCGGCTGACGAGAAGGCGGCCGTCGGTCGGCGTCACCATGCTCTCGCCGGATCCCAGCCGCTCCAGGATGTCTCCGGCCATGGCATTCGCATCGGTTTCGCCGATGCCGGGCATCTCGCGATGGACGGCTTCAGTGAAGGCCTCGCGATAGGTATGGCCTTCGGCGAGGCAGCGGTAGAACTGCCCGAAGGTCCGGTGCGCGGCGGCGTTGGCATAGACGAGGCGCTCGTCCTCGCCGAAGATGGCGAAGGATTCCGTCAGGCGGTCGATGGCCTCGAAGACCATGTCGACCACATGCGGATCTCGATCACGACACATCGCAGGCCGGCCTTTCGCGCGGACTCGTTCTGCCGCAGGTCATACCCCCCGCAAGGTTTAGCCTGCGTAAAGTTTCCGGGTTCCGTAGGACTACCTAGGAATGGCGACCTGTACGTGCGGCGCGCATTCCGCGTGCAACCCGAGTGCGGTCAGGCGGCGGCGAGATGGCGCGGCCGGCGCAAATCCTCCGCGAGGCCGCGGCCCATGAGGTCGATGAAATTGCCGGCGTAGAAACGCTCCTGCGCCGCCGCGCCGAGGCCGCGGAGCGATTCGTCGAAGCGCTTGAGCGGATTGCGGCCGCCTTCGACATGCGGGAAGTCGGAGGAGAAGAGGCAGACCTCGTCGCCCGCGTTCTGGACGATCCAGCCGGCGTCCTCGTGCGGATAGGGCGTGACGCGGAGCTGACGGCGGACGATATCGGACGGCCTGGCGGAGAGCTTGCGCAGGCGCTCCTCGTTCTTCGTGAAGGCGCCGGCGGCGCTGTCGAGATTGCGCATCCAGCCGGGCAGCCACGAGGCGCCGAGCTCGATGGCGCCGAATTTGAGGCTCGGGAAACGGTCGAACACGCCGTCGAAGATGAGCGCGGCGAGGGTCTGCATTACCGAGTGCGGGATGGGCATGTAGGTGACGGAGTTGAAATTCTCCTCGCCGCCGTGGAAGTCCTTCACGCGGGGCAGGCCGTTCTCGTTGTAGACGTCGGCCATCTTCTCCTCGCCGCCGACGTGGAAGAGGATCGGAATGCCGGCCTCCTGTGCCTGCGCCCAGACGGCGTCGAGACGGACATGGCTGGGGCCGTGACGGCGCGGCGGGCGCGAGGGCACCATCAGCGCCTTCGCCCCGAGCTCGATCGCCAGCCTCGCGCAGGAAGCGGCGCGGTCGAAGTCTTCGAGCGGCACATAGGCGGTGGCGAGCAGGCGGCGGTCGACCGAGCAGAAGTCGGTCATCATGCGGTTATGCGCGTCCGCCGCGGCATAGCAGAGCGCCATGTCGTCGGACTGGTCGAGGCCGAAATTGCCGAGGCAATAGGTGGTGAAGACGAGCTGGCTGGCGAAGCCGAGCAGGTCGAGCGTCCTGGGGCGGTCGGCGCTGAGGAAGCTGCCGAGCGCCTCGTAATTCTTGCGCAGCATGATGTTGGCGTCTTCGCCGGCGCGGAAGGCGGGGTCGGCATGTCTGGCGCGCGCGGTGTTCGACCAGACGCGGTCGCCGTCCTTCTTCTTCAGATAGGGCAGATCGTGGAAACGCGGCAGGAGCTTCGGGTCGAAATAGGCATCGAGGCAGCCGTCGAGCTCCATCAGGTGGGAGTCGGCGTCGTGGATGATGCGGTCCTGGGCGTAGGGCATGTGGGCTCCCGCCGGCGTCTGCTGCGCCGTCACGCGAGTTCACACCGGGGCGGCGGCGCTGACAAGCGTGCGTGGTTCGAGGCTCGCTCCGCTCGCACCTCACCATAGCAGGTATTGCCATTGGCATGCTTCGCGAAACGGGCTTGGCGGGAGGGGGCGGGTGCTGTAAGCGCACGGCATGATCGACGAGCGGGATCTGCGACGAGGCTGAAACGGACGTTCTGCGTTCCGCGCCTTGTGCATTCGCTGCCCTGAAAGCCTCGCCATGATCACCTATCGCCCCGAACGGCCCAAGGATGGGCCTCTCATCGAACATGTGCTCGACGTCAGCTTCGGGCCGGGCCGTTTCGCCAAGACGGCCTATCGCCTGCGCGAGGGCGTCGGCCCGATCGACGCGCTCGGCTATGTCGTGGAAGAGGACGGCGCGCCGCGCGGGACCATCCGCTATTGGCCGGTGCTGATCGGGGGAACGCCGTCGATCATGCTGGGGCCGGTCGCGGTGCTGCCGGCCCATCGCGGCCGCGGCATGGCGATCCAGTTGATGAAGCTGTCGCTGGCGAAGGCGGCGGAGCTGGGCCATCGCTCGGTCATCCTGGTCGGCGACGAGCCCTATTATGCGCGCGTCGGATTCACGCGCGTCCCGGCGGGACGGATGACGATGCCGGGGCCGGTCGACTACACGCGGCTGTTGTGGCGCGAACTGGCGCCGGGCGGGCTCGACGAGCTGAAGGGGCCGATCACCCGCGCCGGCTGACGCTCAGCCGGCGGCTGAAGCGCGCCCCGTCCCATTGCGGGCATCGTCGCGCGCCACATGGAGCCGCACGAGCTCGGCGATGCTGCGGGCGCCGGTCTTCGTGAAGACGTTGGCGCGGTGAATTTCCGCCGTGCGCGTGCTGATGCCGAGGCGTGCGGCGATCGCCTTCGTGGCGAAGCCTTCGACGAGACAGGCAAAGACCTCTGCCTCGCGCGGGGTCAGCTTGCCCAGGCGCTGAAGCGGAGTCGCGCCGCCGGAGCTGTTGGCTCCGGCGAGGCATGCGTGGGCGCGGCGGAGGGCTTCGAGCAGCGGACCCGTCGCGCAGGGCTTCTGGATGAAATCGACGACGCCGCGCTTCATCAGGGCGACGACGGATTTCACCGACTCGCCGGCGCTGATCCCCACGACCGGCTGACGGCACCCGGCACGGTCAAGGGCGGTCATAAGCGCCTGGCCGTCCAGCCCGCGCGAGTGCGTTTCGGCCAGGATGACGGCCTCGGCATCCGGCGACAGCCAGGCCGTCAGGGCGGCGAGCGATCCGAACTGGACCACCTCGAAACGATAGCGGCGCAGATCTTCCGCCAGCGAGCGGCGCGCACGGTCGTCGTCATCGACCAGGGCAACGAGGGCGTAGGACTGCTCCAGCCCTACGGGCTCCGCGGACGGCGGCTGCTGGGTCTCAAGCAATTGGAGGCGTTCCCGTAAGGTTGCGAATTATGCGCTATCGGAATGATTCGGAATGATCCAATGATCTGGGGTTATCGCGCGCAGGTCCTATGCACTCCATCCAGCAACTCGAACTGATCGCCGCGCTCGCGCGCCATCGCCATTTCGGGCGGGCCGCGCAGGAGCTCGGCATTTCGCAGCCGGCCTTGACCAAGAACCTGGCCGGGATCGAGCGCCGGCTCGGGGTCAAGCTGTTCGACCGGACGCCGGTGGCCCCGACGCTCTTCGGCGACATCGTCCTGGCGCGGGCCGATGCGGTTCGGAACGGATTCGAGGAAATCCTGCGCGAATTGCGCCTGGCGAAGGGACTGGATACCGGCGAATTGCGCGTGAGCGCGGGTGTCTATGCCGCCGAGATTTCCGTGTACGAAGCCATGGGCCGGCTTTCGCGGCGGCACCCCGCTCTCGCCTGTGCCCTTGCGGTCAAGAGCATGACCGACGTCATGAGCGATGTGCAGAACGGCGCGTGCGACATCGGCTTCGCACAGTTTCCCGAAGACGGCGTCCCGTCCGAGATCGAGACGGAGCTGCTGCGTACCAGCCCCCTTCTCGTGTATGCGCGCTCGGGGCACCCGCTGACACGCCAGGCGTCGGTGTCGTTTGCCGAGGTGTTCGACTATCCCTGGGTCGGGCCGGGCGAGATCGGCATGGTGCTGCCGCCGGGCATCGACCATCCGCGCGGGCCGACGCCGCCGGACCGGGTGGTCAAGACGCGCATCCGTGCCGAGACGATCTCGGCGATCAAGGCGATCGTCCACAACAGCGACGCGCTTTCGGCGGCGCCGCGCGTCCTCATCGGGACCGATGCCGCGGAGGGCCGGCTGACGATCCTGCCGCTCGAGCTGCCCTGGTTGCGCATGTACACAGGCTTCATCTGGCGGCGCGGCCGCACGCTCTCCCCGGCGGCGCGCGTCTTCATGAGCCTCGTGCGCGATATCGAGGAAGCGCGCGGGCCGTAGGCGCAGCGTCAGCCGCCGCGCAGGGCGGCGAAGGCGGCCTTGATGGTGGGCGGTGCGGCGGGCCGCGCGTACATCGTGCGGAGATAGGCGCCGAGGCGCGGGAAACCGTCGAGCAGGCCCGCTTCGCCGGCCCAGTCGAGCGTATAGGCCGCGTTGAAGTCGGCGACGGAGATGCGATTCCCGGCGACCCAGGCGCGATCCTGCATGTGCTTCTCGAAGACGGCGAGCATCCGGCGGCAGTCGCGCTGGGCGTTCGGGATGTCCGCAGCGACGCGCTCGCCTTCGGGATAGATCGCCGTGTTGAGGGCGATGCGCCACAAGGGCTGCTCGATGTCGGTTGCCAGAAAGAAGTTCCAGCGATGCATCTCGGCGCGGTCGGCGAGGGCGGAGGGGATGAAGCCGGCTTCGGGATGCTTCTCCGCCAGATAATACTGGATCGCGACGGACTCGGTGACGACGATGTCGCCGTCGACGAGGGCCGGCACCTTGCCGGCCGGGTTGATCGCGAGAAAGGCGGGCTGCTGATGCGCGCCGGCCGGCAGGTCGACCGCCACGATCTCGCAGTCGATGCCGAGTTCGTTGATGAGCCAGATGGGGCGCAGGGCGCGGGTCGGCGGGATTCCGTAGAGTTTCATGGCGGGGCTTCTCCTCAGGTCCGAAACGTTCGGACAGAAGGTTGTCGCCGCAGCCTAGCCGGGTTCGACGCGCTGCTCGAAATTTTTCCGACGGGCTCAGGCCGACCGGCGCAGCGGCGCGAAGGCGGCTCCCTTGCGCGCCTCCCGCGCCTGGTGGCCCAGCCGGTGCAGGCAGGCGGAGCGGCGTGCCGGCTCCCCCGCGCGAAGTCCGTTCTCCAACTCGGCAGGGCAGCTTCGCGGGTCGCATTTCGCGCGGGATCCGCATCCCGCCCGCTCGGTGACCGATTGCAGGCCGTTGCCGAGCGCGCTGCACAACTCGCGCACGCCGAAAGGCTTGCTCAGAACCGTGTCGGCGCCCGCCGCCCGGATGGTCCGAATGGTGGACAGGGTGTCGTCGGCCGATGCGACAAGGATGGGCAGATCCGAGGGGACGAGGGGACTCGACCGCAGCATCGCGATGCAGCGGACGAGCGTGCTGAGCGCAATATGCATGTCGATCACCAGCGCGTCCCAGCGCTGGCGTTCCGCAAGCTGCACGGCTTCGTGGACGCTGCGGGCCTGGACGACTTCGAGACCGAGTGCCTGGATCATCGCGACCATGAAGCGGCGGCTCGCGTCATCATTGTCCAGACACAATATGCGCATCAGCGACCCCCACGAGCCGAGCGGCCCATGATGCCAGTGTAGGCACAACCGGCGCGGGCGAAAGCCAGAAGCTTCACCTAAGGAACTCTGCGGAGAGGGGGAGAAGCCGCCTTGCGCTGTGTCTGCAACGCGTTCAAATTTGAGCGCATTCCAATAATCGCGACCCACAGCGGCCCCGGGAGGACATCATGACGGACACGTTCGTTCTCGAAATTCCAGAACAGGTGGGGCTGCCGCTGGCGGCCAAGCGCAAGGCGCAGACGGGGCCGGAGAATGCCTGGCCGGCCGGGACGCGGATCATCTCCGCCGACAGCCACATGCTGGAGAAGGACATCTGGATCCACAAGTTTCCCGAACACCTGAAGGAATGGGCGCCGCGGATCGCGTTCAAGGACGGCGGCTGGCAGTTCTGGACCAAGGACCGGGCGATGATGCCGCAGGAACAGGCGCAGGGCCTGTGCGAGGCTATGGAGTGCAACCCCGGCTTCCTCGCGGTCGAGCCACGGCTGAAGGATCTCGATGCCGAGGGCGTGGAGAAAGAGCTGATCTTCCCGCAGCGCCTCTTCGGCCTCTACATGGCCGGCGACTTCGACCTGCGCGAGGAAATCTTCGGCTGCTACAACGAGCATATCGCCGAGGTTTGCAGCCAGGCGCCCGACCGCCTCTATCCGGTGATGATCCCGAACTACTGGGACCCGGCGAAGGCGGAGAGCAGCGTAAAGCGCTGCAAGGAACTGGGGGCGCACTGCCTGATGGTGCCGATCCATCCGCGCAAGGATGTGAACGGCGAGGACATCCTCTACAACCATCCCAAGATGGACCCGTTCTTCGCGGCAGTCGCGGCGAGCGGCATCCCGCTGTGCTTCCATATCGGCGAGAACATTCCGACCGGCCTGCCCGGCGCGATGGGGACCTTCGTGCTGACCCAGATGCAGGGCTTCCGGCCGATCTTCGGGGCGCTGACCTTCGGCGGCGTGTTCGACCGCCATCCCGACCTGCGCGTGGTGTTCGTCGAGGGCGGCATATGCTGGGTCGCGAGCGCGCTGCACGACGCCGACATGATCGCCACGCATTTCCCGACCGGCATGACCCCGCAACTGAAGCATCCGCCGAGCTGGTATTGGCGCAATCACTGCTACGCGACGTTCATGACCGATCCGGCGGGGCTGGAGCTGCTGCATCGCGTCGGCGCCGACCGCGTGATGTGGTCGTCCGACTATCCCCACCAGGAGAGCACCTGGGGCTATACCCGCAGCGCCATCCGCGCCGTGTTCGACGCGACGACAGTGGAAAACGCCCAGAAGATCGTGGGCGGCACGGCGCTGAAGGTGTTCGACATGGACCGGCCGTTCCGCACGTCGGTCGGGCCATAGCGCCGGCGGGCGCCGTTCGTCCGGCCCTCAGCGCCCCTCCTGGCGCCAGGCGAGGACCCAGAGGCCGAGGGCGAGGATCACGGCGAGCAGGGGGTCGAGCAGCGGGGTGCGGCTGACCGACAGGGTGGCGTAGTTCTGGCGATCGACGAGGCCGATCCAGCCGGCCCCGGCGGCGGTGCGATCGGGGCGGACGCGGCGGATGCCGGGGACGCCGTCGGCGATCCACGAGACGCCGCCGCCGCTCGCCTCGGCGACGGGCTGCATGATGTCGGCGGTGGCGCGGACGTCCTGGAATTCCCTGGGGTTCAGCGCGCCGGACGCGGCGACGGCGGTGAGGTTGCCGTCGGCGATACGGTAGAGTCCGATGGCGGCGGCGTCGGTGGTGGCTTCGAAGCGTCCCGGCGCGACCTGGGTCAGCGGGAGCTGCGATTGCTTGCCGTCCGGGCGGGTGAGTTCGACGGGGCCGGCGGTGTCGGCCATCGTTCGGCGGCTGATCTTGAGCCTGCCGGCGCTGATCTCGGCGGAGAGGCGCTCTTCCTCGAGGCCGGGCTCCTTCATCAGCCAGTGCGCGAGGCGGCGGAGCAGTTCGGCCTGCGGGCCGCCGCCCTCATAGCCGCGCGCCCAGAGCCAGGCATGGTCCGACAGCAGCAACGCGACGCGGCCCTTGCCGACGCGGTTGAGCAGGAGGAGCGGCTTCTTGTCCGGCCCCTCCATCACGGTCTCGCCCTGGAGCGGATAGGCGTCGGCCACCCGGAACCAGCGGCCCCAGGTCGCGTCGGCGGTGCCGGTGTTGGCGCCGCTGAGCCCGGCGGTGACGGGGTGACGCTCGCCCTTCGCGGTGACGCGGGGGCGGAAGGGCCGCTCGGTGACGACACCTGTTGGCGCCGCCGGCATGATGTCGCCGAGGGCGGATTCGTAGATCGTGAAGGGCGAGGCGTAGTCCGGCCCCGACGCGACCATCAGCGCGCCGCCATTCTCCACATAGCGCGCGATGTTCCTGTAATAATCGGGCGGCAGCACGCCGAGGCGCTGGTAGCGGTCGAAGATGATGAGATCGAACTCGTTGATCTTCTCCTCGAACAGCTCGCGCGTCGGGAAGGCGATCAGCGACAATTCCTCGATCGGCGTGCCGTCCTGCTTTTCGGGCGGGCGCAGAATGGTGAAGTGGACGAGGTCGACGCTGGGATCGGCCTTCAGCAGGTTGCGCCAGGTCCGTTCGCCGGCATGCGGTTCGCCGGAGACGAGAAGGACGCGCAGGCGGTCGCGCACGCCGTTGGTGGCGACGACGGCGCGGTTGTTGAGGAGGGTGAGTTCGTCGGGCCCGGCGGCGACCTCGATCTCGATGACGTTCTCGCCGGCGTGCGGCAGCGTCACCGGGATGCGCTCGGTCTCGCCGACGCGCGCCTTCACGGTTTGCGTCGGGGTGCCGTCGATGCTGATGGCGACCTCGGCGAGGCGGCCATGCGCCTCCGCGCCGGCGCCCTGGTCCTCGACGCGGATGGCGAACTCGACCGGCTTGTCGATGAGGGCGAAGCGCGGGCCTTCGACGAGGACGAGGCGGCGGTCCTTTTCGCCGGGCGTGCCGGTGAGGAGGGTGTGGACCGGCGCCTGGGGCAGCTTGCCGGCGGCAGCGGCGTCATGCACCTCGCCGTCGGTCAGGAAGATCACGCCGGCGACGCGGTCGGGCGGGGTGTCGGCGAGGGCGCGCCGGGCGGCATCGACGAGCTGCGTGCCGTCGGCGCCGGCCTTGCCGCTGTCGACGACACGGAGGTCGAGCGCGGCATCACCGGCGAGGCGCTCCTTCAGCGCCTCCAAGGCCTTGGCGGCCTGCGCCTTGCGCTCGCCGATGTCCTGGCTCTCGGAGGTGTCGGTGACGACGACGGCGACATCCTTGATGCGCTCGCGCTCGGTCTCGACCGCGACCGGGTTGGCGAGGGCGAGGAGCAGAAGCGCCGTGGCGGCGGCGCGCATCCAGGCGCCGCGGGCGCCCTGGAGCAGGCCGAGCGCCGCGATGAGGACGGCGATGCCGGCGGCGATCGCGATGATCCACCACGCGGCGAAGGGCTCGAACGCGAGCGCATAACTCATTGCCCCATGCGCTCCAGCAGGGCGGGGACGTGCACCTGGTCGGCCTTGTAGTTGCCGGTGAGGGCGTACATCACGAGGTTCACGCCGAAGCGATAGGCGTATTCGCGCTGGCGCTCGCCGCCGGCCCCCATGGCGTAGAGCGGCCGGCCGAACTCGTCGGCGGCCCAGGCGGCGGCCCAGTCGCCGGCCCCGATGACGACACTGGAGACGCCGTCGCCGAGGGCTTCGGAGGTCGGTTCGCCGTCCTCGCGCTGGGCCTCGACCCAGACGTCGCTGCCGGCCTCGCGGCCGGGGAATTCGGTGAGGAGGTAGAAGGATTTGGTCAGCACATGCTCGCGCGGGACGCGCTGGAGCGGCGGCAGGTCGAGCTTGCGGAGGATCTGCTGGAGCAGGGCCGAGGCCGGTCCGCCCTGGCGGCCGTCGCGCGAGTCGAAGAGGATGGTGCCGCCGCTCTTCATATAGGCGTCGATCTTGGCGAGCGCCTCGTCGCTGGGCATCGGGCCGTTGTCGGGGATCGCCCAGTAGAGCAGCGGGAAGAACGAAAGATCGTCGCTGTCCGCATCGACGCCCATGGGATCGGCGGCGGCGACCGCGGTGCGGTTGTTGAGGATGCGGGTGAGGCCTTCGAGGCCGTCGCGGCTCATGGTGTCGAGATCGGCGTCGCCCGTCTCGACATAGGCGAGGCGGGTCTGGAGGGTCGCCTGAAGCGCGAAGGCGTCGCCGGTGGGCTTGGGCTCCTGCGCGTTGGCGGGGGGCGCCTGGAGCAGCGGCAACAGGAGCAGCACGAGGGCTGCCGTCGTTGCCGCCGGGCGGCGCAGGCCGAGGCGGTAGCCGCGCAGGATCATCGAGGCGATGGCATCGACGAAGAGCAGCAGAAGGGCGGCGGCGAGCAGGAAGGGCTTGAGGTCGGTCTGGCTGCGCTCGGCATAGGCGTGGGTCGCCGCGCCGCCCGGCAAGGCGGGGAACGGCGCGAGCTGCGCCTCGGCGCCGAAGAGATTGATCGCGCGCGTGGCGGCGCCTTCGCCGTAGAGGCCGGGGGGCGTCTCGGCGGAGGCGACGGCGCCGCTGCGCGCGATGGGCTTCACCGACGGGCTGGGCTTGGTCAGCCGGCCGAAGCCGTCGAGGACGAGGCGCGGGTTGAGCGTGCCGGCGGTGGAGGCTTCGGCGCTGCCGCCGGCGACGCCGCGGCCGAGCGCGTTGAGGCGGCGCAGCATGTCGACGAAGAGGCCGCTGAGCGGAAGGTTCGACCACTCGGCATTGGCGGTGACGTGGAAGAGGACGATCCAGCCCTCGCCGCGCGGCACCGCGGTCACCAGCGGCGTGCCGTCGGCGAGCGAGGCCCAGGTGCGGCCTTCGAGTTCGAGCGAGGGTTCGGCGAGGACCTGGCGCTTGACGACGATGTCGGGCGGCACGGCGAGGCCGGCAAAGGGGCTGGCGGCGGGGAAGGCGCCGAGGCCCTGCGGCTTCTCCCAGGAGAGCGCGCTGCCGAGCGTGCGGGCGCCGCCGCTGCGGAGCTGGACGGGCAGGAGGTCGTCGCCGCCGGCGGCGAGGCGCGCGCCGGCGAAGCGGACGAGGACGCCGCCCTTTTCGACCCAGCTCGCCAGCTTGTCGTGCTCCTCGCCGACGACCTGGCCGACATCGGCGAGGACGATCATCGAGACGCCGCGCTGGAGATGTTCGGGCAGCGCGCCGAGGCGGGCTTCGGCCGTGTTCTCGAAGGCGCGCTCCAGATAATAGGTCGAGGAGAGCAAAGGCTGGCCGCCGCTGCCGTCATCGGCGGCGACGATGCCGACGGGACGCCGGCGGGCGCTCTCGTCGAGCAGGGTCACGGCGCCGGCGCTGGGGCGGCCGTCGATGGCGATGCGCTCGATCTCGTTGCGGAGGGCCGTGGGCGCCTCGATGCGGGCGCTCGCCTCGCGCTCGCCGGGCTTGAAGGCGAAGGGCGCGGCGGCGACGAAGCGGCCGCCCTCGCCGAAAGCCTGGACCTGGCCGGCGAGCGCCGGGCCGGACTCGGCGCGGATGAGCTTCAGCGTCAGGCCGTTCGCATCCTGGGCCGGCGGCAGCAGCGCGAAGGCGGGGGCGATCTGGTCGTCGAGATAGACGTCGGCCTCGCCCATCCTGAGGAGCGCGTTGATCGTCGGCGTGACGTCGTCGGCGTCGACGCCGTCGGCCAGCCAGACCGTGTGGCCGGAGCGGGCGCCGAGGGCGTCCTGAAGCCGCTTCAGCATGGCGGCGCGATCGGCCTTCAGCGGGCGCGGCTCGAGGGCCATGGCGCGCGCCATCGCGTCGGCGGGGTCTTCGATCCTGATGTCGAAATCGGGCGAGGCGGTGGGGGCGACGATGACAGGGACGTCGGCGCGCCGGGCGTCTTCGATCGCGGCGCGCATCTCGGCCTTGCGCTCGTCCCAGCGATGGGCGGCGGCCCAGGAGTCATCCACCACCAGCACCAGCACCTCGTCGCCCCGCGCGACCGTGCGGGCGGCGTTGAGGATCGGATCGGCCAGCGCGACGACGATGAGCGCCGCGGCGGCGAGGCGGAGGAGGAGGAGCCAGAGCGGCGTCTTGTCCGGCGTCTCCTCCTCGGTCGAAAGGCCGAGCAGGAAGCGCAGGCCATAGAAGCGCATGCGGCGCGGGGCCGGCGGCGTCACGCGCAGCAGGAACCAGATGACGGGCAGCGCCAGCAACGCGGCGAGGACCAGCGGGGCGCCGAAGGAGAGGCCGCTCATTGCCTAGGCCCTTATCCGGCCGATGCCGCGGCGGTGGTCGTCGCTGAGGCGGCGATAGACGGCGAGTACGGCGCTTTCGGGCGGTCGGTCGGTGCGGTGCGTCTGCATCGTCCAGCCGTAGCGCCGGGCGATGCGGGTGAGCTCGTCGCGATGGGCGGCGAAGCGGTCGCGGTAGACCTCGCGCAGTGCCTGGACGCGTCCGATGAGCGAGGCGGCGAGGCCTTCGACGGCCTCGAAGCGCACGCGGCCGCTGAAGGGGAATTCCTCCTCGGCGGGATCGACGACCTGGATGAGGTGGCCGCGCGCGCCGGAGGCGGCGAAGCCGGCGATCATCTTCTCGAAGGCGGGCGGTTCGAGGAAGAAGTCGCCCGCCGCGAGGACGGTCGAGAAGCGCGGCAGCGCGATGGGCGGCGGCACGTCGCGCCCGCCGGCTTCCATGTCGGACATCTCGGCCGCCATCTTGCGCAAGGCGAGGCGGCCGGTGCCGGTCTCGCCTTCCTCGCGCAGCAGGCCGACGCGTTCGCCGCCGCGGACGAGGAGCGCGGCGGTGGCGAGCAGGAGCACGCTCGCGCGTTCGATCTTGGTGGGCAGCGCGTCGCTGGAGCGGTAGCCCATCGAGGCCGAGCCGTCGCGCCAGAACCAGACGCTCTGCGCCGCCTCCCATTCGCGCTCGCGCACGAAGACATGCTGCGACTTCGCCGACTGGCGCCAGTCGATGGCGGAAGCGGGGTCTTCCGGTTCGTAGCGGCGGAACTGCCAGAAGCTGTCGCCGGGGCCGGTGACGCGGCGGCCGTGGACGCCGAAGACCACGGTCTGCGCGATGCGCTCGGCGCGCACGAGCAGCGGCGGGAAGCTCGCCGCGGCACGCTCCGCCTGCTCCCGGAGTGCATTCCAGCGCCCGGGCCGCCTGATGTCGATCGGCGTGCCGCTCTTCAAGGTCAGACGTTGTCCTTGACGAGGCCCTGGATGACGTCGTGGATCGTGACGCCTTCGGCGCGGGCGGCAAAGGTGAGGGCCATGCGGTGGCCGAGGATGGGCTGCGCCAGCGCCGCGATATCGTCCGTAGACGGAGCAAGGCGCCCGTCGAGCAGGGCGCGGGCGCGGGCGGCGAGCATGAAGGCCTGTCCGGCGCGCGGGCCGGGGCCCCAGGCGACCTGGGCCTTGATGGCTTCGTTGCCGGTTTCGGGGCGCGCCCCGCGGGTGAGGCGGAGGATGGCGTCGACCACCTTCTCGCCCACGGGGATGCGGCGCACGAGCGTCTGCGCGGCGCGGAGCCTCTCGGTGTCGAGCACGGCGCGCGGCGCCTCGTCCTCGACGCCGGTGGTCGCGATCAGCATGCGCTTCTCGGCCTCGAGCTCGGGATAGGCGACGTCGATCTCGAGCAGGAAGCGGTCGAGCTGGGCTTCGGGCAGCGGATACGTGCCTTCCTGCTCGATCGGGTTCTGCGTGGCGAGCACCTGGAACGGCCAGGGCAGGGTGTGATTGACGCCGGCGACGGTGACCTGGCGCTCCTGCATCGCCTGGAGCAAGGCCGACTGGGTGCGCGGGCTGGCGCGGTTGATCTCG
>JADZAI010000110.1 GCA_020852655.1 Alphaproteobacteria bacterium
CCGAGGGACTCGCCGCATCCCGCGCCGAAGCCGCCAGGGCGAACAGGGTCGATACAGGCGCCTATACCTGCATCCGCGATGCGGCGACGCTGGTTTCGTGGGTCGAGGAGGCGGGTTCCGTCGGCTATGTCGCCTTCGACACCGAAACCACCTCCCTCGATCCGATGCAGGCCGAACTCGTCGGCTTTTCGATGGCCACCGCGCCCGGCCGCGCGGCCTATGTGCCGCTGATCCACAAGTCGGGCACCGGCGACCTCCTGGGCGGCGGCCTGATCGAGGGTCAGATTCCGGTGCGCGAGGCGCTCGACATCATCAGGCCGCTGATGGAAGACCGATCGGTGCTGAAAATCCTCCAGAACGTGAAATACGATCTGGTCATGCTGCAACGTCACGGCCTCGACATCGCGCCGTATGACGACACCATGCTGATGTCCTATGTGCTCGACGCCGGCAACGGCGCCCACAACATGGACACGCTGTCGGAAAAGCTGCTCGCCCACAAGACCATCACCTTCAAGGAAGTGACCGGGACCGGTCGCCAGGCTGTCACCTTCGACCATGTGCCGCTCGACCGCGCCACCGCCTATGCCGGCGAGGACGCGGATGTGACGCTGCGCTTCTGGCAGGTGCTCAAGCCGCAGCTCGTCGCCAGGGGCCTCGTATCGGTCTACGAACGGCTGGAGCGCCCGCTTGTTACCGTTCTCGCCCGCATGGAGCAGCGCGGCATTTCGGTGGACCGCCAGATTCTCTCTCGCCTTTCCGGCGAGCTCGCGCAGAAGGCGGCAGCGATCGAGGATGAAATCTACGAGCTTGCAGGCGAAAAGTTCACCATCGGCTCGCCGAAGCAACTCGGCGACATATTGTTCGGCCGCATGGGCCTGCCTGGAGGATCGAAAACCAAGACCGGTCAATGGTCCACGTCCGCGTCGGTTCTCGAGGACCTTGCCGCCGAAGGGCACGAACTGCCCCGCAAGATCGTCGACTGGCGGCAGCTCACCAAGCTGAAGTCGACCTATACCGACGCCTTGCCCGGCTACATCAATCCCGCGTCGAAGCGCGTTCACACGTCCTACGCGCTGGCCGCGACGACGACGGGTCGCCTGTCGTCGTCCGAACCCAATCTCCAGAACATCCCGATCCGCACGGCCGAAGGCCGCAAGATCAGGACCGCCTTCATCGCGGAGAAGGGCAACAAGCTGATCTCGGCCGACTACTCACAGATCGAGCTGCGGGTGCTCGCCCATGTCGCCGACATCCCGCAGCTTCGGCAGGCCTTCGCGGACGGTATCGACATCCATGCCATGACCGCCTCCGAAATGTTCGGCGTGCCGGTCGAGGGCATGCCGCCTGAGGTCCGCCGCCGCGCCAAGGCGATCAATTTCGGCATCATCTATGGCATCTCCGCCTTCGGCCTCGCCAACCAGCTTTCCATCCCGCGCGAAGAGGCGGGCGCCTATATCAGGAAGTATTTCGAGCGTTTCCCGGGCATCCGGGACTATATGGAGGCCACCAAGGCGTTTGCCCGAGAGCACGGCTATGTCGAGACGATCTTCGGTCGCCGCGCGCACTATCCCGAGATCCGCTCGCCGAACCCGTCGATCCGCGCCTTCAACGAGCGCGCCTCGATCAACGCGCCGATCCAGGGATCGGCGGCGGACATCATCCGTCGCGCCATGATCCGCATGGACGAGGCGCTGAAGGCGGCCGATCTTTCCGCCCGCATGCTGCTCCAGGTGCATGACGAGCTGATCTTCGAGACGGCCGAGGAGGAGGTGGAACCGACGCTGCCGGTTATCCGCGAGGTCATGGAGAGCGCGGCCATGCCGGCTCTGGCGCTCGCCGTGCCGCTGAAGGTCGATGCCCGCGCCGCCGACAACTGGGAGGCCGCGCACTAGGATCTTGCTGGACGTCCTGCCGTTTTCGCTCGCAACCGCGCTGTCATTCGCGCTGGCGTCCCTGCTGATCGAGCTGACGCCGGGTCCCAACATGACCTATCTGGCGCTGGTGGCGGCCAGCCGCGGCCGTCGCGTCGGCTTCATGACCGTGCTCGGCGTGGCGGCCGGCCTTGCCGTCGTCGGGCTGATTGCGGCAGTCGGCGTTGCCGAGATCGTGCAGGCCTCCGCTCCGCTTTACGAGGCGCTGCGGTGGGCGGGCGTGTTTTTCATGCTCTATCTCGCCTGGGAGGGCTGGACCGGCGGCGGCGACGTCTCGTCCAGGACGACCGGCGAGGATGGCCGGTACTTTCGCAGGGGCCTCATCACCAACCTGCTCAATCCCAAGGCGGCGGTATTCTACGTCGCGATCCTGCCGACCTTCATCGAACCTGATCGGGCGCTCTTGCCCCAGACCGTCTTTCTGTCGGGAATCTATGTCGCGGTGGCGACGCTGGTGCACGCGATGATCGTGGTTCTCGCGGGCACGCTGGCGCCTGTTCTGAACGATCCCCGGCGCGAACGCCCTGTGCGACGCGTCCTGTCGGCCTTGCTGGCGCTCGTCGCGATCTGGTTCGCGATATCCACCGCGCGCTGATGCGGCGCGCCGGCGGTCGCCGCGCTTTCACGAAGTTTCGATGCAGGCTTTGCCACATTCCAAAATACTGCCAAAATCTGGAGTGACGTAAACGGCAGGTCGGGCTTGGGAGAACTGAAAATGCTGAAGAATGTCTGGCGTCGCGGCCTGCTCGCCGCAACCGCGATGGGCGTCGTGGCGCTCGGCATGAGCGCCGGCGCGGCCGAGGCCAGGACCAACCGCGCGCTGCTGGTGGCCGTCACCGCCTATCCGAACCTGCCGAAGAAGAACTGGCTCGTCGGTCCCAATCACGACGCCGAACTGGTGCGCGAATACCTGACCACCAACAGCCAGATGCCGTTCGACGCGAAGAACGTCACGGTGCTGGCGGACGGCGTCGAGGGCGCGAAGGAGAGCCCGACGCATGCCGCCATCCTCGCCAGCCTGAAGGCCCTCGCCGACGAGGCGCAGCCCGGCGATTTCGTGTACATGCACTTCTCCGGCCACGGCTCGCAGCAGCCGGAACTCATACCCGGCAAGGAGACCGACGGCCTCGACGAGATCTTCCTGCCGGCCGACACCGATCTCTGGAAGGATCGCGACAAGGGCGTGCCGAACGCGCTGATGGACGACGAGTTCGGCGATGCGCTCGATGCGATCCGCGCCAAGGGGGCTTTCGTCTGGTTCGTCATCGACGCCTGCCATTCCGGCACCGCGACGCGCGACATCACCGCCGAAGGTCCCGAAACGAAGGATCGCGAGTTGAAGCCGGACGATCTTGGCATCCCCTCGGAGGCTATCGCCGCGGCTGTAAGCGCGGCCGCTCCCGCCACGCGCGGAGTCGGCGAGCAGACGCGCGAAAGCGCGATCAGGCTGACGGACGCGGCCGAGCCGCAGGGAGCAACACCGCTGAAGGGCGGGCTTGTCGCCTTCTTCGCCGCGCAGACCACCGAGACGACACCGGAGCGGCCCATGCCGCGCGGGCAGGAGGGCGCCAACTCCTATGGCGTCTTCACCTACACGCTGTTCCAGCGGCTGGCCGAAAACCCGAACATGACCTACCGCCAGCTCGCCCAGGCGATCCTCCAGCAATATGCCGCCGACAGCCAGACCAAGCCGACGCCGCTGTTCGAGGGCGACCTCGACGCGCGTGTCTTCGGCACCGAGAAGATCGACACGGTCATGCAATGGCCCGTCAAGATGAAGGGCGGCCAAGTCGAACTTGGCGCCGGCCTGCTGCATCGCCTTGCGCCGGGCACGAAGCTGGCCATCCTGCCGTCGCCGACCTCGGAGATGAAGGAGGCGCTGGGTTATCTCGAGGTCAGCACTGCGAAGAACCTGACCAGCGAGGCGAAGCCTGTCGCCTTCGACGGCAAGCCGGCGCTCGAAATGTCGGCGATCCCGCCGCAGGCCTATGCGCGGCTTTCCGAACTCGCCGTCAGCTTCCAGCTCAAGGTCGCGCGGCCGCCGGCCAACGAGGCGCTTTCCGGGGAAGTGGCGCTGGTCAATGCCGCCCTCGACGAACTGGCCGCCAATCCGGAGAAGCGCTTCAACATCCAGCTCGTGGATGCGGGCGCGGATGCCGACCTGCGCCTCGCCGTGCTCCGCGAGAACGAGGTGGAGGAAGCGACCGCCGACGCCACCGCCAATCCGGCGCTCTGGTTCCTGCCGCCCTCCGGCAAGATAGCCGCCAATGACGGCAGCAAGCCCCC
>JADZAI010000111.1 GCA_020852655.1 Alphaproteobacteria bacterium
CGACCCCAACCTTGGCAAGGTTGTGCTCTACCCCTGAGCTACGCCCGCTCACGAAAGGCACGGCCTGAAGGGTAGGGGCCGCGCCGGAAGGCGGGCCTTATTGCCGAAATCCCGGCGGGATGCAAGACAGCGCCTCATGCAAAACGCAAACGGTCGGATGGGCGGCTTGGCGCGGGGTCTGGCGGCCTCCGGGACGGCAGCGTTGCTCGCCTGGCCCGCCCCGGGCGGTGCGATGGAAGCGGGCGGTCCGGTGCCGGTCATCACCGGGACGGTCGATTTCGGGGCCGCCGAAGGCGCGGAGGAGTTCGTCGGCTCGCAGCAATTGCTGCAAAGCCTGCCGTCCGCCCCGGAGGTGATCTATCTCGACATCGCCATCGCCCCGACCGTCGTGGAGCGCAGTGCCGCGGGCATAAAGCTGGATTTCTCCACCACCGGCACGGCGCCGGACGGCGCGCCTCTGGCGGGCGACCTCTGCAAGGCGGGCGAATGGCGGGCGATCCCGTCGGGCGTCGGGTCGCTGACGCTGACGCCGGCGAAAATCGACCCGCATGTCGTCGTCCGCTTCGATTTCACGACGATCGACGCGGCACCCTATAACGCGCTCTCCTGCGACTACGCGCCGGCGATTCCGGATCTCGTGGTGATCCACATCACCGGCTTCTTCGTGGTGCACGAGACAACCATTCCGGGCGCGCGGAGCCTGAGGCTCATCCCCTTCGACCCGCCCTACGACGTGGCGACCGCTGCGCTGGCGCAGTCGATCGCGGCGCCATGAGCGAGGCCGCGGCGGCGGAAGCGCGGCTGCTCGCGCGGCTCGAGGCGCTCGGCATCGCCGTCACCATGCATCGCCATGCGCCGGTGTTCACGGTGGAAGAGGCCCGCGCGCTGCGCGGCGACCTGCCGGGGGGCCACGCCAAGAACCTGTTCCTGAAGGACAAGAAGGACCGGCTGTTCCTGGCGGTGGTCGAGGAAGGGACACCAGTCGACCTGAAGCGCCTGGAGAAGGCGTTGGGCGCGGCGCGGCTTTCCTTCGGGCGGGCCGAGCTGCTGGCGGAGGTGCTGGGCGTGACGCCGGGGGCGGTCACCCCCTTCGCTGCGATGAACGCCGCGCCGGGCAGCATCACGGTGGTGCTGGATGCTGCACTGATGGCGCTGGACCCGGTCAACTTCCATCCGCTGCGGAACGATGCGACGCTCGCCGTCAGCCCTCAGGGGCTGCTCGCTTTCCTGCGCGGTTCCGGCCACGCGCCGGTGCTCTTCGACTTCCGGCAGATGGCGGCACTCCCTATATAGAAGCGCGCATTTCACCAGACCGGCTCATTCGATGGAACCTCAGACCAATCTCAGCCCGAACGCGGCCCAAGCGGGGCTGATCAAGGATTCGACCGACCGCGCCTTCGCGGCCGACGTCATCCAGGAATCGATGAACCAGCCGGTCATCGTGGATTTCTGGGCGCCGTGGTGCGGTCCCTGCAAGCAGCTCACCCCGGCCCTGGAAAAGGCCGTGAACGGCGCCAACGGCGCGGTGAAGCTGGTCAAGATCAACATCGACGAGAACCCGCAGATCGCCGGCCGCCTGAGGGTGCAGTCGATCCCGGCCGTGTTCGCCTTCCGCGGCGGCCAGCCGGTCGACGGATTTCTCGGCGCGCTCCCCGACAGCCAGGTGCGCGAGTTCGTAAAGCGCCTGGCGCAGATGGCGGGCGGCGGGGCGTCGCCGGTCGACGACCTTCTCGCCGCGGCCCAGGAGGCGCTGGACGCCGGCGAGGCAGGACCTGCCGCGCAGGCCTTCGCCGAAGTGCTCGAGGCCGAGCCCGAGCGGGCCGAAGCGATCGCCGGTCTCGCGCGGTGCTACCTGCTGGCCGGCGACACGGCCGCGGCCCGCGCCACCCTGGAAGGGGCCCCGGAAGAGGCCCGCAAGCATGAGGCGGTCAAGGCGGTCGAGGCCACGCTAGCGCTCGCCGAGAAGACCGGCCAGGCCGGCGACAGTGCGCAGCTCAAGGCCGCCGTCGATGCCAATCCCGCCGACCACCAGGCGCGCTATGACTATGCGATGGCGCTGATGGGCGAGAACCAGACCGAAGCGGCGATGGACGAATTGCTCGCCATCGTGAAGCGCGACCGCGGCTGGGAAGACCAGAAGGCGCGCAAGGAGCTGCTGACCCTGTTCGAGGCGCTCGGCCCGGCCGACCCGCTGGTCGCCGCGGGCCGTCGCAAGCTCTCGACGATCCTCTTCAGCTAAGAGGCGCGCGATGGCGGAGTTCCGCTGGCCCGTGACATATGAATCGCCGGATGACCTGCCGGCCATCATCCCGATCTTCCCGCTCGGCGGGGCGATCTTCTTCCCGCGCGCCAACCTGCCGCTCAACATCTTCGAACCGCGCTATCTCCAGATGGTCGACGAGGCGATGCGCGGCCATCGCATCATCGGGATGATCCAGCCGTCGGCGGCGGGCGACATGAAGCCGCCGGTCTATGGCGTCGGCTGTGCCGGGCGCCTCACTTCGTACGGCGAAACCGACGACGGGCGCATGGTCATTTCGCTGCGCGGCATCGCGCGCTTCCGCGTGGCCGAGGAGCTGACCGCGATGACGCCCTATCGCCAGGTGCGCGCCGACTATGCGCCGTTCACGGACGATTTTGCCGAAATCGACCAGGCCGAGGCAGAAGCGCGCTTCGATCGCCAGGGCTATCTCGCGACGCTGCGGCAATATCTGCGCGCCATCCAGGTGCAGATCGACTGGGACTGGGTGGAAAAGGCGCCGGTCGAGGTGCTGATCAACGCCTTCGCCATGCTGGCGCCTCTGAGTCCGCAGGAGAAACAGGCGCTGCTGGAGGCGCGGACGCTCGGCGAACGCACGCAGGGCGCGACGACGCTGATGCAGCTTGCGATCGCCGAAGCGACAGGGGCAGGTGCGGCGCCGGGCGGGGGACGGGTAAACTGATGGACGTCGATCCGAAGCTTCTGGAGATCCTGGTCTGCCCGCAGACGCGGGGACCGCTCGCCTATGACCGCGACAAGCAGGAGCTGATCAGCCGCCAGGCGGGCCTCGCCTATCCGATCCGCGACGGCATCCCGATCATGCTGATCGGCGAAGCGCGCGAACTGACCGACGCCGAGAAGCTGGTGCGCTGATGGACGGGTGGCCGACGGAACTGCGCTATGTGCGGGCGGCGCGTACGCTCGAGGTCGATTTCGACGACGGCGTGACGCTGCGCCTGCCCGCGGAACTGCTGCGCGTGGAATCGCCCAGCGCCGAGGTGCGCGGCCACGGCGCGGCGCAGAAGCAGATCGTGCCGGGCAAGCGCGGGGTCGGCATCGCCCGTATCGAGCCGGTCGGCAATTACGCGGCGCGCATCGTCTTCGACGACGGCCACGACAGCGGCCTCTACACCTGGCGCTATCTCCGCGAGATCGGCGAGACGCAGGCGAAGCTCATGTCCGAGTACGAGAAGGGGCTGGCCGCGCGCGGCCTCAGCCGTGACCGCTGATCTGGCGTGGACCATCGCAGGCTGCTTCGCCCTCGTCGTCGTGATGGGGCTCAGGCACCACATCAAGGCGTGGGCCGATGCGCGTGAGGCAAAGCGGCTGGCCTATCGCGCCGAGCAGGATCGCCAGCTCGCCGATCCGCTCTCGCATTTCTACCTGACGGTCGAGGAGATCAACGCGCGCACGGCGGTGCCGACGACGTTCGAGCGCTTCGGCCGTACGATCTGGCGCTTCGAGGACAAGAACTATCTCAGCCAGGAGGCGGCCGACGAAGCGCGCCGCCAGGCCGTGCTGCGCGACGCCCGGGCCTTCTATCAGGATGTCGACCGGCTGCGGCTGGAACGGCGCTAAAGCGCGTCGCCCTTCAGCAGGCGCGGCGTCGCGCCGAGATTGCCGCCGGCAGCCGCCGTGGCGAGCAGGCGGCGCAGCGGCGCGATGGCGTTGACGAGGCCGAGGCCGGCCTCGCGCATCGCGCGCAGCGGAGCCACATCGTTCGAGAAGAGGCGGTTCAGCCCGTCCGTCACTGCCGCCATCGCGGTCGCGTCGACGCGCCGGGCGCGCTGATAGGTTTCCAGCACCTGGCCGGCGCCCGGATCGAGTCCGATGCGGACGGCATCGGTCACCAGCTCGGCCAGCACCGCCACGTCGCGCAGGGCGAGGTTGAGCCCTTGCCCCGCCAACGGATGGACGCCGTGCGCGGCATCGCCGAGGAGCGCGAAGCGGGTCGCCACATAGTCGCGGGCGAGATGGGTCGCGAGCGGATAGGACCAGCGGGGGCCGACCGGCCGGACCGCGCCGAGGAAATCGGTGAAGCGCCGCGCCGTCTCCGCGGCGAAGTCGGCGTCCGGCAGCGCCAGGATAGCGGCTGCGCGGGCCGTCGGTTCGGCCCATACCAGGGACGACCGGTTCCCGGTCATGGGGAGGATGCCGAACGGGCCGCCCGGCAGGAAATAGTCCTGCGCGGTTCCGCCATGCGGCCGCTCATGCTCGACGGTGCAGACGATCGCGGTCTGGCCGTAGCTCCAGCCCGATGTCCGGATGCCGAACCGGTCGCGCAGCGGGCTCTGGCGGCCCTCTGCCGCCACGAGCAGCCGTGCGGCGAAGGGGCGTCCGCCGGCGAGCGTCCCGGTAACGCCGGCGGCGCCGGTTTCGGCGGTTTCGATGCGGGCCGGCGACACCAGCGTCATGTGCGGGGCGCCGGAGGCAGCCTCCAGCAGCGCCATGCGCAGGAAGCGGTTCTCGGCGATCTCGAACAGCGGAGCGCCGCCTGCATCGGCTTCGTCGAAATGCAGGAAGAAGGGCGAGCGCGGCGCGCCGACCGCGCCGCCGGAGACCACAATCTCGCGAACGGGCTGGCTCTCGCGGACGCGCTGCCAGACGCCGAGGGCGGTCAGCATCCGGACGACGTCGGGCGCGATCGCGAAGACACGGCCGTCGAAGGCCGGCAGCGTCGTTTCGGCCAGCGGTGCGGCATCGACCACCAGCGCGGCGATGCCGGCCCGGTCTAGCGCCAGCGCCAGCGCCAGCCCGGCAAAGCCGCCGCCGGATATGAGCACTTCCGTGGAGAGCAGGTCGGACATGGCGCATCCATGCGCGGCGCCGCGCGCCGCGTCCAGTACCGATCGAATGCGCGCCAAATAGGCAACCTAGATTTTCTGAGCAATTATTAGGCAGAAATACCGGTGCGCAAATCGCATCCGCACGCAAAGCATATCAATATCAGATACTTACCGCATCGCACGCGACCGGCACAGTTCTTGATATCCAGAAACGGCCGGGCGCGCACCCACGGATGCTGGCGGTTCCGGCGGCGCGTCACTGGGCAAGGGGGACTGAATGAAGCTCGTCACCGCGGTCATCAAACCGTTCAAGCTGGACGAGGTGCGCGAGGCGCTGATGGCGCTGGGCGTCATGGGCCTCACGGTTACCGAGGTCAAAGGCTATGGCCGCCAGAAGGGCCACACCGAAATCTATCGCGGCGCGGAATACGCGATCAGCTTCGTGCCGAAGCTGAAGCTGGAAGTCGCCGTGAAGGCCGAACTCGTCGATGCCGTCATCGACGCGATCGTCGGCAAGGCGAAGACCGGCCAGATCGGCGACGGCAAGATCTTCGTCCTGCCGCTCGATCATGTGGTGCGCATCCGCACCGGCGAAACCGACACCGAGGCGCTGTGATGCGCTTCCTCACTTCTCAGTCACATGGACACACGCAAGGGGAACATAAGATGTCCTATCTGAAGAAATTCGGCGGGGTCGCCGCGGCAGGCGCACTGGCGCTCGCCGGCGCGGCACTGGCCCAGGACGCGCCGCAGTTTTCCATTCCCGATCCCGTCATTGAGCCCGGCCACACCGCCTTCATGATGTCGTCGGCGATCCTCGTGCTGCTGATGACGATCCCCGGCCTCGCCCTGTTCTACGGCGGCCTGGTGCGCACCAAGAACATGCTGTCGGTGCTCATGCAGGTGTTCACGATCACCGCCCTCATGATGGTGATGTGGGTCGTCGTCGGCTACAGCCTCGCCTTCACCAACGGCGGCGGCATGAACCCGTTCGTCGGCGGCCTCTCCAAGCTGTTCCTCAAAGGCGTCGACCCGACCACGATGGCGGCGACCTTCTCGAACGGTTCCTACATCCCCGAATACGTCTTCGTCTGTTTCCAGATGACGTTCGCCTGCATCACGCCGGCGCTGATCGTCGGCGCCTTCGCCGAACGCATCAAGTTCTCGGGCATGCTCGTGTTCATGATCGGATGGTCGCTCCTGGCCTATTACCCGATGGCGCACATGGTCTGGTACTGGGGTGGCCCCGATCTCTTCGGCAAGGCGGCCCTCGACCTGCTGAACGCCGGCGGCGCGAACGCTCCGGCAGAGGCGCAGGCCGCCTTCGCGGCGGCGACGACCGGTGACTCCGGTTATCTCTTCAACCTCGGCGCCCTCGACTTTGCCGGCGGCACGGTCGTGCACATCAACGCCGGCATCGCGGGCTTCGTGCTCTGCCTGCTGCTGGGCAAGCGGGTCGGCTACGGCCGCGATGCGATGCCGCCGCACTCGCTGACGATGACGATGATCGGCGCCTCGCTGCTGTGGGTCGGCTGGTTCGGCTTCAATGCCGGCTCGAACCTCGAGGCCAACGGCACGGCGGCGCTTGCGATGATCAACACCTTCGTGGGCACGGCCGCGGCGGCGCTCGCGTGGACCCTGGCGGAGTGGGTCTTCAAGGGCCATCCGAGCCTTCTCGGCGCGGTCTCCGGCGCGGTGGCGGGCCTTGTCGCGATCACCCCCGCCTGCGGCTGGGTCGGTCCGGCTGGCGGCATCGTCCTCTGCGTCGTTGCCGGCTTCGTGTGCTTCTTCTTCTGCACGACCGTGAAGAACGCGCTGAAATACGACGACTCGCTGGATGTCTTCGGCGTTCACTGCGTCGGCGGCATCATCGGCGCCATCGGCACAGGCATCTTCAACTCACCCGACCTCGGCGGCACCGGCCCGGCAGACTATTTCACCGCGCCCGGCACGCTTGTGGTCGGCGCCTATGACATGGCCCATCAGGTGTGGGTCCAGACCCAGGGCGTCCTCCTCACGCTGGTCCTGTCCGGCCTCGTCACCACCGTCCTCTATTTCGCGATCAGCTTCACGATCGGCATGCGCGTGAAGGAAGACGAGGAGCGCGAGGGCCTCGACATCGCGAGCCACGGCGAGCGCGCCTACAACTACTGAGCGCCCGCTTCAAAAGATCGGCCGTCCGTCTCTCCTCCTGACGGCTCACCCCTGGGCCCGGCCTCACCGCCGGGCCCTTCTTTTTGCCCGAATGAGAGGCACACTGCTGCGGCAGAAGGAGACACCCATGCGCCCCGCTCTCGTCCTCGCCGCCGGCCTTGCGCTAATGCCGGCCTTCGGCGACGTCATACCGCCGCCCGAAGACATCACCGACGTCCAGCGCGCAATGGTCGGCACCTGGCAGCAGACCGAACTGACCGGCCGCCGCGGTCACGGCGAAGGCTTGGAGACGCTGTTCTTCACCAAGGACCGCTATCTGCTGGTCACGATGAGCGCGCTTCTGCCCTCGAACATGTATACGCTGTACCAGCAGGGCGGCACCTGGACTGGCACGCGGGTGTCCGACACCGAACTCAGCCTCACGCTGACGATCGACGCGGAGACGCCGGTCCGGACCGAGGCCATGAACGTCCAGATCGTCGACCCCGACACGATCACCATACCGCAAAGCGCCTTCGGCCCTGGCCCTGCGCTGGTGACCTTCAAGCGGGTCTATCCGGCGACGCTGCCGTAGACGTCATCCCCTCCGCAGCCGCTTGCCGTTCGCGGCAGGCCTGGGGTGTCGCCCTTGGCGAGGTCTTGCCCCATAGTCCCCGGCAACAGACATAAGCCCATCGGGACGAAACCCTTGCAGAAGATCCTCATCGCCAATCGCGGCGAGATCGCCGTTCGTATTGCCCGTGCCGCCGCAGATCTCGGCATCGCGACCGTCGCCATCCACCCTGCCGATGACGCCGGCTCGCTGCATGTCGGCGCCGCCGACGAGGCGGTGCAGATTCCCGGCGCCGGAGCGCGCGCCTATCTCGACATCGCCGCCGTCGTGGCCGCGGCCCGGCAGGCGGACTGCGATGCCGTGCATCCGGGCTACGGCTTCCTCAGCGAGAATGCCGCCTTCGCCCGCGCCGCGGCCGAGGCTGGGCTGAGCTTCATCGGCCCCGCGCCCGAGACGCTCGACCTGTTCGGCGACAAGGCGCGCGCCCGGGCGCTGGCGCGCGAGCAGGACGTGGCGCTGCTGCCGGGCAGCTCCGGCGCCGTGACGCTGGACGAAGCGCAGAGCTTCCTCGCCGCGCAGGGCGCGATCATGATCAAGGCGATCGCCGGCGGCGGCGGGCGCGGCATGCGGGCGGTCGCCGACCCGGCTGAGCTGGAACAGGCCTATACGCGCTGTCGATCGGAAGCGCAGGCGGCGTTCGGACTGAGCGACGTCTATGTCGAACGCTTCATCGCGCGCGCCCGCCACATCGAGGTGCAGATCGTCGGCGACGGGCATGACGTCATCGCGCTCGGCGAACGCGAATGCTCGCTCCAGCGGCGCAATCAGAAGATCGTGGAGCTGGCGCCCAGCCCCTTCATCAGCGAAACGCTGCGGGCCCGGCTGATCGGCGACGCGGTACGCCTCGCCAAGGCCACGCACTACAAGGGCCTCGGTACGTTCGAATTCCTGATCGACGCCGACGCGCCCGACACCTATGCCTTCATGGAGGCCAATGCCCGCGTGCAGGTGGAGCACACGGTAACGGAGGAGGTGACGGGCGTCGACCTTGTGCAGGCGCAGATCGCCATCGCCGGGGGCCGGCGTCTCGCCGAGCTGAACCTCGATCCGGCGAATCCGCCGCGCACGCGTGGTCATGCGATCCAGGTGCGCATCAATGCCGAAACGCTCCAGGAGGACGGCGCAACCCGCCCCTCGGGCGGCACGCTCACGCGTTTCGACCCGCCTTCAGGCCCCGGCATCCGCATCGATTCCGGTGTCGTTGCCGGCTCGGCCATCAATCCCGCCTATGACTCGCTGATCGCCAAGCTGATCGTCCATGCGCCCGGCTCGTTCGCCGCCGCGATGAGCCGGCTGAGGCGCGCCCTCGACGAATTCCACATCACCGGCGCCCCGACCAACCTCGCCGTCCAGCGCAATCTCGCGGCGCGGGCGGAATTCGTGAGCGGCGCCGTCGACACGCGGTTCATCGAACGCCATGCCGCCGCACTGGCGCGGCCCCATCCCGGGCGGCGCGAGATGGTGACCGCGCTCGACGCGGCGACCCACAGCGAAACCCATGTGGCGGTCCCGCCGGGCCTCACGGCGCTGCCGGCGCCGATGGCCGGGGTGCTGGTCTCCTATGAGGTGGCCGAGGGCGAGGAAATCTGGGTCGGCAAAACCATCGCGATCCTGGAAGCGATGAAGATGGAGCACGTCATCACCGCGACCCATGCCGGCGTCGTGCAGCAGCTCGTCGCGCCGCCGCGCGCCGCGCTGGGGGAAGGCGCGCCCCTGATCTTTCTCGCGGAAGCCGATGTCGTGGCCGCCGCTTCGGAAGAGACCCGTGCGGTCGATCTCGATGCCATCCGCCCCGATCTCGCCGAGGTGCGGGCGCGCGAGGCCTTCCTGCTCGACGCCAATCGGCCCGAGGCCGTCGCCCGGCGCCGCGGCCGCGGCCAGCGCATGGCGCGCGCGAATATCGAAGACCTCGTCGATCCCGGCAGCTTCGTAGAATATGGCGGCTTCGCCATCGCGGCGCAGCGGAAGCGCCGTGGCCTCGACGATCTCATCAGGAACACGCCGACCGACGGCATCATCACCGGCTTCGCCTCGGTGAATGGCAGATATTTCGCGCCCGAGCGCGCCCGCACCGCGGTCCTCTCCTATGACGCGAGCGTGCTGGCGGGCACGCAAGGGCACTATAATCACGCCAAGACCGATCGCCTGCTGGAACAGGCCGCGGCATGGGAAACGCCGGTCGTTTTCTATTGCGAAGGCGGCGGCGGGCGCCCTGGCGACACCGACTTCCCCGGGGTTGCGGGGCTCGACGTCCCCACCTTCGCGACCTTCGCCGGCATGTCGGGCCAGCAGCCGCTGGTCGGCATCACCGCGGGCTTCTGCTTCGCCGGCAACGCCGCGATCCTCGGCTGCTGCGATGTCATCATCGCGACCGAGGACTGCAATATCGGCATGGGCGGCCCGGCGATGATCGAAGGCGGCGGCCTCGGCGTCCACGCACCGAAGGATGTCGGCCCCGCCCATATCCAGCGGGCCAACGGCGTCATCGACGTTTCGGTGAAGGACGAGGCCGAGGCGACGCGCATGGCGCGCAAATATCTCGCCTTCTTCCAGGGCTCTCTGAAGGACTGGACGGCGGCCGACCAGCGCCGCCTCCGCCACATCATCCCCGAGAACCGTCTGCGCATCTACGAGATGCGCGACGTGATCGACCTGCTGGTGGATGTCGATTCGGCGATCGAGCTCCGGCACGATTTCGGCAAGCCGGTCATCACCATGCTGGCGCGCATCGAGGGCCGCCCGTTCGGCCTGCTCGCCAACGATCCCAAATATCTTTCCGGCGCCGTCGATGCCGATGCGGCCGACAAGGCGGCGCGCTTCATGCGCCTGTGCGAAGCGCACGGCCTGCCCATCCTCTCCCTCGTCGATACGCCCGGCTTCATGGTGGGCCTCGAGGTCGAGGCGAAGGCGCAGGTGCGTCACGTCTGCCGCATGATGCTGGCCGGCGCCTCACTGACCGTGCCCTTCGTCTCGGTCACCATCCGCAAGGGCTACGGCCTCGGCGCGCAGGGCATGACGGCGGGGGGCTTCCACGCGCCGCTCTTCAACTTCTCCTGGCCGTCGGGCGAGTTCGGCGGCATGGGCCTCGAAGGCGCGGTGAAGCTGGGCTTCAAGAAGGAGATGGACGCGATCGCCGACCTCGCCGAGCGCGAGGCCTATTACCAGCGCCAGGTCGCCGCCTCCTACGCCCGCGGCAAGGCCATCAACATGGCGCAGCACCTCGAAATCGACGGCGTCATCGACCCCGCCGACACGCGCCGCATCGTCGCCGAAACCTTCGCGGCCTTGCCGGCGCGGCGGCCGGGGACGAGCGTGCGGCGCTATATCGACGCGTGGTGAGATCATGACCGATATATCGACACCGCTCACCCTCCCCTGTGGCGTCAAGCTGAAGAATCGACTTGTGAAGGCGGCGCTCACCGAGGGCATCGCGGACACGATGAACCGGGTCGATCATCGGCTGATCAATCTCTACCGGCGCTGGGCGGCGGGTGGGTCGGGGTTGCTGATCACCGGGAATGTGCAGGTCGACCGGCGCTATCTGGAGCGGCCCGGCAACATGGTGATCGACGGCAATGGCGGCCTCGACCAAATGCGGGCGCTGGCCGAGGCGGGCGCGGCGAACGGCACTGAGATGTGGATGCAGATCAATCATCCCGGCCGCCAGACGCCGATCTATCTGAATCCGCATCCGGTCGCGCCGTCGGATGTGGCGCTCGACATCGACGATTTCGGCGGCATCCATTTCGGCGCGCCGCGGGCGCTGACCGAAGCCGAGCTCGAGGACATCATAAGCCGGTTCGGCCATGTCGCCGAAGCAGCGGCGGCGAGCGGTTTCACCGGCGTGCAGATCCATTCTGCGCACGGCTATCTGCTGTCCCAATTCCTCTCGCCCAAGGCCAATCGCCGCACCGACAGATGGGGCGGCGCTTTGGAGAACCGGGCGCGGCTGCTGCTGGAGGTGGTGCGCGCCGCCCGCCGCGCGATGGGGCCGAGGCGCGCGGTGGGCGTGAAGCTGAACTCATCGGATTTCCAGAAGGGCGGCTTCACGCATGAGGACTGCCTTCAGGTCGTGCGCTGGCTGGACGCGGAAGGCATCGACCTCCTCGAAATCTCCGGCGGCAATTACGAACAGCCCTCGATGGGCGGCGCCCCGCCCGCGGCCGATGCGCTGCCGGTGAAGGAGAGTACGAAGAAACGCGAGGCCTATTTCCTCGCCTATGCCGAGAGCATGCAGGCGCTGGGCCTGAAAGTGCCGCTGATGGTGACCGGCGGCTTCCGCAGCCGCGCCGCGATGGATGCGGCGCTCGCCTCCGGCGCGGCGGACGCCATCGGTCTCGGCCGTCCTCTGTGCACGCAGACGGATTTCCCCAACCGTCTGCTCGACGGAACGACACCGGTGTTTGACGGCGGCGAGCAACGCCTCAAGCCCGATACGGCGATCGGCTATTACTACATGAATCTCGCGCGCCTCGGCGACGACGCGCCGCTCTACGCGCCGGAGGAGTGCGATGCGGCGCATCGCGATCTTTTGGCGAACGAGCAGCGGATCGCCGCATCGTTGAAGGACCGGCGTCTGTAGCCGCTGCGGTCACGCGAGGGCGCGGGCGAAGTCCTGCGCAAAGGTCCAGAAGCTGTCGAGCGCCGGGCGGCGGTCGCTGCGCTGAAGCCGCAGGAGGGCCAGCTCCGTCGTGACGTCGAGGCCCTCCACCCGGCGCGCGACCATCGCCTCGGTGTCCTGGCCATAGGCGAACCAGCCGAGCGAGACCGCCGGCAGGCGTGCGAGCGCGCCGTGGCGTTCGACCGAGATGGCGTTGCCCTCCGCCGGCACGTCGAGATCGACGCCGGCTTCGAGAAGGGGCAGCGAGATAGCGTCGATCAGCTCCGCGCCGTGATAGGCGCCGAGCATCGCGACGCGCGTGCCGGCCAACCGGTCGAGCGGGACGGGGTCGAGCGCGGCCAGCGGGCTTTCGCGCGGCACCAGCAGGCGCACCGGCCGGGCGAGGATGTCGAGCCGCTCGAAATCGCCGGGAAGGACGATCTCCGACAGCGCGTCGGTATCGGGTCCGGCGGCCTCGGCCGAGCGCGCGGCGAGGCCGATGACGATCGCGATGTCGAGTTCGCCGCGCCGCAGGCGGATGAATTGCTGGACCTGGGTGGGATTGTCCATGTGGAGGCGGATTTCGGGGTGCGCCGCGGCGAAGCGCTCGGTCAGCGCGGTGCGCTCAGGGATCAGCACCGTGTAGATCGCCGCGGCGAGGCGGAGTTCGGATTCGCGGATCTCGCGGGCCGCGCGGTTCAGCCGCGCCGCCTCCGCCACCATGCGCTGGGCGTCGGCAAGGAAGAGCCGGCCCTCGCGGGTCAGCGCGACATGCCGGCTGGTGCGCTCGAAGAGGGCAAAGCCGAGGCGGCGCTCCAGCTCGCGGAGCTGGGCTGACAGCGACGGCTGGGAGACATGCAGCCGCGCCGCCGCCCGGCTGAACGAACGCTCGCGCGCCACGGCGACGAAATATTGCAGCGGGCGGGCCTGGAGATCCAAGGGCGGTCCATAGGCATTGGCTATCGATCAGCGAAGAACAATGTATTGGCTGCCGTGCCGTCAAGGCCGCATGCTGCCCTAAAGCCGCGGCACGGCGGCAGGTGAGGAAACATGGCCTGTTGCGCGTTCGCGGCCTTCATCATCAGCCAGATCATCCTGGGGCTCGATGCGCTGCGCGCGCGGCTGGGGCTTCGCGTGCCGGAGGCCGGCGCGCCCAATCCCAACGCGATGTGGCGTCTCGACGGGCCGCCGGCGGCGGTCGTCGCGCCGAGCCCGCTCTGGCGTATGGCCGTGCCGGTAACGATCGGCTCGGTGCTGGTGGGCCTGGTCGTCGGAATCGTCTTCGGCGGCGCCGACGGCAGCGGCCACATGTTCGCCTTCGACTTCATCTGCACCCGCGACGGACTTGTCCGCCTGGCCGGGATCGATCGCTGATTTTCGGGAGACGCCCATGACCCTTGCCATAGACGACATCGCCGCCGGCGGCTGGGCCCGGCGCTCGCCCTTCCAGGCCGGCCGCACGATCGGACCGGTGACCGCTGCGCGCCAGCGGCGCACCGCGATCGTCTATGGCGCCTGCGCCCTCGCCGGCCTCGTGCCGTGGATCGCGGGCGGCAGCGCCTTCCTCAAGGCGGCGGGTCTCGGTCTCGCCTTTCCCGGCGCCGGCTTTATCGCAAGCGCGGGCCTGTGGGCGATCCTGATCGTGCCCTTCGTGCTGGCGCTGTTCGCACTGGCCCTCTTCGCCTGGTTCGGTTCGGGCATGGTGCTTGCGCCCTTCATCGTGTGGCTGGGCGCGGCGCTTGTCGCCGGCGCGACGGCGGGTGGCGAGTGGACGCCGGCACCCTATGTCGCCTTAGGCCTTGTCGCGGCGTTCGGCGGCTATGTCGCGTTCCGCGATGCGCGCCGGCGCACCGCAGCGGGCGCCCAGCGCCTGGCGCGCGATGCCTCGATGCATACCGCGGTGGCCCGGGCCGTCGAGCTCGCCGCGCCGGAGCCCGATGCGACGACACGCGAGCTTTCGGCCGACGACCTCGCCTCCGTCCGCTATGTGCTCGACCGCGCGCTCCAGCCGGTCGAGGCGTTCGGCGGCTTCGATATCGTCGACCAGTTCCAGACTTCGTCGCTGCGCTATCAGATCAACAATTGCGGCTATCTGCTCGCCGAACTCCAGAAGACCTACCTGCCGAACTTCCACGGCTACCTGATGACGGCGCAGCAGAACCTCATCGGGAAATATCTCCAGAAGAAGGTGTGGTCCTACTGGGCCTACGAGACGAGCTGGGGCCATCTCAACTTCACCAACCACGATCCCGTGGCGCCGAAGGACAATATCATGCTGACCGGGTGGCTCGCCCTGCATGTCGGCATGTACATGAACGCCAACGGTGACACGCGCTATCTGGAGCCCGGCGCGCTGACCTTCCGCTGGAACGCCAAGCGCGCCTATGTGCACGACGCGCAGGATCTGGTGTCGTCGGTGGTCGCGAACTATGCGGTGCAGGCATTCTGCCTCTATCCCTGCGAGCCGAACTGGGACTACCCGATCTGCAATCATATCGGCCTCACGGGCCTCACCGCGATGGATACGGCGACCGGCACGCACCATGCCGCCGACCTGAAGGATCGCTGGCTGGAAGCGCTCGACACAGAGTTCACCGACGAGAGCGGCTCGATCATCGGCCTGCGCTCGACCCTGACCGGTTTCCGCTTCCCGTTCCCGGGCGGCGAGATCGGCTTTGCGACCTTCATGGAAACGATCGAGCCCGAGCGGGCCTGGCGCATGTGGGCGATCGGGCGGCAGGAGCTGACCTATATCCTCGGCAAGACGAAGGGCGGCGAGCCGCGCCTGTCGCTCTCGGGCCGCGGCTTCGACTTCGGCAATTATCGCAGCGGCTTCGGCGGCGCCTATGCCTCGATCATGAGCGTGGCGCGCGAGTTCGGCGACGATGAAATGGTGGCCGCAGCCCAGCGCGCACTCGACGAGGATTGCGGCCTGACGGTCGAAGGCGGCGTGCGGCGCTATGCGAAGATGTCGAACCTGTCGAACATCAGCGCCGTGATGGGACGCATCCGCCGGCGCGGCGATTATCGCCGCACCGTCCTGGAAAAGGCGAGCGACGCCGCGTTGAACGGGCCCCTGCTGACCGACGTCGCCTATCCCGACGTGCTGGTCGCCCGCGCCTGGTCGAACGGCGACGATCTGGAGCTGGTGCTTCACCCCGGCACCGCGAAACGTGCGCAGACGCTGACGATCGCGCGGCTGAAGCCGGGCGCCACCTATGTCGTCAGCGGCGCCCGGGAAGCGATCGCGCACGCCGACGCCGCCGGCCGGATGACGCTGGCGGTGGAGCTCGATGGACGGACGGCGGTAACGCTGCGGCCCTCGGCCTGAGCCGGGCACCAAGCCCGGCATCGGAGCGATCCGCGGTCAAAGGCCGGTGTCGCGCCGGAGCTGGCGCGCGCTCGCGGCCAGAAAGCCATGGTCGGTGCCGAGCAGGAACAGGCTCGCGCCGAGCCCCCGCCAACGCGCCGTCTCGGATATGTCGGGCATATACATTCCGACTGCTGGCCCCGCCGCCGTGACGCGGCGGGTGACGTCAGCCACCGCTTCCATCACGCGCGGCGCCTTCGCATCGGTCTCGCCCATCGCGACCGTCAGGTCGATGCGCCCGACGAATACGGCATCGATGCCCGGAACGGCCGCGATCGCATCCGTCTCGGGCAGCGCATCGACATCCTCGATCTGCACGATGACGCTGGTGCTATCCGCCGTCTGGCGGATCAGGTCGCCGATCCCGGGCCCCGGATTTCCCCGCATCGCGCCGCCGAAGCCGCGCCCGCCCGGGCCGTAATAGGCCGACTTCGCCACTGCCGCGGCCTGCGCGGCCGAACGGACATGCGGCACCAGGATTCCGGCCGCGCCGCAATCGAGCGCGTTCAGCACCTCATGCGGTGCCCCGGTCGGCAGGCGCACGATCGCCGGGATGCGCGCGGCATGCGCGGCGAGCAGACATGCGTTGAGCTCGCCCCGGCTGAAGGGCGCGTGCTCGCCGTCGAGGCAGATGCAGTCGAGCCCGCCCTGCGCCAGCGCCTCGACGACGCCCGGATGCGGCGTCTTCACGAACACGCCGAGCAGCGGCGCGCGCGCCCGCAGTTTGGCTTTGAAGTCGGCGGCTGGCGTCATGTGTATCTCCCCGTGCTCCCTAGCCGAATTTGCGCCGCCGGTCACACGCTTCCCTGCGCATAGCGAAACGGGGCGACGCGAGGCCGCCCCGTCTCAAGCGCAATGTCGCGCGGCCTAGCCGCCGAAGCGGTAGTTCACCGTGGCGCGCACGCTGTGGAAGTCGAAGCGATCGTCGCTGCGCGTGAGGTCCGTGCCGCCTGCGTCCTCGATCAGGAACGGATTGGTTGCGGGCGCCGAACCGGCGCCGACATGGATCGCGTAGTCGCTGTCGTCGAGGCTCGTGTAGATATACTCGACACCGAGGCTGATCGAATCCGACAGGCGATATTCGGCGCCACCGCCGGCCTGCCAGCCCCACAGCCCGTCGTCTTTCGACAGTGTGGAGAAGCTGTTCACGTTGTTCGTCGTCGCGAAGCTGTGGTCGACGTCGCCATAGGCTGCGCCGCCGGTCGCGTAGAACAGGAGATTGTCGGTCGCGAAGCCGGCGCGCAGACGCGCCGCGCCGAGGAAATTCAGATCGCGCGACATGGTGTAGGACGCCGGTGTCGTCGAGAAGCCGCTGACGCTGTCGGAGATGTCGGCGTAGCTGCCTTCAAGCAGGCCGCCGACGACGAAATTGCCGAACTGCCAATCGTAACCGGCGCGCAGGCCCAGATCGATGCCGTCGCTGTCGCCCTTGCAGCCCGACGCCGCGGTACCGTCCACGGCCTTGCCGCCGCAGAAGCCGGGCGCGAACGCATTCGTGCCGCCCGAGGTGTTCACGGTGTCGCCGAAGACGCCGCCGCGGTCGGTATCGAAGAGCAGCGTTTCGTCGTCGTCGCTGTTCTGGAAGGCGTAGCCGGCATGGCCACCGATATAGAAGCCGGACCAGTTGCTGGCCCGCGGTTCCTCGACGATCGGCGCCGGTTCGGGCGCGGCGGGGGGCATGACCGTCGGCGCCGGCTGTTCCGGCGGCGGTTCGACCGGCGTGCCCATGCCGTTGGCCCAGGCTGCGGGCATGGCGAGTACGCTCGCGGTCATCAAGATGCCGGCGAGACCGGCCGTCCTGTTCAAAGTCATGATGCAACTTCTCCTGAATTGGGAACTTCGCAGGCCGGACTCACGGCCTCGTCGCAGCTACGCAGCGCGGCCGCCCCTTGCCGCACGCACGCGAGATAATGCGCCAGCCTGCCGATCGCATGTGCGGTTCCCGCCACAGGGCCGGTGTTCATCGCTCGGTGTGATCGTCGAACGCACGGCCGACTTAGCGCCCGTCGCACGGATAAATCTTTGTAATGCGCAGGAAATTATTTGTGACGCGGCGGCGAGCGGCAAACGTCCGTACACGAACAATACGACATGTGGCCCGCGGAAATGCGAGAAGGCGCCCCTCTCGCCGCGGCAATCGCGCCCTACAGGTTACAGGGCCGCAACTTGCCGTCCGCGCCGGGGTAGCTGTCGGTCTTCGGGTCGTAGCCGGCATGGCGGGCTGCGCAACGCTCCGTATGCGTCGCGTATTTGTCCTCGTTCGAGGCCGCCTGTTTCCCGGGCTCGACTCCGAACAGACGCGCGACCTCGGGGTCGGCGTTCGCGGCGAGGTGGCGATTATAGAAGCCCTTATACTGGCTGGCGCTCCAGCGCACGCCGTTGGCGCGATAGTCCTTGCAGTCGCGCGCATCCTTTTCTTTGCAGGTGTCGCGAATGATGTCGTCGCGCGCCGCAACGTCTTGGCGTGCGCCGGCGCTCACGGAGAAGGGCGAGGCGCAGGCAAGGGTGAGGGCGATCGCGAAAGCAGCAGTCCTGGCAGTCCGCATCTTGGTCTCCTCTGTGCCTCGGGCGAGGCGTCGGTCTTGCGATACGCAAAGAGACCGGCGAAGTGCCGGTCTCTTCAATTCACAACAGAGGTGAGGAAGCTACGTCCTGCCGGATCAGTGGCGAGCGTCACGCGCGATCCCGTTCATCGCTTCACGATGACCTGATCGTGCGCCGCCGTCACAGATTGCAGTAGTACTCGCGGCCGTCGCGGCCGATGAACGTGTCGGTGCGGCGATCATACGAGCGGTATCGTGCCTCGCAGCGCCGCACATGGTCATAGCGCGAATCGTAGCGATCATATCCCGAGTCATAATAGCGCCCGCCGTCATAGTCGCGACGTACAGTTCGGCGCTGGGTCGAGCCGACGACGATGGCGCCGAGCGCGAAGCCGAGCACACCGGCTGCGATGGCGTCGCCGTTGTGGTTGTGATGCCGGCGGCGATAGTAATGGCCGTCGTAGCCGTTGCTGTAATAGCCGTGATGGCGACCACGCGCTTCTGCGGTGCTCGCAAGTCCAACAGTGCTCGTGGCCGCCATGGCCAGCGCAAGCGCCGTACTGATGATTTTCTTCTTCATGGCTCGCCTCCTTGCGGAAAGTCATCAAGGGTAACGCCGCATCTAAGCGGGCGTTTCATGAACGCGTACTGAACCGGCCGTTCATCCGCCGCAGCGCTCGCTTGACGCAACGCCGCGCCATGCCTAGGTTCCACCTCACTTCGGAACCCGCAGCCCGCAAAGGAGGAGCGCAATGACCGACCTTGTTCGCAGCGCCCTTTCGCGTGCCTGCGTCCTGGGCGCCCTCCTCTAGGGACCGCCGCGGGCTCGCGCCTCTCTTGCGCAGACCCACCGAAGGACAACTCCGTTGATCGAACTCTATGGCTGGAGCGATGCGCTCCAGCACGACTTCCATGTGTACGCGGCGCGTGGCCTCGAACCCGCACGCGTCGTCATACAGCAGCGCGGCCTCTATCGCCTGGTGACCGAAAGCGGCGAATTCTCCGCCGGGCTTTCTGGCCGCTTCACCCATGAGGCCATGCAGGGCGACTACCCCGTCGCAGGTGACTGGGTCGCCGCAGATCTGCGGCCCGCCGAGCAGGCGGCGACCATCCACGCCGTGGTGCCGCGCCGCTCTGCCTTCGTACGCAAGGCAGTCGCGCTCGGCGGCCGGCCGCAGGTCGTCGCCGCCAATGTCGACATCGCCCTGCTCGTCGCGTCGCTGAATGCCGACCTCAGTCTCCGGCGACTCGAGCGCTATCTCGCCGCCGCATGGGAAAGTGGCGCCTCGCCGATCGTCGTCCTGACCAAGGCGGATCTCGGCGCGGACGTCATGCAGGCTGTCGCCGCCGTCGAAGGGATCGCGATCGGTGTGCCGGTCCGCGCCGTCTCCGCCGTCACCGGCGACGGCATGGCAGCGCTGGCGGCTGAGCTGGGCGTTGGCCGCACGGCGGTGCTGCTCGGCAGTTCCGGCGCCGGCAAGTCGACCTTGCTTAACGCGCTCGCCGGCGCGGACCTGATGGCGACGCAGGCGATCCGCGTACATGACGACCGCGGCCGCCACACGACGACACATCGCGAACTCGTCCGCCTGCCGAACGGCACCCTGCTGCTCGACACGCCCGGTATGCGCGAACTCGGGCTCGTCGATGCGGACGAAGGCGTCGGCGCGATCTTTGCCGACATCGAACGGCTCGCCGCACGTTGCCGCTTCAGCGACTGTAGCCACACCGCCGAGCCCGGCTGTGCGATACGGGAAGGCCTCGCCGACGGCTCGCTCGACGCCGGCCGCTGGCGCAGCTACGGCAAGCTCCAGCGCGAACTCGCCCACGAGGACCGCAAGGACGACCATCAGGCGCGCCAAGCCCACCGGAAGATGTGGACGACGCGCCACAAGGCCTACCGGGCCATGGTCCGTCATCGCGATCGCAACGAGTGAGATGGCGTCCCGACCAAGATTGCACGTTTTAGCTGTATCCCTGTGGCGGCACGGCTGTTACTTTGGCAGCCGTGCGGAGGCGACTTGGAAGCCCAGGCTGAACAGACCGAAGGCCGGCGGACGCGGATTCTCGTGGTGGACGACGATTCCAGCGTCCGCGAAGCGCTGTTCGATTTTCTTGCGAACCACGGCTACGACGTCGCCAGCGCCGGCGACAGCCGCGAAATGGACCGTGAACTGGCGCGCGTCCTGCCCGACCTGATCGTCCTCGACTACATGATGCCCGGCGAGAACGGGCTGGAGGTCTGCCGGCGCATCCGCAAGGGCGGTCCGCCGATCATCATGCTCAGTGCCAAGGGCTATGACGACGTGGAGCGTATCGTCGGCCTGGAAGCGGGCGCCGACGACTATCTCGGCAAGCCCTTCCACCCGCGCGAACTGCTGGCCCGCATCCGCTCCGTCTTGCGCCGCGGCGAACCGGCTGCGGCGCAGCCCGTCCGCATCGGCTATGCCTTCGGCAACTGGGCGCTTTCACTGCAAGAGCGTTCGCTCATCGATCCCTCCGGCGCGTCGATCCTTCTGTCGCGCGGCGAATTCGGCATGCTCAAGGTGTTCGTCGAAAATCCGCAGCGCGTACTCAGCCGCGACCTTCTCGTGCAGTTGATGCATGGTCCGAACGTCGAGACCTACGACCGCGCCACCGATCTTCAGGTCAGCCGCCTGCGCCGCAAACTGGACGACAGCGAGGGCGTCATGATCCAGACGGTCCGCGGCGAGGGATATCTCTTCGCCGCCAAGGTTCGCCGCCTGTGATCCGCCGGCCCAGCTCCTGGCCGATCCTGTGGCAGCTCGGCGGGTTGGCCCTCGCCGCGGTCGTGGCGGCCCAGACGATCAGCTTCTCGATCGTCGCCTTCCTCCCGGCGCCGCCGGAGCCGGGGCTGACGATTGCCGAAGTGGTCGAGGCGATCCGCACCGGAGGCGCTGACGAGAATTTCCGCGCGACGCGTTCGGCCGAGCCGCCTTTCGCCTTCGACGACCAGCCCAACGCCATGCCGACGCTGATCGCATCCAGCATCGAGGAAGCGCTCGGGCTTCCCCACGGCGATGTCCACGTGGCGATGCTCGCGTCCGGGTCTGCCGTGCCGGCGGACGGGCGACAGGGAGGCATCGCTTTCTTCGACGCCCAGGTGACGCCGCTCGACGCACAGAAGAAGCCGCCGCCGCTCCCCACCCTGCTGCGCGCCGCAGCGGTGCCGCTGGCGCCGTTTGCCACGGCCGTCCGGCAATCGGACGGCGGCTGGCTGTATCTGGAGCCGACAAAGCGGAGCTGGCTGACGCCGCTTCAGAAGCGCGCCTTGCTCGCCTTCGTACTCAGCGTCGCCATTCTTGCGCCACTCACGTGGATAGCGGCCCGGTGGCTCGCCTCGCCGATCCGGCGCTTCGCCGAAGCCGCCGAGACCTTTGGACCCAACATGGCCGTCCAGCCGCTGTCGGCCGAAGGTGCGCCCGAACTTCAGGCGGCCATCGGCGCCGTCAACCGCATGCAGGAGCGCCTGCGCCGCCATGTCGAGGATCGCACGACGGCCGTCGCCGGGATCGCGCATGACCTGCGCACGCCGCTCACGAGCCTGCGCCTTCGGGCCGAGGCGCTGCCGCCCGAGGCCCGCATCCGCATGACGGCCGACCTCGATCGCCTCATCCAGATGGTCGAGCAGGTGCTGGCCTTCGTACGCGGGGAACAGGGCCGCGAGCCACGTACGCGGATCGATCTCGGACAGATGGCGCTGGAATGCGCGCGCGAACTGGAAGAGGCCGGAGCCGACGTCGAGTGTCGCGCCGAACCTGGCGTCTGGGTGAACGCCGAAGCCGTCAACCTGCGCCGTGCTCTCACCAATCTCATCGACAACGCGGTCAAGTATGGCGCCCGTGCCCGGGTGAATGTCCTGACCGCGCGCGGGCGTGCGGTATTCCAGGTCGAGGACGATGGCCCCGGGCTCCCGGAGGGCCTGCGTCAGCGCGTATTCGAGCCCTTTGTGCGGGCCGAACCTTCGCGGAACCGATCGACCGGCGGGGCAGGACTTGGACTTGCGGTGGCCGGCACCGTCGCCCGTGTTCATGGCGGCCAGATCGACTTGGTCAATCGCGAAGGCGGCGGCCTCACGGCGCGCCTCCTTCTGCCGATGGCCGGCGCCGTGCATGGAGAGGGCCTGCTCCAGCGGGCCGGCTAACGCTCTTCGTCAGCGGCGCGCGCGGCGCTCCAGGCCGCGAAATCGGCATCGATGGCCTCGGGCGCCACGGGCAGCGCGCCGTCTGCGCATAATTTGTCCAGCCATATCCTCGCATCGTGCCGTTCGGCAATCAGCATCGCGATCCGTGCCAGGATCCGCTCGTCGCCGCTGCGGTCGATCAGATAATCCGCCATGCCGCGCGCGATGGCATAGAAGTCCGCAATCGCCTCGCCGCTGACACCCGCTTCCTCCGGTGACAGCGCCAGCACCACCGGCGCCGTGCCCGCCCCGCCGGAGGCGGCCAGCGCGTGCTGCACCTCAGGCGCCCCGAACAGGGGATGGGTCTCCGCGATCAGCATCCGAAACGCCGGCACGCGCCCCGCCCGGACCGCCCCGGCGAAGCGGGCGCGTCGCGCTTCCGTCGCCGACGGCGTCTCCGCCATCATCGCCGCCGCCTCGTCCAGCCAGTCCGGCGCGTCGCCGCCATACTGGTTCTTGCGCGTGTTCGGGATGAACAGCGACAGGAACAGCATATGCGCGATCTCGTGCCGCAGGGCCGAGCGGCGATCGGCGTGATGCCCCGGATCGCTCGGCACGCGCGCCCGGCCAAAGGGCCATGTCGTCTGCCACGCCGCGCCCGCCGTCCGGAGCGCCGGATAGAGACCGGCAAAATCCGTCTGCACAACGGCCCCCGGCGCCGGCCGCCGGCCGAAATAGCGGTAAAAGGCGGCAATCGCGGCGCGTATGTCTTCCGCCGCCTCCGGCGCGTCGTCGGCATGGGCGACGACGATCCAGCCCCACTCCGTGTCGAACCATTGCGCACCCGCCGGTGCATCTGCCACCGGTGCCTGATCGTCCGGCAGGCGATGCAGGTTCATCTCGGCCGCTGCGTGGTTCGCCGGCCCCGTCAGCGCGAGCGCCGCGGCGGCCCCGGCCCCTGCCAGCAGGGTTGCCAGCGGCAACAGCCGAAAAGATGCGGATAACTTCATCATGCAGGCCGTGCTGGCCGGGCCTGCACCCGTGGCGCAGACCCGGCCATTGCCGCTCAGTAGACCAGTGTGCCGTCCGGGAGCTGGTAGATGTAGATGACGTTGCCGTTCTGATCGTAGACCGCGCTCGCGGGTGCAGCGATGGCGGCCGCCGCGGCGAGTACGGCGAAAATGGCGCCCAAGGTCCTCAACTTCCTCATGATCATCCTCCTGTGCTCAAGCACGTTCGTGATGGCGCGAGGGTACATGGAATCAATCTCTGCGCGATCTAAAATCACCTTAAAGTTGTTTTCCGATCGATCTGGCGCGCCGTTGTGGCGCTGTCGCGGCTGCGCTAGGGAGGCGCCGCTTTCGCATCGTCTCCGGAGTTTCCATGGTCGCCGCCGTCAAGAAGGTCGTGCTCGCCTATTCGGGCGGCCTCGACACCTCGATCATCCTGAAATGGCTTCAGACCGAGTATCGCTGCGAGGTGGTCACCTTCACCGCCGATCTCGGGCAGGGCGAGGAGCTGGAGCCCGCGCGCCAGAAAGCGCTGATGCTGGGCATCAAGCCCGAGAACATCTTCATCGAGGACGTCCGCGACGAGTTCGTCCGCGACTATGTCTTCCCGATGTTCCGCGCCAATGCGGTCTATGAGGGCCAGTACCTGCTCGGCACGTCGATCGCCCGGCCGCTGATCGCCAAGAAGCAGATCGAGATCGCCAACAAGGTCGGCGCCGATGCGGTCTCCCACGGCTCGACCGGCAAGGGCAACGACCAGGTCCGCTACGAGATGTCGTATTACGCGCTCAAGCCGGACGTGAAGATCATCGCCCCATGGCGCGAGTGGAGTTTCGAGAGCCGCAACAAGCTGCTGGCCTTCGCCGAGCAGCACCAGATTCCGATCGCCAAGGACAAGCGCGGCGAGGCGCCGTTCTCGGTCGATGCGAATCTTTTGCACTCGTCCAGCGAGGGCAAGGTGCTGGAGGACCCTGCCGTCGGTCCCGACGAGATGGTGTTCCAGCGCACGATCAGCCCCGAGCAGGCGCCCGACAAGGCGACCGAGATCACTGTAGGCTTCGAGAAGGGCGACCCGGTTTCGATCAACGGCAAGAAGCTCGGCCCCGCCGACCTGCTCGCCAAGCTCAACCAGCTCGGCCACGACAACGGCATCGGCCGCCTCGACCTGGTCGAGAACCGCTTCGTCGGCATGAAGTCGCGCGGCGTCTACGAGACGCCCGGCGGCACGATCCTTCTCCAGGCGCACCGCGCGATCGAGTCGATCACGCTGGACCGCGGCGCGGCGCATCTGAAGGACGAGCTGATGCCGCGCTATGCCGAGCTGATCTACAACGGCTTCTGGTTCGCGCCGGAACGCGAGATGCTCCAGGCGGCGATCAATCACAGCCAGGCAATGGTCGCGGGCACGGTGACGCTGAAGCTCTACAAGGGCAACGTCATCGTCACCGGCCGCGACAGCCCGTACTCGCTCTACGCGAAGGATCTCGTGACCTTCGAGGAGGACGGCGGCGCCTACGACCAAAAAGACGCCGGCGGCTTCATCAAGCTGAACGCCCTGCGCCTGCGCACTCTCGCGGTCCGCAACGCGCGCGCGAAGAGCTGAGCCTACTTGATCGCGTAGACGGAGAGGTCGCAGACGTTGACGCCGCGCGCCTGGCGCACCCCGCCATCGGCCAGTTTGGCCGTGAAGTCGTAGGTGCAGGCGCCAGAGCCGTCGTCGATGGTCGCCATCGCGGCCTTGCCGGCCGGCAGGCTGCCCAGCACCTCGCCGGACCAGCCGCTCTCGCTGCTGCCGGCCTGGATCGAGACGATCGCCTGGCCGGTCTCGTTCTTGATGCGGATGCGCCGGTCGAACGCCTGCGCAACGCCGATCGCGGCGGTCAGCACCGCGGCGGTCAGGAGAAGCGTGGTCAGATGGCGGATCATGGCCTCAACGATAGCTGCGCTTCCGGAAACATGAAAGCGTTGTAATTATCGTTAAGGCCGGTGAATACCGGCTGAACGGGGGATCGGCTCAGATCGCCGGCGCATCCAGCCCGTTCTGGCGAAATGCCGCGATCACGGCATTGCGCAGCAGGCACGCGATCGTCATCGGCCCGACCCCGCCCGGCACCGGCGTGATGGCGCTCGCCACCTCCTTCGCCTCGTCGAACGCGACATCGCCCGCGAGCTTCGTCTTGCCGTTGCCGAGGTCGAGCCGGGTCGTCCCGACGTCGATTACCGTCGCGCCCGGCTTGATCCAGTCGCCGCGAACGAAATGCGCCTTGCCCATCGCCGCGACCAAAATGTCCGCGCTGCGGCAGAGCGCCGGCAGGTCGCGCGTCTTTGAGTGCGCCGTCGTTACCGTGCAGTCGGCATTGATGAGCAACTGCGCCACCGGCCGGCCGACCAGGATCGAGCGCCCGATCACGACCGCATTCAACCCCGCGAGCGACCCGCGCGCACTTTGCGCGAGCAGCACCGAGCCATAGGGCGTACAGGGCACGAGACCTTGCCGTCCCGAAATCAGCAGGCCGGCATTCACCGCGGTCAGTCCGTCTATGTCCTTGACCGGATCGATCGTGTCGATGACGGCGTGCTGGCGCACCTGCTTCGGTGTCGGGAACTGAACCAGGAAGCCATGCACGGCGGGGTCGGCGTTCAGCCGCCGGACCTGGTCCAGCACCGCCTCTTCCGTCGAATTCTCCGGCATCACGATCTCGACGGCATGCATGCCGGCTTCCTCGGCGGCCTTGCCCTTCATCCGCACATAGATCTGGCTGGCCGGATCGTCGCCCACCAGGATGACGCCGATGCCGGCGCACACGCCGCGCCGCGCCTTCAGCGCCGCCACTTGCTCGGCGACGCGCGCGCGCAGGGCCGCGCCGATCGTCTTGCCGTCGATAAGGGTTGCGGTCATGGCGCGCTCAGCTCCTTCGCCCGCGCCGCGGCCGCGTCGGCATCGCCGGCGATTCGCAGCGTCTTCACGCGCGCGGCCATACCCGATTCCAGCGTGATGGACGAGCGCGGACGGCCGAAGGCGGCGGCCAGCGCCGCGACGACCGCGGCGTTCGCCGCCCCGTCCTGCGCCTTGGGCCGCACCTTCAGCTTCAGCAGCCGCACGCCGTTCGGCCCATCGGCCACGCCGTCAAAGCCTTCACTTCGCGCGCCCGGCGTCACCCGCACGCGCAGCACCAGATCGTCGCCTTCGATGCAATAGGGCTCAGCGGATCGCGACATAGAGCTGCCAGAGATACATCTGGAGCACGTAGATGACGATCAGGATCACGAACGGCGAGAGATCCATGCCGCCCACCGGCGGCAGCATCCGCTGGATCGGCCGCATCACCGGGTCGGTGATCCGTGTCGTCACCGTGTTGACCTGCCAGGCGAGCGGATGGCGCGGGTTCACCACCTGGAAGGCGAAGAGCCACGACAGGATGATGCGCACGAAGAGGATGATCAGGAACAGGTTCAGCACCTGATCGATGGCCCAGAAGATCGGGTAATAGGGATCGCTCATGGGACGAGCATATGGCCTGTCCCGCGTGCCGGAACCAGCCCCGCACCGCGCCGCGTCCTGTGATGGGGCAGGCCTCGCACCGGCCAGCCGCATTCGCTATGTCAGCTTGAGGGCGCCATTGCCCTATCAAGGAGAGGCCATGCTGGGTTCGCTCGCGCGGGGTTGTGCCGCCGCGTTACTTGTTCTGGGTGCCTTGGCTGTGCCGGCCTGGGCGGAAGCGCCCGTAACCCTTGACCCGCCCAAGGATGCGCCCGTCACCCTGCCGGCCCCGGTCGGCGAGCCGGAGACGATTCCCCTTCCAGGCGAAACCGTGCCCAAGCCCGGCACCCCGGCGATCTGGCACGTCACGAAGCCGAATGGCGGAACGATCACCCTGTTCGGCTCGGTCCATTTGCTGCCCGCCGGCCGCGACTGGCACACGCCGGCGCTCAATGCCGCGCTGGACCAGGCCGAGACGGTTGTCTTCGAAACGCCGCTCGACGCCATGAACTCGCCCGAGACCATGGCCTATCTCCAGAAACACATCATGAACCCGCCGGGCGTGACGCTGTCGACCCTGCTCAGCCCGGAGGACAAGGCCGTGGTGGAGAAGGCGGCCGGGGAGGTCGGCGCGCCCTTCGGCATGATGGAAGGGTTCCGCCCCTGGTTCGCCTCGCTTCAGCTTGCGGTGCTCTATGCCGTGCATGACGGCTTCGACCCGAATTCGGGCGTCGATAAGAAGGTCGAAGCCGACGCCAAGGCGAAGGGCAAGAAACTCGACTATTTCGAGACCACGCAGGAGCAGCTCGACTTCTTCGTGACCATGCCGAGCGCCCAGGAGCTGGAGTTCCTGCTCAGCACCGCCAAGGACATCCTCGAGCGGCCCAACGAATTGCGGGACATGGTTGAAGCCTGGTTCGCGGGCGACGTCGCGAAGCTCAGCGAAACCATCAATGGCGGGCTCGAGGAGACGCCCGACATCGCCAAGCTGATCCTCTATGACCGCAATGTGCGCTGGGTCGAGAAGATCACCTCGACCTACATGGCCGACGGGAACGACTATCTCATCGTCGTGGGGGCCGGCCATCTGATAGGCGACAAGGGCGTGCCGGCGTTGCTGCGGGCGAAGGGGCTCAAGGTCGAAGGTCCCTGAGAGGCGCGAATCCCACCTTGACGGGGCGCGGGGGGCGACATACACCCGCGCCTCTTGCGGCGGCTGGGGCTGTAGCTCAGTTGGGAGAGCGCCTCGTTCGCAATGAGGAGGTCAGCGGTTCGATTCCGCTCAGCTCCACCAGCAGCCCGCACCTTGGCACCTGTGGCGGCCTCTTGGCCGGCGCCTGCCCTTGCCTCTCAGGCATGTCGTCGTCTTAAGGCCGTAGCGCTGCTCCTCCGCCTGCAGGTGGTGCTCAGATGAAATCGGCGGGGTCGATGACGCCGTTGCGGGCTTCGAGCTGGAAGACCCAGTCGGCGTTCGCCTGATAGCCCGCGATGCCGTTGGCATCGACGATGAGATAGGTCATCCCGGGCTGGTTGAGGTTGCCGGCATTGGGGTCGAAGAGCACGGCCTGTCCGGCCGGGAGGCGGGCGGCCGTCACTGCGGCCACAAGATCGGCGTTGAAGCTCGCCGTCGACAAAGTCCCGGTGATGGCGGCGGCGATGCCGGTGACGGTACCCGGCAGGTCGATCTTGTCCTCGTTGAAGTCGATCGCCGAGATGACGTCGCGCGTGACGCCGGTCGAGTCGTTCACCGAGGCGAAGACGAGAACGTCGACATCGCCGTCGTTGCCGGGGACAAGCTTGTCGCGCTGGGTTCCGCCACGCAGCAGGTCGGCCCCGACACCGCCGTCGAGCGTGTCGGCGCCGGCGCCGCCTGCCAGCGTGTCGTGGCCGGCGAAGCCAACAAGCTGGTTGGCGCCGGCGTTGCCGGTGAGCTGGTTCGCGAGGTCGTTGCCGCGCCCGTCCGCGGCCGCGCTACCGGTGAGGAAAAGGCGCTCGACGTTGGCGGTGAGCGTGACCGTCGCGTCCGACTGTACGGTATCGGTGCCGGCATTGACGCCTTCGGCGACGATGTCCCCGGCCGGGTTCACATAGGTATCGTTCTGTGTGCCGCCGGCGAGCGTGTCCGTGCCGCCGCCGCCGGTCAGGGTGTCGTCGCCGCCGGCGCCGGTGAGACGGTTGTTGCCGGCGTTGCCGGTCAGCACATTGCCGGCCGCGTTGCCCGTCCCGTCGGCCTGGGCGTTGCCGGTGAGCGTGATGTTCTCGATGTCGGGAAGCGCGGCCAGCGAGAAGGTCGCGTTGCTGACGACGACGTCGCGGTTGATGTGGCTGGGATCGGAGATCTCGATGATCGTGTCGCCGGCCGGGTTGACATAGGTGTCGCTGCCTACGCCGCCGACCAGCGTGTCTGTTCCGGCGCCGCCCGACAGCGTGTCGTCGACGCCGTAGCCCAGCGATCCCTCGATCGAATCGTCACCGGACAGATAATCGTTGCCGTTGCCGCCTTCGAGCGAATCGTTCCCCTGCTTGCCGTAGAGCGTGTCGTTTCCGTCGCCGCCGATCAGCGTGTCGGTGCGGACGTCGCCGGTCAACGTATCGTTGCCGCCGCGGCCGTCGAGGCGGTTGATCTGGCCGATTCCGCCGTCGAGGCGGTTGGGGCCGTTGTTGCCCCTGAGGTCGTTCGGGCCGTAAACGCCGCCCTTGATGTTCTCGATCGAGATGAAGGTGTGGCCGGCGGCGTAGAGCGTGTTGTTGGCCGGGGTGAGGAGGTCGATCACCTGGTAGGAGACGACCGTGTTGCCGATGCCTTCGACGCCGGCGCTGCGGACGATGTCGACCGTGTCGTTGCCCTCGCCGCCGTCGACGATGTCGGACGTGCCGGCGATGTCGTTCGGGTCTGAGTGCGGCGCGATGACGTCGTTTCCGATACCGCCGATGTAGTGGGACTTGCCGCCGCCGCCGAGGGTGTCGTTGCCTTCGCCGCCGTCCATCAGATAGGCGCCGCCGACCGCGCCGATCCCGTCGTCGCCGGCGCCGCCGGTGAGGGTGCCGCCGAGATTGCCGCCGCCGATGCTGTCGTTGCCGTTGCCGCCGTTGATCGTGTCGGCGCCCTCGAAGCCGTCGGCGCTGAGGAAGCTGCCGCCTTCGAGGTGGTCGTTGCCGTCGCCGCCGTCGATGGAATCGTCGCCCTTGCCGCCGTCCAGCGTATCGTCGCCGGCGCTGCCTTCCAGCGTGTCGTTGCCGGCGCCGCCGTGGATCTCGTCGGCATAAATGCCGCCGCGGAAGTGGTCGGCGAAGGAGGTGCCGCTGTTGAAGTCCCAGAAGAGCTGCTCGATGCCGCGCACGGTCGAGCCGGCGAGGGCGCCGCCGACGATGGCGTCGGCGCCGTCCTGAAGGAGCAGGGTGATGCCCTGCGTGTAGCGGAAGAGGTAGGGCAGCTCGAGCGCGTCGATGCCGGTGCCGCCGTCGATGTCGAGCTTGCCGCCGAAGTCGATGATGTAGTCGGCGCCGCCGCGGGCGCGCATGACGTCGTCGCCGTAGCCGAGCTGCACGATGTCGTCGTTGTTGCTGCCGGTGATCGAGTCGCCGCCGTCGTTGCCGTAATAGACGAGGGCCTCGAAATTCTGGACGCTCTCCCAGTCCGAGCCGCCGGCGTGGACGGTGAAATTGCCGGTGCCGAAATCGAGGATGACCGGGACGAGCTGGCCGTTCACGCCGACGTTGAACCAGGTGATCTCGATGACGTCGAAGCCGGCGCCGCCGTCGGCGCGGTCGGGGCCGCTGTCGCCGCCCGGCAGGCCGACGTCGATGGTGGGGTAGCCGACGAAGACATGGTCGTCGCCGGCGCCGCCGTCGAGGGAGTCGGCGCCGTGATAGCCGTAGAGGATGTCGTCGCCAGTGCCGCCGCGGACGGTGTCATCGCCGTCGCTGGCATGGATGACGTCGTTGCCGTCGCCGCCGTCGAGGACGTCGTTGTTGAGGTAGCCGATGATGAGATCGTTGCCGCCGAGGCCGTTGATGGTGTCGGGCTCGTTGGTGCCCTGGAGGGTATCGTTGTTGCCGGTGCCGTTGATCGTCGCCATGCGTCTTCCCTCGCCGGCGTGGGCCGGCGCTGAGGACATCATGCCGGTTTCCCGGCCCCGCGCACCTAGCTGAACGGTGGAGGCCGGGCGGGTAAACCGCTCCTTCACCCCGCCTGGGGCAGGGTCGCGCCATGCGCCTGACCATTGCCCTGTGTCTTGCCTTCGCCGCGGTCGCACCGGCGGCCGCCTCCGGAGGCGGCGAGGCGGCGAAGAAGCCCGAATCCCACGATCGCAAGCTCACCTCGTCGGTATCGTGGGTCTCGGTCGACCCGATGATCGTGGCGATCATGCGCCAGAACCGGGTGCAGGGCATCTTCCTGGTGGAGTTCGGGCTCGACATACCGGACGAAGGGTTGCGCAACCGGGCGAGCGCCACGCTGCCCCGCCTGCGCGATGCCTGGCTGCGGGCGATGTCGGACTTCGCCTCCACCCGCATCCGCGTCGGGCGGCAGGCCGATCTCGACCTGTTGACCCAGCGCCTCCAAACCACGACCGACCAGATGCTGGCAGGGCCGGGCGCCCAGGTCCTGCTCCAGCAGGCGGTGGTACGCGAGAAATAGCGGCGGCGAAGCCTTAAGATGGCGGCGGCGCACAGGCCTCGCTATAGCAGCGCCATGTCCTTCCTCGAGCCGCTGGCGGCTGCGCTGCCCGGCCTCTTCTCGCGCACTCCGCCGGTCGAGATCGCCGTCGTCGCCATCGTCAAGGACGAGGTCCACGGCATCTTCGAGTGGCTGGCCCATCATGCGGCGCTGGGGGTGCAGCGCTTCTATATCTACGAGAACGGCTCGACGGACGGCACGCAGCGCGAGCTGGCCGCCCTGCCGCCGCCCGCCGAGGTCAGGATCATCGACTGGCCGATGAAGACGGGCCAGCTCGCTGCCTATCGCCACGCGCTCAGCCATTTCGGCCATGAATGCCGCTGGATGGCGTTCATCGACGCCGACGAGTTCATGATGCCGCTGAAGGGCGAGACGCTGCCCGCGATCCTCGCCGATTTCCGCCATACGGCGGGCCTCGCGCTGCCCTGGGCCTGTTTCGGTAGTAGCGGCCATGATCGCCGGCCGGCCGGGACCGTGCTGGAGAGCTATCTCCACCGCGCGCCGGACGACAACCATCTGAACGGTCATGTGAAGTCGATCGTCGATCCGCGGCGCGTCTGGCGCTGGGTGCGCAATCCGCATGTCTTCCTGCCGCGCCTCGGCTGGTCGCAGAAGCTGGACGACGGTTCGACGATCAGCCCGCGCCGGGCCGGCCTCCAGGACCCGCCCTATGTTGCGCAGCGGCTGAGGCTGAACCATTACGTCGTGAAGTCGCGCGAGGATTTCGAGATCAAGGCGGCGCGCGGCCGCGTCTCGACGCATCCGCTGAAGCGCGACGCCTATTATTTCGAGCTGTCGGACCGCAACGAGGTGTTCGACGATTCCGCGCTGCCCTATGCCGCGGCGGTGCGGGCGGCGATAGCGCGGCGGGCGGCCAGCGGCTGAGGCGCAGCGGGGATCATCCCCGGGCGGCGACGGCGTTCCAGAGGCAATCCTCCATCTCCTCGACCCGTGCGGGCGGCAGCACCCCGTCAGGCGAGGCATGGCGCGCGAGGCCGGCCAGCGCGCCGCGCAGCAACGCCATGACGAGGGTCGGATCGAGCGCCTTCATGGCGCCTTCGCGGCGGCCCCGGGCGACGAGGTCGCGTAGGGCCGCGGTCAGGGCCTCGCCCTGCGGCGCCGCGGACGGATCGCGATAGGCGGCATGGTCGTGCAGGTCGAGAAAGCGATAGGCGACGGGGAAACTGCGGGCGAACTGGGCCATGCGGCGCCAGTAAAGACGGAAGGTGGCGCGGGGCGTCGCGGTCGGCGGCACGGGGGCCAGCACGTCCGCCTCGAACCGCGTCTGGCAATCGGCCAGGAGGGCCCGGACCAGCGCTTCCTTGGTCGGGAAATAGCGGTAGATCGTGCCGACCGCCACGCCGGCCGCCTGGGCGATCTCGGGGACCGCGGTGCCGCCATAGCCCTTGGCCTCGAAGAGGCCGAGGGCGGCGTTCAGAATCTGGCCACGCTTCGGAGCCGCCATAAGGCGAGGAATAAAGAATGATCATTCATTCGGTCAAGCGTGGTGTTGGCTGTGAGAAGGCGGCTTTCCAGGACGCCCAGCCAAGGCTGTCATGGTCCGCGCAGGCGGACCATCTACGGCTTTGGGCGCTTCGCAGTCTGAAGATATGGCGCAATAGCTTCGATTCCACCTCTATATCGTGACACGAAGGAAGCAAGGCGTGGATGGTCCGCCTGCGCGGACCATGACAGTTAGCTTGACCCGGATAGCCGTGCTCTTATTCCGGATTGTTGTGATGATCGTATGTGAATGAATGTTCACTTCATTCGGCGGGTCATAGGGTCGAGATTTCGGCCTCCAGGTCGAGGAAGAGGCGCCCCGTCAGTTCGAGCGTCGGCGTGCCCACGAGCATGTGCTGGGTGGCGACATGGATGTCGCGGAAGCAGCGTTGCAGGCGGGAGGTTTCATAGACCGAGCTGCCGCCGCCCAGATGATACATCAGGTCCACCGCCCGGGCGGCCGAGCGCACGGCGTGGGTCGTCGCGAGGCGGAGGTCGCGCCGCTGCTCCAGCGCGACGGCGCCGGCGTGCTGGGCGGCGTGCCAGGCGGTGCCGATGGTGTCCCACAGCCAGGCGCGCGACGAGCGTACCAGCGCCTCGGCCTCGGCCAGCTTCTCCTGCGTCTCCGCGCGCTGGGCGAGCGGGCGGCGATGGCCTTCGGGCGTCTTGCCCCCGGCAAGGGCGGTGAGGGTGTCGATGGCGGCCCGCGCGAGGCCGAGCGCCACGCCGCCGATGCCGATCGCCAGCAGCCCGAAGGCCGGGAAGGCATAGAGGGGCCGGTCCAGCGGCCGGTCGACGGTCAGGCCGACGGAATAGTCGCGGTGCAGGAGGGCGGGGGGAAACTCGATATCGTTCGAGCCCGTGCCGCGCAGGCCGGAGACGTGCCAGGTGTCGTGGATCACGACCTCGGATGCCGGGCGGAAGAACATCCGCGTATGCGGCAGCATGCCGGGCAGGACTTCGGGCTTCCCGTCCTTGTGGACGAAGCAGCCGCCCATGATCCATTTCGCATTCTGGGTGCCCGAACCCCATTGCCAGCGCCCGGCCACACGGTAGGTGCCGTCGCCCAGGTCGTCGGCGCGTCCGCGCGGGGCGAAGACGCCGCCGGTGACGATCGCCGGGCTGGAGAAGATCTCGCGGGCGGTCGCCGGCGGCAGATAGGCCGCCGTCATCCCGCTGGTGGCGCCGATGAAGACGCACCAGGCCGCCGAACCGTCGGCAATCGCCAGCCGCTCGATCACCTCGGCGGCGGTCAGCGGATCGGCTTCGACGCCGCCATAGACGTCCGGCACCATCATCGCGAAAAGCCGCGCCTCGGCCATGCGGTGCGCGAGTTCGGCCGGCAGCCGCCGCTCGCGCTCGAATTCCGCCGCGCGTGCCTCCAGTTCCGGCGCAAAGGCCTCGGCAGCGGCGAGGAGGGCGGCGCGTGTGCTCATTTCGCGCGGCGGACCGTGAGGTTCAGCCGGCCGCTCTCCGGGATCGCCGGATGTGCGAAGGGAGCGGTGCCGGGAACGATCTTCTTCACGCCGTGAAACCGCATACGTCCCGCTCCGTGCAGCACCATCACGTCGCCATGGCGCAGCGTGAGCGGCACCACCGGATCGCGCCGCTTGCCGCCGCCGAGCGCGAAGACCGCGTCGGCGCCGAAGCTGAAGGACACGATCGGCCAGGTGAAGTCCGCTTCGTCATGGTCCTGGTGGAGGTTCAGCCTGCCGTCCGCGCCGTAGAGATTGACCAGGCAGGCGTCCGGCGCGAAGGCCGCGCCGCACTCGGCGGCGGCCGACAGGGCGGCGCTTTCCAGCGCCGCAGGAATCGGCGGCCAGGGCGTCCCTCGTTCCGGATGCGCATCGATGTAGCGATAGCCGTGCGTATCGGAGTGCCAGCCCCAGGCGCCGCAATTCGTCATGCGGTTGATGACATAGGCGCCGGTCTTGATCTTCAGCCGGTAGGGCGGCGCGGCCGCGAAGACGCCGAGCATCGCGTCCAGAATCTCGCGGCTTTCGCGAGGGCCGATGCGGCCGTGGAATAGCGACACGCCATCGGGCAGCGCAGGCGGCGGGTCCGCGAACAGCTCGGCCTGGCGGGCGGCCGCCATTCAGCCGCGCCCGGCCCGGTGCGATTCGGCAATCGCATCCCAGGCCGCGTCGTAGATTTCGAGGTCGCGCGCCACCAGGGCGACGATGTCGGCCTCGCGGCGCAGCTCGCGCGACATTGCGAAGGGCTCCGGCTGGGTCGGCACGGTGAAGAGCGAGAGATCGACGTCGCACACCGCCGCGACCAGTTCGACGAAAGGCCCGACCGCATCCTCGACACCCAGCGCGTCGAAACCCGAGAGCGTGTCCAGGGCCTGTGCCACCGCATCGCGCGGCAGCGCCTCGTCGACATAGAGCAGGCTCAGCCGCCGGGTCAGCGGCTCGCTCAGCATCTGGCGGTCCATCTTGTCGAGCCGCCGGACGCGTTCGACCAGACGCGCCGGGCCGGATGGATCGGTTTCGGGAACGCCGGGCAGCAGCAGGTTGTAGAGCAGGCGGAGAGGATCGGTCAGCAGCGCGATGCGGCGGACATGCGCCTCGGCCATGAAGGGTTCGTCCGCCCGCACCGAGGGCGCGCCGCAGGTGAAGACCGAACTGGCATAGCCGATCTGGTAGAAGACCTTGCGGGTGTCCTGGCCGTAGAGATGGACGTCCGGGAAGGCGATGTGGAAGCCGTCGAGGAAGGCCTGCGCGGTGAGCGATTCCTGGCCTTCGCGCATGTCGAAGGCGAACATGCGGCCCGGCACATAGGCGCGCGGCTTGGGGCGCGTGTAGAAGGTGAGCCCCGAGTCCCGCTCGGTCACACGGACGTCCACCGCCTGGCCGAGGCCCGGCCATTCCCGCGTCGAGATGGCGAAGCCGACGAGCCCGGTCTCGTGCCAGCCGGCGTCGACCATGTTGGAGTGGGTGAGCGTCGGCTCGACGACCAGCGAGCGGCCGTCGGCCTCCACGAGGAAGCTCGGCTCTTTCGACGGATTGTCGGGCAGGAACCAGCCGGAGATCGTCTTTCCGCGGTCTTGGTCGATGTGGAAATTCATACGCCCGGCCAGATGCGCGTGTCGCGCCCTGCAACGGGGACCATGCCGCCGCCCCCTTTGTCAACGCGCGCCGGCGGCCTCATCGGAACAGCCGCCGGCGGACCCGCGTCCCGCGCCGCGCGATGGCCTCGCGCACGGCGGCGGTGAAGGGGAGGGCGGTATCGTCGGGCACCTCGTTGCGGTCATGGCCGCGGAAGAAGGCGTCGTCCCGCGGGTCGGCCGGGGCGACGAGGCCGCGCGACCGCTTCAACGCGAAATCCTCGCGCGACTTGACGACATAATGGTGCAGGCGGAGGCGCTGGGCCGTGAAGGGCGGGTCGAGGAGGCCGCCGGTGCGCGGAGCGACGGCCCGGCCGGTCTCCAGCACGATGGCGTGGCCGGGCCGGGGGTGCAGCAGATGCGGCGTCGTCACCCGCGCCGTCATGCGCTCCGGCCGCACGATGCATTTGAGATAGCCGTTGACGACGAAACCGTCGGGCGCGCGGTGGCGGTAATTCTCGAGCACCAGCCCCTCCGGCCGGCGGTCGAAGCCCGAACTGCCGAAGATCGTGAACGGCACGGCCAGCCCGCCATAGGCGGCGAAATCCTCCAGGATCGCCGGCAGCCTCTCGCCGCGCATCGGGATGAGGAATTCGTCGGCGTCGATGAAGGCCATCCAGCGGCTGGTGTGCGCGAAGCGGATCAGCGCATCGCTGTAGGCGGGGAACTGGCCCTGCGGCATCGGCCAGTCGATCACGTCGATCCGCGCCGGTCCGGGGAAGGCTGCGATCTCGGCCCGCGTGTCGTCGCTGGAGCCGTTGTCGTAGAGGAAGAAGCGCTCCACCCCCAGGGCCGCGTGATGCGCCAGCCACTCGAAGATGGACGCGCCCTCGTTCTTGACGATGGCGACGACGGCCAGACGGGCGCGAAACATGCGCGCTGTATGGCCCGTCGCCCGCCGGCGCGCAAACGAAAGGCCATGGCGGCGGACGCCATGGCCCTGGAAGGATCGGGCGATGCCTATTCGGCGGCGAGCAGAGTCGCGCCGAAGCCGCCGGCGCCGTTGATCTGCTGGAGGTAGCGGATGCCCTGTTCGGCGATGTCGTCGCCGACCATGCGCTCGCCCTCGCCGTGCAGCTCGGCCATGTCGACGAAGGCGGCATAGACGGCGCGGGTGCGGTCGGTGATGATGCCGGCCTTCAGCAGCGTCTTGATCAGCACACGGAAGATCGAGGTGGAATCCTTCAGCCGCTCGCGGATCTTGGCGTTGGTGAAGCTCTCCATGACGGCGCCCTGGACCCAGTTCCAGTCGAGGCCGAACTCGGCGTAGATCGTCTTCTTCTGCTCGGGATTGCCGAGGTTGAAGAGGAGGCCCTGGAAGACCTGGGCGGCCCAGTCCTCGATGAGGTTGCGCTCGGCTTCCGAAAGATGCGGGATGGTGCGGTCGGCCCAGATCTTGCCGAATTTGTGGTGGAAGGCCTCGTCGGTCATGACGAGCTGCATCAGCTTCACCATCAACGGATCGCGGCCGTAGGTGTACATGGTCGCGAAGGCGCCCATCGCGAGGCCCTCGACCAGCATCTGCATGCCGACGAGCTTTTTCCAGACATAGGGGCTGGAGACCATCTCGGTGAGGAGATTGCCGAGGGCGGGGCCGACGGGCAGCGGCTTGCCCCAGCGGGCCTGGATGTATTTCGTGAAGCCGGTGACGTGGCGGGCCTCTTCGCGCGTCTGGTTGGCGGCGTATTCCTGCGCGCCCGGGTCCTTCAGCACATGGCAGAGCGAGGCGGAGAGCGAGAGCGCGCCCTGTTCGCCGTGCAGGATGGAGGAGAGCGACCAGCGGACGGATTCGTTGACGAGGCGGATCTTCTGCTTCTCGTCGAGCCGGTCGGCGACCGCCGTTTGCAGCTCCATGTTCATCTTCGGCGGCATCAGATACTCGGTCTCGAGATCGAACGGCGCCGAGAAGTCGATGTATTTGGTGTCGAGCGGGTCCCAGAAATGGTCGTGGGTCGCCGAGATGATCTTGTCGAAGGCGGTCGAGCGCCTACCGTAGCGCTCGACGTCCATCATCGCGGGGAAGTCACTGGGGTCGGCCGCGTCGTAGGCCGGGTCCTTGGTGATGTTGCTCATGCCGTCGGCCATGGCGCGCGCCCCTATTCCGCCGCCAGAAGCTGCGGGCCGAGCAGGCTCTTTCCGCCGTTGAGCTGGATGAGGTAGCGGATGCCTTCCTCGGCGATGTCGTCGCCGATCATGCGGTCGCCCTCGGCATGGAGTTCGGCCATGTCGAGGAAGGCGGCGTAGTTGCCGCGGGTGCGGTCGGTGATGATGCCGGCCTTCAGCAAGGTCTTCACGAGGACGCGGAAGATGTTGGAGGCGTCCTGCATGTCCTTGCGCATCGCCTCGTCGGTCAGCGCCTCCATGAAGGCCTGCTGGCACCACACGGGATCGAGGCCGAGCTCCTGGTAGATCCAGGTCTTCTGGTCGGGGCTGGCGAGGTTGTAGATGAGGACGTTGAAGACCTGCCAGGCCCAGTCCTCGATCTGCTCGTGCTCGCCCTTCGAGAGGTGAGGAATGGTGCGGTCGGCCCAGATCTTCCCGAATTTGTGGTGGAAGGCCTCGTCGGTCATGACGAGCTGCATCAGCTTCACCAGAAGCGGGTCGCGGCCTTCCTTGTACATCGAGGCGAAGGCGCCCATGGCGAGGCCCTCGACCAGCATCTGCATGCCGACGATCTTCTTCCAGACGAGGGGCGAGAGGACGAGCTCGGTGAGGAGGTCGCCGAGCGCCGGGCCGACCGGGCGCGGCTTGCCCCAGCGGGCCTTCACGTAGCGGCTGAAGGCCGTGACGTGGCGGGCCTCTTCGCGGGTCTGGTTGGCGGCGTATTCCTGGGCGCCGGGGTCGCGCAGGATGTGGCAGAGCGAGGCGGAGAGGGCGAGGGCGCCCTGCTCGCCATGCAGGATCGACGACATCGACCAGAGCGTGTTCAGGTTGACCAGCTTCACCTTGCCGCGCTCGTCGAGCTTGTCGGCGATGGCGGTCTTGAAGTCGGGCGAGGAATTGGGGTCGACGAGATAGTCCTTCTCGAGGTCCCAGGGCGCGGTGAAGTCGATATATTTGGCGTCCAGCGGATCCCAGAAATGGTCGTGGGTCGCCGAGATGATCTTGTCGAAGGCGGTCGAGCGCTGGCCATAGCGATCGACATCCATCATCGCCGGGAAGTCGTTCGGGTCGACGGCGTTATAGGCCGGGTCCTTGGTGATGTTCGGCACGTGAGTTCTCCCGTTCTCGCTCTGGCTCGTTCCCAAACCTGGGACGATTGACGATTTCGTTCAGCTTGCTCGCAAATCTGACGGCCGGGCAAGTGAAAAGTGACGCTGTCGTCACTTATGTGATCAGCGCTTCGCTCTGGACCGCGCGGCCGGCCGTGCCCACATTGCCGGGCCATGACCGCGCATGATCACGCCTCCTGCCAGCACACGGCGCGCAGCGCGGCGGAGCGCCTGGCGGCGGCGCGCGGCGTGCGCCTGACCGACAGCCGCGCCCGGGTGCTGGAGATCGTCGCCGAAAGCCACAAGCCGGTCGGGGCCTATGACATCCTCCAGCGTCTTGCGGGCGAGCGGGGCCGGGCGGCGCCGCCGACGGTCTATCGGGCTCTCGCCTTCCTGGTGGACCAGGGCTTCGTCCACCGGATCGACTCGCTGAATGCCTTCGTCGCCTGCTTCGATCCCGAGCGGGCCCATGATGCGGGCTTCCTGATCTGCGAGAAGTGCCGGACCGTCCAGGAGGTGGCCGATCCGGCGCTCGGCGCGGCGGTCAAGTCCGCCGTTGCCGCCAGCGGCTTCCGGCCGCGCCGGGTCGTGGTGGAGATCAGCGGGCTGTGCGCGGAGTGCGCGGTCTGATCAGCGCCTATCCATTGCGCTCTTGAGGCGCCTGCCCGACACGAAATCGTCGCTGCCCTGCACGGCCCAAATCTGTCATCGCCGGACTCGTTCCGGCGATGGCACGTGGGGGGTTGGGCTGAGAACCCGACACCGAACTGGACAGCCGAGGGGCGCAGACGCCGGCCACCCTGTCCTCCCCCCGGTGAGTCGGCGAAGCCGCCGAGACCGGGGATCCATGCCTGAGACTCTCAGGCAAACCGGCGATCCTTCAACCTCTCAGGCATGGATCCCCCGGTCCGGGCGCCTGCGGCGGCCGGCCGGAGGAGGACAGGGACAGAGCGCGGACGCGCCCCCTTACACCAGCATCGGCATATGACGTAGAGCGTCGCGGGGTCGGCGCCGTCGCAGGGGCCGGAAAGCAAGACGGCCGCCCTTTGGGGGCGGCCGCTTTTGTGTCGGGAAGGCGGGCGGGGCTTGGCCCCGCCATGTTCTCAATAGGTGTAGGCCAGCGTGAAGCCGTAGGTGGCCGGCATGCCGTTATACTTCACGATCACGTCGTTCACGTGGGCATTGGTGACGAAGTAGTACTCGTCCGTCACGTTGCGGCCCCACACCTGGAGACGCCAGTGATCGGTCTCGATGCCGGCCCGCAGGTCGAGCAGCGTGTAGGAGTCGATCTTCAGGATGTCTGCCGGCTGGTTGTTCTGCGTGGGCGTGCCCGAGCCCGGCGGGAAGTAGGGCGCGTCCTTGAAGAAGAAGCCCGGCGTCGAATCCTGGAAGTTGACGTTGCCGCCGATGAAGGCGGTCATGTCGTTGCCGATGTCCCAGTCATACTGCACGTCGACCTGAGCCTGCCATTCCGGAGCCGACGGGAATTGCTGGCCCGTCAGGTCCACGTTCTGGCTGAACGGATCGTAGTTGTAGTAGTGGCCGTCATGGCAGCCCGGGACGGCGATCGTACCCGGATCTTCCTTCGAGCATTTGTCGACGCGGCTGTGGCTGTAGCTGACCGACGGGGCGATACGCAGGCCGTCGATCGGCGTCCACACGGCCGAGATCTCGAAGCCCTCGACATGCGACTTGGGCACGTTGACGAGCGCCGGGAGCGGACCGAACACCGGATCGATGACGGCGCCGAGGAGCTGCTTGTCCTTGTAGTCGTAGTAGAAGGCAGCCGCGTTCACCTGGAGCGTATCGTCGAACAGCGTCGCCTTGACGCCGATTTCGTACGCCAGCAGGCCTTCCTGAACCGCAGGCACGAGCTGGGTGAAGGCCGAGGTCGCAACCGTCGGATAGGCACCCTGCTTAGAGCCCTGCTTCACGTTGGCATAGATCAGCGTGTCTTCGTTCGGCTTCCAGTTCAGGCCGATCTTCCAGGACAAATTGTCCTGCGTCAGCTCGTCGTAGAAGGTTTCCGGATGGAACAGCGGGCCGGGGCCGGTCGTCGAGCAGGCGAACGGTCCGAGGTCCACACCGAGGCCGCCAGGCGCGCCGGGCTGGAGGTATTGCTGAAGGGTGATCGTTCCGTTCAGCATCTGAAGCAGGTTCTGGATGCCCTGCGAGACCTTCGACCACGTTCCGTCGCCGCCGTCGTTGCCGCACCCGAAGGACGACTTGAAGGTGTGCGTGTAGCGCACGCCGGCCTCGACCGCGAGCTGGTCGGTGATCTGGTACTCGCCGCTGGCGAAGGCCGCGTAGGATTCCGTCTCCTGCTTGTTCGTCGGGGCCGTCGGGCCGAGATCGATCAGGTAGAAGTCCGGCACGTCGACGACGTTGAAGCCGGCCGCCGTACAGGCCGCCTGACCGCCGCAGAGCACCGCGCCGGGCAGCGCCGTCGGGCTCGCCGTCGATCCGCCATAGGTCTGGAGGAAGCGGTCATACGTGCCGTCATGCTCGTAGTTGGCGCCGACGACCCAGTTGCCGGTGCCGTTGAACGTGCCGGCGACGCGCAGTTCCTGATACCAGGTCTCGATATAGCCCTGCTGGTTGTTCTCGTAGTCCTGGTAGACCGTGCCGTCGCCTTCCAGATAGGTGTCGCGCTGGAAGTTCTGGTACGAGCTGAGCGAGGTGATCACGACATCGCCGCCGAGGTCGTAATCCATCCGCAGCGAGATGTTGTAATAGGTGTTGTCCTTGTCGGCCGCGTGGCAGTCGGTCGAGGCTTCCGGCTCGAGCTGGCCGAGCGGGACCGTGTTGAACGGCGGATCGAACGGCGAATCGTTGACGCACGGTCCCCAGTCGGCGGCGCGGTTGTCCTTCGGCGCGAAGGGATAGTGCGAGCCGCCGACGGCGCCATGCTGGTTGAACGGATAGACGCCGATACGCGGGTCGAGGAAGCTGACCGGGCTCAGCACTGCGATGCCCGCGAGGGCCGGCATCTGGGTGTCGCTCTTGTCGACGAAGCCGCTGACCGTCAGCAGCGCCGTGAACTTGTCGTCCGGCTGCCACTCGAGGGCGGCGCGGCCGGTCCACATGTTCGACTTGCCCCATTCGTCGGGGCGCGTGTAGCTCTGCTGCCAGGGCCCGCTCTGGAGCGTGCGCAGGGCGACGCGATAATTCAGCGTGTCGGTGAGCGGCCCGCTGACATAGCCTTGCAGGTCGACCGTGTTGAAGCGGCTATACGACAGCGTCGCACCCGCCGTGAACTCGTCGGTCGGCTTGTTGGCGATGTAGTTGACCGAACCGCCCGTCGCGTTGGAGCCGAAGGCCACGCCCTGCGGACCTTTGAGGATTTCCACCCGCGAGACGTCGAGGCCCGCACCCGTCGTCATGATCGAGTAGGGCAGCGGAACTTCGTCGGAGTAGACGGACACGGTCGGCGCGGCGGCCAGCGAGGTGTCCTGGAAGCCGACGCCGCGCAGGGCGTAGATCGGCGTGCCGTAGAAGGACAGCGTATAGGTGAAGCCGGGAACGATCTTGGTGAGCTGCGAGGTGTCGGTGACGCCGAGCTTGGTCAGTTCCTTGCCCGAAGCCGCCTGCACCGACATGGCCACGTCGTTGATGCGCTGCTGCACCTTGTTCGCCGTGACGACGACCGTTTCGTCGCCCGTCCCGCCTGCGGCCGGCGCGGGGGCCGGCGCCGGAGCCGGCGTTTCCTGGGCGAGACCTGTACCGTAGAGCGCTGCGCCGAGCGCTAGGGACATGGCTGCGCTGCCAAGCAGCGCGGTATACCGCGACATTCGTACCCTCCCTGGCCGGCCCACCTCGGACGGCCTCATTGTCGTTTACCGGGAAAGTGCGCAAGTAGCTGGTTATTTTAGTACGCGGACTAAAACCAGGCCAGCGCAATCCCCCAGCACAGTGTCGATGCGCGGATAATTATATTGCACTCCAAGTTCTGTCCAGCGCGGGAACCCGGCAAATC
>JADZAI010000112.1 GCA_020852655.1 Alphaproteobacteria bacterium
GCCTTGTCGAGCGGCTCGTATTCTACGCGGTAGGCCGCGTCGATCCGCTTTTTCAGGTCGCGCGCCTTGTCCTTCACGTTGGCGATGCGGTCGGCGTCCGCCTGCCCGCTCACGCCGAACCGCAGAAGCCTCGCGGCGTCCTCGGCGAGGTTGTCGAGCTCGTCACCAAGGTCCGACAGCGCGCCGTCGTAGGGGCGGTTGTGCCCCTCCGGCGGTGGTTCGCCCTTGGCGCGCCAGTCCTCCGTGAGGGCGGCGGCGTCCGCTTCGAGGCGCTTCGCCTCCTCGGGCGGGATGGCGGGCCGGGAAGCGTCGGGCGCTGGAGGAGCCTCGTCCGGCCACGGCGCGCCGTTGTAGACGGCCTTCCACGTCTCGAAGGGAATCGGGTGCGAGGCGATGCGCGTCCAGATTTCGGCCGCGACCACCGTGCGACCGGCGCCCTTCGGACCGACATAGGCGACGAGGCCGATTCCGCTGGTGCTCGGATAGACCTGGACCGGCAGCCGGGCGCCGCCCTCGCGCGTGGCGTAATAGCCCCGGCGTGGCTCGCCCTCGCCGATCGGCGGTTTCCGGCCGGCGAGAGAGTCCTGCCAAAACTGTAGAGGGTTGTCGGGTGTCGGGCTTGTCATTGAGGCCGCTCGTGTTTCATGTGGAACAGGGGAGTCGGGGATGGACGTAGAGCCGGGCCTGCCGAGGAGGGGGTGGCAGGCCCGGCTCCGTCATCCTACGCCTCGGGCTGGGGGGAGCCAGAGTTAGGCGCAGGGAACTGTGCGACGAGCGCCGCAGCCGCCGCCTCGTCGAGAAAAACCTCCCGCCATCCATCCGACCACGTCGCGCCGTAGAGCCAGTAGTCGGAGCCAGTCCGGTACGGGCCGTTGACGATGTGGATTTCGCCCCTTTTCTGCCGGGCGAGATGCGCAGCGAGGTCAGTCTCGTAGCTCATCGTTATCCCCCGCGGACAAAGGGCCGCGCCTAATTGCGGTGGCTGACCGAGTGCTACACATGTAACGCTATTCCCGCTGAACGGAAGGGCCGATGAAGTTTTCCGAGTGGACAGAATGTCGCAGCCTTACCGACGCTCAAGTCGTGGCAAGGCTGGCAAAGCGGGGGTGCGTGGTTTCCCTCATTTCGGTCCGCTCGTGGCGGAAGGGCCGGCGGCGGCCCAACACCAAGCACAGGCTCGCAATCCAAGCACTCACCCGAGGTGCCGTGCGCCTCACAGACTGGAGCGACACATGAGACAGATTGCCGACGTCCTTCGCGACCTCGCGGGGGATCAGTACGAGGAGATCACCACCTCGCTCGCCGAAGTCGTCCGCGCGACGATGGAGACCGGCAAGGTGGGCGCGCTGACGATCGCGCTCAAGATTCGCCCGACCGCGCAGAACGCGGTGCAGGTCGAATGCGACATCAAGACCAAGGTGCCGGTGAAGCCGACGCCGCCGACCATCTTCTTCGTCGCGAACGAGGACAGCCTCGTCCGCCAGGACCCGAATCAGATGCGGCTTCCGCTCAAGCCGGCCGTTGTCGAGCCGGCTGCGGCTCCGCTCAAGGCCGGCGCCGCCGTCGATGACGGCCCGCTGCCGATGAAGGCCGCCGGCGCGTCCGCGTAGCGCCTCCCGGTCAACCACTCCAACGAAGGGCACAATCCCACATGGCTGCTATTCTCAACCCCATCACGGACGAGGCGAAAAGCCTCCCTGCGGGCGCCGGCGAGGCCGCGCTTCTTCGCGACGTCGAGCGACTCGCCCTCGCCGCCAACGCGCGCATCATTCGTGACGAGGAGACCAACGTCGGCTACCTCATCGTCGGCGGGCACATCGAGCGCGAGCTCGCGCCGCTGAACCCGCTCCTGTCCGATGTCATTCGCGAGCGGGTGACGGTTCTCTCCGCTGCGTCCTTCATCGACTACGGCACGCAGTTCAGGAACTCCGGCTCCCGCCTGTTCGTCGACATGCAGGCACCCGAGGTCACGCTCGACTTCGACTATCACAACGACGTTGGCCCCGGTCATCGCGGCCATGTCCTGACCTGGCAGATGCGGACCTCGCTCAACTGGCAGCGGTGGACCGGCATCGACGGCAAGCCGCTCACGCAGCGGCAGTTCGTCGAGTTCCTCGAAGAAAACGAGATCGACGTTCGCGAGCCGGCCGGCGCCGCGCTCCGCGAGATCCTCCAGGCTGTCGAGGGCACGAGGAACGTCAGCTTCACCAACGCGACCCGCCTCGCCAACGGTGACATCGACCTCAAGTGGGTCGAGGAGACCGAGGCCAAGACCAAGGGCGGCCAGACGCTGCCGGGCTCGTTCACGCTCGGCCTGCCGATCTTCTTCGGCGACCGAGAGGCGACGGCCGTCAAGGCGCTGCTGCGCTACAAGGTCGAGGGCGGCAAGCTGTCGTTCACGGTGATCCTCCACCGCCGGCAGGAGATTTTCGAGGAGGCGGTGCAGGCCGAGGCCGCGAAGGCCGCCGCGACGCTCGGGCTTACCGTGCTCATCGGGCACGTCGAGGATCGCTCTCTGTAGGATGGCCGACCAGCCTATCCCGCTGGATGAACAGATCGCGGAGGTTAAGCAAGAGCTTGCCCTCCGCGATCGCGTCTATCCGCAGATGATCGCCACCGGCCGCATGACCGAGGAGGAGGCCGCCGGCCACAAGGCCCGCATGCAGGCGACCCTCAACACGCTCCTGTGGCTCCAGAAGAACGAACTCGCGATCAGGGCCGCCGCGAGGAAACGTGGCGCCTGACGTCCTTGATGCGGTCGCGGTGCGCGTCGAGCAGGCGGCCGATCGCTTCCCAATGTTCCGGCCCGGGCGACCGCTCGCCCGTTGCCCACCTGTGGACGGTCATGCGCGCAACGCCTATCGCCTGGGCGAACGCGTCCTTCCATCGCTCGCCGAACATCGCGGTCCCGGCCGCCGTCACCAGCGCGCCGGAGGCTTCATGTGGTTGACGCACGGAACGCCTCCACCATCTGCCGGCGCCGCTCGTTCTCGCCGAGGCGCTTCGCCAGACCGATCACGCC
>JADZAI010000115.1 GCA_020852655.1 Alphaproteobacteria bacterium
AGCATGCCTGTCCGCGAGAGGCGCGCGATGTACGCGGCGAGGGGCAGTCCGGCGCAGATCACGGGCAGGACCATGTGCCGCCAGGTCTCCCACCGGGCCACCGGGAAGATGTACAGCTTGAGCGAGAAGATCAGGATCAGGAGCGGGGCCAGCACGAACCGTGGGATGCTCACGCCGGTCATGGCGACGGCCATCGCCGCGTGGTCCTTCACCGTGTTGTGCTTCGTCGCCGCGTACACGCCGAGCGGGATCCCGATCCCGAGCGCGAGGAGCGCCGCGAAGAAGCCGAGCTGGGCTGAATACGGGAGCGAGAGGCGGATGATCTCGTTCACCGAGCGGCCGCCGTACCGGAACGTGGGGCCGAGATCCTGGTGGACGATCAGCCTCACGAGCCAGTTCTTGTACTGGATGTAGACAGGGGCCGAGAGATCGTAATAGTCGCGGAGCGACCTCTCGACCTCGGGGGGGAGCTTTCGATCGGCGTCGAAGGGGCCGCCGGGCACCACGCGGAGAACGAAGAAGAGGGCTGTCAGGACGGCGAAGAGAGAGGGGAGGATCGAGGCGATCCGCTTCGCGATGTAGGAGATCACGGGGCCTCCGTCGGGGCGGGGCCCTTCGCGAACCGGCCCGGAGGCGGGTATTCGCGCGGCTCGGCGGCGGGGCGGTTCTCGGCGCTGTTCGTCTCGTCGATCCACAGCCACTGCATGAGGTGGACGTTGCGGGCGTTCGGGTAGAAGCCCTTCACCCACGGTTTGACGAGCGTGCCCTTCGTGTAGAAATAGAGCGGGATCCGGGGCACGGCGAGCGCGGCGCGCCGCTCGGCGAGGCGCAGCTTGCGGATGGACTCCGCGGGATCGGCCGTGGCGACTCCCTCCTTGACCAGGCGATCGTACTCGGGGTCGGCCCACCCCGACTCGTTCTGGGGGCTGTACGAGAGGAAGGTGTCGAGGAACGTGAGCGGGTGGTTGTACTCGGCGGAGAAGCCTCCGCGCATGATCTGGAAATTGCCCTGATCGCGGCTCTTCAGCATCACCTTCCACTCCTCGTTCCGGAGGGAGACCGTCACCCCCAGGTTCCGCTGCCACGCGTCCTGGATGACGATCGCGATCGCCCTGTGGCCCTCGCTCGTGTTGTAGAGGATCTCGAGGGGCGGGAAGCCCTTCGCCTTGTAATTGCCACCCTCCTCGGCGATCTCGTAGCCGGCCTCTCTCAGCAGGGCGCGGGCGCGCACGGGGTCGAAGTCGAAGTCCGGCCCGGAGAAGGGGTCTCTCCCGGCCTTCCTGTCGAGCTCGGCCTGCGCCGAATAGCCGGATCCGGTGATGTCGGGCACGTAGTGCGTCGCGGGCACCTGGCCGCCGCGGGTGACGCGCGCGATGAGCTGGGCCTTGTCGATCGAGAGGTTCAGCGCGCGGCGGACGTTCGCGTCGTCG
>JADZAI010000113.1 GCA_020852655.1 Alphaproteobacteria bacterium
CAAAAGACTGCGAGCGTCACGCCCGAAAAACCGTCGCCTTCATCCGCCTCGCCATGATCCGCATCATGCTCAAACGCCTCGCCTCAAACCCCTCCCCTTGAATCACAACTTTCCGGTCGGGCTCTCAGGGCGCCGTCCACCCCATCACCGTAATTGGAGAGATCATTGATCTGTACGAGAAAGCCTTTGAGCTCGGTAGTCCTGTTGCAGCAGAGAATTTATACATTCAATACGCTCAATGGAACAAACCATTCCTATCAAAACTCTGGCGCTCCCGTGCGCGATGAAGAAAAAGTAATTACGGTGATAGTTTGCTAAAGTCGTCGGACGCAGCGAGAGTTGGGCGGCAATCCGGGGTGCTTGTGGAGATTCCAGAAAACTATTCAGTAAACTGTCACCGTAATACCGGCGTTGTTTGGGAAGTTGTCGAACGCCCAACTGGCCAAATCGTTGTCGACAACGGTCCGGAGTATTTTTGTGCCGATCAATCGTGGAAACTCTACGCTCATAGAAACACGGTGCACGGCCGTTACGTAGTCTCCGGTGATCGATTCTGTATCGAAACCATCAGCGGCCTTGGCTCTTGCAGGCAACTTAGGCCGTTGGGGAACGGGCAATTCACGGCATGGATCATTGATCATGACCGCACAGATTTAATCGGAACTGTTAAGCTAACCAGAAAAGATAAACTCAACTGCCGCTAGCTATGTTGGGAGGGGGAAAGACAGTTTACCAAATTCGTCGGACTCAGGTGGGTCGGGCGGTGACCTAGGGTACCTGTTGGGCTTCCAGAGGTCTATTCAGTAAACTGTCGCCGTAACATAACAGGAATGCGAACGATCACACTCTACGCGGTCCCGGAGTTGCGATTGTTGGGGGACGTTATTTTTGCCTGAGGCTACGGTTCCTGCCTTAATCGTCGGTGGTGGATTATAGAATGACAGTCATTAACAACAATGATGATGCTTATTCCCGCATCGTTGAGAGCATGGAATCGATAAATGCGCTAGAGTATATTGCGAAATTGCGTCTATTGGCAGAAGATTGTCACATAGAATCTATTAATTTACTTGCGGTTATCCTAGGAGACATTGACAGCACATTACACCGGCGAGAGATCATTGAGCTGTACGAGAAAGCCTTTGAGCTTGGCAGCCCTGTTGCCGCAGAGAATTTATCCATTCAATACGCTCAATGGAACGAACCATTCTTATCAAAACTCTGGCGCTCCCGTGCGCGATAAAGAAAAAGGAATTACGGTGATAGTTTGCTAAACTCGTCGGACGCAGCGAGAGTTGGGCGGCAATACGGGGTGTCTGTGGAGATTCCAGAAAACTATTCAGTAAACCATCACTGTCGAGAACTTACTGGCAAGGAGGGAAAGTCATTGCGACTCATTCTATCGCTAGTGGTCGTAGGCATTTTGACCGCGGCCTCCGCTTTGGCAGTCGGTTCAAGACTCGAAGGGATCGAGTTCACGCTCCCTGCATCTGATCAGGAGCTAACAGCAGCCGCATCGGCGATACCATTGAGCCGTCCTGCGGCTTTCAATCCTGTTCTCGCCCCGGGTGCGGGCGAGCACATGATCGCGACATATAAGGTCGGCCCGGAATTCAGCGGCTATTCAGCGACGGAAATCACGAGCGTTTTGACCAGGCGGATGCGCCCTGCATTCCGACGTGCGGGCCTGCCGGTGCCGGACGTTGAGTCTCCGCTCGAGTGTGAAGATCCCTTATGTTCAGCGAGCCCCCGGTTTCACATCACTATATTACTGCCCCGGCCGGACGAGTATTTCGCTTCACTCACAGTAGAAGTTGGCAATGCACGGGGTACATGGTCAGTGACGCGTCCGCTGAGCGCCTTGAATTTCCACGGGAATCGTCCGAACACAACAAACAAACCTTACATGGTCATGACTTCAATTCTGAACGACCTTGATATATTCGCAACGGAAGCCTGCGAGAACATGATAGGTCGGGCTTGCAATAGCGAAAATAGAGAATGACGACCGGGGGATTACTTGGCGAATCGCGTATCAAAGGTCTGGCTCTGCGGCATTGCCCTCGGTGTGCTGTCCGTCTTTGTCTTCGAACGGCTTGGCATGTTCGCGGGAGGCGAAGCGGAAGCCAAGAAAGTATCCGTCGTCGGCGGGCCACCGTCGCAGGACTTCCATTATCGCAAAGAGTGGATAGAGGACGGAAAGAAAGTGGCGATTCATTCCCCGTCGCCCTTTGCGCCCTCCATCGACCCCGCGCGCATCTCGGAGGCCACCGCGCAGACTGCCATCAGCCCGGACTATAGGCGGTTCGATCCCCTGATACTCACCAGCGGCTTGGCGACTAGCACGGCTCATTCGCTGAGTATCAAGCTCGGATCGAGGCAAAATCCGGCGTTCCAGGTGCGAAGCGAAGTCGTTGCGTGCACCGATTGCTCGGGAGAACTGAGCTACCTGCTGGCCATCTCCCTGACCGCGGAAGATGCCTACCGCGTGTCGCTCACCGTCTCGACGCTCGGGCAGGCGAGGACGTGGGAAATACGGAGAAACTTCAGGCAACTCGCGTTCCGCGACCCGTCCGCCGGCATCCCGGGCGTGAGTCTCGCCGACTATGTGCGAGACTCGATCTACCTCGATGTCACCCGCCTCGGGTTGGCAGCCTGTAGTGTCATAGCGAACGATAGCTGCACAGAGACGGCGGGGTGGCCATGAGGTACGGGGTTTCAAGCGAGGCTGCTCGCCTGGCCAGGTCTGTGGCCCCGACGGGCGCAGCCATGCTGCTGCTGTCGTTCCTTCCCTGCACCGAAATTGCCTGCGCCCGTTCCTTCACAGGTGGTGCAGCCGAAGCGGCCGGCGTCCCCATCGGCCGAACGGAAGACTTCAAGCCGGACATCAATCCGGCCGATATTCGCTTCGTGTCTGTTGTTGCGACATTCGACCAGGCTTTTAAGGAGTTCAATATAGTCGGAGACATAAATGCCTTTAACCTGGATCCTATTCTGCCGCTTTACAGAAAGCTTTCCAAACCGTCTTGGGAGGCGTTCAAAATTCGAAGCGGTATCGACGAGTGCCGAGGGTGCCCCTCTTACATCAACTACTACATCGCAATTGGGCTTCCCGAGCCCGAGACATACCGGGTCACGCTGACGGTCGTTGCCGGATCAAAAACGGGGACCTGGAGCGTATCGCGCAGGTTCGACCAATTGCATCCCTATTCCGGCCACCCTCGCGCGGGCCAACTGTCGAAGGTTCGTAATTCCATCTCCGAGGACCTCGACCTCTTCGGACGCGAAGCATGCCAGGATATTGTCGGGAGCATCTGTCCGTCAGGGAAACCTCAATGACGTTCGGACTACATGCGAGTTTACTATAGTCCCGGCCGCCTCAGAACCGGCCGAAGTCGCTGGCGTCGCGGGTTTCGACGTTGAGATAGGGGTCGCGCTGGAAGAGCGGTTCGGCGGTGCCGTCGTCGCCCAGCATCTTCAGGCGCACCGAGAGGATGATCGTGCTGCCCGGATCGGCGCCGCGGTCGCGCGTGTAGCGGCGGCGCCAGCCGAGCTCCAGGAACGAGCACTCGTCCTCATAGGCGACGGCGAAGCGCGTCTCGATCATCCGGTCGTCCTCGATGTCGCGCCGGAAGCCGCCGATGACGCTCCAATAGTCGCTGACATAGACGCGGGTGCGCAGGCTCGCCTCCTCGCGCGAGGGCAGGCCGGCGAGCGTCGGGTCGTTCTCGAGCTTGAGATAGGCCGCGTCGATCTCGAAGAACGAGCCGGTGCCCTGGACATAGACCTCGTTGCGGCGGACCGAGAACGTGTCCTTGTCGAGGCGGAGGCGGTTGACGATCGTCAGCCCGGGCCACGGCGTGAAGCTGATGCGGCTGACATAGTCGGAGACGACGTCGCCGAGGCCGCTCGAATTGGCGAAGGCGGGGTCCTTGCGGGCGCGCAGCTCGACGCCGGCCAGCACCTCGAAGGAGGCGCCCTCGGGGAAATACTGAGCGAAGCGCAGACCCAGATTCGCCCGCGGGCCGCTCTCGACGAGGTCGAGGCCGGTGAACTTGATCGGGCTGAAGAGGTTGGTGTCGTCGAACTCCAGGCTCTGGCTGTCCTCGTTCGGAATGCCGTCCGGCCCGTCGCCGTAGGGCGCGAGGATCACCTGCGCGATCGGCTCGACGATCTGCGTCGAGCCGCCTTCGGTCTGGCGCACGAAGGGCCAGCGCGCATCGACACCGGCATAGACGATCGCCCGGGCCAGCACGTCGCCGTTCTCGCTCCCCGGCGCGTTGAAGACGGCATTGGGATCGCCGAGGCGGTAGAGGTCGCCGCGCAGCGTCGCGAAGAAGGTGACCGCCTGGCCGCCGTCGAAGATCTCCGGCCGCCGCCAGTCGACGCCCGCCGAGAAGCGCTGCGTGTCGGGTCCGCGGGCCCGGGTGAGCGAAAGGACGTTGGCGTTGAGGCCGACCTCGCCGCCCAGCCAGGTGTCGGCGAGGAGATAGCGCAGATTGGCCTCCGGCAGCACCAGCGGCGTCAGCCCGGGATCGTCGCTCGCCCTGAGGCCCTGGAAGCTGTAGGCCGAGATTTCGGCGGACGACCGGCCGTCGCGCCAGTCCATATAGGCGCGGCTGGTCAGGCGGTCGGCGTCGGAGATGTCGTAGCGTTCCAGATAGGTGTCGTTGGAGGTGCGCTCCAGGTCGAAGCCCCAGCCCATCTGCTCGGTGATCTTGAAGCGGCCGCGCCCGAAGATGTGGCTGTAGGTGGTGTGCTCGCCGGTCGGCCGCCCGGCGCCGTCAAAGGCGTCGTCATAGGTGAAGCTGCCCGAGAGCCAGTAGGAGCCGGTCTCGGTGCGCTGGCGCCAGCTCAGCTTCAGCACCGGCGTCACCTGGGTCGCGGCGAGGACGGCGGCGGTGAGGTCGTAGCTCGGCGCGAGCGCGAGGTGGTAGCGCGTCTCGATGAAATAGCCGAGATCGCTGGTCTGGCCGAAGGTCGGGAACAGGAAGCCCGACTGGTTCTTCACGGTGAAGTCGGAATGGCTGAAGACCGGCACGGTCAGCAGCGGCGTGCCGAACAGCTCGAAGGTCGCGTCCTCGTAGGAGATGCGCTTGGCGGTCTTGTCCCAGGTGACCTTGATCGCCTTGATCTGCCAGAGCGGCTCGGTCTCGCCCTTCTCGGCGCAGATCTCGCAGGGGCTGAAGACCGCGCTGTCGAGCGTCGTCGTGGTGCCGCCGGTGCGCGTGCCGCGGGCCGCGGCGAGGCGGGCATGCTCGGCGAAGAGCAGGCCGATATTCTCGATCACCCCGTCCTTGAGGTCGCCCGTCACCTCGACCTTGTCGGCGGTCAGCACCTCGCCCGTGGTCTCGCGCAGGATGACATGGCCGGACGCCGTGACGCGGCCCGACTCGCGGTCATAGGTCACCGCGTCGGCGTTGAGCGTGCGGCCGCTCGTGGTCGACGCCTCGACATTGCCCGACAGGCGCACCTCGCTGCCGTCGCTGCTATAGGTCAGCCGGTCGGCCTGGAAGAGGACGGGCTCGTCGGCGTCCTTGTCCTTCCCGGCGGCATGGCTCGCGCCGAGGCCGAGGATCGAGGCCGAAATCAGCAATCCGTACAGGAAACGCCGCACGCTCAGCCGTCCTCCAGGTAGAGCAGGGCCGTCGCACCGAAGAGGATGCAGGTCAAGGTCGGCGCCGCAGCGGCGAGAAGCGGGGGCACGAGGCCGGAAAGGCCGAGCGCCTGGGTGATGTCGGAGATGAAGAAGAAGATGAAGCCGACGCCGGCCGCCATCGCCAGGAGCTGGCCCGTGCCGCCGAAGCGCATGGGCCGGAGCGCGAAGGCCGCGGCGATGACCACCATCGCGCCCAGCGCCAGCGGCAGCGCCATCAGCGAATACCAGTACATCTTGTGCCGCGTCGCGCTGAACCCGGCCCGCTCGGCCGTGTCGATGAAGCGCGGCAGGTCCCAGAAGTCGACGGCGTCGGGCGAGGTCACGCTGTCCTTCACCTCGCGCGGGGTCAGCGTGGTCGGCAGGTCGTAGCTGTCGTGATGCACCGAGGCTTCGCCCGGCCGCGACTCGTAGACGTCGCTGAGCCGCCAATAGCCGCCGTCGAGCTTGGCGGACCGGGCATCGAGGCGGCGCTCGAAGACGTCCTGGCCGCGATAGATGAAGACGATGACGTCCTCGAGCTGGAGGTCCTCGCTGGCGGCCCGCAGCGCGTGGATGACCGCCTGGCCCGAAGCGTCGGCCTGGCGCAGCCACACGCCGGTCGGGAAGATCGCCAGGATCGAGGGCTTGCCGCGCATGTAGCGCGCCTCGAGCTGCTCGAACTGCGAGGCGGCGGCGGCGGAGATCGGGTTGATCGCCGTCGTCGAGATCACGCCCGCGAGGATCGCGACGACGATCGGCGGGGCGATGAACTGCCACGCCGAGACGCCCGAGGCCCGCACCGCGACCAGCTCGTGATGGCGCGAGAGGCGGGCGAACATCCAGATCGCGCTGAAGAGGGCGATGAACGGCAGCAGCTTGTTCATCGTCATCGGCAGCTTGAAGATCGCCATGGTGAGGCAGACCGTGAAGGTCATCTCGGCCCGCCCGGCGCCGCGCTGGAAGAGTTCGGCGAGGACGAGGATGAAGACGAAGGCGGTCAGCGCCAGCGTCACCGAGGCCATCGCGATGGCGAAGCGGACCGTCAGGTAGCGGGCGAGGACGAAGGGCGTCATGCCGCGGCCTCCTGCGGCTCCGGCCGCGGCCGCCGCGCGAAGACGGGGACGGCCGAGAGCCAGGCGAGGCCGGTCGCGATCCCGAGCAGGGGGATCAGGTACATGACGAACCAGAGGCCGGGATTGCGCGCCACGAAACCCTCGCTCGCCATGCCGGCCAGCCGGAAGCCGAGACAGACGAAGGCGGCGAGCGTGATGCGCAGCGCCACCGACCTTCGGGCCGAGCCGGTCGAGAGGATGGCGGCGGCGGCGATCAGCACGAAGGCGAAGGAATAGAAGGGCGACGACAGGCGTTCGTGGCCCTCGGCGGCGAGGATGCGCTTGCGCTGGTCGGTGAGCGTCGCGGCGTCGGGCGGATCGAACAGCTCGTCGAGGTAGCGCTCCTGGACACCCCGGGCCATGTCGCGCTCCTCCTTCTGGAACGGCGCGAGGTCGATGACGTAGCGGTCGAAGACGAGCGACTGGATGCGCCCCGGCGCCTCCACCCGCTGCACCGTGCCGTTCATCAGCACGAAGCGGGGCCCGGCCTCGGACGGGATGATCTCGCCCGACTGGGCGAGATAGGTCACCGGCTTGGTGGCGTCGCGGTTGTCGTGCACGAGGATGCCCTTGGCGGCGTCCGAGCCGTCGCGCTCGCGGACATAGACGGTGAGCCCGTCCGAGGGCGTCGTGAACTGCCCCTCGCGCAGGATGTTGGTGATGATGTCGCCGCGGATCTGGAACATGCGGTCCTTGAGGGTCCGCTGGCCGAGGGGCATCAAATAGAGATTGACCGCGAAATGGGCGAGGCAACCGAGCGCCGCCAGCGCCACCAGCGGCCACGCCACCGCATAGCGCGAGCGCCCCGAGGCCGACATGACGATCAGCTCGGAATCGGTCTGGAGCCGGTAGAGCGCATAGAAGACGGCGAACAGCAGCGCCACCGGCAGGGTGAAGATCAGGAGGCTCGGTAGCATCAGCACGATCAGGTAGAGGAACGTGCCGGCCGACTGGCCCTGGTCGACGATCACGCTGACATAGCGCAGCGACTGGGACAGCCAGACGATGGCCGCCAGGGCGCCCACGAAGAACAGGAACGGCCGCCCCGTCTCGTTGAAGATGTAGCGGAAGAGCCGCGGCATCACGCGCCTTTGTGACCGCCGGCTGCGGAAAACGGCGGAAAAGCCGCTTTGCGCACTGGCGCGGTTTGGATTAGCTCTGCCCCAACCGGGGGCGGTTCTCGCAGCCCCGATCTAAACAGGTGCACGCCGCCCCGCAATCGCCCCGTCTGGGGCCTGCCGGCGGAGGAACGGCGGCCGCGAAAGGCTTGAATTCATGGACGTGAAGTTTTCCGAGTTCGGCGCCGCCAAGGACGGCGTCCTGGTCGTCGGCGCCTATGACGGCGGCCGGCTGTCGAAGCAGGCCCAGGCGGCGGACAAGAAGCACAAGGGCGCGCTCTCCCAGGCGATGAAGCGCAACCGCTTCAAGGGCGGGCGCGGCCAGTTGCTCGATATCGTCGGTCTGAAGGACGCCCGCGTGGCGCTGGTCGGCCTCGGCAAGGCGGACGGCTTCGACGCGCTGGCCGCCGAGCAGGTCGGCGGCACGGTCGCCGCGCGCTACCTGACGAGCGGCGAAAGCCGCGTCACCTTCGCCCTCGACGTAACGCCCGACGTCGCGGTCGCCGCGGCGCTGGCGGCGGTGCTGCGTTCGTACCGCTTCGACAAATACCGCACCCGCCTGAAGGACGAGCAGAAGCCCTCGCTGAAGCGGATCGACGTGCAGAGCGACGATCCGGCCGCGGCGAAGAAGCTGTGGAAGACCGCCGAGGCGGTGGCCGAGGGCGTCCGCTTCACCCGCGACCTCGTCACCGAGCCGGCCAACGTGATCTTTCCCCAGAGCTTCGCCGACCGCTGCGAGGAACTGAAGGAGCACGGCATCGAGGTCGAGGTGCTGGGCGAGAAGGAGCTGAAGGCGCTCGGCGCCGGGGCGATCCTCGGCGTCGGCCAGGGCAGCACCAAGGAGACCAAGATGGTCGTCCTCCAGTGGAAGGGCGGCAAGGACGGCGACGCCCCGGTCGCGCTCGTCGGCAAGGGCGTGACCTTCGACACCGGCGGCATCTCGCTGAAGCCGGGCGACGGCATGTGGGACATGAAGTGGGACATGGGCGGCGCAGGCACCATCGCCGGCGCGATGAAGGCGCTCGCCTTGCGCAAGGCGAAGGCCAATGTCGTCGCGGTGCTCGGCCTCGTGGAGAACATGCCGGACGGCGACGCGCAGCGTCCGGGCGACATCGTAACCTCGAGGTCCGGCCAGACCATCGAGGTCTGGAACACCGATGCGGAAGGCCGCCTCGTGCTGGCCGATGCGCTCTGGTACTGCCAGGAGCGCTTCAAGCCGCGCTGCATGGTCGATCTGGCGACGCTGACCGGGGCGATCATGATCGCCCTCGGCCTCGATCACGCCGGCCTCTTCTCGAACGACGACACGCTGTCGAGTCAGCTTACTGCGGCCGGCAAGGGCGTCGGCGAGGAGCTGTGGCGGCTGCCGCTGGTCGAATCGCTCGACCGCGCGATCGACTCGGCCTGCGCCGACATGAAGAACATCACCGGCAACCGCAACGGCGGCTCGATCGTCGGCGCAATGTTCCTCCAGCGCTTCGTCAACAAGGTGAAGTGGGCGCATCTCGACATTGCCGGCGTCGTGTGGAGCGGCAAGGCGCGCCACATCCACGCCGAGGGCGCCACCGGCTACGGCGTCCGCCTGCTCGACCGCTTCGTGAAGGACACCGCGGAGGGCTAGGGGCCGCCGCGGCCGCGCCATGACCGAGGTGTGGTTCTACCATCTCCAGCGCGAGGGGCTGGAGACGGCCTTGGCGCCGCTGCTGGAGAAGACGCTCCAGCGCGGCTGGCGGGCGGTGGTGCGCGCCCCGTCGCAGGAGCGCGTCGATGCGCTGGACGCCCATCTGTGGACCTACAGGACGGACGGCTTCCTGCCGCACGGGCGGGCCTCCGACGGCTTCTCCGAGCGCCAGCCGATCTATCTGACGGTGGGCGAAGAGGTGCCGAACGGCGCGCATGCGCTGTTCCTGGTCGACGGCGCCGTGCCGGATGACTGGAAGCTGGGCGACCTGACGCTGTTCGAGCGCATCGTGCTGATCTTCGACGGCCGCGACAGCGAGGCGCTGGCGGCGGCGCGCAAGCAATGGCCCGCGGCCAGGGCGGCCGGGCATCAGGTCACCTACTGGCAGCAATCCGACGCGGGCCGCTGGGAGAAGAAGGCGTAGCCGCGGCGCCCGGCCTCAGCAGCCCGGATTGCAAAGCTTGATCGAGACCGTGTAGGCGCCGCGCGCCTCGCCGCTGGAGGGCGCGGGCTTGTCGAAGCGCGCCTCGCCCTGCATCGTCTTGCCCTGCTCGGTGATCGGAATCCGCATCGCCTGGCCCTGCGAGGCGCGCTCGAACAGATGGTGCGCGTCCTTGAAGGGCAGTTCGTACCAGGTGAAGACCGGCGCCATCGTCAGCGGCGACATCACGATCACCCCGACGCGGTGCTTGGCGGTGAAGTCGGATTTCGCGGGGCCGAGGATCACCGACATGGAGTTCTTCTCCAGGAGGCCGCTCACTTCGATGAGGAAGCTGTTCGGCAGCGCGAGCGTCGCGGCCGAGCCTTCGATATAGCCGGACGATGCGCCGGTGCCGAGAACCGCGGCGTTCGCCGCGGCGGCGCCGATCTCGATCGGCGGGAAGCTGCGCTTGGTCTGGACCGCGCTGCCCATCAGTTTCGGGAACAGCACGCTGAGCGCGTTTTCCTCGGTCTTGAAGGAATGCGCCACGCCCTCGATGCGCCCGGTGACGCGGATCGACGAGCCGGCTGCGTTCTTCGGGTAATAGAGGACGATGCGGGCCGTGACCTCGAAGCTGTAATTCCACCATTCGTCGGGCTGGAAGAAATGTGCTTCCATGCGCCCGGTTACCGGCCCCGTGTATTGCTCGCAATATTGCGAGAAGGCGCTGTCGGTCAGGAAGCCGCCGAGATCGGCGAAGAGGCCGGGCCAGTTGCCGGCGACGGCGCTCGCGCGGTTGAGCTCGGGCGCGTTCTTGGTGATCTGGCCCACCGCAAAGGCGAGCGTCGGGCCGGCACCCTTCGCCTTCGCGGCGTTGCTCGCGAAGTCGGCTATGACGTCCTTGGCAAGGCCGGCGGCGACGTCGATGACGCTGCGCTTGATGTTCAGCAGGGCCGAGACGAGCTTGAACCCTTCGCTGACCATGGCGAGCTGGTGGCAGCCGAGCGCGGCGGCGGACATGCCGCCCATGTGTTCCTTCACGCGCTTCGTTTCGGCCCGCAGTTGGGCGAGGCCGTCGCCCAGTTGCGCCAGCCGCGGCCCGGCATAATCCCTCAGGTCCTTGTCGGAGCCGATCGCCCCGATGACGCCGGAGATGGAGCGGTCGAGTTCGGGGTCGTGCGCCAGCTTGCCGACCTCGGCCTTGGCGGCGGCGAGCTTCGCCTTGGCGTCGGTCTTGGCCGGCGACTCCGGGAGCTGGTCGATCGCGTCGGAGAGGGTCTGGAGCGCCTCCTCGGCGGTCTTGCCGGCCTCCGACGGCGCATCGTCCGGCTTGTCGTATTCCGGCGGCTCGTGCGCGATGACCTGGAGCTGCGCCTGCCCGCGTCCGTCCGGCGCGGTGAGGGCGATGGTGTAGGTGCCGATGTCGTCGGGCGTGAAGATCTCGTCGGTGAACTCGCCGAGCGGGCCGACCGCGATCTCGCCCGACTTGACCGCCCTGGCCTCGCCCTCCTCGGGCTGGAAGGTGATGTCGTAGGCAACACCGTGCTCGCCGAGCGGCAGGGTCCGTCCCGTGACCCGCACCGGCACCGTGGTCCCGATCTGCGCCGGGTTCATGCCGAGGATGAGTTCGTCGGGGTTCGCCTTGGCGTCGAGCGGGAAGGGATCGGCGTTCGGATCGGCCTGGGTCGCCTCGACGGCGATGCCTTCCGCGACGCTCGGCGGCACGGACGACAAGGCGAAGCCGGCTGCCGTTGCCGCGGCCAGCGCCCACAGGGTCCGCCGCGCTTTCACCCGTGCCATGTTTCCCGCCATCGCTTTCGGAGCCCTTTTGCGGGCCGGTGCCGAGACTGTGCCCGAATTGCGGATCGCGGCAAGCGCGGCCTTGACCTCCGCCGGCCGCGCGGGAAAAATGGAACGCATTCAAAATTTCAAGACGCCGCATGCCGGCGCTGGCTGCATGCAGCGGGAGGACACGATGCTCACCTTGCCCGGACAGTTCGAGTTCCTGTCGGACGACTTCATGATGGAGGGCCACGCCTTCCTGGAGCGCGAGACGGCGGCGCTGCGGACCCGCGATGCGGCGCGCCCGTTCACGATCAGCGAGCGCTTCAGCGATGCGCCGCCGCATCTGAAATTCCCGGGCGACGTCGCGACCTGGCAGATCGCCTTCGACGGCACGACCCTGTCGGTCGAGCGCGGCTTCAATCCCGATGCCGACGTCACGATCGAGGGCGACTACCAGGCGGCGGTGATGGCGCAGCAATTCGTCGGCGCCGCCTCGCCGACGGACTCGGCCGTCGCCGGGCGCGAGGTCCAGCAGGTCTTCGGCAAGGACTGCATCCGCCTCAAAGGGCAGTTCGAGGGCGATGCGCTGAACGCGATGTTCGCGCATATGCACGACCACATGGCGCGGCGGACGGTCGAGAACCCCGACCTCGCGCACCGCGCCGCGCGGCAGGGATTGTCGGGCAAGATCCGCGAGATGGAAGAGCAGGGCTACACCATACTCGAGAACGCCATCTCGCCGGCCCTCGCCGACGCGGTGCGGGCGACGACACTGAAGGCGCTGACGGCGCACAATGCGGTGTCGCTCCAGTGGATGCTCTATCACGGGCGCGAGATCGAGATCCTGGCCCAGAACCCGCTGCTGATGACGCTGATCGACGCATCGCTGGGGCGGGGCGCGGTGATCGCCTCGCTGAGCGCCATCCGCCGCGGGCCTGGGCCGGGCTTCATCCCGCTGCACACCGACTACGCCCATGTGCCCGAGCCCTATCCCGAATTCGCGCTGACCGGCGTCGGCGTATGGGCGCTGGAGGACTGGCGTGCGGAGTCGGGTCCCACCTGGCTCGTCCCCGGCAGCCACAAGATGCGCCGCCCGCCGCGCCCCGGCGAAAGCACCAATGCCGGCGTGCCGATCGAAATGCCGAAGGGCTCGGTCGTGTTCTTCACCCATGGCGTCTGGCACTGGCAGGGCGACCGCACCGAGCCGGGCGAGCGGGTGACGATGCACATGCACTTCAACCGCGGCATCCTCCGCAGCCTGGAGCCCAAGAAGATCGACCCGCAGATGCTGCACCGCAACGCCCCGCGGCTCGGCGAGATGCTGGGCGAGGACGACTGGTTCGACAAGATGAGCGGCATCGGCCGCGACCATGTCCGCTTCGCCCACATGCAGCAGCTCCACGGCTTCACGGCGAAGCAGAAGGCCGCGATCATGGCCGAAGCGGGGTAGGGGCACTCCCGGGCGGCCGCTACCCAAGCTTCCGGACCATGCTGCCGCCCGGCGATCTGCGGATTTTCTCATCCTCCGGCGCGCCGGCGAAGCCGCGGCCGGGGGAGCCATGCCTGAGTGGCGGGAGGGGTGTTTCGTGTCGTTGCGCCGCGCGGATGCGGTGGTGCCTATTCTGACAAGCTCTGGCATGGGTCCCCCGGTCGCGGCGCCTATCGGCGGCGCGCCGGAGGAGGACAGGTAAAAGAACAGGGCGGCGCGGATTCGTCCCCTTATTATCATCGCCGTGGAACACTTCCGGCGATGACAAGTGGAGGGCGTCAAGGGCAGCGATGCCGTGTCGGGCGCGCGCCCGAATTTTTGTCATCCTCAGGCGCGCCGGCGAAGCCGCCGCGACCGGGGGAGCCATGCCTGAGTGGCGGGAGGGCTGTTTCGTGTCGTTGCGCCGCGCGGATGCGGCGGTGCGCGTTCTGACAAGCCCTGGCATGGGTCCCCGGTCGCGGCGCCAATCGGCGGCGCGCCGGAGGAGGACAGGTAAAAGGGAAAGGGCGGCGCGGATTCGTCCCCTTATTGTCA
>JADZAI010000114.1 GCA_020852655.1 Alphaproteobacteria bacterium
CCTGACCATGATAGTTACAGGGGATGCCGCCCATATTATAGTGGACAGTCGGCACCACCGGCAGCGGCTGGCGCGTGAGATCGACATTGGCGAAGATCTTGCCAGTCTCGGTGATGCCAGGCAGGCGCTCGGCGAGCACCTTCGGATCGATATGATCGAGGTGGAGGTAGCAATGGTCGCCTTCCTTGCCGACGCCCCTGCCCTCGCGGATTTCCATCGCCATCGAGCGCGAAACGACATCGCGCGAGGCGAGGTCCTTCGCCGACGGGGCATAGCGCTCCATGAAGCGCTCGCCGTTTTTGTTGGTGAGATATCCGCCTTCGCCGCGGACACCCTCGGTGATGAGACAGCCGGCGCCGTAGATGCCGGTGGGGTGGAACTGTACGAATTCCATGTCCTGGAGCGGCAGGCCGGCGCGCAGCACCATCGCGTTGCCGTCGCCGGTGCAAGTGTGGGCCGAGGTGCAGGAGAAATAGGCGCGGCCGTAACCGCCGGTCGCCAGGATCACTTCATGGGCGCGGAAGCGATGGATCGAGCCGTCTTCCAGGCACCACGCCATCACACCGCGGCAGCGGCCGTCTTCCATGATGAGGTCGAGCGCGAAATACTCGATGAAGAACTGCACCTTGTTCTTCACGCACTGGCCGTAGAGCGTGTGCAGGATGGCGTGGCCGGTGCGGTCGGCGGCGGCGCAAGTGCGCTGCTGCGGCGACTGGCCGAAATTCTTGGTCATGCCGCCGAAGGCGCGCTGGTAGATCTTGCCGTCCTCGGTGCGCGAGAAGGGCACGCCCCAGTGCTCGAGCTCGTAGACGGCATCGACGGCGTTGCGGACGAGATATTCGATGGCGTCCTGGTCGCCGAGCCAGTCGGCGCCCTTCACCGTGTCGTACATGTGCCAGCGCCAGTCGTCCTCGCCCATGTTGCCGAGCGAGGCCGAGATGCCGCCCTGGGCGGCGACGGTGTGCGAGCGGGTGGGGAAGACCTTGGTGACGCAGGCCGTCTTCAGCCCGGCCTGCGCCGCGCCGAGCGTCGCACGCAGCCCGGCGCCGCCCGCGCCGACGACGACGACGTCATAGGTGTGGTCGATGATCTTGTAAGCGGGCATGGGTTCAGAGAGCCAGTTTCAGGATGGCGAGGGTGCAGGCGAGCGCCACCACGACGCAGGCGAATTTGTTGAGCAGCAGCAGCGCGACGCGCGGGCCTTCGCTCGGGATATAGTCCTCGATCACGACCTGGATGCCGATCGCGGCGTGATAGATGCCGGTAAGCACGAGCAGCAGCATCAGCGTCGCGTTGACCGGATGCGACAGGAAGGCCTCGGAGGCCGTGAAGGTCGCTCCGGCGTGGGCGGCAACGGCCCAGACGAACCACAGGACCAGCGGCACCAGGCCGATCGCCGAGACGCGCTGGCGGACGAAATGCTCCGTACCCCTATGCGCGGCGCCGAGGCCCCGGACCTTTGCCATCGGCGTGCGGAGCGATGTCTTGGGAGCAGCCATCAGAGTGCGCCTCCGCGGAAGTAGACGAGGGCCCAGATCGCGATCGTCAGGATCACACTGAGGGCGATGATGATCGTGCCGATCCGTTCGGCGCGGTTCTTCTCGAAGCCGTAGCCGAAATCCCAGACCAGGTGCCGGATGCCGCTCAGCAGGTGGAAGACGAGCGCCCAGGTGAAGCCGAACAGCACCAGCTTGCCGAACCACGATCCGGCAACGGCGGCGAATGTTCCGTACGCCCCAGGGCCTGCGGCGGTCGCGATCAGCCACCAGGCGATCAGCAAGGCGCCGCCGGCAAGGCCGACACCGGTGATGCGATGGACGATCGACGTCAACATCGTGACCGGCCAGCGATAGATCGAAACGAAGGGCGAAAGCGGCCGCTGCTTGCGGCTCCCGGACGCTGCGGCGTCGGCCATGTTTATCCTTTTAGAGAGCAGGTCGCGAACGGCGCCGGAGTATAGGAAGCAGCCCCCGCAACGCAACGCATTCGGCGCGCTGCGACGCATTCTCAAGCCCTTACGCGTTGGTCAATCCGCTACCCGCGGGACGAGCCGCGGGGCGCTTTCACGGATCATCGACATGGCCGTCAATCCGACGGCCAGGGCGGCCGTCCAGTAATAGGCCGGCGCCAGGGGGTCGCCCGACAGCTTCTGGATCAGCGCGACGATGTATTGCGCCGAGCCGCCGAAGATCGAGATCGCGAAAGCGTAGACGATGGCAACGACGCCTGAGCGGATTCCGGCGGGAAGCTGTTCGGTGATCAGCACGATCACGGGCGCCGCCGTGATGCCCTGGAGCGCCACCAGGGCGGCGACGCAGGCATAGAAGACATAGACGCCGGGCCACTGCGTCATGACCCAGAACGCCGGCAGGATCGAGAAGAGCAGGACCGTCCCGCCGATCAGCATGACCGGCTTGCGGCCGATGCGGTCGGAGAGCGCGCCGGCGCCGACGATGAAGGCGATCGCGGTGACACCCTGGACGATGATGACGCCGAACGAGATGGTCGGGGGCAGATGCAGCGTCGTCAGCGCATAGGTCGCCATGTAGTTGATGACGTAGGTGCCGATGGTCGCGTAGGCGAGCATCAGGAGGCCGAGGACGATCACCCGGACATGAGGGGCGATCGGCGGGCGCGGGCCGCCGGTCTTGCTGTGCGTCTCGGGCAGGTTCCTGCGGATGACGAGACCGACGGGGACGATCACCGCCCCCAGCAGCATGGCGACGCGCCAGCCCCAGTCCTGGAGCTGCTGTTCGCTCAGCGAGGCCGCGAGCGCCGTGCCGATCAGCCCCGAGGCCAGAACGGCGAGCTGCTGCGAGGCGCTCTGGAGCGAGACATAGAAGCCGCGGCTGCGCAGCGGGGCCGCTTCGATGAGAAAGGCCGTGCTCGGCCCGACCTCGCCGCCGAGCGCGAAGCCCTGCACCAGCCGCCAGAAGATCACGAGAATCGGCGCCGCGACGCCGATCGCCTCGTAGGATGGAGTGAGCGCGAGGCCGACGATGGCGGCGCCCATGAGGCCGAAGGAGACGAGCAGGGCCGGGCGGCGGCCGATGCGGTCGCCCATCGAGCCGATGACGATCGCGCCGAGCGGCCGGGTGAGGAAGCCGGCGCCGAAGGTCGCGAGCGTGTTCAGCAGCGTCGACGAGGGGTCGGTCGAGGGGAAGAAGCTGCGGCCGATATAGACGGCGAAGAAGGCGAAGGTCAGGAAATCATAGAATTCGAGCGCGTTGCCGATCGTCACCGCCGCGACGTGCCTGGGGTGGAGCGCCGGTTCGCTCCGGCCCGCCTCGATGTCTGCCGTGGCTGCGATGTGCGTATCCCCCCGCCTCATCCCCCATCTGACGGCATGAAGCGACACCCCGCAATGGCCGACCGCACCGCATCCGCTTGCGGGCGCGCGGCAATTGTCCGAAGACTGCGCTCTTCCAATCCGCAAGGCCTGCCATGAGCGACGAACTGCCCGGCATCTTCATCGGCAAGGGCGACATTCCTGTCGAACTGGCGCTGCCCCTGGCAAACCGTCACGGCCTCATCGCCGGCGCGACGGGCACCGGCAAGACGGTGACGCTCCAGATCCTGGCGGAAGGCCTCTCGGCCGCGGGCGTGCCGGTGTTTGCGGCCGACGTGAAGGGCGACCTGTCGGGCGTGGCGCTTGCCGGGATCGAGAAGCCGTTCCTGACCGAGCGGGCCCAGAAGATCGGGCTCGCCCCCTATGTGCTGGAGCCGCATCCGGTCATCTTCTGGGACGTCTTCGGCAAACAGGGCCATCCGATCCGCTCGACGGTGTCGGAGATGGGGCCGTTGCTGCTGGCGCGCCTGCTCGACCTCAACGACGTGCAGGAGGGCGTGTTGAACATCGCCTTCCGGGTGGCCGACGAGGACGGGCTGCTGCTGCTGGACCTCAAGGATCTGCGCGCCATCCTCCAGTTCCTCGCGGAGCATGCCGACGAGGTGAAGGCGAAATACGGCAATGTCTCGCCGACCACGGTCGGGGCGATCCAGCGCGGGTTGCTGGTGCTGGAAAACCAGGGCGGCGACGCCTTCTTCGGCGAACCGGCGCTGGACCTGCACGACTTCATGACGACCGACGCGCAGGGGCGCGGGGCCATCAATGTGCTGGCTGCGGACGGGCTCATGAGCAATCCGCGCGTCTACGCCACCTTCCTGCTCTGGATGATGTCGGAGCTGTTCGAGGCGCTGCCGGAAGTCGGCGATCTGGAAAAGCCGAAGCTCGTCTTCTTCTTCGACGAGGCCCATCTTCTGTTCAACGACGCGCCCAAGGCGCTGCTGGAGAAGGTGACGCAGGTCGTCCGCCTGATCCGCTCGAAGGGCGTCGGGATCTATTTCATCACGCAGAACCCCCAGGATGTTCCGGAGATCGTGCTGAGCCAGCTCGGCAACCGCATCCAGCACGCGCTGCGCGCCTATACGCCGAAAGAGCAGAAGGCGGTGCGGGTCGCGGCGGAGAGCTTCCGCGCCAATCCGGCGTTCAAGACGGAGGACGCGATCACCGAGCTCGGCACGGGCGAGGCGCTGGTCTCGACGCTCCAGAAGGGCGGCGTACCGTCGGTCGTGGAGCGGACGCTGATCCGGCCGCCGTCGGGGCGGATGGGGCCGGTGACGGCGGAGGAGCGGACCGAGGTTCTCGGGGCGAGCCCGTTCAAGGGCAAATATGACGAGGTACTGGACCGGGAGTCGGCCTACGAGGTGCTGTCGGGACAGCGCGAGGTGGCGACGCCCCCGCCGCCGCCCAAGACCCAGACGCGCAGCGGCGGCATCGACTGGGGCGCCCGACCGGCCAGCGTGCCGCGCACTATCCAGGCCCCGGACTTCCCCCAGGCCGAACCGCGCGGGTCGGTGCGCGAGCGCCCGGCGCCGCAGGAGCCGCCGAAATCGGGCGGCGGCTGGCTGTCCGACGTCTTCGGGGGTGGCGGCGGGCGTCGCCAGAGCGTCGGCGAGGCTGCGGCGAAGTCGGTGGTCCGCTCCGTCAGTTCGACGATCGGGCGCGAGATCACGCGCTCGATCCTCGGCGGCATCCTCGGCGGCCGCCGACGCTAGGGCGCCGCCTTAACCCTGGTTCCGGATTAACCGGCCCCCAAGGCCCTGGCTGGCGCAGCGATTGCTGCGCCTGTCCCGCGTGCGACTTCGCGCGTCCCGGATGCGCCGGGGTGGGCCGGAGGCGCGGGCGTGGAACCGGAAGGAGGCACGCGATGCGTAGCGTTATGGTGATCCTGGTCCTGCTCATCGGCTATGACGGCCTGGCGCAGGACTTCAAAGCAACCAAGCAGGTGTATCGTTTCGTAGACGGAATGTTCGACGGCGTCACCGGCGCGATGTGACGGAACTGCGAGGCCGGGGCTGGCGTTTCGGTGCGGTCGCCCACCGGGAGAGACCGCCATGCGCCTTGTCCTGCTGCTGCTGGTCGCCGCGCTCGTCTACGACGCCGTGGCCAACGACTCGGCCTACACCAAGAAGGCCTGGAACGAACTGGTTGCGATGTTCGACAGAGGGTCGGATCGCAGCAATATCTAGCTAGATTTCGCCCATCCGGCGATCGACGCCGTTGAAGGCCACCTGGCTGCGACGGCGGTCGAGCATCGGCGTGATGGACATGTCCGCTTCCGCGGGCGCCGCCCGGCGCGCGGCCAGCAGGGAGTCTACCTTGGCTTCCAGGGCCTCCAGGCGCATGTCGAGGCGCGTCAGGAGTTCAACGATTGTGGATGCCGATTCATCGAGTGCGGACATGAGGCCCTCACGCGCCTAAGCGCTGTTTGTGGTCAACCTGACCGCAACCTGCGCGAAATGCGTAAAGGTTCCGTTCGTGGAGCAAGAGGGGCAGGCCAGCGCGGGCGTAGTGCAGCGAACCTTCCCGGGACGGAAACATTGCCTGCAAGCCACTCGCTGCTATAACGCCCGCGCTCTGGACATTTTCGCGCCTTTTTCGGCGCCTGCGCGGGGAAAAACCCAATGAACATCCACGAATATCAGGCCAAGCAGGTCCTGAAATCCTTCGGCGTGCCGGTTTCCAAGGGCATGGCCGCGATGACGGCAGAGGAAGCCAAGGCGGCGGCGGAAAAGCTGGCCGCGGAAGGCGCCAAGCTGTTCGTGGTGAAGGCCCAGATCCACGCCGGCGGCCGCGGCAAGGGCAAGTTCAAGGAACTCGGTCCCGACGCGAAGGGCGGCGTCCGCCTGTCGAAGACCCCCGACGAGGTCTACGCCAACGCCAAGGAGATGCTCGGCAACACGCTGGTCACCGTGCAGACCGGCCCGGCCGGCAAGCAGGTGAACCGCCTTTACATCGAGGACGGCAGCGACATCGAGAAGGAGTTCTACCTCTCGATGCTGGTCGACCGCGAGACCGGCGAGACGGCGTTCGTCGTCTCGACCGAAGGCGGCATGGACATCGAGAAGGTGGCGCACGACACGCCCGAGAAGATCGTGACCTTCTCGGTCGACCCGGCGACCGGCGTCATGCCGCATCACGGCCGGGCGATCGCGAAGGCGCTGAACCTGAAGGGTCCGCAGGCCAAGCAGGCCGAGGACCTCGCGACCAAGCTCTACAAGGCGTTCGTCGAGACCGACATGAGCCTGCTGGAGATCAATCCGCTGATCCTGACGCCGGACGGCCGTCTGCATGTGCTGGACGCCAAGGTCGGCTTCGATTCGAACTCGCTCTATCGCCACGACGACATCCGCGCCCTGCGCGACCTCACCGAGGAGGACGAGAAGGAGATCGAGGCGTCCAAATACGACCTCTCCTACATCACGCTCGACGGCGACATCGGCTGCATGGTCAACGGCGCCGGCCTCGCCATGGCGACGATGGACATCATCAAGCTCTACGGCCGCGAACCGGCGAACTTCCTGGATGTCGGCGGCGGCGCCAACGAAGAGAAGGTGACCGCGGCGTTCAAGATCATCACCGCCGATCCGAACGTGAAGGGCATCCTGATCAACATCTTCGGCGGCATCATGAAGTGCGACATCATCGCGAACGGCGTCGTCGCCGCGGTGAAGGCGGTGGGCCTGAAGGTGCCGCTGGTCGTGCGCCTCGAAGGCACCAACGTCAACGAAGGCAAGAAGATCATCGCCGAGTCGGGCCTGAACGTCGTCCCGGCCGACGACCTCGACGACGCGGCGCAGAAGATCGTCGCCGCGGTGAAGAAGGCCGCCTAGTGGCTTCCGCCGCCATCGCCGAGTCGGACCAGGGCGCAGCGGCCTCGCCGCCGCGCCTCGTGGTCCGCGACTGCCCGATGTGCGGCACCAAGGCCTCGCATGCGCTGCCGCGCTATTCGCGCGCGCCCTGGCATCTGGTTGCCTGCGATGCCTGCGATTTCGTCTACCTGAAGGAAGCGCCGGTCTATGACCGGCTGGTCGACGAGTTCGCATGGGAGAAGAACTGGCTGCTCGAGGCCGAACGCCGCCGCGGGCGCAGCGCCTTCGGCAAGCTGGCGCCGCGCCGCTCGATGCAGAATGCCAAGGCCTCCAAGAAGCAGCGCGTCGCCAGGCTGTTCCGGCAGGGCAACGTGCTGGACGTCGGCTGCGGCGGCGACACGCTCGTCCCTGACGGGTTCACCCCTTATGGCATCGAAATATCCGAGGCCCTCCAGGCCAGGGCCGACAAGGTGATGCAGGCGCGCGGCGGCCGCTGCGTGCACGCCCCGGCGGTCGAAGGTGTCGCGAGCTTCCCGGACAATTTCTTCAGCGGCGTCATCCTCTCATCCTTCCTCGAACACGAGATGCAGCCGGCGCAACTGCTCGCGGCCTGCGCACGCGTGCTCCAGCCGGGCGGCTCGATCTATGTCCGCGTACCGAACTATGGCGGGGTCAATCGCCGGGTACGCGGCGCCGAATGGTGCGGCTTCCGCCATCCCGACCACGTCAATTATTTCACGCTGGAGAGCCTGACCAAGCTCGCCCACCGCTTCGGCCTGAAGCTGCGTCTCCTGAACCCCTGGCGTCTCGCCTTCGACGACAACATCAACGCGGTCCTCGCCAAATCCACACGAGGCGGCGAATGGGCGTGAGCAAAATCGCCACCGCGCTCGCCGCGAACCTCCTTCTCGAACTCAGAACCCAACGGCTTGATGCCAAGCCGTGAATAGGAAAGAGCCATGTCCATCCTGATCGACAAGAACACCAAGCTCATCACGCAGGGCTTCACCGGCAAGACGGCGACCTTCCATTCTCAGGGGGCGCTCGCCTACGGCACCAAGCTGCTGGGCGGCGTGGCGCCGGGCAAGGGTGGGACGATGCACCCCGAGGTGAACCTGCCGGTATGGGATACGGTCGCCGAGGCGAAGGCCGCGACCGGTGCGGATGCCAGTGTCGTCTACGTGCCGCCGCCGGGTGCCGCCGACGCCATCTGCGAGGCGATCGATGCCGAGATCCCGCTGATCGTCTGCATCACCGAAGGCATCCCGGTGCAGGACATGATCAAGGTGAAGCGCGCGCTCGCCGGCTCGAAGTCGCGCCTCATCGGCCCCAACTGCCCCGGTGTCGTCACGGCCGGCGAGTGCAAGATCGGCATCATGCCGGCCAACATCTTCAAGCCGGGCAGCGTCGGCATCGTGTCGCGCTCCGGCACGCTGACCTATGAGGCGGTGTTCCAGACCTCGAACGAGGGCCTCGGCCAGACGACCGCGGTCGGCATCGGCGGCGACCCGGTGAAGGGCACCGAGTTCATCGACATGCTGGAAATGTTCCTCGCCGACGAGAAGACCAAGTCGATCGTCATGATCGGCGAGATCGGCGGCTCGGCCGAGGAAGACGCGGCGCAGTTCATCGCCGACGAGGCGAAGCGCGGCCGCAAGAAGCCGATGGTCGGTTTCATCGCCGGCCGCACCGCACCTCCGGGACGCCGCATGGGCCATGCCGGGGCAATTATCTCGGGCGGCAAGGGCGATGCGGAATCGAAGATCGCGGCGATGGAGGCGGCCGGCATCAAGGTCAGCCCCAGCCCGGCGCGCCTCGGCAAGACGCTGGTCGAAGTGCTCAAAGGCTGAATCTTCACGGAATTTTAGGTGCTCCGCGGTTGAAGCTCCAAGGGCGCTTGGGTAGTTATCAAGCGCCCGTATCATTATCTGACTCGCGGAGCCGGCCGAGGGCGCCCAACGGCGCCTGAAGCATTCGCAGGCCGGCCCTAACAGGAGCTCCTGGCGCTTAGGCGCCAGAGCATGCGCTGCCAATGGCCTCCAACACCGAGCTACAGGACACCTCGTTCCTCTACGGGGCGAACGCTGCCTTCATCGAAGGGCTCTACGACCAGTTCGTGGCCGACCCGAACTCGGTCGATGTCAGTTGGCGTTCGCTGTTCGAAGGTGTCGCGAAGGCGGCGAACGGCGCCGGCCCCGGCGTGCAGCGGCCCGCCTGGGGCCTGAAGAACGGCAACGGCATGACCGGCGTTCTGGCGGAGGAATATCTGCCGCCCGCACCGAAGGTCGCGAAGAAGCCCAATGGCGGGGCGGCGCCGGCCGCGGCGAAGGCGCCGGGTGCGACGGTGATCGAGGCGCTCGCAAAGCCGTCGGCCGACGCGATCAAGACGGCGGCGCTGGACAGCGTGCGCGCCAGCCAGTTCGTGCGTGCCTATCGCGCCCGCGGCCACCTTGCGGCCAATCTCGATCCGCTGAAGGTCAAGCCGCCCGCGCCCCATCCTGAACTCGAGCCTTTCAGCTTCGGCTTCCTGCCGCAGGACATGGATCGCCCGATCTTCCTCGATAACGTGCTGGGCCTCCAGTACGCGACGATGCGCGAGATCGTGGATATCTGCCGCGCGACCTATTGCGGCAATATCGGCTACGAATTCGTCCATGTGACCGATCCCGACCAGAAGCGCTGGATCCAGGAGCGCATCGAGGGCCGCGAGAAGGGCGTCTCTTTCACGGTCGAAGGCAAGAAGGCGATCCTGAACAAGCTGATCGAGGCCGAAGGCTTCGAACAATACTGCACGCGCAAGTTCACGGGCACGAAGCGTTTCGGTCTCGACGGCGGCGAGTCGCTCATTCCGGCGCTGGAGCAGATCATCAAGCGCGGCGGCGCGCTGGGCTCACGCGAACTGGTCTTCGGCATGCCGCATCGCGGCCGCCTCAACGTGCTCGCGAACGTGCTGTCGAAGCCCTACCACCAGATCTTCAACGAGTTCCAGGGCGGCTCGTCGAGCCCAAAGGACGTCGGCGGTTCAGGCGACGTGAAGTATCACCTGGGCGCATCGTCGGACCGTACGTTCGACGGCAACAGCGTCCACCTGTCGCTGGCTCCCAATCCGTCGCACCTGGAAGCGGTCAATCCCGTCGTCCTCGGCAAGGCGCGCGCCAAGCAGGTGCAGTGGGGCAAGGGCGATCTGAACGCCGGCCGCAGCCAGGTGATTCCGGTCCTGCTGCATGGCGACGCCGCCTTCGCCGGCCAGGGCGTCGTCGCGGAATGCTTCGCCATGTCCGGCACGCGCGGCTATCGCACCGGCGGCACCATCCACATCGTCGTGAACAACCAGATCGGCTTCACGACCTCTCCGCACCATGCGCGCTCGTCGCCGTATCCGTCGGACATCGCGAAGATGGTCGAGGCGCCGATCCTGCATGTGAACGGCGACGATCCCGAAGCGGTCGTGCATTGCGCGCGCATCGCGACCGAATTCCGCCAGCGCTTCCAGGAAGACGTCGTCGTCGACATCTTCTGCTACCGCCGCTTCGGCCACAACGAAACGCTGGAGCCCACCTTCACCCAGCCGCTGATGTACAAGGCGGTGAAGGATCACCAGACCACGCTTGCGATCTACGCGCGCAAGCTGATCGACGAGGGCTCGATCACCGAAGCCGAGTACGAGGAGATGAAGGCCGCCTTCTCGAAGCGCCTTGATGCCGAACTGGAGACGGCGAAGACGTTCCGCGCGAACAAGGCCGACTGGCTCGACGGCCTGTGGTCCGGCATGGAAGCCGGCAACGGCGTCTACAAGCGCGGCGACACGGCGGTGCCGGTCGAGATGCTGCGCGAAGTCGGCGCTGCGCTCAGCAAGGTACCTGATACGTTCAACGCGCACCGCACGGTGTCGCGCCAGCTCGCGGCGAAGGCGGCGATGTTCGAATCCGGCCAGGGCATCGACTGGGCGACGGCCGAGGCGCTGGCGTTCGGTACGCTGGCGCTCGAAGCCGTGCCGGTGCGGCTCTCGGGCCAGGACAGCCGCGAAGGCACGTTCAGCCAGCGCCATGCTTCGCTGGTCGACCAGATCGACGAGCATCGCTACGTATTGCTGAACCACATCCGTCCGGGACACCAGGCCGAGGTCGAAGTGATCGACTCGCTGCTGTCGGAATTCGCGGTGCTGGGCTTCGAATACGGCTATTCGACCGCGGCGCCGAATACACTGGTCCTGTGGGAAGCGCAGTTCGGCGACTTTTCGAACGGCGCGCAGGTCATCATCGACCAGTTCATCGCCTCGGGCGAGACGAAATGGCTGCGTCTCTCCGGCCTGACCTTGCTGCTGCCGCACGGCTACGAAGGGCAGGGACCGGAGCATTCGAGCGCCCGGCCCGAACGCTTCCTCCAGCTCTGCGCCGAAAAGAACATGCAGGTGGCGAATATCTCGACGCCGGCGAATTATTTCCACGCGCTGCGCCGCCAGATCCGGCGCAATCACAGGAAGCCGCTGGTCGTCATGACGCCGAAGTCGCTGCTGCGCCACAAGCGCTGCGTCTCGGGCCTCGTCGAGATGGCGACGGGCACCTCGTTCCATCGCCTGCTGTGGGACGATGCCGAGATGCGGCCCGGCTCGTCGGTGAAGCTGAAGGCGGACAAGGATATCCGCCGCGTCATCCTGTGCACCGGCAAGGTCTATTACGACCTCTTCGAGGAGCGCGAGAAGCGCGGCATCGACGACGTCCAGATCATCCGCGTCGAGCAGCTCTATCCCTTCCCCGAGGATGCGATGGAGCGCGAACTGATGCGCTTCCGGCAGGCCGACGTGATGTGGGTCCAGGAGGAGCCGAAAAACATGGGCTATTGGACCTATATCGAGCCGTGGCTGGAGCAGTCGCTGATCAAGACCGGCTCGATGGCCAGGCGCGCCCGCTATGCCGGCCGTGCCGCCGCGGCGTCGCCGGCAACCGGCCTCAGCTCCACCCACGCGGCCGAGCTCAAATCCTTCCTCGACGAGGCGCTGAAAGTCTGACGCCTCAGACCTGACCCGGAATGAAGACGGATCACGCATGACCGACATCACCGTGCCCAACATGGGCGAGAGCGTCACCGAAGCGACCATCGCAAAATGGTTCAAGAAGGTCGGTGACGCCGTCGCTGCCGACGAGGTGCTCGCCGAACTCGAGACCGACAAGGTCACGGTCGAGGTGCCCGCGCCGCAGGCCGGCGTGCTCACCGCCATCGCGGTCAACGAGGGCGGCTCGGTCGCGCCGGGTTCGGTGATCGGGTCGATCGAAGTCGGTGCGGGTGCGACGGCCGCGAAGCCACCGGAGGCGCCGAAGCCTGCGGCGGAAGCGAAGCCGGTGCCGCCGAAGCCCGAAGCGGCCACAGCAGCGCCGGCGGAGGCGAAGCCGAGCGGACCGGCGGTCGATCGGATCGTCGCCGAAACCGGGATCGACCTTTCGAAGGTCGAGGCGAGCGGCAAGGATGGCAGGCATACGAAAGGCGACGTCCTCGCCGCCCTCGACGCCGTCGCGAGCCAGGTGAAGGCGGGCGCAGAGGCCCCGGCGCCGCACGCGCCGCGCCCCACCACAGAGCGCGAGCAGCGCGTGAAGATGACGCGCCTGCGCGCCACGATCGCGAAGCGGCTGAAGGAGGCCCAGAACACTGCCGCGATGCTGACGACCTACAACGAAGCCGACATGACCGAGATCATGGCGCTTCGCAAGCAGCATCAGGACGGCTTCGAGAAGCGCCACGGCGTGCGCATCGGTTTCATGTCCTTCTTCGTGAAGGCCTGCGTCGCCGCTCTGAAGGAAATCCCCGCCGTCAACGCCGAGATTGACGGCGACGACATCATCTACAAGAACTACTACGATATCGGCGTCGCCGTCGGCACCGACAAGGGACTCGTCGTGCCGGTGCTGCGCGATGCCGACACCAAGGGCTTCGCCGACATCGAGAAGGGCATCGCCGAGCTGGGCGCCAAGGCGCGCGAGGGCAAGCTCAAGATCGAGGACATGCAGGGCGCGACGTTCACGATCTCGAACGGCGGCGTCTACGGCTCGCTGATGTCGTCGCCGATCCTCAACGCGCCGCAGTCCGGCGTGCTGGGCATGCACAAGATCCAGGACCGTCCGATCGCGCTGAACGGCCAGGTCGTGATCCGGCCGATGATGTATCTCGCGCTCAGCTACGACCACCGGATGGTAGACGGCAAGGAGGCGGTGACCTTCCTGGTGCGCGTCAAGGAAGCGCTCGAAAATCCCGTCCGCCTGCTGCTAGAAGTCTGAGCCATGGCCGGACCCTACGATGTCGTCGTCATCGGCGGCGGCCCCGGCGGCTACAACGCCGCGATCCGTGCGGGCCAGCTCGGCCTGAAGGCGGCGTGCATCGAGAAGCGCGCGTCCGGCGGTGCGGTGGCATTCGGCGGCACATGCCTCAATGTCGGCTGCATCCCCTCGAAGGCACTGCTGCATGCCTCGCAGCGCTATGAGGAGGCGCAGAAGCATTTCGCCGGGCTCGGCATCAAGGCGACCGTCGAGCTCGATCTCCCCGGCATGATGGGCCACAAGGAGAAGACGGTCGATCAGCTCGTAAAGGGCGTCGCCTTCCTGCTGAAGAAGAACAAGGTCGATCCGTATTTCGGCACCGGCCGTATCGTCAGCGCGGGCAAGGTCGAAGTCACCGGCGCCGACGGCAAGACCGAGATTCTGGAGACGAAGAACATCGTCATCGCGACCGGCTCCGAGGTCACGCCGCTGCCCGGCGTCACGATCGACGAGAAGACGATCGTGTCGTCGACCGGCATCCTGTCGCTTGCGGAGGTTCCCAAGCGCCTGGTTGTCATCGGCGCCGGCGTCATCGGGCTCGAGCTCGGCTCGGTGTGGCGCCGCCTCGGCGCGGAGGTCACCTGCGTCGAATTCCTCGACCGCATCGTGCCGGGCGTCGACGCGGAGATCGCCAAGGACTTCCAGCGTATCCTGACACGACAGGGCATCACATTCCGCCTGTCGTCGAAGGTGACCAAGGCCGATACCGGCGCCAACGGCGTGTCCGTCACGATCGAACCCGCCAAAGGGGGCGCGGCCGAGACGCTGGAAACCGATGTGCTGCTCGTCTGCATCGGCCGTCGGCCCTACATCGAAGGCCTCGGCGCCAAGGAAGCCGGCGTGAAGGTCGATGCACGCGGGCGCGTCGAGACCGACGGCCATGGCCGCACCAGCGTGCCCGGCATCTGGGTTATCGGCGACGTCACCACCGGGCCGATGCTGGCGCACAAGGCCGAGGACGAGGCGATGGCCGTCGCCGAGCTCATCGCCGGCAAGGCGGGGCATGTGAACTACGACGTCATTCCGTCGGTCGTGTACACGTGGCCGGAGGTCGCGAGCGTCGGCAAGACCGAGGAAGAGGTGAAGGCCGCCGGCATCGCCTACAAGGTCGGCAAATTCCCCTTCACCGCCAACGCCCGCGCCAAGACGATCGCCGAGAAGGACGGTTCGGTGAAGGTCATCGCGGATGCCAGGACCGACCGCGTGCTCGGTTGCCACATCGTGGGACCGGAAGCCGGCAACCTGATCATGGAAGTTGCCGTGGCGATGGAGTTCGGCGCTTCATCCGAGGACATCGTGCGGACCTGCCATGCCCATCCGACGCTGCCTGAAGCGGTGCGCCAGGCCGCGATGGCGGTCGACAACCGCGCGACCCAGATGTGAGAGGCGCCCGCTTCGCCGTCCGGCGCGCCCGGCCGGAGGAAATGGCGGAGGTGGCGGCGCTGTTCGAACGCGTTGCCCGGGCGACGCTGCACTGGCTGCCGCCCGAAGCGAACACGGCCGCCGGCTTCCTGAAGCAGGCCGAGGAAGAGACGGTGCTCGTTGCCGTTGCCGGCAGCGCCGTCGTCGGCGTTGCTGCCCTGTATGAGCCGACCGCCTTCCTGCATTCCCTGTATGTGGCGCCGGCCTGGCAGGGCCGAGGCATCGGTGCCGGACTGCTTGAAGCCGCCGGAGCGATCGCGCCGGCCCCGCTGAGCCTCAAGGTTGAGATCCGAAATGAACACGCGCGCGCGTTTTATGCGCAGCACGGCTTTGTGGAGCGCGGCGGCGGGTGCGAGGGCGCTTCGGACTGGCTTCTCCTGATGCGGGAACAATTCTCTGCGGTTTTTGCTCCCAGCGTTTAGGTTTTTGCTACCGATTGCCGGGAGTATCCGTCCCATGCGTCTCGTGGCCCATATCGCGGCATTCGCGATCGTCATTCTCGCCGGCTATCTGCTGGTGACATATGGTTATCCGGATTTCCTGCACCGGACCCGCTCGCAACTCGTCGCTCAGGCGCTGACCTTCTGCGCCTTGGCCGGCACGACCGGCGTGATGATCTGGGCGACGCGGAAGATCCCCTGACGCCTACGCGCTATCCTCTCGCGGCGTCGTAGGCGGCGAGAAGCCTGGCGTCGTCGACTGCGGTATAGCGCTGTGTCGTGGAGAGGGACGCGTGGCCCAGCAGGTCCTGAATGGCGCGCAGATCGCCCCCATTCTGAAGAAGATGCGTCGCGAAGGAATGGCGCAGCGCGTGCGGTGTCGCGCGGGGGCCGAGCCCGAGCTGGATGCGCAACGTCTCCATGACCTTCTGGATCGGCCGTGGCCCAAGCGCCTTGCCGGTCTTGGAGAGGAAAAGCGGTCCTGCGGCCTCGATAGGATGGGGGCAGAGCTGGGTGTAGCGGGCGATGGCGGCCCGCACGGCCGGCAGGAGCGGTACGATCCGCTCCTTGCCACCCTTGCCCTTAATGCGCAGGCCGGAGGTGGTCCGCGCGTCGGCGCCGGTCAGGCCGAGCGCCTCGGAAATACGCAAGCCCGCGCCGTAAAGGAGCGTCAGCACGGCTTCGTCACGGGCGCGCTCCCAGGGCAGGCCGGGCAGGCCGCGGCCGGTCGCTCCGGCCTCGTCCAGCGTCAGCCTGGCCTCCTCGGTGCGCAGCGGGCGCGGCAGGGTCTTCGGCTGCTTGGGTGCCGCAACGGACATGACCGCGGCGTTCTTTACCGCCTTGCGTCGTTCGAGGAAGCGATGGAAGGCACGGATGGAGGCGAGGTTTCTCGCCAACGAACGCGAGCCCAGGCCCTCGCCCCGGCGTGCCGCCATATGCGCGCGCAGATCAGCCGCCGTCAGGGCGCCCAGCGTCTCGGCGGTCGGAATCTCGCCGCGATGTGCGACGAGAAAGTCCAGATAGCGCTCGACGTCATCGCCATAGGCGCGGACAGTGCGCGGGCTCGCGCGTTTCTCGGTCGCGAGATAGGTCAGCCATTGGGCGAGCAACTGGGCGCCGTTCATGGCGCGACTCTCCGCCGGCAGGGTTAAGCCGCGTTAAAGAACGCTCTGGCCGGTCTTCTTCCAGTCGGCGAGGAAGGCATCGAGCCCCTTGTCGGTCAGCGGATGCTTGACGAGATCGCGCAGCACCGACGGCGGCACCGTCGCCACGTCGGACCCGGCCAGCGCGGCCTGGGTCACATGGTCGGCGTTTCGAATCGAGGCCGAAAGGATCTCGGTCTTCAGATGGGGATAGTTGTCATAGATGCGGCGAATGTCGCGGATGAGCTGCATGCCGTCCTGGCCGATGTCATCCAGCCGCCCGATGAAGGGTGAGATGAAGGTCGCGCCGGCCTTCGCCGCGAGCAGCGCCTGGTTGGCGGTGAAGCAGAGGGTGACGTTGACCATCGCGCCGTCGTCGGTGAGCGCCTTGCAGGCCTTGAGACCGTCCCAGGTCAGGGGAACCTTGATCGCCACATTGGAGGCGATGCGGCGCAGGACCCTGGCTTCCTTCAGCATGGTCGCAGTGTCGAGGGCGGTCACCTCGGCGCTGACCGGGCCGGAGACGAAGGCGCAGATTTCGGCGATGACGTCCAGGAACTTCCGTCCGGACTTGGCGATCAGCGAGGGGTTGGTGGTGACGCCGTCGAGCAGGCCGGTTTCGGCCAGGTCGGCGATGTCGACGATGTCGGCGGTGTCGACGAAGAACTTCATGGCGAGCCTCTTGCGTTCCCGGTTCGTCCCGTCCCACTTGTGGGCCGATGAGCCTGTTCGACCAGCCGCCGGGGGAGAGTGTCAGCGTGCTGCTGCCCAGCGGCGCGCCGGGACCGTTCGATTACGCGAATGGCGGCCACGATCTCAAGCGCGGTGACATCGTTGCCGTGCCGCTCGGGCGGCGAGAAGTGCTGGGTGTGGTCTGGGGGTCGGGGACGGGGGAGGTCGCGCCGGAGCGGCTGAAGGCGGTTTCCGAACGCTTCGAGGTGCCGTCGCTGCCGCCGGTGCTGACGGATTTCGTGGACTGGATGGCGGGTTATGTGATCGCGCCGAAGGGAGCGGTCCTGTCGCTCTGCCTGCGCGGCGGCGATGCGCTGGTGCCGCCGCGCACGAAGACGCTCTATCGCCGCGGCGCGCTGGAGCCGGTGCGCACGACGCCGCAGCGCCAGCGCAGCCTCCAGGCCGCCGCCGACGGTATGGCGCGGGCGCCGGCGGAATTCGCGGAGCTGGCCGGCGTCGGCGTCTCGGCCGTGAAGGGCCTGATCGAGGCCGGGGCGCTCGAACCGATCGAGGTGCCGGTCTATGGCGCACCGCCATGTCCTGAGCCGGACTATGCGCGCGTGACCCTTTCCGAGGCGCAGCGAACGGCGGCGGATGCGATGATCGCATCGCTCGGCACCTTCTCGGCGACGCTGCTGGACGGCGTGACGGGGTCGGGCAAGACGGAGACCTATTTCGAGGCCGTCGCTGCCGTCGTGCGCGAGGGTGGGCAGGTGCTGATCCTGCTGCCCGAGATCGCACTGACCGTGCAGTTCATGGAGCGTTTCGAGGCGCGCTTCGGGTGCCGGCCGACCGAATGGCATTCCGACGTGAAGTCGACTGACCGCTCGCGCGCCTGGCGGCAGGTCGCGCTGGGCGACGCTCGTGTCGTGGTCGGCGCGCGCTCGGCGCTGTTCCTGCCGTATCCCGATCTCCGCCTCATCATCGCCGACGAGGAGCACGACGCCGCCTACAAGCAGGAGGACGGCGTCATCTACAACGCGCGCGACATGGCGGTGATGCGGGCGCGCATGGGGCATTGCCCGGTCGTATTGGCGTCGGCGACGCCGTCGCTGGAGAGCTGGGCCAATGCCGAGCAGGGGCGCTATCGTCATCTGACGCTGCCGGCGCGTTTCGGACCTGCGGTGCTGCCGACGATCGAACTGGTCGATCTCAGGCGCGACAAGCCGCCATCGCAGCGCTTTCTCTCGCCTGCGCTGGAGGGGGCGATCGAGGAGACCATCGCGCGCAAGGAACAGGCGCTGCTGTTTCTCAACCGGCGGGGCTATGCGCCGCTGAATATCTGCCAGAGCTGCGGCCACCGCATCGCGTGCCCGAATTGTTCGGCGTGGCTGGTCGAGCATCGCTTCCGCGCCAAGCTCGCCTGCCATCACTGCGGTTTCGAACGGCCGAAGCCGCGCGAATGCGAGAAGTGCCATGCGGTGAATGCAATCGCCTCGTCGGGGCCTGGCGTCGAGCGCATCGCGGAGGAGGTGATGCAGCTCTGGCCCGAAGCGCGCGTCGCGATCGCCTCGTCCGACGTGCTGCATGGTCCCAAGCAGACCCAGGAAGCGCTGGAGCGGATGGCCGAGGGCGGCATCGACATCCTCATCGGCACGCAAATCGTGGCGAAGGGGCACAATTTCCCGAACCTTACCCTGGTGGGCGTGGTGGACGCCGATCTCGGCCTCTCCGGCGGCGACCCGCGGGCGCGCGAGCGGACCTTCCAGTTGCTCCACCAGGTGGCGGGCCGCGCCGGGCGTCATGCGAAGCCGGGGCGGGCGCTTCTCCAGACGCATCAACCCGAGGATCGCCTGATGCAGGCGATCGCGGCGGGCGACCGCGACCGCTTCCTGAAGCTGGAGGCGACGGACCGCGAGCGGCTCGGCTTCCCGCCCTATGGGCGCTTCGCGGCGCTGATCCTGTCGAGCGCCGACGAGGCGGCGATCGAAGCCTATGCCGATGCGCTGGCGCGCGCGGCGCCGCGTGCCGAGGGCGCCACGGTCTGGGGACCGGCGCCGGCGCTGATGGCGCGGCTGCGCGGCCGCACGCGGCTGCGCTTCCTCGTCAAGACGACACGCAATTTCCGCATCCAGGATTTCGTTCGGGAATGGATCGCCGCCTGCCCGCCGCCGAACAAGGTCCGCCTCGCCGTGGACGTCGACCCGCAGAGCTTCATCTGAGAGCGATCCGGCGTTCGACGCCGATGGCGTCCAGGAAATCATCGTCGTGGCTGACGACCAGCAGGGCGCCGTCATAGGCGGCGAGGCCGGATTCGATGGCGGCGATGGAGTCGAGGTCGAGGTGGTTGGTGGGTTCGTCGAGGATGAGGAGGCCGGGCGGCTTGGTGCCGCCGAGGACGCAGGCGAGGCCGGCGCGGAGGCGCTCGCCGCCGCTCAGCGTCGCGACGACACGCAGCGCCGCTTCGTTGCGGAAGAGGAAGCGGGCAAGCGCGGCGCGGCAGGCATTGTCGGTGTCGCCGGGGTTGAGGCGGCGGAAGTTGGCGAGAATGGTCTCGCTCGCGTCGAGGATTTCGACATGCTGGTCCAGCATCGCGACCGGCACGCCGCGGCGCACATCGCCGGCCATAGGCTGGAGTGCGCCAGTGACGAGACGCAGCACCGTCGTCTTGCCTGAGCCGTTGGGGCCGGTGAGGGCAACGCGCTCCGGCCCGACGATCTCGAACGAGAGGTCGCGCACGACCGGCGCGGCGGTGTCGTAGCCAGCCGTCACGCGATCGAAGGCGAGCACCTTGCGGCCGTTCGCGACCGCGGCACCGGGCAGGTCGACATGGAGCTGCCGTATGCGCTCGACCCGGGCGCGGGCTGCCTCCAGCGCCTCGGCGGCCTCGCCGCGCTGGCGTTCGGCGAGATCGCTTCCCTTGCCGGCGCTGACTTCGGCGCGCCGCTTCATGGCACCGAGCAGGATGCGCGGCGCGCCGCCGCGCGCGGCACGCTGGGCGCCGGCGGCATCGCGCTTCTGCTTCTTCTCGCGCGCGGACTGGATCTGCCTGTCGACGCTGCGGAGATTGCGCTCGGCGGTCGCGAGGCTTTGTGCTGCCAGGGCGCGTTCTTCGGCCTTGCGCTCGGCGTAGAGGTCGAAGCCGCCGCCATAGATGCGCACGCCGAGACCGGAGATTTCGACGATGCGGTCCATGTGCCGCAGCAATTCACGGTCGTGACTTGCGACGATCGCCGTGCCGCGCCACCCACGCAGCAGCTCTGCGACGGCGTACCGGCCCTCGCGGTCGAGATTGTTGGTCGGCTCGTCGAGCAGGATCGTGTCGGGCGCATCGAAGGTGAGCGCCGCGAGGTCGAGGCGCGTGCGCTGACCGCCGCTGAGAGTCGTGACGCGCCGCTCCTGTTCCATGCCTTCGAGACCGACGGCGGCGAGCGCGTCATCGAGACGCGCCGGAAGCGCCCAGTCGGCCTCGCCGGCATCGTCCAGCGAGCCTTCGCCGGCTTCCAACCGCGCAAGGCGTGCCAGGGCTTCGCGCGCGCCGAAGGCATCGGCGACGGTCATCTCGCCGGGAACTGCGACGGCCTGGCGCAGGAGGCGCACTTCGCCGGCGCGCAAAATCTCGCCCGACGCCGGTTGAAGTTCGCCGGCAATCAGGCGCAGCAGCGTGGACTTGCCGGCACCGTTGCGGCCGACGAGGCCGGTGCGCTCGGCGCCGAAGCTCAGGTCGAGCGCGTCGAAGAGCCTGGTGTCGTCAGGCGTCGTGTAGGAAAGGGCTCGGAGGGAAACAGGCATCGATGACCACGCAAGACAGGAGGGCGAAGGGATTGGCTTCGGTCCTGTCGGTCATCTGAAAGTCCTCCGGTGAGCGGTCCTGTGTTTACGCGCATTTGCGGCGGGATCAAGGCGACGGCGATCACAACGGAAGATGGCAAGTTCAGAGGCGGTTCAGCCGCGCCCTCTAGGTTCGCTCCGAAAGATCGGGAGAGACCATGTATATCCTTACGTCGGGCGTGCTCGCGGCCATCGTGCTGGCTTACGGCATGCAGCCGGCGCACGTGGCGCGGCGACCGGTCGAGCCGGTCCAGGACGTCCAGAAATACTGGGTCTACTGCATCGACGACAAAACCAGCGTCGAGCAATGGGACCTGGCGCAGATGAAGGCGCGCCGCGGCTCGGATGTCTGCCGGTTGCACGAGGACACCTCGGTCTCCGGCGCGACCGATTGGATGAACAGGAATTTCCCGTCGGGCAGGTGCTCCTGTTGAGCTGAGCACCGCGCCAAAGCAAAAGGGCCGGCGCGCTGCCGGCCCTTCGCTTATCCGATGTGACGCAGGCCTAGTTGCGGAACACGGCCGCAGAGGCGCCCTTGTCGTCCTCGATCGTGCCGCGGTGCTGCTGAAGCTCGTTGCGGCCGACCACCATGTGGTGCACCTCGTCCGGGCCGTCCGCGATGCGCAGCGTGCGGGTCTGGGCGTACATGCGGGCGAGCGGGGTATGCTGCGAGACGCCGAGGGCGCCGTGCATCTGGATCGCCTGGTCGATGATCTGGCAGACGCGCTCGGGCACCATGGCCTTCACCATGTGAATCCAGACGCGCGCTTCCTTGTTGCCGAGCACGTCCATGGCACGCGCCGCCTTCAGCACCATCAGGCGCATCGCCTCGATGTCGATACGCGCCTTGGAGATGATCTGAATGTTGCCGCCGAGCTGCACCAGCGGCTTGCCGAAGGCGGTGCGCGTCATGCCGCGCGAGACGAGCAGGTCGAGCGCCCGCTCCGCCGAGCCGATGGCGCGCATGCAGTGATGGATGCGGCCGGGACCGAGGCGGAGCTGGCTGATCTCGAAGCCGCGCCCTTCGCCGAGCAGGATGTTCTCCTTCGGCACGCGGGCATTGTTGAAGCGCAGATGCATGTGGCCGTGCGGGGCGTCGGGATCGCCGAAGACTTCCTGGCCGCCGATGATCTCCAGTCCGGGCGTGTCCATCGGCACGAGGATCTGCGACTGTTGCAGGTGGCCCGGCGCGTTGGGGTCGGTCTGCACCATGGTGATCATCACCTTGCAGCGCGGATCGCCGGCCCCGGAGATGTAGTGCTTCTCGCCGTTGATGATGTACTCGTTGCCGTGCAGCACGGCGCGGGTGTTCACGTTGCGCGCATCGGACGACGCCGAATTCAGTTCGGTCATGCAGAAGGCCGAGCGAATCTTGCCCTCGAGCAGCGGCTTCAGCCACATCTCCTTCTGCTCCGGCGTCCCCACGCGCTCGAGCACTTCCATGTTGCCGGTGTCGGGCGCCGAGCAGTTCATGGCTTCCGAGGCCATGCGGTTCTTGCCGAGCTCGACGGCGATATACGCGTAGTCGAGATTGGTCAGGCCCTCGCCGGTCTCCGCATCCGGCAGGAAGAAGTTCCACAGGCCGCGCTTCTTCGCTTCGTCCTTGGCCCGCTCGAGCGCCTCGAGCTGTCCGGGCGCGTATTTCCACGGATCGGGGCGGCCATGGCCGAGGCGCTCATATTCCTCGCTCGCCGGATTCACGACTTCGCGGATGAAGTCCCTCACCTGATTGTAGAGCGGCAGAGCCTTCTCGGACATGCGAAGGTCATTCATCTCGTCCTGGGGGCTGAGCTGGAAGCTCGACCGGCCGGTGGTCTTTGCGATGGCACTCATTGGCTTGGTTCCTCTCCGTTTTCGCCTATGGGGAAAATCCGCTGGCGGCCGGTGTAAGGCACCGGTCGTGATGTGTCTGTGTTGCGGGCAATCTACCGCAGATCCGGGCGGATGCTATCACGGCGGCGGCGAGCGTAAATGGCAACCGTGACGACGGCGCCAAAGGATGGTCCAGGCCGTCAGTGCTGCTGCTTGCGGACATGGCGCCGTTCTGGCGCGGCGATCCTGATCCTTGCGAGTATCGCAGACCTGAGGTGCGACGACATATCCCTGATGGTCGTCGCCTCGCCCTGGCGGCGGCTGGCGTGGGCGTAATCGTCAAGGCGGCCGCCAGCGCGCGGCGCACCGGGATTGCCGGAATCATCGTCGCACGGACCATCGCGGGGCTGCTCGCCGGCCCGTCCCAGGAGTTCCGCGAACCGCGAATGGCCTATCTCGTTCAATGACTTAACGGGTTGTTGCGCCCGCAAAAGGCGCGTGCTAGAGGCACGCGCGCACACGGGGGCGGGTGCGACATTTCGCCTCCGAAACACGCGCACACAGACGCTGCTTTCCCGTCGTCGTGGACCTTGATGACCGGCCGCCCAGGCGAAATGGGGCGCCGGAAAACGATAACCCGCGCGGCCGTCCGGCCCGCGCATAAACGGAGTTCCGCCTCTTGGCCGCCGCCAAAGCCGCTTCCACTCTCGCCGCCGACCGCTATGCGCAGGCGCTGTTCGAGCTGGCGAACGAGGAAGGCGTGCTCGACGCCGTCGCCGCCGATATCGAAGGCCTCGGCAAGCTGATCGCCGAAAGCGCCGACCTGGAGCGGCTGGTCAAGTCGCCGATCTACAGCCGCGAGCAGCAGGGCTTGGCGATGGCCGAAATCCTGGAGAAGGCCGGCGCAAGCGACCTGACCAAGAAGTTCATCGCGCTCGTCGCGCGGAACCGCCGCCTCTTTATGCTGGCGAATATCGGCCGCTCGTTCGGCCGCCTGCTCGCCAGGCAGCGCGGCGAGATCGAAGCCTCCGTCACGAGCGCACAACCGCTCAGCGACGCGCAGATCGCCGATCTCAAGGCAACGCTCCGCACCGCCTACGGCAAGGAACCGCGGCTGTCGGTCGCGGTCGACCAATCCCTTATCGCCGGACTGATCGTGAAGGTCGGTTCGCGCATGATCGACTCGTCCCTCAGGACGAAACTCAACTCACTCAAGACCGTGCTGACCGAGGCCTGAGACAATGAACATCCAAGCCGCCGAAATCTCGGCCATTCTGAAGAAGCAGATCAAGGATTTCGGCACCGAAGCTGAAGTCAGCGAAGTCGGCCAGGTGCTGTCGGTGGGCGACGGCATCGCGCGCATCTACGGCCTCGACAACGTCCAGGCGGGCGAGATGGTCGAGTTCCCCGGCGGCATCAAGGGCATGGCGCTGAACCTCGAAACCGACAATGTCGGCGTCGTGATCTTCGGCAACGACCGCGACATCAAGGAAGGCGACACGGTCAAGCGCACGGGCGCCATCGTGGACGTTCCGGTCGGCAAGGGCCTGCTCGGCCGCGTCGTCGACCCGCTGGGCAACCCGATCGACGGCAAGGGCCCGATCGAGGCGACCGAACGCCGCCGCGTCGACGTGAAGGCGCCGGGCATCATTCCGCGCAAGTCGGTGCACGAGCCGATGGCGACCGGCCTCAAGGCGATCGACGCGCTGATCCCGATCGGCCGCGGCC